>CBDAFF010000095.1:0-7615 GCA_965195195.1 uncultured Anaerolineales bacterium | reverse complement strand
CCAAGAACATCCTGGGTAACCCCCGTGCGGTCCAGCTGTTCTTTGACCGTATCATACACACCCTCTAGCATCAACGTTCCCTGGACGCTCTTCAACTGATCCACATAACGCTGGATAAAATTGATAAAGGTGCTGTTGAGGGTGTCGTAGCCCCGCATTCGAAGAATTACGACTGGGCGTTCAGATCCGCGGGCGGTGGGCACCATGGTTTCCAACTTGTCGACTGCAGCGAAGAAGATACTGCCCTGAATCTGCAGGATGGTAATCTCATGGCTGGGTAACACTTGCGGTGGATTCTGCTCCCGGTAGGCGCCTTCTGGAGTACGAACGAGTTCAACCACACTCACCACGCTAGAGGCGCTGACGAAGTAAATCAGGATAGAAAGCACCACACCAACGAACACAGCCTGGTGCACCGGCATGATCATCGTGGAAATAAAAGTGATCGTCATCACCAATTTTGATCCCCATGCCACGTACCAGATCTCACGAACCTCTCCCACTTGAATAGATTGCACGCCCGAAACGATGAGCAAAGCAGCCATGGCGGGCATGACCACAAAACTGACGGCCCGGCTGAATAAAACCACGACAACGGCAACCACCAAACCAGAGAAGATATTAGCCCATCGTGTCTTAGCCCCAGCATTAACGTTCAAGGCAGTGGAGCCCACTGAACCACCCATCGGCATACCCTGGAACAGGCTGGCAGCTACGTTGGCTATGCCCGTCCCGACAAAATCACGCGAGACTTCCGGATAGCGACCGTCCGGGTTGGCATAGCTTTTGCTAACCCCAGCGCCTTGCACCATAGCCACAATGGCTATCGATATAGCCGGCAGGATCAAACTAGGAATAAAGGAGAGCTCCGGCAGCCTCGGCAGTGGCAGTGAGCCCGGGATGGCCGCCACATCACCCACAGTCTGCACACCATCCCAACCGAACAGCATCGTCGCAACCGTGGCCAACACCATGGCAAAGAGCATGGAGAAGGTACCCAGACGAGTCCGATTCAAAACGAGGATGATAACCACGGATAGCATCCCGATGGCCAATGTTCGCAGATCCACCTGATCCAGGTGGAGAAGCAAATCAACCGTCTGAGCCACTTTGTTGCTGTACGAGCTCGAAAAACCGGAAAAATCACCCAATTGGGAGAGGATGATCACAACCGAAACACCCGACATGAACCCGATCATGACCGAGTTGGAGACAAAGCGCATCAATCGACCCAGCTTTAAAACCCCGGCCAGCAATGCGAAAAGTCCCACCATCAACGTCAGTGTAAAGAGAGCCTGGATCTGATCTTCACCGGAAAAACCCCGCAAGGAGGAGAGAACGATGAGAGCAGTGGCACTGGTTGTGGTTATACTCATGAACTGGGAACTGGTCAGTAACGCCCCAACGGGTGTACCAACCATTAAGGCATACAAGCCGTAGACGGGATTGGTTCCGGCCAGAATTGCAGTGGCCATTGTGTCTGGAATATTGGCAATTCCGGTCGTAAACCCGGCGATGAGATCGGGAACCCAATGTTTCTCTGAAGCTGCGTCTCTGGTCACAATCCTACCTCCAATGGGTTCATCGAGTTGTTGAACCAAGTTTCTCTACGACCTGTCCAACATCCTTTCAATCTGGCTCCTTCCGGAGCCCAATCCCGATTCAGTGACCGTTTTCAGGGCGGATGCTGTCATGGTTCTCGGGCCTGGCAGGTTGCCGTCGTACTCGGCAACCTGCCAGGCCACTCGTGAAACTAGATGTACTTGATGTTGATCTTTTCAATCTTGCCGTTGAACTTGAAGGGGGCGCGCTCGTAGTAATCCAGCGCTACGGGCGAACCCAGATCGACGCCGATATCGAAGGTTTCCGATGCAGTAAAGCCGCCCGGAACAGAGCGTTCAATACGGCCCTGACCAACCTGCTTGCCATTCACCCTCCTGCCTCCTTGTGCTGCAGCCAACGGTTCAGGACTGGCGTTCCTGCCAGGAACGCCAGTCCTGCTCAATTCCATGCAAAGCCTCAGTCCAGTGCCTGGACAGGAGTTGATTTGGACCTCTTCCCTAATTCCCCTGCCAGTGGCATCAGGATCACCAAACCAACGACGGAAAGGACCATCAAGTAGGTGACCACATCCATGCCAAAGCTCTGCATGGCGACGACCAGGGCGGCGGAAATATTACGCTGCCCAGCGCCCATGCCCATCACGCTTTTGATGCCGCTATCCGATCCGCCCAGGAAGTAACCGATCCCTGCCGCCACGACGATAAAGATGACTCCGGCCAGGATTCCCCACGATCCCACCAGGCCGATCATGTCCTTGAAGTTGAGCACAGTTCCCAGCACAATCAAGGCCAGGAGGGCGATATTGGAAGCCTGCCCTAAGGTGGGCTGCATCTTGACCGCGGTTTCCTCGTAACGGGCGTTGATGAACAGCCCGATTGCCAGGGGAATCAACATCAGTGCGATCAGGGATTTGGCGATATCCCAGGGGTTGACTTCAACGCCGCCCAACAGCAGGGGCAGTACGATGGGTAGGTAGATGATAGTTACGATCATCAACAGCACCATCAAGCCCACCGAAAAGGCGATATTGCCTTTGGCGACTTCCGCCAGCTTGGGCACGAAAGGGGCGCCCGCGGCCGTGGACAACAAGATCAGGCCGATGCGCAGCGATTCATCGAGCGGCAGCACCGAGGTGATGAGATAGGCCAGAAGAGGTACCAGGATAAAGTTGACCACCAGGGCCATGACCACCAACTTGATGTTCTTAAGCGGGGCGAGGATCTGCTTGATCTTGAGGCTCAGGCCCATGCCGGCCATACTGCCAATCACAAAGATCAACATAGATAGGTTATTCAGGGTTTCCATTATTTCTGTCATGATTCTTTCTCCTTTGTGAATCGATTTTGATGACTGGCAGACCTCGCAGGTCTGCCAATCTTGAAGCTCTTCAACTTGCTTAAGGGACTGCTTATCTTTGATCAATCCATACGTTCAACCAGCGGCGGCTCCCAGGTGCCATCGAGAGCGGCGGGTTTCGGCCAGTACAAGCGCAGGGGCAAGTAGAACTCTCCTTCTGGTGCGGGAAGCCAATTCGCCCGTTTAACCGCATCATCAGGTTCAGCATGTTGCACTGTAATCGTCAGGCCGCCATCTGCATCCCGTATAAGCCCTTTCGTTGTCGAGTTGATCAGGTAGCGATTGATGGGGTTTTTCACCAGATAGCCAGCCGCGCCGTCATACGACTTGTCGTACATAGTGATTGACCAGAACGCATTCACGGGCGGGTCACTCTCCCATCGGAGCTGATAAGCGTGAGCCCCGTTAAAGGTTTCGCCGTTAGCATCAACACGCGCCGTTGGATAGAACGCCTCGATCTGGTCGTTGCCCCCCCATCCAAGCTGGGCGGCTACGGCGCGTAAGGCATAATTGCCGTTGAAGAACGCACGGTTTCCGAACACCGCCGCCATCGTCCAGGCGTTAACAGTCCGCCCAATTTCTTGAAGCGTTCGTGCGAATGTTTCTATGGCTGCGGCAATGCCTTGTACGATGGCCTGACGCTGTTCATCGCTCAATGCGTCAGGGTCAAACGATACGCCGGGGCCGATTCCAATTGAGGCGAATCGGGCAAACATCTCCGTTTCGCTTGGGTGGATTGGCTCACACAGGGGCAGCAAGGCGTTCAGATACCCGATAAAACGCTCATCACGGGAAGTCGCATCATCCCAGTGCGGCCAATCGAACGGAGGCAGGGTTGGGGCTTCTCCTCCCTGAAACACCTCATACGGCTCCAGGCGATACTGGTGCATCACTTCAGCGAGCGCGGGCTGATCATCAGGGCTTAGTAATTGGGTGCGGCCAAGCAGGAACACGAGCTCTGTCTCAAAGCGAAACGAACCGGAGAATCCATCTGGCGTCTCGCCCTCCCAGGTTGGCCCCATCAAAAAATACGAACCGGCCGCGCTGCCTGTTGCGCGGCTGCCGATGAAGAGCTCGTTGCAGCCTAGCAGATCCTCGAACTGCATCACATAGTATCGATCCATCACCTCTGGCACCGTGAGCACAATCGGGCCGCCCCGCAGATCCAGCATCCCCATCGAGTAGGGGGTATCGGCATTCGGGGTGATCACATCCTTGAACGTGTGATCCAACGTGACCGCTTCCCCAAACGGACCGGCGTTGACCGGGCCGCGATATGCCGGCGAGGCGGGTTGCAGAAATGTTGCATAGGCGAAGCGGTATCCCATCAACATCGGGAAGGCATAGATGTACGCCTCTTCTGCGATTCCTTCGATCTCTTGGCGAGTGAGCTTGGTCATGAGTTTCTCCTTTACTTTGATAATATGGTTGGTTGATTTTGCATGTTACTGTTGACTAAAGTGCCGCGATCTGGCGGCGGCTTCTTTCTCACCTGCCACTTCAGCCAGGAGTCGGGCACGGACTTTGCGGCCGCGCAAGCCCATTACCAGTGCGGCACCACAGAGGATGGCCATTGAGGCCGGAACCCACACCCAACCGATGTTTTCAGCCACAATGCCGGTGGTCAGATTACCAAGGATCATGCCTAATGCGAAAGCCAGGGAGAGAATACCCTGGGCTGTCGCCGCACCACCGGGAGCAGTACGGGCAGCCATTGTGGCATAAGCGAGATCCTGAACCGGGCGCAGTTGCATCAACAAGATGTAGATCAGTAAGGGCAGCCATGTGGCTAGATTAGTCCCTGCTACCAGGAAGAAGCCGAGACCTATCAATACAAGTGCTCCGACCACACGAGCCAGGGAGTGGAAATTGAATTGGGGCAAAGCCCCCGATTTGGTCATCCATTTGGCGAAAAATCCAACAGTGACAAGGCCGAGCAAGGCACCCAACGAATTCGCTGAAGCTGATAGTTCTGGTTCGATGCCGAAAGCGCCATAAAAGTAGTTGGAATACTGCCCGTTCAACGCCTGCCAACCGCCGTAAACCAGCAGAATGGCCATTATCGTCATGCCAAACGGAGAGAAAAGCATCTCTTTCCAGTTGAGATGTTCCTTGTCCGCACCTCCTGTCTGGCTGCTGGCGGCTGCCTGTTGGTCGGCTGTGGCCAGCACTCGTTCCGCCAATGGCTTGGTGGTAAAAAAGGCGAGCACCGTGGCGGCAACCAGAATGGCAGCGGCAACCGCGAACATGAGTTGAAATGACAAGCCTGCGGCCAGCATGCCAGCAATCAAGGCCGCGCCGAGCACCTGACCGGCGAGCCATAAGCGGCTGCCCCGAGCCAAACCGTTGGTTTGCGCCGCTTCCGAATACCCGCCACCGACGATAAAGACGGAGCTAAACACAGACGCGCCCCCGATACCGACCCCAGTCAACAGACCCATCAGGGCAAAAACGATCGGTCGTTGCGTAAAGGCCAGCAGTAAGTAGCTGAACGCAAACAACAGCAGGCAGATTAACTGCACTTCCCGGTGGGCGCGATACTTGTCTGCGGCGCCGGTTAACAACGGCACCGACAAAGCCCCCAGGGACATGAGCGTAAGCACCAGCGCCACATCTGCGGCCGAGCCGGTTTGGGCGAGGACAAACGTCGGGACCAGGACCGGCTGAATCCCCACCCAGACCATGGCCATCAGGAATGAAATGAAGTAGAAGGGTTTGAACCCCTTGATATAACTGTCGTAATTATGTTCAGTGGTCATTGTTATTTTTTGTCTCCTTTACATTTGATAATATGGTCGATTGATTTTGTGCACTACGCCTTACGCACCGGCGGCAGCACATACAATGGGTCCAACGCCTCCGGCTCGGGCCAGTAGAGGCGTGCCTGCAATGAGAATGGGCCATCGGGTGCAGGCAGCCAGTTGGATTCTGCCTCCGCACCGGGCGATTCATGCTGCAGGTTGACAGTCAGAGAACCATCATCGCCATACTTTAATCCTTTGGTAGCCGAACTGATGACATACCGATTGATGGGGTTTTCAATAAACAGCTGTTCAGGCAGTTTATACATGGACAATGACCAAAAGGCTTTGACCGGTGGAAGCTGATCAGCTTCGAAGTGCAGCACGTAATTGTATTTCGAGGTGTCGAGCGCCTCATCGTCGGCATCCAGCGAGCATGCAGGATAAAAGGCCTCCTCGAGAGTATTGCCCCACAAGCCAAAAGAAGCGGCGGCGGCGCGGGTCAGATATTTTCCCTGCATAGCCTCACGGGCGCCAAACACACCAGAAATCTGCATCCAACCGTTATTTTGCTCCCCAAGCGTTTTCGTTTTTTCTTCAATCTTCAGCAAAGCGTCCCCTACACCGGCTTCAATGGCTGCCAGCATTTCCGGCTCAACTTTTCCGGGGTCGAAAGCTTCGTCAGGTCCAATCCCGATTTTCAAAAACCGTTCGAATAGTTCCGATTCGCTGGGATGTAGTTTAAGCTGGCCCAGTAGGAAGTTTAAATAACTGATGAATCCCGCGGATTTGAACTGCTTGGGATTCCATACCGGGAAATCAATTGACTCTGCAGGAGCGGGTGCATCCGTACCCATGAACTGGCTGAGTGGCATGGCTTTAAAGCCCTTCTGGACAGCTATTACTGCCTCGACATCATCGGGCCCATAAACCTGGGTTCTGCCTAATGCCACTGCGAAGTTGCTCCCAGTACGTATGACCTGTTTGACGCTCTCTGGCTTCTCGCCTTGCCAATTGGCAGCGGCGATCATAAAAGTTCCGGCATCAAAACCAGTGGCCCTGGTGCCGATATAGTCAAAATTGTGGGTATACAGATCAATCAACTGGAAGGCGTAATAGCGCTTATCCTGGATGGCCGGAACCTGGATTATGATCGGTTCGGCTCTCAAATCCAGCCATACTATCGAATAGAAGGTGTCATTATTGGGGCGCACAATCGTTGTATACTCAGGCCCCCGTAATATTGACAGGTACTTAAATTGGTTAAAAGGTGCTTCATAGGCCGGTGATTGCTTGTAAATAGCCTGGGCAAACATCATTTTGTAGTTGTCCAACATGGGGTAGGCAAAGATATAGGCCTCTTCTGCAATTTGCTTGGCTTCTTCCGGGCTAATCTTATTCATGATTTTCTCCTTTACTTTGATAATATGGTTGGTTGATTTTGTTGTGTCACATTTTTAACACAAGCGGCGCTTATTTCTTTCTTTCGTAACAGATCTAAATATGTCACTCATAATCCGTAGACTTGAGTCTGCGGGAAGGGAAGAATCGATCCGTCTACGTTTGTTTTCTTAATTTTTCTACTCATGGCATTCTCCTTTTGGTTTGTTTTACCCTATAGGCTATAAATGATCTCCCTGCATTCCACCCTTTGACACACCTTCAATATCTACGTCTCCCGGATTTCTCGACGGTGGAACAGGATCCGAACGTGATGGTTGGCTTGCTGGTTGCTTCGATTTTCTTTAGACAGACCTCCCCCTTGTGAGCCAACTTTTGGCTTCGGCATAATCACTGGTGAGCAACGTATCCATCTCGAATTCATTAATCACAAGAACACCCTTCGGCCATGACGCGATTATCTCTCGCGGACCAACAACAGCGACTCTGATCGGCTTTCCCCCTGCACCAAGATGCTGTTGATAAACACGGCCCATGGTTTTTAAATGGTCGAT
>CBDAFF010000094.1:0-36499 GCA_965195195.1 uncultured Anaerolineales bacterium | reverse complement strand
CGCATCGCCCATATCCCCCTCGATCTCCGACCGCGGCACCAACGCCGCCACACTGTCCACCACCACCACTGCCACCGCCCCACTTCTCACCAGTGTCTCGCCGATCTCCAGCGCCTGTTCGCCCGTATCTGGTTGCGCTATATACAGCTCATCCACATCCACACCGCAGCGCGCCGCATACGCCGGATCGAGCGCATGCTCCATGTCGATGAAGGCACATACTCCGCCCATCTTTTGCGCTTCGGCGACGATGTGCTGTGCCAGTGTGGTCTTGCCCGAGGCTTCCGGGCCGTAGATCTCGGTCACCCGCCCGCGGGGGATGCCGCCCACTCCCAGCGCAAGGTCAAGCGACAGTGAGCCCGTCGGTATCGCTTCCACTTCCAGATGATGCGCTTCCCCCAGCCGCATCACCGCACCGTCTCCGTAGCGCTTTTTAATCTCTGTTACCGCAGCTTCTAGCGCCTTATCACGCTCACCTGCCATAATTTCTGTTCCTGTAGTGTGTTGCTAGAGATGATTTCTTGGGAATTACGGAAGTCTACCCGAGATTAAGATGGCTCGCAAGCCAAACCACATAAGCGTGTTTTTCCTGGTTGATTCCCCATACTTATTAGTGCTGAACCCTCCCCGCGCTTGTCATTGCGAAGAGCCCGTCAGGGCGACGCCTGTCCTGAGCGAAGTTCCCGGTTTCGCCAAGCGCCCCCGAAGCCAAGCGGAGAGGGGTTCGGGGGCGAAGCCGAAGGATCTCAATCTCCGCGCTAGAATGGAGGAGATTGCTCCGCTTCGCTCGCAATGACATTAAGGGGTGAACTTAACTGCATTTATAAATCGATGCTCGCCTCAGGATAACCCTGACGGATATAAGTAAATTACCCCGCAGCAAGCTACGGGGCATTCACCGCAGAACAATCGTCATGGGGGCTGCCGCCCCCAACCCCCTGCTTGCCCATTCATCCCGCCAGCAAGCTGACGGGTATTCTGGGATTACTAATAAAAGCGGTGGAGGAAACCTCCACCGCTTATGATAATTACTGCCCCGCCATGCCGTGTGCTGCTTGATTTTGAACCTGCTATTGCAGGCGGGATCCTACCCGTGACTTTCGCCTTGGCCGAAGCCTATCGCGTAATCCACCGGACAACGAACCCCATTTATCAAGTGTTGGCTCAAAACCTCTTGCTGCATCACGAACACAGCAGGGACTAATATGGGTATACCACGTTCAATTCTAGTTGGCAATATTTCACCATTAATCCTCGTCAATAACCCTCAAATGAAGCTCCTTCAATTGATTGGGCTCAGCCGGTGAGGGGGCATCTGCCATGACATCGCGTGCTGCTTGATTCTTCGGGAAAGCGATAACCTCACGGATATGATCCTCTCCGGCAAAGACGCGAACGAGCCGGTCGATCCCCGGCGCGATGCCGCCATGGGGTGGAGTCCCGAACTCAAAAGCCTCAAGCATATGGCCGAATCGCTCCTGAGCGACATCGGGCTCAAGACCGATTAAAGCGAATACCTTCTCCTGCAGTTTTCGATCGTGGATACGGATGCTCCCGCCACCAACCTCCAACCCGTTGAGCACCATGTCATATTGCTGACCGCGTGCTTTGCCGGGTTCAGAGTCCAGCCACGAAAGGTCCTCTGGCATCGGTGCGGTGAAGAGATGGTGACTCGGATCCCAACGCTTCTCATCCTCATTCCACCCCACAAAGGGAAAATCAATCACCCATGCAAAAGCAAGAATCTTCGGATCCAGCAAGCCTAGACGCTCGCCGAGGTGGACGCGTAAGCGCCCTAAGGATTCGAAGACAACCGCCGGTTTATCGGCTACAAATAGGAGTAGATCGCCGGGTTCGGCTTCCAGCCTGTGCAGCAAAGCCTTAATCCGATCCTCCGCGAGGAACTTGGCAAAGGAAGACCGATGTTCTCCTTTCTCGTCAAGCGCGAGGTAGGCTAAACCCTTGGCTCCAAATTGCGCGACGAAAGCTGTCAGCTTCTCGATTTCCTTCCGGCTGAAGCTCCCAGATCCTTTAACATTTAAACCTCGGACTTCTCCGCCCTTCTCGACTACCTTTTCAAACACCTGGAAACCCGACTCCACCGCTAAATCCGTCACGTCTTTCAACTCAAGTCCAAAACGGATATCCGGTGCATCTCGCCCAAAGCGTTCTAGCGCCTGGTGGTAAGTGAGCCGAGGCCAGGGTTTGTTCATCATTTTTCTCTCGGGGAGCAGCTTCTCCACCATCGTGGTGAACAACTCCTCCGAAAGCATCATCACGTCCTCACGATCGACGAAGGACATCTCGAGATCCAACTGTGTGAACTCCGGTTGGCGATCTCCGCGCTGATCTTCATCACGGAAACAGCGGGCGATCTGGAAATAGCGCTCAACACCTGCAACCATCAGCAGCTGCTTGAGCTGTTGAGGTGATTGCGGTAAGGCGAAGAACTCACCCGGGTGAACGCGAGAGGGAACCAGGTAATCCCGCGCTCCTTCGGGTGTAGTCTTGAACAGAATAGGTGTCTCCACTTCCCAGAAGTCGCGCTCACTGAGAAAATCACGAATGTACTTGATCACCTTATGGCGAAGTTCCAGGTTGCCCTTCATACGCTCACGCCTGAGGTCTAGATACCGATACTTCAGGCGAACCATCTCGTCGACTTCCGTCTCTTCGTTGATCGCAAACGGAGGCGTTTTCGCAGGGTTCAAAACGACAATCTTCTGGGTTTCCACCTCAATCTCACCGGAAGGCAGATCAGGGTTTACCATCCCCTCCGGTCGACTTCGAACAATCCCCTCGATCTGCAGCACCCATTCATTGCGAATCTCAACCGCAGTTTCATGCGCCTCAGGAGATATCTCTGGATTAGCGACGATCTGTGCAATTCCCGAGCGATCGCGCAGGTCGATGAACGTCACCCCACCGTGATCCCGACGTCGGTTCACCCACCCAGCAAGTGTTACCAGTTGACCTATATGATCTGATTTCAGCTCGCCACAATCATGAGTCTTAAGCATCGTGCCTCCCTACGGAAAAAAATACACCGCCCGGTCTCAGTGACATCGGGCGGCGGCAGGTTCATTCTACAATCCGTTCACTTCATCCATGAACCCCACGCCCGATGTTGATTCGGATCGGGGTTGTTGTTCGGAACCAGTAAGCGTGAACCTTGGACCACCATGCAACGATTATAGCATTCTTGCAAATAACAGGTCAACGCAGCTTACGATCCTTCCATCAGGGTCGCCTTAGATCAACGGTTACATAGCTCTGATCGTGTCGAGATCATCAGGGGTATCAATATCGAGCATCGCTGACTGTCCCCAGGGGACAGCCTCGACAGAATACTTTTTGAATAACGCTCGTCCCCCTTGATCGCCGCGAATCCGACTCAGCGCTTCGAATGTCGTCCGGTCGAAAAGAACAGGATTTCCCCATCGCTCACCGGTCCAAGGCGCCACAATCGGCGCCATCGACCTGCGCTGTGTTTCCACCAGAGTGGAAACAAGTTCAGCGTCAACAAGAGGCATATCCGCCAGGAGGAAAACTGCGCCATCAACATTGGACGCCAGCTTCTTAAGACCTGCGCGCACGGAGCTGCTTTGCCCCTCAGCCCAGTCGGGGTTGTTGGCGATTTGAACCGCAAGCTTACTTAAGGCATCTCTTACAGCCGGCCCATCTGCGCCGAGTACAACAACAATAGGGTCGAGCCCCGCATCCTTCGCAGCACAGACTGACCTTCGTATTAGAGCTTCACCATCCCAAAGCTCTAAGAGTTTCGGTCGGCCAAAACGCTGCGATCCACCGCCCGCTAATATGATTCCGGCAATCCGCCCATGAGCTTCCACAACCGGGTCCGCCTGCCGTACCTGCGCCAAAATGACCGATCCGATGCGACCGGTCTTCAGGGTTTGCTTGGCGATTTCACGCCCCTGCTCCACCGCTTTTTGCGTCTCAGCCTTATTCAATATTACCCGCACCTGCGCGCCCGGCGGCACGTCTTTCAATGCTCCATTTTTGTGCGCCAGGATCCTAGCCGCATCCGCGGGTTGAATAATTTGATCCTTCTGAATTTCCAAAAGTGCTCTGACCAGCTCTGGTCGATAAACCAAATCACCTTCCAGTTTTTCCCCAAGTACATCAAGACCCATCACCGGCACGACGAGATCGACGACCTGAGGAATGACCGGTTCATGCTCCGCAGGCGCTTTCAATGAGCGGCCTCGTGCGCCATCCGCCTCAATCAGAACCACGGCACCCGAAGCAGCCGCTATGGGCATCAGAACCGCAAGCAAAGCCTCTGGAGGCGCAGTCCACTTCGGCTCTTCCGACCATCTTTCACCGGTTACGAGCACGGAGCTTTGCTCCTGAAGAAGCGCGGGGAAGAGGCTCACATCCTCCTTGGAGCGAAGGATGATATGTTGAACAGCAAGATCTGTTTGATCCAGCGCTAATTTTGTGGTTGTTGTGATGAGAACAGGCGTCTTAGGAGTCAGTTCTTCGATCAGCCGGCGGATGCTCGTAGATTTTCCACCTGCGCCAACGAAAGCCACGATCTGCCCCGGAAAAATACGTAGGGCTTTCGTTAATTCCATCTTATCCGCTCAGCAATCTTCGTAACTGGGGCTGTGAGAGCAGCGCTTCTAGTACTCCGCCGCCGACGGCGAGTGCTTTATCTGAAATCGAGAAGCAATAGGATGGTTCACCGCGTGGATCCAGGTCGCCAATTTTCGCTGCCTCTTCGACGTGCACGTCGTCATGCACCAGCCCTCGCAGCACGCCATCGAAGGGGGCTGCGATCGGTGCGCCACCGACACGGGCAATCTCCTCACCAGCCCGGATCATGGAGCCAATCTCCTTGCCGCCCTCCAGAAGCCCGCTGACAGGCGCCCGCAGTACCCGATCCACATCGAACCCTGCCACTGCTTCCGGGACTTTCGTATCCGGCTCAGCGCTCCCCTGCCAGATAACTCGCCCCATATTGTGCCCCCGGTTGGTCTCAACCACAGCATGACAGTTGAGCCCGGCTGTGAAACCCGGTCCGAGTCCGATCGTGAACAGGGATGGATCCAGAGTCGTCTCCGGCGGAGTTTTACGCATGCGCCCGTCGACCAGAGCTGTTGCGTTGATCTGTGCGCACAAGTTCGCTGCAGGATCGACTAGCACCGGAACGACTCGTTCGGAGCAAAGCTGTGAGATTTGCCCGGAATCAGAGACGAAGACACTTCGGACTCCCCCCACTTCGATCTCACCCGCATAAACAGCTTCGGCAAAAGCGACGCGTCGCCGGACTGTCAGGGGCTGCTGAATCTCGAGTACGACAATGTCGAATCCACAGCGATGCAGGCGCACTGCGACCCCTGTCGCCAGGTCACCCCCACCACGAAGTATGATGAGTGGTCTTTCAATTTCCACGCTTATTGGATCTTTCCTATGCCGCGCAGGACTCGCTCGGGCGTCAGTGGAAACGAATCAAACCAGGTGCCGAGCGCATCATGAACCGCGGCGATGACGGCTGGTGCTAATGGGATGAAGGGCATCTCAGCCATCCCCCGCGCCCCCCAGGGTCCAATAGGGTCGGGATACTCAAGAATCAGCGATTCGACCTTGTCCGGGATGTCCAACACAGTGGGAATGAGATAGGTCGAGAGTTGACCGGTCTGGACGTAACCCCCCTCCTGTTGAAAATCCTCCAGAACTGCATAGCCAACCGCCTGGACGACGGCTCCCTCGATCTGCCCTTCAACCAACTGCGGGTTGATCGCCTGCCCTACATCATTGGCAGAGATAACTTCAAGGATGCGGATGGCGCCGGTCTCTGTGTCCACCTCAACCGAGACAACCTGAGCGACATAACCATACGCAAAATTGGGTTCCGACTTACCTGTTTTCGGGTCAAGAGGCGTCGTCGCTGGTGGACGGTACTGATAAAAAGCGATAGCCGGTCGCTCCCCATCTTTCCACTTTTCCAGTGCTTCTTCAGCAGCACCCCGGATCGCGTTTCCTGTCATGAAAGTCAACCGCGAGGCGGATGCGGATCCCGAATCTGCGGTCTGCGCCGTATCCGAGACAATCAAGCGGACCTTCTCGATCGGGACACCGACCGCCTCAGCGGTCATTTGAACCATCGCCGTATGCGCCCCTTGCCCGACTTCCGCCCCTGCGTGATGCAGGACGACTTCCTCAATCTCAGACACGCCGTGTAATTCGATCTCCGCTGAGCACTGCTCCGGCGCACCGAACGAGAAACCAACATTCTTGAAGCCGCAGGCGAAGCCTACACCGTGCCGGATGTGCTCTTCCTGTTTGCCATCAGGGGCTCTTAACTCAGGTCTGCTCCAACCACGCCCTGTATGTTTCCAGCCGGCTTTTTCTGCAGCCTTCTCGATGACCTTATCGATGCTTACGCCCTTCGGCAGAGGTGTATCCACGGAGAGAAGAGAACCTTCCCTCAGCAGATTCCGAACCCTGATCTCCACTGGATCGATCCCGAGTGATTCGGCCAGCTTATTCATCTGCCCCTCGGCAGCAAATGCCCCTTGTGGTCCGCCAAAACCGCGGAAGGCGCCGCCAGGAATGTGATTTGTATACACGGAATATGCATCTACCTTCACGTTCGGAATCTCATATGGCCCCGTGCACATCAGGGTGGCATTCCCGAGAACTTTGGTGGAGGTATATGCATATGCGCCGCCGTCCTGGATTACATCAACCTCAGCAGCAGTAAGAACACCGTCTTTCGTGGCGCCCCATTTCGTTCTCAAGATGAAAGGGTGCCGCTTGTGATGGCCGATGATCGATTCCTCCCGCGACCAGATGATCTTGACCGGCCTATCAATTCCCTGCTGATGCAAACGATAAGCGGCGAGAGCCAGGGCGATCTGGATCGACATATCCTCCCGTCCACCGAACGCCCCTCCAATAGCAGGGTAGATCACACGGATCTGATCACGCGGCAATCCCAATGCGTGGGCAACTTGTTCCTGGTCTTCATGCGTCCATTGTCCGGCGGCTTCGATCGTCACCCGTCCTTCTTCATCGAAATAACTTATCCCCGCTTCTGGCTGAAGATACGCATGCTCCTGAGAAGGGGTATGGTATTCCCCTTCGAGTATCACATCCGACGCCCCAAAACCGGCCTCAAGATCTCCCTTCCGTATCTGGTAATGACAGAAGACATTGCTGCCACTGTCGGGGTGGATGAGGGAGCTTGATTCACGCATCGCTTCCAGCGGGTCCAGAATCACTGGCAAGTCCTCATATTCCACCACAATGCGTTTGACCGCCTCCGCGGCGATCGCTTCCTTATCTGCAATAACCAGTGCGACCTGGTCACCAATAAAACGGACCCGGTCAGCGTAGGGCTTGGATGATCCCGGACCACATAATACAGGCTGATCGGGCATGATGAGGCCATACTCGTTTACGGGCACGTCCTTGGCGGTGAAGACCGCCACGACACCGGGGATGGATTCAGCTGAGGTTGTATCAATCTTGGTAACGCGTGCGTGAGGGCGACCCGCAAAGAGAATCTTCATATATGCCTGGTTGGGTTGGTTGATATCCCCCGGGTAAAGAGTTTTTCCAGTGACTTTTCCCACAGCGTCGATGCGCCGGATCGATTTTCCAATCACAGACATTCAGTGCTCCAGGTAATTGTTATTTCGAGTGACACTTCGCCCCTCTAACTGGGTGACCTGCAGTGCCTTACGATCGCTGCCGCTCCAATTCAAGGTCGAATATGCGCCGCAAAACTGCAATGCTAATAGCGTAGGTTGGATCCATGCCGAAATAAGAAAGCGAGCCAGCCCCCAGGTTCTTCCCTCGGGTCAGAGGAGTATCGGATGCATAGTGGAGGACGCCAAGGTCAAATGGCAGGCCATATAAGTTGACGATCTCATTTATCGGATATCGTTTTGGACGGAAGAGTTCATATACAGCCGATAAATAAGGGCTTGCCTCCATCTCAATGTCTGTGTAACCCTCTCTGTAAAACACATCCATGTAGCGCGGCGTTTGCAGGAACGTACCCAGTACACTTACGGCTTTCTGGTTGTCGAGAACTGTTCCATAGACTAGGTCATCGCGAAGGTCGGCAGCGCTGAAAGAATTCTCGAAGAGATATGTGTTGCGCGAATGCTCGTCATGAATGACTGCCGGGATCATCACGTCGCCAATGACGCCGTTCAGAGTCGCCGCCTTGCCCATGACGTAAACCCCGCGCAAC
The DNA here is from genome assembly GCA_965195195.1 of uncultured Anaerolineales bacterium. Taxonomy (GTDB): domain Bacteria; phylum Chloroflexota; class Anaerolineae; order Anaerolineales; family E44-bin32; genus E44-bin32. The sequence goes on along the minus strand of CBDAFF010000094.1, from coordinate 28,269 downwards.
TCTCCAAACCGCGTGGCAGCATTCGAAAGGATCAGGTAAGCTGCCATCCCCAGTGGATAGTCGATGTTCATAACAATCGCGTCAGAATCCTTTAGCCGGTCGAGGTCCTCACGCTGGAGTCGTGGGTCGATCCAATCAGGGCGTATGTGTTTAAGCTCGATAAGCTGAGCCTCAACGTCGAAAGCGTGTTCGCTCTGAACGCGTACGATCCCGGCTTCGCTTTCGGCTTGTGCGCGTTGACTATATGCATCTTTGCCATGCTCCGACCGTACGTACTTCTTAAGCGTGTAGTAAAGGAAATTCTCCCGGCTGGAGGGGATCTGTCTGGATTTGATCTCCTCCCACTCTTCCAGGAGGGCATGGCACTCCGGCTGCTGCAGGTAACGGACTAGCTCGTCTTCATGGCGGAGGGCATAACCGCTGATTAAGTTGACGATACTGTGAGCGTTACTGGAAACGAAATAAACCGGACGCTGCAGGATGGAAGGGATGGCATCCTCGACGCATTCCCACCAGATTTGGGTCGCCTGGCGGTAATCATTCAGCGATCCCGCTAAGAGACGGATATTTATCCGTTTCTCTTTCGAGGCAATTGCGGTGAGCACCGACCAGAACGACTCCCCCCAGGTCTCATGCAATCTCCTTAAATCGTCAGCTTTGAGCGCTAAACCGGCAGCCAGAACTGCGAGCCCCTCATCCGTATCGATTGGGTCGTCCAGAAACGATCTTACTTGTTCACCTTGTAATAGATGATGAAGTTTATTCCACTCGATTTGGAAGGCAGTTAAGAGCGGAACCATGTCGTCGATATCTGAGCGGCTGGCGATGTAGCAGGCAAGTGTATCTTTCCCATCGAAGAAACTCCTCCGACGGCGAGCCTGCGCCACAGCCGGCTGCCACTTCTCGACATCCCCGAATCCCTTCTGTACAAAGACAGCCTGGCTTTGACCAAGCACAACCCTCTCCACATCCACGATGCAAGGGGGGAGGCGAAGAGAACTGTATATTAGCGCCGACGTATCCGGAGCTTCGGAGCGTGCATACGGATGAAGAGAGGAGCCCATATTCGTATGCACTTCCTCAAGCGAACGCACGCGCACATCCATTGTGGACCGCAATAGTGAGTAATAAGTCCGCATGTAGAGCTCGATTTCTTCTGAGCCTGTTCGTGGTACGGTTCTATCCATCGATATACCTCAATATTTGCGCTTCCTTTTCTCTGCGCGCTCCCTGCGCTTCTTACGCTTTTCAGCCTTCCGGTCGATAAGGACATCTGTTTCGCCCGGCCGAATGGGAAAGGCCATCGCGTAGATAACGCTGAGAACCGTGTAGCTTAGGAGTGTGAACAGAAAACCCACGATGATCTTGATCAGTAAACCGCCTCCCAGAAAGGGAGCGAATTTGGGATAAAGGGCAGCTTGCGGCATGTACATCCAGCCGTTCTCAGCGTTGGCGCGCAGAAACCAATCTGCGAAGAAATAACCACCGGTGGCGAAGAGCGCAATCAGGATTAATCCCACCCCTCTCCACTTGGGATCTAAACGTTGCTTTTTTTCCCGATCCTTATCGAGTGATCTAAAGCGGTAGGAATCTCGTCCCATGACGGCTTCCTCCTCCTCGGCTCGCTAAGAACCGAGAACTCTTGCTATTAACTCCCCTCAGGGAGCATCTACCTAATTAATCATGTCCCAACGATACCGTAAGAGATTCATTGTGACTCAGAACCCTGCTGCATCTGCTCTGCAGCGCGCTCGAAGGCAGAAAGTATCTTATAGTAGCCGGTGCAGCGGCACAGGTTTCCTGTAATCGCCTGCTGGATCGAAAAAATATCCGGCTCGGGTTGTTCTTCGAATAGTTTAGCCCCCGCCATCAAGAACCCCGGCGTGCAATATCCGCACTGCACTGCACCTTCATCAATAAAAGCTTGCTGCAGCGGATGGAGCTTGTCATCCTGACCAAGCCCTTCGATGGTAACAATCTCCGCCCCGTGTGCCCGCGGAGCGGGCACCATGCAGGCCATCACCGCCACACCGTCGAGATATACCGTGCAGGCGCCGCATTCACCTTCCGCACAACCCTCCTTTGTGCCGGTTAAACCCCCTTCCTCACGCAAGAGACGCAGAAGGGTTTTATTAAACCCGCTCCTGAAGCTATGCGGCTCCCCATTGATGGTTGTCTCGATCGCTATGTCTTGATGATGCTCCATGGAGTCCGGAAGCGATTGAATTGGTTGAAATCCTGATCTTCCCCGCAGCATCACTGGATTCTCAGGGAAACCCTCTTGCTCGATGTCATGATTGATCTTCCGCAGCGCCCGGAGAGTGCAGACTCGCACCATCTCCTGGCGGTATCCTGCGCTTCCCCGTAAATCGTCAATAGGGCGAGCTGCAAGCGCTGCGAGTCCGGCAGCTTTTTCTATAACATCAGGCTGGAGTTCCTTTCCTATCAGGTAGGTTTCTGCCTCTGTCGCGTGGATGATCGTCGGTGCCACAGAGCCAAGCGTGATTACCGAGTGTTCAATTCGCCCATCCGTCATCAAAAGCACTACAGTTGCGTTTACGACCGAAATCGCCTGCGCTCTACGTAACCCGAGTTTTATAAACGTGCTTCGAGCATTTTCTGCGAGGGCCGGGAAGGCGATGTCGCTCATCAGCTCCGTGTCCTTCATCACTGTTTTTCGGACGCCGGTGTAGAAATCTTCAATCGGTATGGTGCGTTCCCCTTCCACAGAGAGCAACGTGAGCTGTGCTCCCAGCGCCATGAGCGGCGGGATGGCATCGTTGGCTGGCGAGGCGGTGATGATATTCCCGGCGACCGTTCCGCGGTTGCGGATTTGGGGAGCGCCCACCTGCCAGCAGGCTCGCGCCAGTGTGAACGCCTTCTGTTGAATGAGCTCTGACCCGGCACAATGGTTGTGGGTCACCAAAGGACCGAGGTGGACCCAACCGTCATCATCAAGCGTAATCATATCCTGACCCTGTACGCGTGAAATATCGATCAGAATATCCACACCCGGCCGTTGCCCGCGTTCCATTTCAAGGATCAGATCGGTTGCCCCGGCGACAATTCGAGCTCCCTCATTGTGTGCCGCTAGTAGTTCTGCGGCTTCCTGCAAAGTTGAAGGGGAGTAATAGCGCGTCCACATAATCTGTTTCTACCTGCCCTTTTCTTTGCGAGGGTGTTTTGGCGAATGTGCCATTCTTTCACCAGTCCCGCCATGGCGCAACATGATGATCTGTGCCAGAACGGACACTGCTATCTCCTCCGGCGTTTCAGCGTTTAATTCTAGCCCTATTGGCGATGTCACGCGGGCGATTTTATCCTCCGTTACACCTCGCTCGCGCAAAGCCTTCACAGTAGTCTCCCAGCGACGCCGCGATCCTATTACCCCGATATACGCCGCGGAGGTCTCCAACAGCGCCGGTAGACCCTCAACATCCACATCGACGCCGCGTGTGGTCAAGACCAGGTAAGTACTCTCGTGGATATCCACACGCTCTGGTAATTCCTTTAGAGAGCAGGAGAAAAGCTCGTCGGCATCCGGGTGATGCTCCAGAGTGGCAAAATCCGCCCGGTCGTCGGCGACTACCACACGAAACCCAAGCCACTTGGCGAGGTGTACGATAGCTTTGCCGACGTGACCTCCACCGGCTACAACAAGAGTTTCATTGGCTTTGATCGGTTCAATAAACACTTCTGCCTCGCCTCCACAAATGCCCACATCGCCTTTTTCAGGATCACGAAAGGCATACACAATCGTCCGCGTATCTCCATCCTTTAGCGACTCTAGCGCTTCAGCAACCACGCGGCTTTCCATCTCACCGCCACCGATCGTTCCATCGATGCGACCATCGGGGAAAACAATCATCTTGCTGCCGGCTCGTCGCGGCACCGCGCCCTGGGTTCGAATCACCGTCACCAGTGCTGCTACTCCGCCTCGGCTCTCAAGCTCTGCCAGCGTCTGGTAGATACCCACTAACCCTCCAAAAGCGCCAGAATTACAGGAACCAACTGCTTTTTTCGAGAGACCACACCGCTAGCCTCGTATGTTTCATCTGGCAGACGCTTATATGGCAGCTCATAAAGAAGCGCGGGAGCTCTGCGGATTACGATTCGGCTCGAACCGTCAACGATGTCGGTCACCATTAGAAGTGCGAAACTTAAACCGCGTCCTTCGATGAGATTGTCTAGCGCCTCATTGAGCCCGGATAGATGATCATCCACTTCACGAAGATCGGTCACTTCAGCCTGAGCAATCCCAAATTTCAATCCGGCGGATTCATAAACTTTCAAGTCGCTCGAAATAACATCATCAGGTTCACGTGACGCGAGCCCGGCTGCTGCTTTAAGCACCGCCTCACCAAAGCTCTCAGTAGACTCGTTCTCCAGTGGAGAACCGCCGATGAAAGCCCACCGGCCTAGGCGATCACATGCACGGTGATCACGATCGGTAGTTGTTGGGGAGTTTAGGCGAAGCGTATCCGAGAACACACCGGCAAGGAGCAAACCGGCGATCGCAGGCGGTGCGCTCATGCCATTGTCCTCGATCCGTTCGGAGACTAGCGTGCTTGTGCTTCCAACAGGGTCCACACGGAATCGAATAGGCAGCCGCGTCGGCGGATTGTTCACACGATGGTGATCCAGAACTTCAAGAAGATCGGCTTCATCCAATGATCGGATCGACTGACTTACCTCATTATGATCAACAAGGATGATCTGGAGCCGGGGTGGATTGAGCAAATCGCGCTGCCGGCATACACCAACATAGCGCCCATCCTGATCAACCACCCAAAAATCATTACGCTCTTCACGCAACACTCTGGGGAGCCCCTCTCGTATTCGCGAATTGGAGAGGAATTTCGGCACATCGGTGTCCGCCACTTCCCTGCATGGTTGAGCGAAGAGTTCCTGAAGGCGGATATCCTGAAAATCTAGTCTTGGTCCCACCAATTTACTCAGGGATCGAAACAGGCTGAACCCCGAGATAAGACCGAATGGCATTCCATTCGAATCAACAACCGGTGCTACCGTTCCTGTTCGATTGGCGATCGCCCACGCATCACGCAGTGTTTGATCGGGCGTAACGGTGTCATATCTATGAACGACAACTTCGAAGCGGGGAGATGCATCAGCCAGAAACTCAGGAGGAGATAATTCCAGTCGCTCGAGAACCCATGCCGTCTGTGCGTTAAGTGGACCGGCGCGAGCAGCTACAACTTCGCCGTCGCCCTTAGCATTCCGGAACCAGGCATAGCCCATCGCAGATGCGATCGCATCGGTATCGGGGTTAACATGTCCAACGACGTAGATCTTGCTCATTCTGTCTCAACTCCACCGCTCTTGTTGATGCCGCTGGTTGTGATTCTAATCATACTATGCACATCCGCTCGAAAGGGATCATTTTTGCGATTTTAAGGCGGTCCATACGCGTTCGGGCGTCACAGGCGCGATTAGCACGTCCGCACCACATGCATCCATGACCGCATTCGCAACTGCGGGTGCAACACCGTCCATTGGAATCTCAGCAACTGCTTTCACACCGAAGGGATGGGATGGCTCAAACGTCTCCACGAAGATCGTATCCAGCTCAGGCATCTCGTGCGCGGCGAAGATATGATAATCACGGAAGTCAACCTCCCGCGGACGACCATCTTCATCATAGAGCATTTCCTCGCACACGGCATAGCCTAGCGCCTGAGTCATGCCGCCTTCAACCTGCCCGGATGCTGTTAGTGGGTTAACGATCACGCCAGAATCCACTGCCATCAATAACCTATCGACGATCACCTGCCCGGTCTCAACGTCAACCGTCACTTCCGCAAACTGTGCGGCGAACGGCGGCGGAGCGACGGGAGAAACAAAGGATCCGACGCCCATAATCTGTTCCTGATCTTCGTGATGTAGAGCGTTGAGGGCAATCTCCTCCAACGTGATGGACCGCCCATCGGGTGACCAGGCACATCGATCTCGCAGCACAATCTCATCCGGTTGGATCGCCTCTTTCTCGTTCCCCAGCATGCGCGCGGCGCGGTGGCGAATTCGATCCGACACTTTCTGGGCAGCGCCGACAACAGCCGCGCCGGAGATATAGGTCGTACTCGATGCGTATGCACCTTTATCGAATGGGGTGAAATCCGTATCCGAAGAGTAGACGATGACATCTTCAACAGGAACGCCCAGGACTTCAGCCGCTTGCTGAGCAAGTACAGTGTCCGAACCTGTGCCCAGGTCCGTCGCACCAACAAGTAGATTAAACGACCCATCTTCATTGATCTTAATGCTAGCGCCACCCATGTCGAGGTAAGGGATAGCCGTCCCCTGCATTACCAAAGCGACGCCGATCCCCCGCCGGAGATGAGGTTTTCCCTCGACGGTGTGCCATTCCGGGTTTTCAAACTTCGCACCCCACCCCACTCCAGCTCTACCTTGCCGGACGCAATCCTCCAGCCCACAAGTGTTAATAATCTCAGGCATGGGCTCTCGTCCTTCCGACCAGGCGGTGCTGAATGGATGCAGTTCACCCGCACGCAAAGCGTTCTTCAACCGGAACTGCAGTGGATCAAGATTTAAAGCGCGTGTGATACGCTCCATGTGCCGTTCAACAGGCCAAAAACCTTGCGGAACTCCATAGCCTCGATAGGCACCGGAGGGGGGCGTGTTCGTGTAGACGATATCTGCATAGAAACGAATGTTTGGTGATTCGCGGTATGGACCATCGCCCACATAAAGCGCCATTGCCTTGTGCCCAGTATTGCCTGTAACTGTGAGGGCATGACAGCCGTAAGCGCCGGTATCGCTCAAAACGCGCATCTCATTTGCCGTGATTGTGCCATCAATTTTTACACCCGTCTTCATGCTGATGCGCATAGGATGACGTGTTCGGGCTCCATAGAATTCCTCGGCGCGTGAAAATTCAAAACACACCGGTCGGCCTGTAGCAATCGTCAGGTGCGCAGCCACATCCTCGACTAAGACTTCCTGTTTCCCGCCAAAACCGCCGCCTATGCGCGGCTTGATCACCCGTATCCTTTTCGCCGGCAGATTTAGAACTGGCGCAATTTGACGGCGCACGTGGAAGGGAACCTGCGTGCTGGTACGGATCACGAGGCGATCATCCTCATCCCAGTAAGTCACAACAACATGCGGCTCGATATGTGCCGGACTTACTTTTGGAACTTCATAGGAAGCTTCAAAAATATGATCCGCCTCGGAAAAACCTTTCTCTACATCGCCGATGTCAATGTGGATCTGAGCGGCGAGGTTTCGGCTGGGATTCGAATCCGCGAAATTAACATAATCCGTTTCGTCATGGATTTGCACCGCACCTTCGACTTGAGCCTCTGCTGGATCGAGGATCGCCGGCAGCGGTTCATACTCCACATCGATTAAATGCAAAGCCTGCACGGCGATCTCTTCAGTCTCTGCAGCGACGAATGCTACGCGGTCACCGAAGAAACGCACCTTGTTGTCTAAAGAGAATGAATCGAGCGGTCCCGGGATCGGATCGGATTGACCCGCAGTTGAATACGCCACGCGGGGTATGTCCTCCGAGGTTAATACGGCAGCCACGCCAGGCAGCGCACGAGCTTTGGAAGCATCTATCCGTTTGATCCGGGCGTGTGCCACCGGGCTGTGCAAGACTTTAGCGACCAACATCCCGCGCATCTCAATATCCGCCGTGAAAGCCGGCTTACCCGTGACCAGTTTGATCGCGTCGACTTTCGGCTCAGGGGAACCCACGGTCTGATAGGCCTCCGTCCTCGGGTTAATTTGAATGCGAGGCATGACGCTTATCTGTGTCGCGATTTCAGGGCTATCCGATCCTAATAAAGTTCGGGGGTCTTCAACATCATCGGGCGGGAAGAACAGATCCGGTGGGGCTGGAAGCGGCGCTTCAAGAGGTTCCACAGCCTCACCGCGCAAGATAGCGGCGGCGCGCAGAACAGCTTGGACGGGTTTAATGTAGCCGGTGCAGCGACAAAGTACGCCAGAAAGCACTTCGCGAACCTGAGCTTCAGTTGGATTCGATTCTTCTTCTAATAAAGAGCGAGCAGCGAGGATCATCGCCGGTGTACAAAACCCACATTGAATGGCTCCCGTATCAACGAACGCCTGCTGTAAAGGATCAAGTCCTTTACTTTCCCGCCAGCCATGCTGTGGATGTTCCCCTAGCGCTTCGATCGTCACCAGCTCATGCCCATCTGCTTGAACTGCAAGCATGACGCAGCTATTCACAGGTTCTCCATCAAAGAGCACAGTACAGGCGCCGCATTCGCCAGTTTCACATCCGTGTTTGACACCGAAAATACCCAGCTCTTCGCGCAACGCCCGGAGCAAGGTTGTCTCTGGTGGTACATCGATCTCGGTCGAAGCCCCATTGAGAGTGAAACGAATCATCATCAATCCTTCACCTCCGTCAAGAGCCGCCTTGCGAGGACACCAGCAATCTCAGCGCGGTAAGCCGCACTGGCGAAAGCATCACCAGCTTCGGAGAATGCTTTTTCCGCAAACGCAGCGGCCTCCGTGAGGCTCGCACCTTTTTCGAGTGCGTCTTCCATCTTGGTCAACCGTATAGGTCGTTCACCGTAGCCGCCAATGGCAGCGACCACATGACTCTTCCCTTTAGATACCAGGTGCTCCGCGACCGCGATGCATACAAGTGGTCGATCTGCGGGTGAACGCGAAACTTGTTCGTATACCATCCGCTTTGGACACATTATTTCGAGAGCGACAATCAGGCGAGGCTTACGTATATCGTTTCGTTTCTCCAGTAATTTCTCCAGCGGCTCTGAAGTATTCCCTGGTTCGGTGATGACGGATGCATCCAACGCGAGCAGCGCGGTCAGCAAAGGAGAACGGCCATCACCTGTCATCACGGCGCCACCCATTGTGGCAGCATTGCGGATGTTGAGCGCGGCTTCCTGACGGCAAGCGTGTGCAAGCGCCTGAGGAATCTCTTCCTGCGCTTTGATGAGGGCCTGGAGTTTTACAGTTGCGCCGATACGGATCTTAGACTTCCCGACTTTAAGCTCGTCAAGCTTGAGATCCTGTAGATCGATGACAGCGGCGACATCGTAGCGCTTTGGTATCAACGCAGTCCCACCAGCGAGCGGCACCCCTTTCTCCATCAATGCGAGCGCCTCTTTTATCGTTTTCGGGCGGTGATAGTTCAACGACCCCATCTGCTTCCCTCTTTTCGTATCCCGTTCAGTCTGGATCCACCGTCCAACCTAGCGATTCCAATACAGATTCGTCGCCAGGCAACCCGGGATGATCTACCAGAACCGCATCTGCCTCTGCCGCCACCGTACCATCCGGAAGGATCAGTTCACAGTGAGTATGAGCAATGCGTCCACTTTTTCGTACTACAATTCCCCGCAAGCGCAATACCTTGCCACTCGGGACGGGTTTGCGATATCGAATTTCAAGCTTGGCCGTTAATCGAAAGCGAGTATGCTCTCCAATCATCGCCGCTCGCTCGGCGATCTCATCCAGCATCGTTGCCACGATACCCCCATGAACGATGCCGGGGTACCCCTCGAAATGGGTCGGGATCACGACTTCCGCCATTACTTCATCCGGACCCACCTCATAGAAAGAAAGTCCCAGCCCATTTACATTGTCCCTGCCGCAAACGAAGCAGTTTGCCGAATTCGGCTGTTTATTTACTATGTCCGATCTCGTCTCGGTTCCTGAGTCTTTCATTATTCCGTCATCCATCTCAGGTAACTATTCAGGTCCCTGGCGACTTCGTCATCCGTTCGACGTTACTCATGACAGATCTGAGAAGCGAAAAGGAAACTCGCCTAATTATAGTGATCTTTTAGGCATGGCGGACTTCAAGCTTTGCCAGCAATCTACCCGCCCAGGGACCCGCAGCACCAAGGCATTTAGTTCATTATCGAAGATGTCTTACAAACGCTGCCACATCTTCGGTGCAAGCTCACGTGAACGGGCTGCGATGCGTTCTTCGTTAAGAGAGAGAATCTTCTTCCCCCTCATCAGAATCTTGCCCTTACAGACCGTCGTGTCGACAGTAGCATCTACCAAACCGAAAATGAGGTGCCCCAGGAAATTGCTTTCATCAAGCGGTGTAGGGGGCAGGTAATCGATGATGGCAAGATCAGCAGGGCGACCCTCCGCGATCTCACCCAGGCGGATGCCAAACTGGCGCTCGCAGATCTCAGCATTATTCTGCAGCAGCAATTGCGGCGCCTCCATAAAAGCCACCCGTGGGTCCTTGTTGTCAAGCCTGTGCAGTAAATAGGTGCAACGCATCTGGGAAAGCATATCCGAGGACATCCCATCGGTTCCCAACCCGACCAACACACCCTTTTTGAGCAGCTTAAGCACTTGGGTAACGCCTACTGCATTATTCATGTTCGATTCGGGGTTGTGGACGACGATTGTCTTCGTATCGGCGAGCACATCCATCTCGGATTCGTCAATATGAACGCAGTGGACGAAGATTGAACGTTCGCCAGTCGCGTTAAGCCCATGTAGTCGTTTAACCGTCGGTTCTCCGAATTTCGCGAGGGAATCTTCCCGATCGGCAAGATCCTCGGCTACGTGGATGTGACAACCCACACCTGCGTCCTCGGCGATTCCTACACATGTCTCAACCGTTTCGTCTGAAACCGTGAAGGATGCGTGCAAGCCCATCATAGCTGCAATCTGGCCATCGCCCTTACCGATCTTCTTGATGAAACGTTCGTTCTCAGCGATCCCGCCGCCAGGTATATTGCGATCCGAAACCTCGTAGCAAAGAGATGCTCGAAGACCAGCCTCACGTACCGCATCTTCGATAAGATCAAGCGACCCATCACGGTGAGAAGGAGAAGCATGATGATCGATAATTGTTGTCGTTCCATTGCGGATGCACTCAATAAGAGGAATCTTGGCTGAAAGGGAAATATCCTCCTCAGAGAGGGCCATGTCGAGTTTCCACCAAAGCCGCTCAAGGATCTCAACAAAGTTGGAAGCCGGCTCCCCTGGCGGAGCCATGCCCCGAGCCATAGTCGAGTAAAAGTGATGATGGGTGCATATAAAGCCAGGTAAAATGATCTTCCCTGAGCAGTCAACTACCTCAGCGTCAGGAAAACGTTCTGCCATCTCAGCTGCATCACCGACCGCTGCGATTCGCTCATCGTTGGTAACAACCGTTCCGTTCCACAGGACGCGGTTATCCTTTCCCAACGTAGCGACAATGCCGTTCTCAAATCGTATTGTCATTGCCAGCTCCTTTGTTATAAAGAACCAAGAAACATCGGATAGTGTTTGCCGATCATTTTTTCATGGTCAGATGGAATATTACCGACAAAATAACCAAGGGCACCCATGTCTTATGCCAATCTCTTCCTTCCCCCTTATATTACTCGTACTTTTTCTGAAATTTTTCCTGAAAAGTTCGATCAATCCTCCTTCAACATCGCTAGCTCTTCAGGGGTTCGTTCTCGCATGGTAATGGCACCGACGAAACACTTAAGCGCACAAATTGAACACCCAACGCACTTCGCCGGGTCTGACGAGGGAAGTCCACGATCATCGAGCTCGATGGCCATGTAAGGACAGCGAGCACAGTTGCCACAGGAGACGCACAAGTCGTGGTTGAAAGAAGAGATTGTCTTAACCGGAGTTAAATCCATGAAGTCGGTAATTGCATTGGGTTGAGCGATACCAATGAGTTCCTTGACGGATTTAATCCCGCGTTCCTGCATGAGATACGCAGTACCGGACTCGATTTCATTGATGATCCCATACCCGTGCTTCATGACAATCGTGCAGAATTGGACAGTCTTAACCCCAAGAGCCAAGAAATTCATGGCAGCCTTGTAGTCCATAGGTCCGCCATTGCCTGAGATTACCAGACTCTCCGGCACTGCCATCGCCAATGTGAGATAAGAGATCGGTGCGACGCCCTCGCCGCTCATTCCAACAACGACACCTTCTTCCCACACACGATTTCCATTAGCTGATCGAAACGCAAGAGTTGGGAATGTGTTGGCGAGAGTAACCCCTGCCTTCTTGTCAGGATACCGCTCGAGGACATCTTTGATCGCGCGCAAGATCGGTACTATCGATGTCACCGCAGCAGTCAGCTTGAAGAGCTTCGGGATGTCAGGGGATCCAACTGCCATGATCCAGTCGATGATCTTAGCAGTGAGCTTTGCGTTCTGAGAGACAATGTCACCCTCGGTCCCATCACCGCCTTGAGGGCAAGAAAGCGAATACTCAATGCCCATCGCACCCGCTGCTTCGAGTTTTTTTGTATTAGATTGCCACACGGCAGCATCGGCTTCGTCATCCCCGGAAACAGGGCCTCCCGTCGAGCCCATGGTGAGCCGATCGGGCCATTGCTTTACCAGTTGCCCGATCTCACTGCAGGCGCGCTCGAGAGAGTGCCCTGAGACGTTATCACAGTTTGCGTACGTCTCAGGCCCGAAGGCGAACATGTACTCAGAAGGAATGTGAATCGGGATATCGTCGAAAGTGGTCTTCAGTACACCCCCCGCCCAGCCAGCCTCATAAGCCTTATTCATCTGTTCCAGCCCATCCGTCGGTGGAGCAGCCGAAAGCAGGTAGGGTGAGCGGATCGTCCGCCCGAAGAAATCAGCTTCGAGGGTGACTGGTACAGGGGCGAATCCTGGTAAGGTAAAATAGGATTTTGTCGCCTTCTCAATCACAGGCTTCTTCAGGCCTTTCAGGTAGGCATCGATTTCGACCGCCGCATTCTTGCCAGAGGCAGATGCCTCGACTACAGTCGTCGGACCTGTGGCCATATCGCCAGCATTGAAAAGCCCTTCGACCTGATCCATCGCAAGTGTGGATCGCATTCCGATCGCTATGATGACAGCATCGATGTCTGTCCTGACACCCTCGGTCCCGCTCAAGTCTTGGACATCAGCAGGGGAGAAGGATTTGTCGTGTGGGAGTTGAACTTTTATCGTCTCGATCCCGGCAACCCGCTGATCTTCCTTGTTGATCCTGCTTACACGAATTCGCCCATTGACCTCGATGTCATAGTCCAGCAATTCTTGCCGTTCATTGGCGGTAAGAGGCATCTCCGCAAGTTTCTCGAGCATGAAGAGTTCAACATTCTTTGCCCCTCGTTCTTTCGCAGTTATTGCGCAATCAATAGCGGTCGCACCTCCGCCTATGACCGCCACACGTCCTTCGAAATCATAGGCATCAGGCCTTGCAAGTAGATCGACCATCGGTATGGCTAAATCTTCGTTCTCAATCCCCAGATGTATCGGTTCCCAGAGGCCGGCAGCGATGCAGACAGCATCATATCCCTGTTTGAGCAGATCCTTGGGTTCCTCGACCTTGGAGCCCAACTTCGTTGAAATCTCCCCAAGTGACAGGATGAAATTTATATCCGTCTCCACTACCTTCTTATCGAGGCGGTGATTAGGTATAAGCGTCATCATGCCGCCGAGTTGATCACGAACATCGAAGATATCAACGGCGTATCCCATCTGCGCCAAGGAGGCAGTAGCCGCGAGACCAGCCGGGCCTCCGCCGACGACTGCGACTTTCATCCCGTTGGCATCCGATGTTGAAAACTTCGGGATTCCGCCGAGATTTTTCGCCATTTCGACTATTGTCGCCTGCACCCGGGGAATATTGATGGCTTCATCAAAAAGTTTATGGGTGCAAGCAGCCATACAGAGAGTATCTGGGCAAACCATCCCGCATACACCCCCAAGTGGGTTCTTACTCATTATCTCGCCGGCTGATCGTCTGATGTCTGAAGGATTCCCGCCTCGGGCCGCCATGATGAAATCAAAGGGCGAACAATCGCAGGGACAGGCCGCCGTGCACGGTTGCTCCTCACAATACTCGCAGCGGTAAAGCTCCGCTTGAAGCTGATGTGCAGTCATAATCAGTTCGGGACCATATGGATCTACCTTCATTGGACTTCTCCCTTTCTTCCTACCACATTGGTTTGTTGATATAAAGTAATTATTCGGGCTTCTCACGGCACCGTCATTCTGATGATGGGGCGACGAAGAATCTCTCCCAACCACAGTGATTTTTCAGGCATAGCTGAGATTCTTCACTCCCTCCTCTTGGCTTCCGGAACTATTTCAAGGGGCTAAAGGTATCGATAAGAAGCTTGATATCCCCTCCAGCAGAATAAAGTATCGGGCATGTTGCGCCATGGTCGAGGTACTCCTGTACCTTCGCTTTGGCTTGCTCGGGTGTCCCAGAAGCGGTAATCCGAGAAACCAACTCATCCGCAACGAGGTGTTTTGCTTGTTGAATCTGCTCGTGGGTGGCCGGCCATCCCAAGATCGACTGAATCTCGTCTACCACCTCCTGCGTCACACCGCTAGCCTTGGCGATGTGCGGTTGTTGAGCAAGATACTGCGTGAGCAATTCACGGCTTCGATCAAACGCTATTGTTTCATCGTGATTGACCGAACACACAATCAATTGCGGTCGGTCAAGATCGTCGAGCGTACGCCCCGCCTTTTTCGCTCCGTTCTCCAGGTGTTCACACATTTGATCGATGTAATCCGGTGGGACACAGTAATTCAAGACTACACCATCGGAAATTTCTCCGGCTAACGCCATCATCTTCGGTCCGGTGGCACCGATGTAAATCGGAACGTTGCGAGGCTCGCGGCGCCCATGGACGACGTCGAGCTCTATCTCCTCCACATTGTGGAACTCCCCATGGAAGGTCACCCGCTCCATATTGAGCAATCGGCGAAGCACCTCAACAGTTTCCCGCATCGCCTTGAGTGGTTTTTTACGCTCGATGCCAACATTTTTCGCAAGCGGGTCCCACCACGCGCCGATACCACAGATGATTCTGTCCGGCGCTAGATCATCGAGTGTGAGAAAGGTCGCAGCAAGAAGGCCAATGTTACGTGTCCAATTATTGATTACGCCTGACCCAATCCTAATCTTTTCTGAGACTGCGGCGTACGCTGCCATTGGCACAATCGCATCTCGGACAAGACGCGACTCTGCTTGCCAAACCGCTTTAAATCCTTTCTCCTCTGCATAGCGAACGGTGTTCAACCCATCTCGAAGATCGTGGGCATCTTGCAGATATAACCCAACACGATTCATACTCATGAATGACTCTCCTCTAGATCTTGCATGAACTCGAAATTATAGCCTTCGCGCAGATATTCAAGATCCTCCGGAAGGTCAACATCAAGCCCGATGGATGGGTTTTCACATATAACAAGTCGTACGCCTGCCGCCTTCGCGCGGGCGACATGCCGCTCGAAACTGTCTGTGCCAAAATCATACGCGATCAAGCCGGGTGGGGAAGAAAGCAATGCATTAGTCCCGCTGCCATGACGATCAGGGGCGATAACCACGACAGGGGGATCTGTGGCCCTGCTGATCAACTTCTCAACATCATCCATTCTCATTAAAGGTAGATCAGCCGGGATGACTAATAAACCGCTTATGTCATACTGCTGGGCGAAAACCGTAGCCCGAGCCAAAGCGTTGTTCAATTCCGGTGCACCATTCTCTGTTACCGTCCGTGCACCATGTTTCCGAGCGATCGAGAGCACTTTAGTGTCGCGGCTGACAACAAGCGTTCGCTCGATTTCTTTTACCTCTCGAAGCAGGTCGAGAGTGTTAATCAGCATTTGTTGACTCAAGATCTCACGCTCATCCCTGGTCAACACAGCGGACAAACGAGACTTCGCCGTCCGCAAAGGTTTCACTGGGACAATCGCCCATAGGGTCATCGCCGCGACTCCGCTTCGACCAGCTCTGCTGAAAATGCCAGCACTTCTTCCGCCAATCTTTTACGATCGGATTGGGTCTTCATCATTGTCTGCGTTACTCTGGTTCTAATCCCAAGTGCTTCAATTTCCGGAGCGAGCTCTGCGTCGACTTCGTCGATTAAAATCCCCGACAGGATCTGGCGGTAATGCTCAGCGACTGCGCGGGCGGAGGGTTCGATTCCCATAGCTGCAAACATCTTCGCGGCTGGCCCACGAACAGCCTGGCCTCCTATGATGGGGGAGACACTTACCGCAATTTTCCCCTCTAGCGCCTCACGGACACCTCTGATTGCGAGGATCGGATCGATGCTAACCCAAGGATTGGAAGGACACAGAATCACAGCATCTGAATCCTCAATCGCCTGCAAGAATCCCGGCGCTGGAATTGCATCCTCAATGCCTTCAAACTGAAATCCCCGCACTTGAGGTTCATGTGAGTGCTTAACGAAATATTCTTGAAAGGGAAGATTGCCATCATCTGTCTCAACGATCGTTCGCACTGGGTCATCGGTCATGGGCAGAATAACGTAATCAATACCAAAGGTGCGGCATAACATCCTGGTTATCTCACTCAAGGGTTGCCCGGCTTTCATCCTCCGTGTTCGCTCGACATGAAGCGCCAAATCTCGATCTCCCAGTCGGAACCAGACCGGGCTCCCAAATTCTTTCAATGTTTGCAGGAAATTCCAGGTCTCATCCGTCCGACCCCACCCTGACTGAGGATTAGCGAGACCAGCCAATGTGTACGTCACTGTATCAAGATCGGGTGAGATGGCGAGTCCTAGATGTTCGAAATCATCTCCGGTGTTGACAACGAGGGTCAACTTATCAGGTTCCAACAACATAGTTAGACCATCGACGAGTTTCGCTCCACCTGTTCCACCAGCGAGTGCTGTAATCTTTAGCGCCATAGTGACACTTCTTCCATCGGGCGGCGCGGGCGTTCCTTCCCCGCCTCCGCAGGATATCCGAGGATAATCAACCCTTGTGGATCCCATCCATCGGGAAGGCTCAACTCCTCTCTAACTTCATCTTTTGTAAAGAGTGGTGCGCACAGCCAGCATGCACCCAGCCCCTCAGCATGGGCTGCAAGAAGCAGATTCTGGGCAGCCATGGACACACCTTGAACCGCCATAATATATTCTGCCGTCTTCCTCCGTTCATCAGGATAAACATCCATCGCTTCCATCGATAAGCAGGCGATCACCACCACCGGAGCGTTAGTAATCCGCTCAATTGATTGAGTCACATCTTTCTCGATCTGGACGGGGTCATCGCCATCGGCCAGCCTGTCCTCGCGCAACTCTTCGCCCAACGCGTTCGCAAGGGAGCGCTTATCATCCAAAGCAGTGAGGATCACGAAACGCCATGGTTGACAGTTGTGAGCAGAAGGCGCCATGGTTGCCGCCTCCAACACGCGCTGGAGAGTTTCGGGCGGGATCGCAGAGCCATCAAACCGGCGGATCGAACGGCGCTCCTGGATAAGTCGATAGAGCGTCGAAGTTGCTTCGCTCATCCCATCGTGCTCACAGTTTCTGGCCGAACAAGGAAGATGACTCGAGATTGCCCCTCATGCCATGGATTCTTATCAACACCCAAGTATTTCCTTGCAAGTAAATGTGTATGTTCGACAGCATCTTCCTCGCGTTCAGCGACAACGGTCCCGCGAATTTGAATATATCGATAAGGATCCTCAGGATCCATAATCAGAAGCGCTACTTCCTTTCGCGAAGCCATATTCCTATCTTTGACGCGCCCTCTGACGGTGTTTATTCGTAGTAAATCCCCTTCTACATCGAACCAGACTGGCGTCACTTGAGGGCTGCCGTCGTCCATCAATGTAGCAAGGGATGCAAATGCTCTCTTCTCATCCGTGACCAAATCACGGTGCGATTCGGGGATTGCGTTCAAATTAGCTGCTCCTTTTCTATTTTTCATCCAGTTGGCTAAACTGGGATTTGAGAATCGTCTTCAAGCCAGCTCTTTCCCAATCATTCAAGTGGACTACCCAGCGACGGACAATAGGGAGAGTTGCCACTTTACAATTTCCATCCAATGGATCTATCGAAACAAATCCAATTCCTTCTCTCGGAGCATTTCCAATAGTGACCCCTCTCTCAATGGGTATGGCAGGCCACGGACGTGAATCACCGGGAGTTTCTCCTGCGCCTGCCCCATAAGTGCGGATGCGCCCGCTGCGATTTCATCCGCAAGCCCAATCAAAGTGCTTCGTAAGGTATAGCCAAAGAGATCTTTCTGGCCGCGCAGATCGACTACCGCAGGAAACCCGGCCACACCGATACAAACTCCTACCGTCCCCATGCGCCAGGACCGACCGTGTGAGTCGTTAATTAAAACACCGATCTCCGCCTCGCTTGCCCTCTGAAGTCCGTCGCGCAATTCTCTGGCCGACATCTCGGGGTCTTCCGGAAGGATGAGTACCCATTCGCCGTCCTCCTCGTTCTTGACATTGGAGCGGTCGATCCCCGCATTAGCGCACACGAACCCAAGCTTATGCTCGACGATGATTAACCCCTCCCGCTTCCGCAGGATTTCCGCGCTCTCGCGCAGGATGAGCTCGACCAGCCGCGGGTCCTTGCATGTCTCCTCCGCAAGCGCTTCCGCCTCAGGCGAGAAGTGGATCTGCCTCAAATCTACGAAACGCCCCTCCGCTTTTGAAATAATTTTCTGCCCGACCACGATCACGTCGCCATCGCGCAGTGTCACCCCGGCAGCACTCAACCCTGCGAGAGTAATCGCGACGAGATCGTCGCCCGGCTGGACGAGAGGAATCTCCGGCAGTGCTGTGAAGGTCAGTTGCTGCTGACTCATCCAGCGTTCAGCCCTGAGACCTTGAACGTCGCCGTTTTGACATCGTGATGTTTGTTCAGGTTGATCAACAGAGCCGAGATGCCCTCCAGGGTAATGGCATTATCCAACGCGCCGGCATAAAAAGCATTCATCTCCGCCCCTTCGGCGAGCTTGATCACCTCTTGCGCGGCTGCCAGATCGTCGGAACAAACGAGTACGTCCAGATCCAGCGGCTGATCCAGGTCCTCGCTCAATTGATGAGCCGGAACCGTTTGGAATGCCGCCACGACGCGCACTTCCGATCCGAACTGATCCTGCGCCATTCTCGCTGCTGCCGGAGGTGCAGGCGGTTGGGGATCCTTGAAATCGACCCGTGCTGTTGTATCGACGACGATTTTTCCATCCAAGACCCCCTTAAGTTGGTCGACGATGGCTTCATGCGCGCTTGCTTTAACGGTGAGGACGCAGATATCCGCCAGGGATACCGCTTCCGCGTTCTCCAGGCCCACAATCGTCTCAATCCCGAGTTTCTCATTCAATTCGCTCGCGATCCGCTGCGCCTTCTCGGCCTTGCGCGAACCGATAACCACGCGATATCCTGCGCCTGCCCAGCGCGCCGCCAGTCCCGGGCCGAGCTTTCCAGTGCCACCGATAATTGCCAGTGTAAGGATCATTTTCTCTGACATGTTAACTCCCTTAATAAATAACGCCGGTTCCTTGTTCTCCACCCTCGTGAATTGGATGGCAAATCAACAATAGATATCCAGCCTTCGTAATCCATCGAAATGCATCTGAAAGGCACGTTAATCTTCCGGTACATAAGTCTGGTATCGCTCCCAAACGGTGGATGCTAATTCACGCGATCGAGCGGTGATCTGTTCTTCATCAAGCGTTAGAAGCTCCCGATCCCGCATGAGAATCTTCCCCGCAACAATAGTGCTGGTAACCATCGATTCGTTAAACCCGAAGAGAATGTGCCATGGCAAGTTGCCGCCCGAGAGTGGCGTGGTTGGATGGTAATCCACCAGGATCAGATCGGCGTGCGCGCCTAGTGCGATCTTCCCCAGGGCACCTTCTGGGAAGAATTGCTGCGCTAATTCGGCGTTGTGACGCACTGCCATCCTGGTCAAAACATTTCCTTGCATTCTCCGCGGATCCCTGTTCCAGACTTTATGGAGGAGGTATGCTGCCTTCCATTCCTCCCACATCGCGTTTGAAAAACCATCGTTACCCAGGCAAACTTTCACGCCCGCCTGCATTAAGGATTCGACATTTGCGACTCCAACTCCGTTGTTCATATTCGAACGGGGTTGATGCGTGACCCACGTCCCGGACTCGGCCAATAATTCCACCTCGCGCTCATCGACGTGGATCGCATGGGCGACGATCGTCTTCTCCCCCAGAATACCATGATCGTTCAAACGATTGACCACTCGCTTGCCAGATTTCTCGAGGCTGTCGACTTCATCGACCTCATGCTCGGCGACATGGATGTGAAAACCGGTGCCCTCCGCTGCAGTTGACCGGCACAGTTCCAGGGTGCGCTCTGAAAGCGTAAGGCTGGCGTGCAATCCAAAGGTGGCCGCAACTCTCCCCCCCGCAACCCGCCCATCCCGGCAACGCTTGATAAAGCGAACGTTTTCTTCAATCCCGGCCTGAGCTTTCTCCTCCCCATCGCGATCTGTGACCTCATAGCAGAGGACACCTCGCAATCCAGATTCTGTCAATGCTTCTGAGATCACATCCAGCGATCCATGAATGAAGTTTGGGGAAGCATGGTGGTCGATTAATGCGGTTGTGCCGTGCTTGATGGCGTCAACGAGGCAAACGAGGGCAGAATAGCGTACATCCTCCTCAGTCAGTGATTTGTCCAGTGGCCACCAAAGCTTGCGCAGGATCTCGGGAAAATCCTTGGGGGGATGCCCTGGGATCGCCATCCCGCGTGCGAAAGCGCCGTAGAAGTGTGTATGCGCGCAGATGTTTCCCGGCATGAGGAACTGACCGTGGGCGTCCAAAATTTCATCCTCCGAGTGCCTGGAGGCGAGTTCGGCTGAAGGACCGATCTCTGCAATGAAACCAGAGTCAATCCAAACGGCATGATCTTCGAGAATCTCATTCGGTTCATCCCATGTGACCACTCTTGCGTTCTTAATTAGCATCATCGCCTCCACCCTAATCGAAGACTACTGGAATATCTGGGTCATTGCTAGCTGCGATCGCATCCTGGATGTGCCGCGGTGCTGTCCTATAGTTTGAGAGTGGAGAAGGAAGTCCTTCAATCGGGAAGAAAGCAACCTCAGAGGTTTCCTCACTCGGCCTCAGATCACCATCGCCCGGTTCACAGAGAAACAGCAGCTTATAGGCGTGATAGAGGGGCAGTTCTCCAGGCAAGCGATTCGCATCGTATACACCTACGATGCGGTTAGCATGAACCGTCAGCCCTGTTTCTTCCTGAACCTCCCTCTCTACCGCCAGGCTGGGCGGCTCACCTACATCAGCCCAACCGCCAGGGAAAGTCCATCTGCCATCCATTGCTTCACGAACCAACAGCAGTTCTCCATCCCGGAATACCGCAGCGCGGACGTCGACTTTCGGCGTAATATAACCGGGCTGTGCCGTGAACGCCACCAATACCTCTTGGGCTTCCATCTCGCTATTTTCGGCCACGATCTCTGATGCGATTTCCAATAACCGCTGAGCACGCGAGGCCTCAAAAGGATTCTGAGCATAGTGCAAGCTTGTGTGCGCGAGGGCTTGTATCTCGCGCGCCCAGTCCAACCATTTCAACTTTTCACTCACGATTTGCGCTCCCCAGCTTCGACAGCTCCAAGGCGAGCCAATCCTGATCGACAGGAAGTGTACGTACTCGTATGCCGCAAGCATTGTAGATCGCATTCGTTATCGCCGGCGTTGTCGGGATGCTTGAGACTTCCCCCACCCCTTTTGCCCCGTACGGTCCTTCAGAAGTGGGATGCTCTACAACTATGGGGATGATCTCCGGCGCTTGGACTATCGACGGTATGCGATAGCGCGCCATACGATCGGTGAATACATAACCTTCCTCAACAATGAATTCCTCGATGAGCGCGTTCCCGAGCCCCATCATCACACCACCTTCGATCTGCCCTCTCAATCCCAGCGGGTTGATCGCGCGTCCAACATCGTTAGCTGCAATGACACGCAGGACTTGCACCTCACCTGTATCAAGATCGACCTCGACCTCGGCAGCCTGTACGGCGAATGAGTAAGCGAAATGCATATCCCCGCCCGTTCCGAGCGGATGGGTCTCCGGTGCCCAGTACTCATATAGTGCCTTCGGCTCCTGTCCTGTAGCCTTCATTATCTCTATAGTTTCAGCCAGTTCGATCTGCTTTCCATCGACGTGGGCTAACCCTTCGATGAATTTAATCGTGTCCGGCGGCACATCAAAGCGTTCAGCCAGCGTTGAGCGAACCGCCTGGAGGACGGTTGCGGAAGCGTACCGAACGGCATTTCCGGTCACATAGGTTTGGCGTGAGGCGGTCGTGGGTCCGCCATCCGGTGTTAAACCGGTATCGGAGAGTAAGACACGAACCATATCAGGAGGAAGGGTGAGCTCCTCCGCAGCGATCAGTTGCAGGACAGTTAATAACCCCTGTCCCATATCCGCCGAAGAAGTGCGCACCTGCGCCGTCCCATCGGGATAGAGTTCCACCTCTGCAGACGCTTTATCGGGCGCCCCGCCGCCAAGCCCTGTATTCTTAAAAGCGGCGGCGATACCCCAGGAGCGGCGGCGGTTGGGGTATCTTGAAACGATTTTCGCCTCGAATGGATTGTCTTCTGGAGAGAATCTGCGAAGCTCAGCTTCAACCCGGTCCATGCACTCCAGCAATCCAACACTTTCACCCAGTAATTGACCTGTATTGGTGACGTGACCGACTTGCAATGCGTTCTTGCGCCGGAATTCAACGGGATCGATCTTAAGGGTGTGCGCCAGTTCATCCATGAGTGACTCAACTGCGAAGCATGACTGCGTTACACCAAAACCCCGGAATGCACCTGCCGGGGGGTTATTGGTGTACATGGCGAAGCAATCCGCCCGAACATGGGGGATGTTATATGGACCTGTTGAGTGAGTTGTCGCCCGGGTCATCACTTTCTCCCCGAGGGAGGCATATGCTCCTGTGTCTCCGAACAACTCGGTCTCGACTGCCGTCAGCATACCATCCTGTCTGGCTCCAATACGAATGCGAATCTGCGTTGCGTGCCGCTTGGGATGCACAAGCAGACTTTCCTGCCGGTTGAAAAGGACCTTCACGGGTCGATCGCAGGCTTTCGCAAGCAAAGCAGCATGGATCTGACCAGCGATATCTTCCTTGCCGCCGAATCCACCCCCTATTGGCGTTCCGATCACGCGTACATGTTCATCCGTCAAGCCCAGGCTGCGAGCCACCTGTTCTCGATCGGCATAAGGAATCTGCGAACCAACATAAATCTCCATGCGCCCGTCTGTTGATGGAACAGCGATACTGCATTCAGGCTCAAGGAAGACATGGTCGTTAGACGGTGTATGAAATACTCCTTCGAGGTTGAGATCCGCGCCTTCAAACCCAATATCTACATCACCCTTCCGAATCTCGATATGTTTTAGCAGGTTGCCGCCATCATGTACTTTCTCTGCTGAGGCTTCATTCGCGGAGACCGGATCCACCACAACCGGCAGCGCATCAAATTCCATCTCGACCAACGATAAAGCCCTCTCCGCATCCTCAAGTGTCTCAGCGGCGATGAGCGCAACGGCGTCACCGACATAGCGCACCTTCTCGCCCACGCCGACGAGGATGGGCCAATCCTTAATAACCAGACCATGATTGCGTTCCCCGGGGATGTCCTCCGCAACGAGCACAGCCACGACACCGGTGCTTTCAATCGCCGCCTGGATGTCTAACCGTTTAAGGATTGCGTGAGGTACTCCCGCCCGCAATACTCGTCCAACAAGCATTTCAGGGAATTGAAGGTCATCGGCAAATCGAGCCGCCCCGGTTACCTTCTCCAAAGAATCTGGTCGCGGCTGTATATGACCGACGGCATTTGTACCCTCTGATTCTTCCAGCTCCAGAGGAGGGATAGGCTTACCTGTGCCCATTGTTTTAGCGGCTGCCTGGACGGCCTGGATAATCGTCGGGTAGCCGGCACAGCGGCAGAGCGTATCCTTCAATGCGTCCCGGATCTCCATTTCGCCGGGATTCGGGTTCTTCTTTAATAGAGCCGCGGCGGTCATGATTTGTCCCGGCATGCAGAAGCCACACTGCAAGGCACCATATTGGACGAAAGCCTCCTGCAGCGGGTGCAGATGACCATCCTGCGCCAGTCCTTCGATCGTCATGATCTTTCGTCCAGCCGCCCGCACTGCTGGATAAACGCAGGAGAGAATCGGAGCATCATCGATTAAAACCGTACAGGCGCCGCACTCCGCTTCGCCGCACCCAATCTTCGTACCGGTCATCCCCAGGCGGGTTCGGAGAAGATCAGAGAGCATCTCCCCGGGAAGAGTATCGATCTCCTTTTCCACTCCGTTTATCCAGAATTTCATCGTTTTACTCTCTCAGACCAAGATCAATACGTGGGTTTCATTCGTATTTGCTCGCAGCCCGTTCCCAGGCCGCCGTGATCGTGCGCTCGAACAGCGTCGGTAGGATATGCTCCCGATAAGCCTTCGTCGATCTATGTGGGCTAGTTCGTAAATTCACCTCTTGCAGCATTTGTTGAACCGCGCCTTGAATATTTTTGGAATCAAAAAACTGACCACGTAAGACCGCCTCAGCCTTCAGCGCCCGCAGCGGCCGCGGCCCAGCAGGTCCAACAGATATTTGAAGTTCCTCAACTTTGCCGCCGCTTCCTCGTCGCAACCAGATTCCCATATTCAATATCGCGATAGCCACGCCCTGAGGGCGCATGACTCGCTTAAATGCCGAGCCTTCTCCTTCGCCGGATAGCGGAACGCGAAAAGCGACGAGTATCTCTCGTGAACGGTCAAAGCTCGGTCGACCTGGTCCCTCGAAGAGCGTCTCAACAGGAAACCACCTTCGCCCCTCTGCAGAAGCGAGTTGGGCTTCCGCCCGCATGCTGATAAGTGCGATCGTTCCATCACCAGCTGGAAGCGCATGCCCCACATTGCCTCCAAGCGTTGCCACATTACGAATCTGGGTGCCTCCGATGAGCCCACACGCTTCAGTGAGTCCTTGCGCGTGCTTCTGGACCCTGATGTCCCGAATAATTTCATATAGCGACACAGCTGCGCCGATGCGAAGGAAATCATCCTGTTTTTGAATCGCCGTCATTTCAGGAATTTGGGTTATGTCAACCAGTGTATTAACCGCTGAATGCCGGCCTTGCTGGAGATCGAGCAAAATATCTGTACCGCCGGCGACGACAACGGAGCGATCGGGTTCAACGCCCAGCGCGACCAGTGCATCTTCGACGGTTGAGGGCTGCAGAAAATTCTTCCAAAGAGCCATATTCGCTTCTACTGAGAGGATTGAGGATCCGGTGGCACTTTACGGTTAGCGAGGCTGCTTAACGCCGGTCACAGATCCACTCTGTGAACGACCACCAATCCGAGGTTCATTGATTCTAGCACCTGGCAGGTCGCGTTTCAAGACCCTCAAAGAATCTCGCCGCCCGCATGACGATGGAGATAACGCCCCATCCCCGCCTTACCCTGCCATTTGCCTTCATCTACAATGAGTTGTCCGCGCAGAAACACCTTCTCCGGGTACCCCTTCAATTGCCATCCTTCGTAGAGATTGTAATCCGTACGATGCTGGGCGAATTCCACACCGTAGGTTAATTCGCGCGCCGGGTTCCAGATCACGATGTCAGCATCCGATCCAGGCAATAGTGCGCCTTTCTGCGGGTACAGCCCGAAAATCTTCGCTGCGTTCGTGCTTGTTAACGCGACGAACTGGTTAGGGGTGATCCTCCCTTGTCCGACTCCGTACGACCAGAGGATCGGCATCCGATCTCCAACACCGGGAAGACCATTCGGGATTTTCGTGAAGTCATTTGCCCCCAGTTCCTTCCCGGGGATCTTAACGCTCTTCCCCTCGTACTCAATTGGTTTGGTCCCGTCATAGAAGAAAGGACAATGATCCGTCCCGATGGTTTGCAATCCGCCATCCGCAAGCCCGTTCCATAGAGCTGCATTATCTTGCTCCGTCCGCATCGGGGGAGAGCAGATCCATTTAGCGCCTTCATCTCCGCGCAGATTCTCAATTGTGAAGAAGAGATAGGGAGGGCAGGTCTCCCCCATCACAGGAATGCCATGTTGGCGTGCGTAGCGTATCTGATCCAATCCGCCAGCCGTATTGACATGCACGATATAGATAGGCGATCCGGCTTGCTCTGCCAGCGCGATCCCCCGCAAGACCGATTCTACGGCGCCCCAAGCCGGGCGGGTTAGCGCATGCCATTCCGGCGAGGTATGCCCTGCCGCAAGCGCCTCAGCGGTTAGTATCTCGATCACATCTCCATTCTCGGCATGCATCATCGTGAGCATCCCCTGCTCAGCCCCCAGGCGCATAACCCGGAAGATCTCACCATCTTGGAGTCGGAGACGCCCGTTATAGGCCGTGAACACCTTTAATGTCGTAATCCCTTCGTCGAGCAGCGCAGGGATTTCTGCCATGATGTCATCGTCCAGGCTGGTGATATTCATATGAAAGCCGAAATCGACCGCCGCCTTCTCATCCGCTTTGCGGTGCCAATTTTCGATTGCCTGCCGCAGCGTTGGTTGGTCTTGCGGCACGAAATCCATCACAGTCGTCGTCCCGCCGAATGCCGCCGCCTTGTGCCCTGTGTAGTGATCGTCGGAGGAAACCGTATCGAACATCGGCAGGTCGAGATGCGTGTGTGGGTCGACGCCTCCGGGAAAAATGAGCTTCCCCTCCGCGTCGATGATTTCGGCATCATCTGCGGGAATGTCTTCCCCAATCGCTGCAATCCGCTCATCGCGGATGAGCAAATCCGCTCGAATTACTTCACTGGCGGTGACCAGCGTTCCAGACCGAATGATTATCGCCGTCATTGATCTTCCTCTCTGTTCCTGGTGGGACGGATCACGGTTTCTGGCATCCTGATTGAGTTTCTTTATTTTCCATGATCATCTTGCTTCGTTGATACGGAGAAACCATCACCATTCTCCGATCGTTCACGGATGAGCTTCCACAATCGATCACGCTCATCGGATGGTGGGACTCGCAAATCACGAACATCGTCCGCCTGCGTCAAGCGCTCGCCGGTCGTATATAGGAACGTAAAACGACGCCATTTTTCCGCTGTTATGGGTCTGGGCAATTCGAGCAGAGGACCCAATAATATCTTGAAGTACGGTTCATCCGCTCTAGGATGATCACTTTCTTCCCGTAGAAGTTCCCCTCTCGTCAACAACTCATGCCCCAGGACCTTGGCAATATACCTCACAGACCACCTGTCCTCGCCAAAAGCCGAGGTGAGAAAAAAGATAATCCAATCGACACGTACAGTTTTCGGTGCGGATTGAAGAGGAATCCGATACCAGCCTAAAACCCTGGCAATCTCCAGATCACGCGGATCCTTCATTACCGCTACCAGGATGAGATCTTCAGGATAGATTTCTTCCATCACGCCCAATTAAAGGTAGGATACGGACCGTCTTCAAGATTGCAGGAATATGTTACAACCATTCGTGCTTGGAAAATAACAGGCGGATATTCCACACTCCGTTCTGACGATGGAATGGGACATCCGCCTTTCTTCTCAACAAGGTTCCCCTTTGTATAAGCGTCTTTATATCAAACCAACACGCTCGTTGAACTCAACAATCAATTGATCGATCGCTGGCAGAAGCGCCTGGATCGAGGTCCAATAATCCCGATCGTACCACTGCGCCATGATTTCCTCGTAGGTCCGACCCTGCTGTTCGACCCAGGTGTAGTATTTCAAGTTATGGATCCTGCGCCGGTCTGTATAGCGAGTTTCGAGCAAGTGGTCCGTTTTTAGCCCCTGCAGATCACGGGCGAAGTGGGCTGCAGCTTCCTTCTCCAGATATTTTCCATGTTCCTCATGCATCTCTTTTAAGCGGCTCTGATAGAGTTCCATGGAATCGGTGAAGACCGTGAGCACGATGTCGTTTTCGCCCAGTTCATAGTACTTAGCGAACTTAATCGCCATTGCAAGATTGGCGATGCTGGAGAAGCCAAGCAGCTCCAGGTTTTCAATGAAAGCCTCGGGCACACCTTTTTCAACCAGGTACTTATGCCCTTCGGGTTCGTTAAAAAGACGGGCCAGGTTGACGATCACGTTATCGTCCAACGCGATGATCATATCTGTGTTCTTCACATTGTGGATCCAGGGAACGTGTTTATCGCCGATGCCCTCGATGCGATGTTCTCCAAAACCGTTCTCGATCAAGGTCGGGCATTGCCAAGCTTCACCAGCAGCGATCCTGCTTGTAGGGAAGATCTGCTTCAAGTATTCTCCACAGGCTAACGTCCCCGCCGACCCTGTTGTCAACACAACCCCGGCGTAGTTGTCACCTTGGCGGAGTTCTTTTTTAAGCACCTCCTCCATCGCATGTCCGGTGATGTCATAATGCCAGAGGTAATTCCCGAATTCGTCAAACTGGTTGAAGATGACCACATCGTCGCGTGTCTCGCGAAGTTCCCACGTCTTATCGAAG
>CBDAFF010000093.1:0-116828 GCA_965195195.1 uncultured Anaerolineales bacterium | reverse complement strand
AAAACTCTTCTCTAGAGAGATCGCTGGGTGTGCGTCAACTCCCAATATAAACCGGGATGAGAGATCACTGACGGTTAGCGGGAAACAGTAGTTCCCGTTCTTCAGACGGAACTGCCCTTTATAGTCTGCAGCCCAGATGTCATTGGGCCCTTGCGGGACGCTCTTAGGGCAACCGGGATGAGCCCGCCGATAGCGACGCCTAGGCTTGATCAACCCCTCTCTTGACAGAATCCTAGCTGCAGTTGCTACCGAAGGAAGCCGCCGCTTAGGATCTCGCCGGTGCATCAGATCAAGCAGTTTGCGTGGCCCCCAGTGATGGTGAGCTTTGCGAAGTTTCACCAGTTCCTTTGTGATGGCTTGATCGGTTCGCCAGGGGCAGGTGTGAGGGCGTCGAGATATCTCATGATAGCCATCCTGACCATACTGCTTGAAACGATTGATCCACTTATGGGCAGTTTTCCTGGATATGCTGAATCGCTCAGATAGCTCTGTGATGGAGTAATAGTTTAGTTGGTAGTCTTCGAGGAATCGCTGTCTCTGTTCGCTCACGGTAACACCTTTCCAAGGCATGGGCTCCACCTCCTCTTAGAGAAAGTGTTACCTATGTCTTGAGAATATGTGTTACCTATGTTGTGAGAATATTTTGTTACCTATGGCCTGGTATGGTTCACTTTTCTAATTCGGGTCGTTACTGGCGAACCAACCACGCGACTCGATCGTATGAAACTACGTAGTGAATAAGCACGACGATGCCATATATCCAACCCAACGTCGTTGCACCCATGGCGAAGAGAGACCATGTCGCTGAAGCAAAAAATGCCAGCTCGAGCAGAAGGCGAACGATACCGGGTACTGGAACTCTCGCTTCTCCTGACCGGCTTGGGTCGTCCGGCACGGCGAAAGTACCCCACAATACTGCGGCAAGAACTGGTATTCCCAGAGCCAGCAAAAATCTCAAGATCCCGTCTGCTTGATTCCAGCCCCACCACCCCAATGCCACCAGGCCGGCGATCTCGAGAATGAAGCGAACTGCCAAGTTTATAGGATTGGATCCCATAAGTTTCCTTCCTTTTGTTGTATATGAAGTGCCCAGTCGCTCGCGTCGATAGCCAGGAAAACGTGGATTTCTACTGGGAAGCGCCGGCTAACATATGAGTATGTACAAATCTCCCCTCGGTATCCCCCAAAATGGAAGTACTATGCGGCTTAAGTTCCGCAAAAATCCCCAGCGCTGCTAATAGGCAACATTATTGCGGTCTTTATCACCCCACAGGGTTGATATGGGCAATTCCCCCGGAAGACCACCACCCTAGAGCTTAGCTCGAATAAACAACGAGTTCAAGCAACGTGCACGAATCAGGTACGATCCACGCCGCTAATAAGGCCTCCTCGCGAGATCTCACAACGTAGCTTTTTGCGTTTTGGGCGCTAATCGTCAGCATCACAAGTTCACACTCGATGGTATATTCCAAAGGATCAAAATCGATGATACCAAACGCTCGCTTTGGGTATAGAATGAGCGCTGGATAACCAACCTCCCTCAGGCCCACCGCTGGGGCGCGATGGATGAAAAGGCATGATTTCAACGGAGGCACAACGTGATTGATATTCGCATGATCCGCGAGAATACCGAGGATGTGAAGAATGCGATTCGCAGCTTGCAGGCGGAAGCGCCGATCGAGGAGATCATCGCGCTAGACGAGAAGCGCCGCCAGAATCTGCAGGAGCTCGAAGATCTGCGCCACGAGCGTAATGTCACCTCCAAGGAGATCGGGCGGATGAAAGACGCCGCCCCGCGCGAAGAACTCATCGAAAAGATGGGCGCTGTGAACGAGCGTGTTAAGACGCTCGAGTCTGAACTGCGGGAGGTAGATGCGGATCTCGAACGGGCGATGTACCTGGTGCCGAACTTGCCGCATGAGAGCGTCCCCGTCGGGGAAGACGAGAGTGAAAATATCGTCGTCAGGCAGGAGGGCGAACCGAAAACGGAGGAACAGTTCGGGTTTGAACCGCTGCCGCATTGGGATTTGGGACCAAACTTGGGCATCATCGATTTCGAGCGCGGCGCAAAGCTCTCCGGCAGCCGGTTTTATGTGCTCTTTGGCCTGGGGGCACGTCTCGAACGCGCGCTGATCCATTGGATGCTGGATTTTCACACTGAGAAGCATGACTATACTGAGGTTTACACGCCAGCCATCGTGCGCGAGGCGTGTATGTGGGGTGCAGGCCAACTCCCGAAGTTCAAAGAGAACATCTACCACGACGTGGAAGATGATCTGTGGCTGGTTGGGACCGCCGAGATCCCCCTGACCAATCTGCACCGAGACGAGATTCTCGAAGCTGACCAACTGCCGAAGAAATATGTGGCCCACACCCCCTGCTTCCGCAGGGAGAAGTTCTCCGCCGGTCGTGATGTGCGCGGGATTAAGCGCGTCCATCAGTTTAACAAAGTGGAAATGTATCACTTCACCACCCCCGAAACCTCCTACGATGAACTGGAGGTGTTGGTCAAAAATGCAGAGGATATCTGCCGGGCGCTGGAGATTCCCCACCGGGTGATCGAGATGGTGACGGGCGATCTGGGTTTTACGGCAGCAAAAAAATATGATGTGGAGATGTGGGCTCCGGGCTGCGGGGAATGGCTCGAGGTCAGCTCATGCAGCAACTGTGAAACCTTCCAGGCCAGGCGGACGAATATCCGCTACCGGCCGGAACCGGATGGAAAACCGGTCCACTTGCATACGCTTAATGGATCGGGTCTTGCCTTGCCGCGCACGGTTATCGCCATTCTTGAAAATTACCAGCAGCAGGATGGAAGCGTGGCGATACCAGAGGTGCTTCGCCCATGGATGGGTGAGGTGGATAAAATTACGCCGGAGGCGACATGACGGATATCGTACTCACGATTCTCTTGGGGCTGGCGATGTTAATCGGGCTGGCGGCTACGATAATCCCGGCAATCCCTGACCTTGGGCTGATTCTGATCAGCGCGCTTGGTTACGGGTTACTGGTTGGCTGGGGCGAGAACGGTTGGTGGCTTTTCACCATTATCGTTGTGTTGGGTTTAACCGGGCAAGCCGCGGAAATGGTTTTGAGTGGGATGGGGGCTCGGCGTGGAGGGGCATCATGGTTGAGCACCTTTGGCGGGTTGGCCGCGGGGGTAATCGGCCTATTTGTGTTCGGCCCGCTCGGCTTGATCGCTGGACTTTTGCTGGGGACGTTTTTGTTGGAGTTTGCACGTCATAAAAATGCCGACAAAGCTATGCGGGCGATGTTCGGTATGGGGGCTGGATATGGCGCCTCGTTTGTCGTTAAATTCTTACTCGGGTTGGTGATGATTGCTGTCTGGATCGCCTGGGTTGTTGTGAAATAGCGTCAGGATGGCTTGAAGAAAACCATCCCGACCCCCCTGCGCTGCAGACCTTCCTCGGCCCAATGCGTGACGAGTGATGAATCGTCATCCAGGGCGGCGAACAAGGGAGCGATTACGGAAGGGTTATCTATAGAGGCGAGGGCGCGTGAGACCTCGATGCGGACAGCAGCATCCTCAGAGCGCAAGGCTTCAGTGAGCGGGGAGACGGCGCACTCACCAAGCGCGGCGAGGGCGTCAGCAGCCAGTCTGGCGAGCAGTCGATCTTGATCCCCGAGTAAATCGATCAGGGTCGGAATAGCGTCAACAGAAGGATGGCGGCGCAGACCAAAGGCCGCACACTGACGGACAGCAGTATCCTCATCGGCAAGAGACTCGAGCAACGCTTTCCGCGCCTCCTCGCGATCGATGTGCGTGAGAGCGGCCGTCGCCCACCAACGCTGATCCGGTTCCTGGGATTGTAATTGTTCAAGGAGCAGCGGCAGCATGCGCTCGCCTAATTCGGCGACCCGGTGGACAGCACGCTCCGATCGATCATCGTCACCCGATTGGAGTTCGCCCAGTAACGTCTGCGGGTCGTGATTTTTCCAGTCCATTAATCTCCTGGTGGGGGAACAGGAAGGTCATCCTTCTTCACTTCAACCCATTTGTCCCCCTCCTCGATCAACATCACAGGAATATCATCCTTGATTGGATATTTTCTACCGCAATCCGGCTCCTGGCAGATCAGCCAAGTCTCCTGATAAAGATCGAGGAGCCCCTCTTTCTCGCGCACACAAGCTGGACAACGTAGGATTTCGAGCAAGTCTTCGCTAATCATCATCTACTCCTGCGGATGCTCTAGGCATGGTTTGGTTGGCATGAAAATAGCCGAGGTCGGAGAAGTTGTCAAACAGGGGTTATATAGGCTATTTGGGGCGGGGCGTTAATCCTCTTCCACTTCGATATCATCCGGGAGATCGCTCCCAGGGCCGAATTCGTAAATTGCCCGCCAGGGGAGATAGTGAGTCTTTATTGTGTCCTTGTGTATTGTCTCTCCATCCCGGGTGACTGTGCGATATACGATGACATCTAACCCATCGGCCTCATAGTCGATCTTTTTGAACTCGTTCTTGTCCAGATCCGGGTTTTCCTTGTACAAAGGTTTGGGAGCATCTACTTTGCCCGACTCGTGACTGCTCCACTGGACTGTCCGGCCATCGGAGGTTGAATAGAACTTCCACAGCAATTGGTTGCCGTAGATGTATGTCTCCATGAGAAGCCAGGAAGGCGTGTCGTTGCGGAATTTGAAGTCAACCATGGGAACGAACACGGTTGCGTCCAGGCCCGGCCCCGGCGACCCTGGTCCCCCCTCGTAATACCCAACCCGATAGGCGTGGGGATGGCGTTCGACGATTTCATATCCCCCGAAGAACACCGCACGAAAGAGGGTCGTGCTCACCTGACACACACCGCCGCCAACACCTTTGATCGTGCTATCGCCAAAAATAATCAACGCCTCGGCGTAACCGTTATCGAGACTGATATCTCCCAGGACATCCGCCATTGAAAGCGTTTCGCCTGGGGGGACGAGAAGACCATGGAAAACCGAGGATGCGGTCTTGATATTCTGAATACGTTCGGAGCTTGAGCCAGGGAAGTATGTCGAAACAATGCTCACGTCCTCGCTGATGCCTAACTCCTGCGCGGTCGCCTCGCTGCCGACTACAGGCTCTTCGTATTCGAACGTCAACTCAATGGCATTCAGGCCTTCACTTACCCCAGCATTGATAGTTTCTATAGAGGCAGCGATATCCAGGGTTCTTCCAATCACGGCCGGCTGAAGCAGATCTAGTTCGCGCGTTTCATCGTTGAAGATGAAGCGCGCGTTCTCGGGCTTGCGCTCCAGCTCAGCTATGCGAGGGGCGAGTAAATCCGCCAGCAATTCGGGATCAAGCTGCACTGCGTATTCCGAGCCGGGGGCATCTCCCTGAACCTCAAAACGGATCATGGGCACAAGTTCCGCTGGTTCGAGCACAAGATCTTCGGCGCCCTCGGCGGTTATCCGCAAGGGTTCGCTCAGAATCAGGCGCGCGCTTTCCGCTGCGCCGGAGGCGTCGAGGACCATTGGATGGGTTTCTTCAACCACAATGGGGATAACTGCGTCGTGCATGGAGCCGAAAGGTTCCTTGAGGGCATCAAGTGTCCCGATAACGTCGACGGAGCGGCCAATTTGGCCCGGACTTACCATGACCTGTGTCCCCTCGATCTGGAGTGCCGCCTCGATCATCGGTTGATCGATCTCTGAAGTGACATCTTGAAGATAGTGTGCTCCTACTACCTGATCGAAAAGTACAACGGGCGATATGGCATGCCCCTGATACCAGGCGTCCACCTGCTGCTGAATGCGCTCCAGGAATGTACCCTGTCTACCAACGGCGAGGGCATTGTTGGCGATCTCATGAAAGTCGATTGAAGCACCGAGGTCCGCCGGTTTGGCCATCCAGGTTCGCTCGTCATCCATGAGCGCGACGGCGCCGTCCTCCGGGTAGGTTAGAACCGGGTTCAGCGCAGAGACGATTTCCTCTGGAGACATTCTGCTCAGGTTAACTTCTTGAAGATGTACACCGGGAAGGGCGCGATTGAAGAGAAATAATCGCGTTCCGAGCAGGAAAAGTGCGAAGCCGGTAAACAACACAAGCGAGGTCGCGAAAAGCGCCACCAGGGCTCGATTGAGCCAGATAATGATCCTTGATGGACGTCGGCGAACGGCTTGTGTCGTCTCCACAATTTCCTCAAAAGGATGCGGATTATATCACCGCTAATGTCGATTTATATGAGGTTGAGGTTCCAAGGTTCGTGCCGCAAACATGAGCGCTCTTCGGCTTGCCCTGCCGTCAGGGTCCTAGCCAGACACCGACACTTGTGTAGTGCACCAAACCGGGAACCCCGTCATGTAGCTCATATACGCCGATGCGGGCCCACTGTTGATGCGAAGTTTGATAGGCGATTTCCACCGAGAATGTGCCCAGTTGACCCACGGCTGGCGCGTCAAGTTCCACCTGGCCAGATCCCAAGACGTCGCCGGCTTGATTGACGATCTCGATTCGCAAAGGCACGTCTTGATCGACCCACCCCGCACCCTGGATGAGCACGCTTCCTCCTGCGATTACGTTCTCCTCACGCGGCTGGAAAATGGTGAGTTTCTCCGCTCCATGAATGGCAGGGTATATGCGATCGCTGCCCGTAGAGAGAATCGTCACTTCCACAGTCATCAGGTGCCGGAGCATACCGAAATAATCTTCAAAGGAACGGACCTCTAACCAGGCTCGTTCAGCCACAAGCTTGGACTCGAAAGGCATCTGGATATAGAACAGACCTGGGCGACCCGGGAATGAGTAGATGAATGAGTAACCCTTGGATAGTAGGCGCCCGTCCTCTGCAATCAACCGCACCTGCACCCGGTTGTTCAGGCTGGGTCCGCCATAACCCTTGACCTGGATCGGGCTGTTGACCATTGAACCAGGGCCCGGCAAGAGAATACTCAGTTCTTCCAGAGGTACGCCAACAGAGGGGGGAATGCTTGTTGGGGTTGGCGCCGGGAAGGATGGTTCAATGATGATCGCCGGTGTTGCCTCGGTGAGCGGGGGCGGGGGCGATTCACCATCAATGGGATCGACCGTCGCCGGAGCTAAGTGTGTGGCCTCCGCTTGATCCGGCGCGATGATCGTCATGGAAGGATCTGTTCTTGATGTACAAGACGCCAGCACGAGAGCGATGAGGAGCAATAGAAGATATTTCCCTGACCGCGAATGCCAGGCGAGGGTGCTGGGAGTCGCTGCTTCGCGCGCAAGGATTGTGCTTTGACCAGGCGAACGGGGGTTGGAACGTGTGGTCATCTCGTTCATCACTCTACTTACTGCGCAGTGACTTATAACGCAGTTCCGAGTCGCTCTGATCTTCTTCCAGGAGGACGAACGTGGTCGGTGATGTCCGCTCGTTCTTCAAGGTTCTCCTCATAAGATCAACTTGCCGCTTCGTTAGAGCTCGTAGATTTCGCCGAATTTACGCTCAAGGTACTGCAAGTACGGTTCCGCATCCAGGCTTTGCCCCGTGGCTCGTTTGAGTAGATCCAGAGGTTCGTACTTCGCTCCGTGACGGTGGATGTTCTTCTGCAGCCACGCAAGCAGGTCGCCGAATTCAGCCTCTGCGATCTTCTTCTCAATGTCCGGAATGTCGTCG
This sequence comes from uncultured Anaerolineales bacterium, assembly GCA_965195195.1. GTDB lineage: Bacteria > Chloroflexota > Anaerolineae > Anaerolineales > E44-bin32 > E44-bin32. Next base: position 109,237 of record CBDAFF010000093.1, on the reverse strand, counting down.
TTGATCTTGTTCCAAAGTTGGGCCGCAATCAGATTCCCCAGAGAGTATGTGGGGAAGTATCCGATCATCCCTCCTGACCAGTGAATATCCTGCAGCACCCCATCCGCATCGTCTGGAGGTGTGATGCCCAGGAACTCTTCGGATTTCTTGCTCCACGCTTCGGGAAGGTCTTTCACTGCGAGGCTACCATTCATTAGGGAAATCTCGAGTTCGAAGCGCAGCATGATGTGCAGATCGTAAGTGGCTTCATCGGCTTCGACACGGATCAGGGAGCGTTCGACCTTATTAATCATGCGGTAGAACTCACCCAGATCGGTTTCACCGAGCTGATCCGGGAAGAATTCCTGCAAGCGCGGGAAGTATGCTGACCAAAATCCCTTGCTGCGCCCGACCAGGTTCTCCCACATACGAGACTGCGATTCGTGGATGCCGAGAGAAGTGCCGGTTCCCAGTGGTGTGCGATCTAATTTGGGATCGACTCCCTGTTCATACATAGCGTGCCCGGCTTCATGCATGGTTCCGAAGAGCGCCGTGTTGAGAAATTCTGGATCGAAGCGCGTGGTGATGCGAATATCGCCGGTGCCGAAGCCGGTTGTGAAGGGATGGGCGGCTTTGTCTTGCCGACCGCGGTTGAAGTCATACCCAATGGCTTTGGCCACTTCAACGCCGAAATCCCATTGCTTCTTCTCGTCGAAGTGCTGGTGCAAAGGAGCGTCATCGACGGGCTTGCCTCGTTCCGCGATCGCCTGAACGAGGGCGATCAATCGCGGGCGAAGTGTGTCGAACACGGATTTCACATCAGCGGCTTTCATGCCCGGCTCGAAGTCATCCAGGAGTGGATCGTAGACGTGGTCGTAGGGAGCGAAGAAGCTAGAATATTCACGCCTCAAGCCGACAATCTTTTCAAGACGAGGTTCGAAAAGGGAAAAATTCGACTCGGCGCGGGCTTTCTCCCAATCCTGATGGGCGAGAGCCGTCACGCGTGAAAATTCACCAACCCATTCCGATGGGACCTTGACCTCTTTCTGATAGTCCCGATCCGTTTTACGTACCAAGCAGAACTCATCGGATTCAGGATCCAAGTCCTCTGCTTCGACTTTCGCAAGATCCAGGGCTTCACCGAGTTCATCGCTAACGAACTTATCGTGGGCGAGGCGGCTGAGTGTGGCCAATTGCATCGCTCGCGCACCTGCGCCGCCGGGCGGCATATAGGTTTGCTGGTCCCAGCCCAGCACAGCGGCTGCCGATCCAAGGTCGGAAACGACACCGAGAAGTTCTTTGAGTTGATCAATGGTCTTCGCCATTATTTGCTCCAGATTTGATAGATTTCATCCAACGCGCAAACACGGGAGATCACTCCACGCAGCGCAGACGGGTATCTTGACCGGATAATTGTACCCTGAAGGGGGGTATGTGAGATATTTGGATGATGGAAATTGAAGAAGCTTTCTCGTCAGCACTCAATGATTTGATGGGCGGGGAAAGTTAAATCACCCTTAGGAAGAGACCCGCAATATTCAATCAGGATGCTTCGTATCGCCGCGTTTTACCTGGCGAGCTCTCGTGTTTATACTGTAAAGTGTAGCCGGGTGCATGATCGCAGCCAACAGGGTACTTTTAAGAACGCGCCGACGGGGAACCGAAGGTAGTTACAGGGATTCCCATAGGTTGAGCGTATCTCGTTCGCCTTCGGCGGCTTTCCAGTTTCATGGGATAATAAGACCCGTCCGTCGGGAGGATAGACGTGGAATTTAAAAAGATCTGCGTGCTCGGTTTAGGTTATATCGGCCTGCCAACGGCGAGCACGTTTGCAACGCATGGTGTGCAGGTCGTCGGCGTAGATGTCAATCAGCATGTTGTCGATGTCTTGCGCGACGGCGAGATCCATATCCATGAGCCCGGGCTGCGAACACTCGTACAAGCCGCCTTTCATTCCGAAAATCTTCGCGTAACCGATCAACCTGAGCCGGCGGACGCCTTCATCATTGCCGTTCCGACGCCGATCACCCCGGAAAAACACGCCGATATGCGCTATGTTGTCGCGGCAGCCGAGTCGATCGTGCTGCATCTTAGTGTGGGCAATCTGGTGATGCTCGAATCGACCTCGCCTCCACGCACAACCGTAGATCTACTAGCGCCGATCCTCGAGCGTTCCGGTCTCAAAGCTGGCGAAGATTTCTTCCTGGCATATTCACCCGAGCGGGTCCTTCCCGGGAAAATATTACAGGAATTGATCGAGAATGCGCGCGTCATCGGGGGGATCAACCATGTCTCCGCGGAGGCGGGAAAGGATCTCTACTCCCTCTTTGTTCGAGGTGAAATCCTACTCGAGGATGCCACGACAGCGGAGATGGTGAAGCTGATGGAGAACACTTACCGCGACACGAATATCGCCTTAGCGAATGAGTTCTCCCGCTTGGGCTTGTATTATGGTGTGGACATCTGGCGCGCAATTGAAATTGCCAATCTCCACCCGCGCGTGAACATCTTGAAACCTGGGCCCGGAGTCGGCGGACATTGCGTCAGTGTCGATCCCTGGTTTCTGGTAGAAGGGGCTCCGGAATTAACGCCGCTCATACGTCAGGCGCGCGAGGTGAATGACGCTCAACCCGAGAATGTCATCGCGCTCGTTGAAGGTACCCTTGGCGATCTGAAGGGAAGGCGGATCACCGCGCTCGGACTCAGCTATAAGCCCGATGTCGATGACCTGCGCGAGAGCCCGGCAATTGAGATCGTTCGGGCGCTTGTTGGAAAAGGCGCAGAAGTCCTGTTCCACGAGCCCTTCGCGCCGGGGGCAGAGGCTGAAGGTGCGCGCAGTACACCGTCATTGGAAGAAGCTTTTAAGGGAGCGGAGGGGATTATCCTGCTCGTTGACCATAAAGTATTTCAAGATCTAGACCCGAAGTGGGTTGCAGGATTCGTCAAAGCCAAAGTCGCCATTGATGCGTGCGGCGCCTGGGATCGTCAGGCTTGGCGGGATGCAGGGTTCCAGATAGAGGTCCTCGGGGTTGGGAAAGAAAATGGCGGATGACCGATTGAAAGTCCTCTCGATCTTTGGCACGCGGCCGGAGGCGGTCAAGATGGCGCCGGTGGTGAACCTGCTTTCTGTCACCGCGGATGTCGAATCCACTGTTTGTGTGACGGCCCAGCACCGGCAGATGCTGGATCAGGTGCTTGGTCTCTTTGCGATTAAACCGGATTTCGACCTGGATTTAATGCGCCCGGATCAGTCCCTTGCGGACCTCACGGCCACGGTGATCCAGGGCTTGGACACGATCGTGAGCGACACACAGCCGGATTGGGTCCTCATCCAGGGCGACACAACGACGGTGATGGCGGCGGGACTGATCGCGTATTATCACCACGTTCGCGTGGGTCACGTCGAGGCAGGTTTGCGCACGGGCGATAAATGGCAGCCGTTCCCAGAGGAAGTCAACCGCAAGGTCACCGGGGTGGTCGCCGATCTCCACTTTGCACCAACGGAACAATCCAGGGACAACCTGTTACATGAGGGCGTGAATGCCGAGAGCATCGTTATCACCGGCAATCCCGTTATCGATGCCCTCTATGAGATCGCCGAGCGACCCTATGATTTCGATCATCCGGTGTTTCAAGCCATTCCGGAGGGCCGGCGGCTAATTCTCGTGACCGCGCACCGCCGCGAGAATTTCGGCGACCCCATGGAGCGGATCTTCGAAGCGTTGCGCGCGATCGCCGAACGCTATCGTGAGGATGTGCACCTTGTATACCCGGTGCATCCGAATCCAAATGTGCGTGAACCAGCCCACAAAGCTTTGAACGGTATCCCCAATTTGACTTTGACGGAACCTCTGGATTACCTGCCGATGACCCATCTTATGAAAAGAGCCCACCTGGTACTTACGGATTCCGGCGGGCTACAGGAGGAGGCGCCGGCGCTAGGCACGCCGGTGCTCGTCCTGCGCCAGGTGACGGAACGCCCAGAGGCTGTTCAGGCGGGGACGGCCCGCTTGGTTGGATCTGATACGGAAAAAATTGTCGCGGAGACAAGCAAGCTGCTGGATGACCCTGAAGCCCATCGGGCGATGGCACAGGCGGTCAACCCGTTCGGGGATGGCCATGCCGCAGAGAGAATCGTCCAGGCTCTTTTGGACTATCCGTCCTAATGCTGAGTCATCATGGTTGTGATCGGTCGTCACTCAGCTCCTATGAATGACAGCATCTCAGCCTAACCGACTTGACTTACGTTAGTTTTCGAATAGGAAAAGGTATGGCGCGACGAGATTTTTACAGCGCTCTGGTATATGCCCGTGAAGTTCCGGTGATCGGCGCGTTTGCGTATTACATCCTGAAGTTGATGAGTATCGAGATCCCGCGATCGGTTGAGTTCGGGAAGGATTTCATCCTGGTGCACGGGGGATTTGGTGTCGTCATCCACCCCAACACGACGATTGGTGATGGCGTGAAGATTTATCATGGAGTGACGTTGGGGCGCGCCGATATTCACCTACCTATTGAGGATTCACTGTTCAAGGGCATATTTATTGAAGACGAAGTGATCCTTTCGCCGGGAGCTAAGGTTCTCGGAGGGGAGGGTCACTTACGGGTTGGGAAAGGTACGATAGTTGGTGCAAATGCTGTGCTGCTCGAATCCACCGAGCCGGGCGAGATCTGGGCTGGCGTCCCCGCGCGTCGAGTTGGACATCGTGAGTGAGGGTATCGCCAGCATTAAACACATAATCGATGTTGGCGGTTTTTAGAAAAATGGACTCCCAACGTACTGCATCCGTAGGCGAAAATCGATCTTCCCCCCGTCTGTGCATCGTTCCCCAGGTGTCCGGCGTGGGAGGGATGGTGTCGTTCCAGGCGAAAATAGTCAAAAATCTCCGTGAGCGAGGGATCGCGGTATGTTTCGATTTGCGCGACGGTTCCTATGATGGTGTGCTCGTCGTAGGCGGCACACGAAAAGTGAACGGCCTCTGGGGAGCGCGGCGGCGCGGGGTGCCGGTGATTCAGCGGCTGGATGGGATGAATTGGATTCACCGCAAGCGAAGCACCGGATACCGCCATTATCTGCGCTCAGAGACGGCGAATGTGCTGCTCTCCTTCATCCGTAAGCGTATCGCCACGGGTGTGATTTATCAAAGTGAATTTGTGCGTGATTGGTGGGATAGGGTTTATGGGCCGGTTACGAAGCCATATCGGGTGGTTCATAATGGGGTGGATCTAAATCTGTATTCACCAGATGGTCCCCACGACCGCCCCGACGATCGCTACAGAATGCTCGTCGTTGAAGGGCGATTGGGGGGTGGATATGAACTCGGCGTAGAACACGCCATCAGCTTGGCAGCGCAAATCGCCAGGAGAACGACGTATCCGATCGAGTTGATGATTGTGGGACAGGTGTCATCAGCAGTCCGGGAGTGGGTGGAAAAAACAGCGGAGATTCCCATTCTTTGGCCGGGATTGGTCCCTCCGGATCAGATCCCCACGGTGGATCGCTCTGCGCATCTGCTCTTCGCGGCTGACATCCATCCGGCCTGCCCAAATGCCGTGATCGAGGCATTGGGCTGCGGCTTGCCCGTCGCCGCCTTCGACACCGGTGCGCTGAAGGAATTGGTGGGCGCCGAGGCGGGGGCCATTGTCCCCTATGGCGGAGAGTCCTGGCAGCTTGACCCCCCGGATTTTTCATCTCTGGCCCAGGCGGCGGTAATTGTGCTTGAGGACCAGGGACTTTATCGAGCGGGCGCCCGATCCTGTGCAGAGGCGAATCTTGACCTGGATAAGATGGTCGATGGCTACCTGGAGGCGTTCGGGTGGATGTAACAATGTACATCGTGGACTTTTGCTTAATAAATTGAAGATTTTCAAAAACCAGCCGCCAGACAAGGATAGCGAAGAGAACCGCTGAGCCATGAGTAAATCAATTTTCAAAGGGAAACTAGCGCTGCAGCAGAGAGTGCTGCCGGCGTACCGCCAACCATTCTTCGATCGCCTGGCGGGCGCATGTGATGGAGGCTTGAGCGTCTTTGCTGGGGAGCCTCGCCCGGAGGAATCAATTCAAACTGCGGGTGATCTCGCAGTTGCCCAATGGGAAAAAGGTGACAATGTCCACTTATTACGAGGCTCGCTGTATCTTTGCTATCAACGTGGTCTGAAACGCTGGCTCCAGAAAATCAATCCGGATGCCCTGATTATGGAGGCGAATCCCCGCTATCTCTCGAACCGTCAGGCAGTAGATTGGATGCATTCCAACGACCGGCCGGTCGTGGGTTGGGGGCTAGGTGCGCCAGCGGTGAAAGGGCGCAGCGCCGGTTACCGACAGGGCTATAGGACAAGATTTCTGGACGGTTTCGACGCGCTTATTGCCTACAGCACAAAGGGGGCAGATGAATATGCCGAGCTCGGATATCGGTCCGAGCGTATATTCGTAGCTCACAACGCCGTTGTCCCACCGCCGAGCACAGCGATAAAGCACCAACTCGCAAAAAAACGCCCAGGGCGGGTGCTCTTCGTCGGGCGACTTCAGCGCAGAAAGCGTGTCGATTTGATGCTGCAGGCGTGCGCCAGGTTGGAATCCACGCCGGAAGTGATTATTGTGGGGGATGGTCCCGAGCGCGAGGAATTAGAAGAAATTGCCCGCCAGGTTTACCCCAGTGCTCAATTCGTCGGACCCAAGTTCGGTTCGGATCTAAAGCAGTATTTTGCATATGCAGACCTCTTCGTCCTTCCTGGGACGGGGGGATTGGCTGTACAAGAGGCGATGGCGGCAGCGCTGCCGGTCATCGTCGCTGAAGGAGATGGAACGCAGAGAGATCTGGTCTCCGGGGGAAATGGTTGGTTGATCCAACCTGGCGATCTGGATGGGTTGACCGCAGCTCTACATGAAGCTCTGCGCCATCCGCGCCGGTTGGTTAAGATGGGAGAGAAATCCTTCAAGTTGGCCGTAGAGCAATTCAACATCAAGCGGATGTCAGAAGTCTTTGTCTCGGTGCTGCAAACGGTGATGGAGGGATAGGGGATGAGGCTGGCATTCATCGCCGACGGGCGAAGCCCGATTGCGCAAGGGTGGATTTCGCTGCTCACAGAGCGGGGGCACGAGGTGCATCTCCTCAGCACCTTTCGCTGTGCACATTTACCTGGGCTCGCGTCATTGCACTTTATCCCCGTCGCATTCAGCGGCATGGGCAAGCAAGGAGAAAAAGGCGAATTCCATGCCCCGGGCGGCACGCAGGGGATCGGGTTGCGGTCGGGTATTCGCCATTGGCTTGGCCCGATTACGCTCCCGCGGGCAGCCAGGCATGTGCGGAATATTATGGATACGCTTGAAGTAGACCTTATCCATTCGTTGCGAATCCCCTTCGAGGGGATGGTGGGGGCGTCAGCACAGCTCCAGATACCACTGGTTATCTCGGTGTGGGGCAATGATTTCACCCTGCACGCTCGTTCCTCTCCGGGCATGAAATACCACACGCGTCAAGCTCTACGCCGCGCCGATGCTCTGCACGCGGACTGCAAGCGGGATATCCGCCTGGCTGCAGATTGGGGCTTTCAACCGGACCGCCCAACTGTAGTCCTACCGGGCGGCGGAGGACTTGTGCGCGACTTATTCAAACCCGCCCTCCCGGAAATGGAGACATTGCGACCTGAAGTGAGAAAGCAGCTTGAAGATCTGCCTGTGGATAGCCCTGTTGTAGTAAACCCACGCGGATTCCGAGCTTACGTTCGCAACGACACCTTCTTTCGGTCTATCCCTGGGGTTGTCGAAAGGGTTCCGGGGGCAATGTTTCTCTGCCCGGCGATGGCAGGTAATGAGGAAGCCAACCACTGGCTCGATCAATTAAAGATTGAGCAAAGTGTCCGTCTGTTGCCGAAGCTCTCGCAGGGTGAAATGGCGATGGTGTATCGGATGTCGACGGTGATCGTATCGCCGAGTGAACACGATGGAACGCCCAATACATTCCTTGAAGCGATCGGCTGCGGCTGTTTCCCAGTGGTGGGGGATCTTGAATCGCTGCGGGAGTGGGTTACCGACGGCGAAAACGGTTTTCTCGTAGACCCTGACGACGCGGAGGCGCTGGGGGAGGCGACGTCTCGCGCTCTCATGAGCGCTGAGCTTCGCGAAAAAGCTAGCAAGATTAATCAGGGTCTGATAAATGAGCGCGCCGATCGCGATCAGGTGGCCATTTCGGCAGAGAGATTTTACGAGAAGATCCTCGGGACGGGGGAGATTGGCGGTAGGGATGACGAAGGGGAATTTTGATAACAATTGTGATGAACGGCAGAAAAAACACAGGGACGGGTATTCGGGAATCGGCTGGCATATTGAGCTTTATTACGTACTATTAAGCATGCGTTGAGTGCAGTCGTAGTGCTATAATCGCGCCGAGTGTTGAGACGATTAGTCCAAAATATCGAGCATTTATTCCTATCACACTAAGGATCTGATGAAACAAGTTGTGCAAGATGTCCGCAAGGGCGAGACCAGCGTCTTAGAAGTGCCTGTGCCGCAGGTTATGCCTGGAACAGCGCTTGTTCGCACCGTCGCCTCACTCGTGTCCGTGGGCACGGAGCGAGCGCTTGTTGAGTTCGCTGGAAAAACGCTCCTCGGGAAAGCGCGCTCGCGTCCAGATCTCGTCCGGCAAGTGATAGAGAAAGCGCGCCGCGAAGGCCTGCTCACAACGTTCGATGCAGTCCAGAATCGGCTGGATCAGCCGCTCCCTTTGGGATACTCCTCTGCCGGGGTGATCGAAGCGGTAGGAGAGGGGTTGTCCGGTTTTCAAGTGGGTGACCGGGTTGCTTGCGCCGGCGGTGGTTATGCGGTGCATGCCGAATACGCCGTTGTTCCCCAGAATCTGATCGCGAAACTCCCCGCAGGGGTGGACTTTGAAGCGGGCGCCTTCGCCACGCTAGGAGCCATCGCTCTTCACGGGTTCCGACTGGGAGAACCTCAGTTAGGCGATCGTGTAGCTGTAATCGGTCTGGGATTGTTAGGTATCTTGGCCGCAAAGATCGCTCAAGCGGCGGGTTGTGCTGTTTTTGGCATCGACACAGATCCCGAGCGGGTGAAATTAGCCGAAGAACTGGGAATTGAAGCTGTAAATAGAGATGCTGCCGAACCTGAAGGACCGGCGTTCACTGGTGGGACAGGATTTGACCTGATCCAGATTTGTGCTGACACACCATCGAATGACACCGTTCAACTCGCCGGCGTTCTGGCTAGGGATCGCGGAATTGTGGTCGCAACCGGCGCTGTCGGAACAGAACTGCCCCGAAGGCCCTATTACATGAAGGAGCTGCGCTTTGTTATTTCGCGCTCCTACGGCCCCGGGCGCTACGACCCTCTCTACGAAGAGGCCGGCGTGGACTACCCACGCGGGTATGTGCGTTGGACCGAAGGCCGCAACTTAGAAGCGTTTTTAGAACTCCTCGAAGAAGGCAAAATTGAAACCCAACTGCTGCTCACACACCGCTTCCCCATTGAGCGCGCCATCGAAGCCTACGATTTAATTTCGGACAGCAAGGGGGAGCCAGCTCTCGGAGTCCTGCTGACCTATCCGCAAGAGCATGCCGGGGTCGCTTCAGCGCAGCGCAAGGTGGAATTCAGAGAGCCGGCAATTGAGGCTCAGGATAGCGTTCGCTTGGGCGTAATTGGCGCGGGGAACTTCGCCACCGCCACCATGTTCCCGGCAATGACGGGCGTGGGTGGGTTGGAATGGGTCGGGTTGGCGACGGCAACCGGGATGAACGCTGCGCAAGTTGGAAAGCGTTTTGGGTTTGCTTACGCCACGACGGATGTGGAAGAACTTCTGAACGATCAGCGCATCAACACAATTGCCATCCTCACCCGGCACCATCTTCACGCCTCACAAGTGGTGGCCGCGCTTGAAGCTGATAAGAATGTCTTCTGCGAAAAACCACTCGCGCTCACGCGCCAGGAACTGGAACGGATTGAAGCTGCATTACAAACAAGGGACAAGCTGCTAAGCGTCGGGTTCAACCGCCGATTTGCCCCATTAGCCATCAAGATGAAGAACTTCTTGGATAACGCCCGCGAACCGCTGGTGATGCACTACCGGGTAAACGCCGGGCCTCTACCCTTGGATCATTGGCTTCATGACCCCGCCATGGGTGGAGGGCGTCTTATCGGTGAGGCCTGTCACTTTATCGACTTCTTAACTTTCCTCACGAATTCCCTCCCGGTGCGAGTGTTCACGGTGGGCCTTCCTGATGATGGAAGATATCGTGAAGATAATTTCGTCATTACGCTCGAGTTCGCGGATGGTTCAGTCGGCAGTGTGAGCTACCTGGCGAACGGCGACCGGGCACTCCCTAAAGAGCGAATCGAGGTCTTTGGAGGCGGGAGGGTAGCGCTTCTGGATGACTTCCGGCAATTGGATATGACCCTCTCCGGACGTACAAAGACCCACAAATCCCAACTTCGTCAGGATAAAGGTCATCGCGCCGAATGGCGCACATTCCAGCAGACGATCACGCAAGGCGGCTCTCCGCCAATCCCCTATGAGCAGATCTTCGCGGTCTCGCTTGCTTCATATGCTGCATTCGATTCGTTGCGTTCCGGTGAACCACGAGATGTGGGACTGATTGCAGAGCAGTAAAACATTCATGCACTTCAAGCCGTTCTATGCGCTACGCGAACTTGGTCTAGTACCGCTCGCGCGCTACGCTGTGTATCAACTCGCGTTGCGAAGCGGCTGGCTTCGTTGGCGTACACCCACCTTCACCTGGGAGGAGAAACCACTTGAGATGTGGCTGCGTAGTCACATCCCCTCAGGTCCTGAAGGATATGCCCGGTACAGTGAGACGCGAACACAACCATTCTTCTTTCGAGATGTGGAGCGCTTAGGTGTTTCTTTAAGAGATGTTCTGGGTGACGGCGTTGAGGCGCTGGTGGCAGAAGCCGACTCGGTGCTCAATGGACGGTACCGCCTGTTTGGGCAACCCGAGATCACGCTTGAGAATCCACCGAATTGGGGCGCCTTCGCATTAACCTCGTCCGGAAACGAGAAGACGACGGTTGGTCTTGAGCGCCACTGGACTGAGTACGCACTGAATGAGCTTCCTCAAGACGTCAAACTCCTGTGGGAAATCTCCCGGTTTGGCTGGGCGTATTCATTGGCTCGAGCCTATGCGCTAACGGGAGACGACCGTTACGTCGATGGTTTCTTTGCCCTGCTGCGTTCCTGGCGGGAAGCAAATGCCCCAAACAAAGGCTTGAACTGGCACTCGGGTCAGGAAATCGCCATCCGTTTGCTTGCGCTGGTGTTTTCGTTTTACGTCTTCAATCAGGCACTCCGGGAGCGAGGCGATGATCTGGTGGAACTGACGACGACAATCGCCGTGCACGCGGATCGCATCCCGGCGACGCTTCTCTATGCCCGTGCGCAAGATAACAACCACCTGCTTATTGAAGCGCTCGCGCTTTATTCGGCGGGCACGCTTTTCCCGGAGTTTAAGGACGCTGGAAAATGGAAAAACCTCGGGCGGCAATTTATTGTGCGGGCGCTCGAGGGACAGGTTTTTCTTGACGGTGGGTATACCCAGCAATCGATGAATTACCACCGACTCGCTCTACAAGCGGGGACCTGGGCTGTGCGTCTGGCTGAGCTTGAGGGCGACCCCTTGCCGAAGACATCCGGTGACGCAGTGCGCAGAATGACGCAGTGGCTCGCTGCGGTTGTGGATCCAGCGACGGGAAATGCTCCCAATTGGGGGCCCAACGATGGTGCACTCCTGCTCCCCCTGAGCGTTTGCTCGTTCGCGGATTTCCGGCCCACGCTGCAAGCCGCGGCATTGACGGTGCTGGGGGATCCAATATTCCCTCCAGGTGCGTGGGATGAACTGGCTCTCTGGCTTGGGGTGGAGGTCGCGAGAGACGACACCACGGTAAATGATACGGGGCAGCGCCGGGAGAGTTCTCATCGGCACGAGGCTGCTGGAGATCAGGGGGGTGTCTACCCTGGCGATTTCCATCAATCAGGGATCTATTTAATGAGCGGCCAGAAGTCACGGGGGATGTTGCGCGCGGCAGAATTCCACAGCCGCCCCGGGCACAGTGACCAGCTCCACTTCGATTTGTGGTGGGAAGGGATTAACCTGGCACGCGATCCCGGGACGTATCTTTATAACGCCGATCATCCCTGGAATAATGCATTTATGGGCGCCTGGTGTCACAACACAGCCCTGATCGATGGGTGTGACCCGATGCTGCGCGCGGGTCGTTTCCTTTGGCTGAGATGGAGTGACGCCAAACTCCTTGGGCGTTGGCGTTCAAAAGACGGATGCCTGGAGATCCTTTCAGCGATGCATAAATACCGGAGTCGCGAGCATACGGTCCACCAACGAACGATTTTACGCGTTGAAGATCGATTGTGGATGGTGATTGATGATATTCTGGGGGTCGGGGAGGCGGGAGTTCGGATTGGCTGGAACCTCCCGGATATCCCCTTTGATATGGATGAGCGCACGCTTACTGTGGATTTTCAGGGGTCAAGGGTGAGTATTCGAGCGGAGGGTATCCAGGATAGAACCGCGCTTTACCGAGCAGGCGAATTAATGGCTGGGGAAGAGTTTGTGCCGGATTCGAGACTTTACGGCTGGCATTCTCCGACTTATGCACTGAAGCAGCCGGCGCTGCTCTGGTTGAGAAGCGCCCATGCTCAGCTGCCAATGCGAGGGGTTACAAAATGGGTGTTTGATAAGACGGACATGGAGGACGTCGACATCGGCTGGTTGGATCCGGAGGTTGGGAGACCGGCGCTTTCACGGGTCGAATATCGTGGGATGAGCGTGGAAACGTAGCGTGCACATCCTGTTGATCCATCAGGCTTTTGCCGCAATTAACGAGCCGGGCGGAACCCGTCATCATGAGTTCGCCCGCCAGCTTGTGCGGCGCGGCCACCGTGTGACTATCATCGCCAGCCAGGTGAGCTATCTAACGGGTCGAACTGTAACTAATGGGGGCTGGTTTTCGCGTGAGGTGGACGATGCTGGTGTGGAGATCCTTCGCTGCCGGAGTTATTCCGGATGGCATCGCTCCTTTCTGCACCGGATGTTAAGCTTCCTCAGTTTCATGGCCGTCTCATTCTGGGCAGGATTGCGCGTAGCGGATGTCGATCTGGTGTGGGGCACGACCCCACCGATTTTTCAGGCTGTGACTGCCCGATGGATTGCGGGGCTTAAGCGCAAGCCTTTCCTGCTCGAAGTCCGCGATCTCTGGCCCTCCTTCGCCGTTGCCGTCGGCGTGTTGACAAATCCGTTTCTCATTCGTCTCTCCGAGTGGCTGGAGCGGAGGCTGTATCGTCGTGCGAATCGAGTTGTCGTCAATTCCCCAGGGTTTATCGAGCACGTGCGCTCACAGGGCGCTCAGCAGGTGGAAGTGGTCCCGAATGGGGTTGATCTGACCATGTTTGAACGAAAAGCGAAAGATCAAACCTTGAGGCGCGAATTAGGTTTACCGGATGGTTTTCTGGTCATCTATGCGGGAGCTCATGGGATGTCGAACGACCTTGAAACGGCTCTGAAAGCCGCGAAGCTCCTGCAGAACGAGGAAGACATCCATTTTGTATTCCTCGGGGATGGCAAAGAGAAGGTCAATCTGATGGCGCTAGCGGAGCGTATGAAGCTGCACAATCTTCACTTCCTGCCGTCAATACCCAAAGACCAAATTGCTTCGACGCTTATTCAGGCGGATGCAGGGCTGGCAATTCTTCTTGCGGTAGATGCGTATAAGACGACGTATCCCAACAAAGTGTTCGACTATATGGCCGCTGGACTTCCTGTGGTCCTGGCCATTGATGGGGTTATCCGCCGGGTGGTTGAGGATGCTGATGCAGGACTGTTCGCGCAGCCTGGAGACCCCGAGGCTATCGCCGAAGCGGTGAGGCGGCTTGCGGCGGACCCTGTCTTCGCAGACAAACTGGGACAGGCCGGCAGGCGCTGTGTCGAAGGTAATTTCGATCGCCAACACCTCGCCGCAAAGATGGCACGCATCATGGAAACGACAGCCGCCAATGGGCATGGTCGTTCGTCGGATGGTGCGGCCGCGGAAATCGGATCAGGAGTAGTAGATGACGGCTAAGCTCCTTCCCTCGGGCGTTCCGCTGAGCAAGCGATTATTTGATTTGATGCTGACACTTCCCGGTCTCGTTCTGATCAGCCCCCTGTTGGGGGTCATTGGAGTGCTTGTGCGCATCTTTCTGGGATCTCCCGTTCTTTTTCGTCAGATGCGGCCAGGCAAAGACGGAGAGCCCTTCAATGTTTATAAATTCCGCACGATGACTGATGAGCGGGGTTCTGGCGAACACTTGCTGTCTGACGCAGAACGGATGACGGGTCTGGGTAGTTTTTTGCGCAGTCTCAGCCTCGATGAACTCCCCGAGCTGTTCAACGTGCTGCGTGGTGAGATGAGTCTGGTTGGTCCGCGGCCGCTGTTGATCCAGTATCTCGAGCGATACTCAGTTGAGCAAGCGCGCCGCCACGAGGTTCTGCCGGGGATCAGCGGGTGGGCACAGGTCAACGGCCGTAACGCAATCACCTGGGAGGATAAGTTCCGCTATGATGTCTGGTATGTCGATAACTGGTCCCTGTGGCTGGATATTAAAATCCTACTGACCACGGCCTGGAAGGTGATCACGCGTGAGGGGATAAGTCAACTCGGGCAAACAACGGCCGAGGAGTTCATGGGCAGCGATAAACCGGACCTATCGCGCTAGTTATGTCAAGAAAAAGGCGCACTTTGTGCCCTTTCACTCCTTGCGGAAAAAACAAATCACGGGTACGATGATGCAAGAATATTGGTAATAAAACAAAGCTGAGGAGGAACAAAATGAAGGAATCTCTGGAATTCTACGATGTGAAGTCGAAGACGAAGTTCTCGGCAACAGAATGGCGGATTGAAACTAAAGTCTCAGACGATGGTAGGACCCGCTACTTTGCAGTGACGAAGGCCCCAGCAGGCACGCACGAAGCCTGGCGAATCGTGGGCAAAGACTTCGCCCTTAAAAATATGTAAGATTTTTTCTTGAATATGGGGTTAGGTAGCTCTGCTGATGTACTGCAGCAGAGCTTTCTCACTCCGTATTTCGAAATGGAGTCGCGAGCCGCCTTTACAAAGGGCGGCTCGTGTTTCGTCTGCAGGCAGTGGTATCATTGCGGCGAAATACTGGTACCTTTAGTTGCCGGAGGTCCGTGCGCACGATGAGTCGCCCAGATAATGCCGCGTTCTATCGTCGATTGCTGCGAATACGACGTTTTGAAGAGACCGTACTCGACCTCTTCCCGCGCGGGTTGTTCTATGGCACCACGCATACTTACATAGGACAAGAGGCGAACGCGGTTGGAGTGCTTTCCTGGTTGCGAGAGGGCGATATCGTGGTCAGCAACCATCGCTGCCACGGTCATTTTCTTGCCTATGGCGGTTCAATGCACTCGTTAGCAGCGGAACTCATGGGACGCAGCACAGGGGTTTGCGGCGGGCGTGGTGGAAGCCAGCACATACAATGGCGTGATTTCTATGCAAATGGGATCCTGGGCGGCACGGTTCCCATGGCGGCAGGGATGGCTGCCACGGAAAAACTCAAAGGGGGAGACAGGATGGTTTTCTCCTTCATGGGGGATGGAACGCTGGGTGAAGGTGTCGTTTACGAGAGCCTGAATATTGCCGCGCTCGGGGCGTTCCCAATTCTCTTCATTGTTGAAAACAATCGCTATGCTCAAAGCACGCCCACTCGATTGAACCTGGCGGGTGAGATCCCCGATCGCTTCAAGGCTTTCGGTATTCCGGTTGAATCGATTGATTCGACGGATGTGGTTGAGATCCACGAAGCCATTGAACCCATGCTCAAGTATGTGCGTGAGAATAAGGGTCCTGCGGCGTTTGTGGTGCACACGTACCGTTTTGCACCTCACTCCAAAGGCGACGATAGTCGAGATCCAGAGGAGATCGCCCGTTATCGAACAAAAGACCCTCTTCCAATCCAGGCTGAACGGTTGGACGAAGCGGCACAAAGAGAAGTTCAGGAATCGGTTGAGATGGAGGTCGCGGATGCCTTCAAACAAGCCGAATCCGCTCCCGCTGCCGAGCCTGCGTCGCTCACATCCCCATTGGGGAAAAGCCGATGACGACCATACTCGAAGCGCTCAATCGGGGCTTGCGAACATGCCTGGAGGAATCAGATCGGGTCTATATAATCGGGGAGGACGTGCTCGATCCGTATGGCGGCGCGTTCAAGGTGACCAGGGGGTTATCCACGGATTACCCTGAACATGTGATCACCACACCCGTGTCGGAGGCCGGCATCGTTGGCGTTGGGGTTGGCATGGCGCTGCGCGGCCTGCTTCCAGTGATTGAGATCATGTTCGGCGATTTCATCAGTTTAACTGTTGACCAATTGATTAATCACGCCGCAAAATTCCGGTGGATGAGCAATGACCAGGTGCGGGTTCCGCTTGTCGTGCGTACACCAATGGGCGGGCGGCGCGGGTACGGTCCAACGCACAGCCAGTCCCTGGAGAAGCACTTACTCGGCGCACCTGGCCTACGTGTCGTTGCTGTGACGGCGTTGGGAGATGCGGGAGACTTGCTGCGCAAAGTGGTCTTAGAGGATGAAGACCCCGTATTGTTCCTTGAACACAAGGCGCTCTATGCAAAACCGATCATCGCCCATGATGAACTATCAGATTTCGAAGTCGATGTAAGTGCTGACCACTATCCATCCTACCGTCTGCGCATTGCCGGCGCACCGGCGCCGGTAATTACGCTGGCTGCCTATGGATATTCAGCGGAACTGGCGCGTGAGGCCGTGAAGCGTCTGGCATACGAGCATGAGATCTTCAGCGATCTCATCGTCCCTACACAATTGTCCCCCTTTGAATTGGGTGACCTAATCAGTGCGGTGAGACAGACGAAGCGCCTGCTGACCGTTGAGGAAGGTACGATGACGCTCGGCTGGGGTGCGGAGGTCATCGCCCGAGCCCTCGAAGAACTTGGCGCCGGGTTTCAGGCGCAGCGTGTCGCTGCAGGCGATATGCCGATACCCGCTGCCGGACTGCTGGAAGCGGCTGTACTCCCGCAGATTGAGGATATTATTGAAGCGGCCATTGCACTTTCTGAGGCGAACTGAGGCATTATTTCAGCAGGGGCTTCTCTATTGGTCCGTGAGGGATTTCTCGATTAGACTCATTCATGGGCAGTGTCCACAATCTCATTGCTTGACCTTTGTTGACGAGCGCACTCTGCCCAGCCGTAATTTCATTAAATTAGGAGGAGCATGCCCGATCCTATTGAGGTCCTCGTACCGCTCTTAAATCCCAACGAGCCTGAAGTTCAGGTTGCCAGGGTGCACGTTGTTGAGGGTCAAAAGGTTCAGGAGGGCGAGCCGCTTTGCACGCTCGAGAGCACTAAGTCGGTCACGGAAGTGACCGCAATTCGCGAGGGCTTTATCGTTGGTCTTGAGTTCGCAGAAAGTGATCTACTAAGGGCAGGCGACCGATTGTGCTGGTTGGCGGATGATTCGAAATGGACGCCACCCGAGAAGGGAACTTCACCGACAGACGCCGATGAAGACGCTATACCTGAGGGATTACGGATTACGAAACCCGGCTTGCGCCTGGCGCGGGATCACGGGTTAGATCCTGCTAGTTTACCGAGAGAGACACTGATAACAGAATCTGTAGTGCGCCGGATCCTGGCGCTGGAAGGCGGCGGAGAGATGCAATTACCGGAAGCGGATTTTGATGCTAGCGCGATCGTCGTTTACGGAGGCGGAGGACATGGAAAATCGGTCATCGACCTGATCCGTGCTCTAGGGCAGGTTCAAGTCGTGGGCGTGATTGACGACGGGCTTAAGCGGGGGACCGATGTAATGGGGGTTCCCGTAATAGGGGGAGGAGATCAACTCCCTCGGCTGGCAAAAGATGGGGTGCGGCTTGCTGTGAACGCTGTTGGCGGAATAGGGGACATCACCGGTCGGATCCAGGTATTTCAAAGGTTGGTGGAAGCAGGGTTCGGCTTTCCGACCCTCATCCACCCTACCGCTTTTGTTGAACCGACGGTGCAGCTTGGTCAGGGCGTTCAGGTCTTCCCGCATGCTTACATAGGAAGTGACACCGAAATCGGGTTTGGAACTATCATCAATACGGCTGCCATCGTTTCGCATGATTGTCGCCTGGGAGCCTATGTCAACGTCGCTCCTGGAGCGCTGTTGGCGGGAGCGGTAACACTTGATGAAGGTGTGTTGGTCGGGATGGGTGTGACGCTAAACCTGAATGTAACAGTCGGGTCAAAGGCACGCATCGGCAACAGCGCGGTCATAAAAGAGGATGTCCCCTCTGGAAAAATGATCCGGGCGGGGGATATCTGGCCTCAAGGCTCCGAAGAATCATGAAAACCGAAAAAAATAATCAAACTAAGGGACAGGGAAGCGCAGCGGACCCTGTGGGGGAGAACATCCCGATGTCATCCCCTGATATTACAAATCTCGAGCGCGAGGCGGTCGCGAATGTGATGCAGACCCCGCGTCTGAGCATGGGGCCGGAAGTCGCGGCGTTTGAAGATGCCGTGTCTCGTTATGTGGGCGTGGATCACGCCATTGCAGTGAGTTCGGGCACCGCGGGGCTTCACCTCGCTGTTCGTGCGCTGGGAATTACTGACGGTGATTGGGTGATCACGACACCTTTTTCTTTTGTTGCCTCGACCAATGTTCTTCTTTATGAACGTGCCGTTCCTATCTTTGTTGATGTGGATCCTGATACGGGCAATATCGATACGGACCTCATGGCTGAGGCGGCTGCTGATTTAATCGCCGGTGGAAAGAAGGCTTCACGCTGGCTGCCGGACAAAGGGGCCGAACCTTCAGGTAAACTGCGAGCCCTGTTGCCCGTCGATGTCTTCGGCCAACCGGCTGACTACGACATGATCCAGGCGATCTCCTCCGAGCATAACTTGATGGTTATTGAGGATTCTTGCGAGGCGCTCGGTGCGCAATATAAGGGTCGTCAGACAGGAACGCTGGGGGATATTGGTGTGTTTGCATTCTATCCCAATAAGCAGATTACCACGGCTGAGGGTGCCATGGTCGTCACCGACAGGGTTGATGCCGCCGAACTCATTCGCGCGCTCAGGAATCAGGGTCGCGCACCCGGCGATAAGTGGCTGGACCATACTCACCTTGGTTATAACTATCGCCTCGATGAGATGAGCGCTGCACTGGGACGAGTGCAGATGAGCCGTTTGGAAGAACTTCTAGAGAAGCGTGAGCGAGTCGCGGCCTGGTATCACACTCGATTGGCCGAGATGGCGGGGGTTGAATTGCTGAAAATAACACCCTCAACCTCACGGATGAGTTGGTTTGTGTATGTAGTGCGCCTCGATGACGGGATTGATCGCAAGACAGTCGCAGAGCAAATGGATGCGCAGGGTGTACCCACCCGTCCTTACTTTACGCCGATTCATCTTCAGCACTATATGGTGGAACGTTTCGGTTACCGGCCCGGAGATTTCCCGGTGACAGAAGACCTCAGTCGGCGAAGCCTCGCATTGCCCTTTTCTGGCACCTTGAGTGAAGTTCAGGTGGAACGCGTTTGCGATTGCATTCTGAAAGCGTTGGAATCTTGAGCCAAGGACCAGGTTGAGGGAAGGCTAGTAAAATGCGAACGGGCTATCTAATTTGGGTAGGCCACTTTTTTTATTAATGCAGGCGCGCATCTTAGCTGTGGTGATGTTATTCGAGCAACTTGCGCCACCACGATGAAAGAGCGTAATCCAAAGAGCAGGCATTGAATTCAAAGCGGTCAGGCGCGGTTCGCGCTAGGAGTACGATCGAGTGAGGGGTATTCGGTATGCAAGTAGACGTTCCTATCAGGAGTGTGTATGAGTAAACTCGCACGCTGGATATCGATATTGTTCGACAGTTCTGTACTCTCGCTCTTTATTTTTCCGATCATCGGCTGGCATGCCGACGGATTGGCTGGGGTCGCCTGGGCGTTTGTGGCGCTCCTGATCCTGACTGGTATTCCCCTGGCGTACATCCTCATCGGCATCCGGCACGGCTGGGTGAGCGACCTGGAACTATCGAAACGCGAGCAGCGCCCGCGTTTCATCCTTGTCAGCTTAAGCAGCGATCTGTTGGGTCTGCTGATCCTGTGGATGGGCGGCGCTCCGCATCAGATCTGGGTCCTGGCCCTAATCTACGCCTCGCTGGGGTTGATCATGTTCACTATTTCGAACTACTGGAAGATAAGCCTGCATATGGTCAGTGTGAGCGGTTTCTCGGTTCTGTTAATAGCCATATTTGGGCCGGGTGCCTGGTGGACGCTCCTAAGCCTGCCGCTGGTCGCTTGGGCGCGTCTGCAGCGGCGTAAGCACGATGTCTGGCAGCTCCTGGCCGGCGCAGTCGGCGGAGCATTGATCACCGCCGTCGTACTCTGGGTAGTGGGTTATATCTGAAACTTCTTGAGCATATAAGACTGCAGTAAGTCAGCGCTGTTTTGGGATAGCTCCTTATTTGAATGATAGCGATGTTGAGTCGATAGCCAAGGCTATAAACGAGGCTATCCTCCAGTTACTGTGGAAAGGTGACAAAAACGCGGATACCTCAGTTGATGGGCCTTTTATATGCTCGAACCCGCAGATGTGATGAATCACTTTTTTCTTCCCCCCTATCGAGGGGGACGTGGGCGCAGTACAAGTCTGCCCTCGCAATCGCGCAGCATCCTGTAAGGAAGCACTCACCCTGACAACGATCGATCCGGCTTTACGTGTCTAAGAGGCGTCTCTAAGGAACACCCAGCAGCGCTCATGGGATGTACATCGTGGTTCTTCCCGCGCTGGTGAGAGGTTGTTGGTTATATGTGGAGTGCGGAAGCTCTGCTTCCGGTCGCAGGCGCAGCCTGCGCCTTGAGGTTTGAGCCTGAACTTGGAGATTGGTCATGCTGGAAGTTATGGATGGATAAAAACGACTCCCTCCATCATCGCGAGGGGGGACCAGAAGTTCAGCTTCGGGCGGGGCAACTTAGTGAAAATCCGCCAGGTCACCCATACAATTTGGAGGAGAACAATAAGAAAAGGGCTGCCGGGAATTTATTTCTCGACAGCCCTTTTATGTTAGAAAAGGTTCCAGGGGATTATTGTTCCCGTACTTGACGCCAGTTTATCATTACGAAGTTCTTGTTGCATTCTGTAGATGTGCTGAAGAATACCTGGTCTGAGAGAGGAGAACCACTCCCGTCGTGGATATAGACCCAGAGAGTGTCGACGCTGCCAATTGGGTGATCTCCCAGATTGAATACGTAACCTGACGGGCCGATGTCCGGCGCGCTCCCGCTGAGCGTGTCGAGGCTGATTGGGCTGCCGTCTAATTCGCCCTCAAGATGGATGCTAAGCTTAACAATCGGTTGGTTCTCCATGCTAAACACCTGCCCTCCAACGCCCATCCAATCGCAACCATCGTCATTGGCGATGTTGGGAATTTGAACGGGATTTCCAGGTTGCAGTGCGAACGGCGGGGGCAGCTGTGTTCCCGTTGGAACTGGCGTAGGGGTGTCGGTGGGCAAAGGAGTCGGCGTGTTCGTCGGCTCAGGAGTGGTCGAAGGTGTCGGTGTCCAGGCATCTGGAAGAGGTACGGCGGGTGTGTGAGTCGCCGTAGGAGAGCCGAGAAGCGCAGGCACAGTCGGCGGCGGGAATGGATTGTAGAAGAAACCAACATCGATGTAGGGATTCACGAAAAGGGCAGCCGCAGCCGCACCTGCACCGAGAATCGCAATCAACACAATGAAGGTCAATAGATTAAAAAAGATACTCCCGATAATGCCGGGTCGTTTCCGGGGGACTGTTTGGAAATTCTCATCCATGGTTTTCTTCTCCTGCCTAACCCTTATTGCGTGATGAAGGTTTGAATATCAGCGGACACGCGCTCCGTCGATAGCCAACTCTCTACGGTGCGCTCACCAAGTGCCTGTCTAACACTGTGCGCTAGCAGCCTATCTTCATGACCTATGACTTCTAGGATGTGGTATCCAATTTCGCTCTTGACAACTGAGCTGATCTCTCCTGGCTGGAGGGAGAAAGCAGCTGTTTCCACCTCGGGCCATAACAAGAAGCCCTTGGGAAACCATCCCAGGTCGCCGCCGGCGGGTCTTGTGCTGGTATCGATGGAGTATTGTCGAGCTATTGTGTCAAAGTCAGCTCCGTCTTGAAGCCTAGCTCGCAATTCATCTGCCTCAGCCTCAGAGGCTACCAGGATATGCCTAGCGCGCACTTGCTCTGCGGTATCGGGCACCTGACCGGTAAGGTAAGCCACCATCCAGGCGGCTTCTATCTCCTCGGCCAACGCTGTACGCAGAGTCTCCTGGGTGTAGCCGTTAAGCTCCATCCACAACTCGAATTTCCCTCTATCCTCGGCGCTTGCGATCATTAGATTCAACCTATCATCGATCTCGGTTTGTTCGACGTTAAAACCGTTTGCCTTTGCGCCCTGCGCGAGAAGCACTAAATCGATCATGCTGTCGAGCAGTTCGCTGTGGTATGCGTCCAGGGTTGCAAGGTCTATGCCAGAATCGGTTTTCGAATATTCAAAGCGAATAATTTCGAGATTGAAGTGCTCAAGCAGAACGCCTTCGCCATTCACGCTCGCAGCGAGAGGCTCGGGCGTTGGCGTCGGGGGCGCTGGAGTAACTGTGGGAGGAGGAGGGGAAGGATTGAATATGGGCAGGGCGATTCGCCCGCACCCTGCTGCACCCAGCAGCCCTATGGAGAGTGCGACAAGCGCTTTGCGGTGAACCATGACGAAAGGCATTATACCCACCCATCAATCCCGTGCAATGGACGAGTCTTTGTTTTTCTCAACCGTTTCTTGATATGAAGGCGAAGACCATCGGTTTGCGCTTGGTTTCCGTGAAGAAGAACCGGGAAAGCTCATTTTCAATACGGTCTTCCAGGCCTTCACTTATATCTTTCTCGGCGACTTTTAATACAAGTTCGCGTGCTTCGTCGAAAAGATCCACTGCCTCGCGCACGAAAACGAATCCCCTTGAGACAATTTCCGGCTCGCCAACAACGCGATTCTGGTCACAGTCAAGATTGACATGGATGATAACGAGGCCTTCGCGCGCCAGTGCCTCGCGCTCGCGCATGACTTTCGGGCCGATGTCACCCACACCACTCCCGTCGACGAAGATATATCCGCCCGGAAAGCGTTCGCCGATCTTCATTTCTCCGTCAGAAAACTCGATCACGGTTCCATTCTGCACTACCGCGATCCGCTCCTTAGGGATGCCGATCTCGCGGGCAAGGGCGGCATGTTGTTTTAGATGTCGCAGCTCGCCGTGGATGGGAATGAGGTGCTTGGGTTTAACCAATTGCATCAGGAGCTTCATCTCGTCCTGGTTGGCGTGACCAGACACGTGCACGGGCAGGATTGGATCATAGATCACTTCCGCGCCGCGGTCGAAGAGGCGATTGATCGTCCGATGAACCCCCTCCTCGTTCCCTGGTATCGGCGTTGAAGAGAGAACGATCGTATCCCCAGGGATGAGATCGAATTGACGATTGCTCCCGTTTGAGAGACGACCTAGGATGGAGGACGGCTCGCCCTGCGTACCCGTACACATGAGAGCGACCTTCGAAGGTTTCATCTTGAGGGCTTGATCCAGGGGGACGACAAGGCCGTCCGGTATATCAAGATATCCCAACTCGCGAGCCATTTTTGAGTTGTCGACCATGCTCCTTCCGACGAATGCGAGTGACCGGCCATGCACATGTGCGGCGTTTGCAACCTGCTGTATTCGCGAGATCAGGGAGGCGAAGGAGCCAATTAATATGCGTCCTTTCGCCTGGCGGAATACCTGATCGAAAGCCGGGTCAATCACGGTTTCGGAGGGAGTCCAGCCTGGTTCGTCGGCATTGGTGGAATCGGCCATCAGGGCGAGGACGCCCCGTGCGCCAAGTTCAGCTAGTTTACCGAAGTCCGGGGGCCAGCCATCTACCGGCGTATGATCGAATTTGTAATCACCCGAATGAACGATCAGTCCCGCGGGCGTCGTAATCCCCAGTCCGACCCCATCGGGGATGGAATGGCACACGTGAAAAAACTCAATTTTAAAGGGACCAAGCTGCAATTCATCTCCGGCCGAGATGGTGTTAAGCTGTGCTTTCTCAAGCAACCCACTCCGGCGGAGTTTCACCTCTAGCAAGCCGCGGGTGAGTTTTGTGGCGTAAATTGGAACGTTGAATTCTTCGATAACGTGCCGAATTGCACCGGTGTGATCTTCGTGACCATGCGTGATGATGATCCCGCGTATTTTGCTCTTCTTGTCTTCCAGGTATTTATAGTCGGGGATGATATAGTCGATCCCTAGCATGTCGTTCTCTGGAAACATGATACCCGAATCGATGATGAGGATGTTATCCCCATATTCAATCGACATCATGTTCTTACCTACTTCCCCTAATCCTCCCAGGGGAACAATTCTCAATAACTTACTCATACGTAATACATCCTTTTCACTTTGTTAAGTGGTTGTTTAATATAATAAATCCCGTCGGGCATCGAGCCTGGCGGGTGTGAGCCATAACCAAGCAGATTGGGGGGGGTCAATTCAAGCGAGTGACATCGGTGGCTTGGAAGCCGCGAACCGTGTTCTCGAGATAGAAAGCGACTTTCTCGCCTTTGCTTAGTAATTGAAATCCCTCACCGGCGATGTCGCGATAGTATACGAAAACATCTTCCCCATCTCGGGCATCGATATACCCGTACCCTTTGGATCCGTCAAATGACCGTACGATTCCGGTTGTCCGTTTTGGCACGTACATCCTCCAAGCAAGCGTGAATTCTATCATACAGGCTATCCGCTGGTCAATCAGACTCGGAATTATCATAAGTTACCAGAACCAACCCCTGGCGATTGCATGAAAACTGCCTGTCTCCCCGTAGAGATCTGCAATAATCCATCGATAAAACTTATTTAGGAGGGAAAACGGACAGTAAAATCCTGAACCCGACCCGATTCGCTTGACCGGGTCTCCGTACACGGATATACTGCGTGCTAACAATCGATTATGGGCGAAGGTGGTCTGTTGCCCGGAAGCACAGACCGCCAAGGGGAAGCCGGTGACCGAAGTTTGCAACTCGGAAGTCCGGCGCTGTCCCGCAACTGTAAGGACGGGTTCATCCCGTCCAAGCCAGGATACCCGCCTTCGCCCGATGTTCTCAGCTCCTTCGCGGAAAGGATGGGTTGCTCATGACTGCTCCAACTTGAGGCCTTCCCGATAATCTCGCAGGGGAAGGTCGATTTCATTTCACCAAACGTCATCTATATACTGAACCAGGCGCCGTAAACCGGCGCGACGAAGAGAGGAAGTAACGATGTTTCTAAACGGTTCAAGTCAACGTCCTAAAAAGGCGCTGGCTCGTTTGATTTTCACGATTCTTGCGGTAATGATCATGGGGCTCGTGGTTGCGGCTTGTGGTGGTTCTTCTGCACCAGCAGAAGAACCAGTCGAAATATTATCACCAACTCCCGCACCGGCGGAGATGCAAGAACCCACCGTCGAGCCAACGGAGGATGTTTACCCCCTAACCGTCGTTGACGGCATGGATCGCGAGGTGGTTCTTCTAGGCCCAGCGCAGCGAATTGTGTCCATTGCGCCATCCAACACTGAGATACTCTTCGCCATAGGGGCGGGAGATCAAGTTGTCGGTCGGGATGAAGTCTCGGATTACCCTCCTGAAGCGCTCGAGGTCACCAGCATTGGCAGCACCTATGGAGAACTCAACACCGAGGCCATATTAGTGTTGAAGCCTGATCTTGTGCTTGCAGCGACAATCACCAGCCCGGAGCAGGTGCAAACCCTCGATGTCCTTGGTATTCCTATCTTCCTGCTTGCAAACCCGGAGGATTTCTCGGGCTTGCTTGAAAACATAATAGTAGTAGGCATCCTGACCGGGCATGAGGCTGAGGCTGAAGCTCTCGCATTGGGACTTGATGCGAGGATTGAAGCGGTGACTCAGAAAGCAGCAGACGCGGTGCTCGTGAGCGCGTTTTATGAAGTTGATGGCACGGATCCGACCGCGCCATGGACGACGGGAGCCGGAACTTTCCAGGACGTACTCATCGGACTCGTCGGTGGTGAGAACATCGCTGTCGACATAGCCGGGTGGGGGCAAATGAGTTTGGAGGAGATCGTCACCCGCAATCCCCAGGTAGTCATCTTCGGTGAAGGACCGTGGGTCCCAACGACAGTCGAATCCTATTCGGATCGTTCCGGTTGGGGGGAGATCGCCGCTGTCGTTGATGGTCGTGTCTATGGAATTGACACGAATTGGGTCGATCGTCCCGGGCCGCGGCTGGTGGACGCACTGGAAGAAATGGCGCTAATGATCCACCCGGAGCTCTTTGAATAAACTTGGGAGACTCGAGAGCGAACGCATCACCGGAACCAATGAAACCGCAGGGCGTTAGGCGTTATATGCCTTGGATATGGTCGGGATCGGCATTGATCGTTATGCTGTTCGTAAGCGTGGCGGTTGGTCCGGTCAAGATCCCCTTGCCGGATCTCGGGAGGATGCTGTTCGATCTGTTACCCGGACTCCAACTGGAGGCGGACTGGTCGCGGACGTTTGCGACAATCGTGTACCAGATCCGCCTACCGAATACAGCCCTGATGGCCTTAGCGGGCATGGCTCTTGGTGGAAGCGGAGCCGCATATCAAGGGTTATTCCGGAACCCACTGGCCGATCCTTATATCATCGGTGTGGCCTCCGGGGCGGGTCTTGGGGCGGTGTTGGCCATGGCTGCAAACTGGCCGGTCAGTCTGCTAGGGATGGCAACGGTTCCGCTTGCTGCTTTCATCGCCGCGCTGATCACGGTTGCCATTGTCTACGCCATCGCCCGCGTGGGCCGCTCCACGCCGGTGACCACCCTTATTCTCGCAGGAGTAGCGGTTAGCTCCTTCGCCACTGCGATGACGAGCTTAATCATGTTGCTGTCGACCGATGAGCTTCATCGAGCGGTGAATTGGATGGTTGGCGGATTTGCATTGGGCGGCTGGGAGCCCGTTTTGGCATCTTTGCCTTACCTTCTTATCGGATTGGCCGTACTGGCGCTTCTCGGACGACAGCTTAACGTACTCCAATTTGGCGATGAACAGGCGCGCCAAATGGGCTTGGATGTCGAACGCTCCAAGCTGATTATCGTAGTGGCGGCATCATTGGTCGCGGCGACGGCTGTGGCTTTCTCAGGCATTATTGCATTTGTGGGCCTGATCGTGCCTCATGTTGTGCGCCTGCTCTGGGGACCGGATTATCGGCGGACCCTCCCGCTTGCAATCTTGGTGGGCGGTAGCTTCTTGTTGGCGGCTGATGTTGTGGCGAGGGTGATACTTGCACCTCGAGAGCTGCCGGTGGGTGTTATCACTGCCGTGGTCGGGGCGCCATTTTTCCTTTGGCTCCTGTACAGAACAAAAGGGATGGGGCGGGTCTGGTGAGAAACGAACTGCGCATCGAACGGGCAGACCTGGGTTACGGAATGGAACTTGTCCTACAGGACGTAAGTCTATCGGTGCAGCCGGGCGAAATACTCGCCATTGTAGGGCCCAATGGGGTTGGCAAATCGACGTTGATCAAAGGCGCATGTGGGAGCCTGCCATTGATGAACGGTGAAATCTTGATCGGGGACCAAAACCTGAGAGAACTCAAGCCAGACCGGCGGGCCCGTATGGTCTCGGTCGTTTCACAGGCTGTGAATCTCCCACCCGCATTCTGTGCCTTAGACGTTGTTCTGATGGGCCGCACACCCTATCTCGGCTGGTTGGAGCAAGAGAGCGATCGCGATCGCCAGATCGCGCTGGAGGCAATGGCACGTACCGAGACGACCGACCTCGCCTCGCGGCCCATCGGCGAGTTGTCCGGCGGTGAGCGGCAGAGGGTTCTCATCGCCAGGGCGTTGGCGCAGTCGACACCTGTAATGTTGTTTGATGAACCAACATCACATCTTGACTTGAGACACCAGGATAATTTACTCAAACTCGTGCGTGACCTGGCATTCGTCGATAACCTGGCGGTAATGATCACGCTCCACGACCTGAATCTTGTAGCGCGATTCGCGGATCGAGTGGCTTTGCTATCGAATGGTCGGGTGCGTAAAATTGGTGTCCCGGCCGAAATTCTAACTCCCGATGAACTGGCCGAGGTATACGGGATCCGCATTCACGTGATACCCCACCCGTTGGATGGTAAACCACTCGTTCTATCCGGTTAATTCAAAACTTAAGTCTCAAGGAGTCGAAAATGCCGACAATCGACCAGGCCAGAGATTGGTATGATGCAGACGACCCGGTCCATGGGTTAGGCCACATCCTGAGAGTTCTGGCTCTGGCCGAGCGGATGGGCGAAGAACTGGGCGCCGACCTTGAGGTGCTGCAGGCAGCTGCCCTTCTTCACGATGCATCTGGAGCGCATCCTGGTGAGGGTGCGGATCGTCAATCTCACGAACAGATGTCGGCGCTTTTTGCTGGAGAGGTTTTAAACAAAGAGGGCTGGGAACAAACACGAGTAGACGCCGTCCAGCATTGTATTCGCGCTCACCGTT
Source organism: uncultured Anaerolineales bacterium (assembly GCA_965195195.1). GTDB lineage: Bacteria > Chloroflexota > Anaerolineae > Anaerolineales > E44-bin32 > E44-bin32. The sequence continues at coordinate 80,653 of CBDAFF010000093.1, read as the reverse complement.
TCCGCGGCAACGAATCACCAGGGACTTTGGAGGCGAAGATCTTATTCGATGCTGATAAGCTGGATGTAATGGGGGCATTCGGAGCAGCGCGCACGCTCGGCTATGCCTTGCAGGCCGGGCAGCCTTTCTTCGCTGAGCCATCGGATCATTTTCTGCGCACAGGTGAGACCGAGGAGGGTGAGGCTCACAGCGCTTATCATGAGTACCTCTTTAAATTATGTAAGGTGAAGGACCAGCTTCACACCGGACCAGCACGGCGCATGGCCGAAGAACGGCATACTGTGCTGACGGCATTTTTTAACCAAATGGCCGTCGAAGCTCGTGTGGTGAGTTGCTTTGACCGCAATCCGTATGGGTACGATGCAGCGAATTGACCTGCTGACATTCACCTGTTATTATCCGCGCCGTGATGACAGATAACGAGCGCCCCCTAATCCTGCTGACCAATGACGATGGAATCCGGTCCCCCGCTTTGTGGGCGGCCGCCGAGGCACTTTCAGAGATCGGGTTCGTCACTGTCGCCGCTCCTCGGGAGCAGTCATCGGGCGCGGGGCGCAGCATGCCTGTCACCTCGGATGGTAAATTAGTTGAAGAGCAGGTTAATGTACGGGGGAAGACATGGAAAGTCTATGCCGTTGGTGGTTCGCCTGCGCAAGCTGTACAGCACGGCATACTGGAATTATTGCCGCGGCTACCGGATCTTGTTGTTTCAGGAATTAACTACGGCGAGAATCTCACAACCGGCGTTACCGTCTCTGGGACCGTTGGAGCAGCGCTCGAGGGGGCGTCTTTCGGTGTGCCTGCGCTCGCAGTATCACTTGAGGTGCCTGCGGAGTATTACTTCTCACATTCAGACACAATTGACTTCCGTGTCGCAAAGCATTTCACAGCACATTTCGCCAGGATTCTCATAGGTATGAAACCCCTGACGGACGTTGATGTGTTGAAAGTGGATATCCCGTCTGATGCGTCGGAGACAACTGAATGGCGCATGACAAGACTCTCGCGACAGAAATATTATGTCCCGGTGGCATCACCAAGAGAGCGGCTCGAGGATCCGGCCAATATCCAGTTTGAGATAAAATTAGACAGGGACAAAATTGAGCTGGATTCAGATGTCTATGCGTTGCGCATTGATCGCAAAGTATCCGTAACCCCAATAAGCCTCGATACAACATCTCGCGTGGATTTCGCTGAGTTGGAAAATCATCTGAAATCTAAGGGATCGCAGGGTTAAAGAACGCAAACCCGGTTCATATTTTTTTGGTTCTCCTCCAAATTGTGTGGGTGACCTGGCGGATTTGCGCTGCGTTGCCCCGCCCGCAGCTGAACTTCTGGTCCCCTTGACGATGACGGAGGAAGTTATTTTTATCCATCCATAACTTCCAGCATAACCAATCTCCAGGTTCAGGCTCAAGCCTCAAGGCGCAGGCTGCGCCTGCGACCGGAAGCAGAGCTTCCGCACTCCACATACAACCAACAACGCCTCACCAACGTGGGAAGAACCACGATATACATCCCATGAGCGCTGCTTAGTATTCCTAAGAGACGTCCCTTTGAAACGTAAAGCCGATCCGATCGTTGTCAGGGGGTGTGGGGGGGGGGGGAAGAAAAGGAAAAAAGCTATTCATCACATATGCGGGTTCCGGCATATAAAAGGCCCATCAACTGAAGTATCCGCGTTTAGGTCACCTTTCCACAGTAAATGGAGGAGAACCTCTTTATATTACTTCTTCGCTGTGTGGGAGCAGTCAGGGGATTAATTCTCGTGTTGATCCATAAGCGCTTCCAATGTGCGCAGTTCGTCCTCTATCTGATCGCGCTGGAATTTTGTTTGTGCCAGCAGCGCCTCGAAAGCGGGGCGTTGTTCAGTGGGCACTGTCTCCACCAGGCGCTGGGCACGACGGATCTGATTCTCTTTATGGAGCAGCTTCTCATGTAGGCGATCGGAATAGCCTTTTTGGAAGGCTTGATCGGGGAGAGGTTTAGGTTGCACAAAGGGTTCGCCTGTAAGAACTTCCGCTACGGACAGAAGCAGCTCGGAAGCCTCAATGGGTTTTTCTAAAAATCGAACTGCGCCCAAGCTCATGGCGAACTCTTTATCTTCAGGAGTAATGAAAGTTGCAGACAGGAAAATGATCGGAATGTCGCACGTTTCTGGGTTACTGCGCACTTCCTGGGCGAGTGCATACCCATCGAGTCTTGGCATGAGGATGTCTGTAAGAATTAACGCTGGTTTTTCCGTTAGGAGAGCATTGAGAGCCTCATCGCCGTTACGAGCCGTGATTACATCATAGCCTTTAAACTTCAGCGTAACTTCGAGCAATTCGAGGATGTGAGGGATGTCTTCTACGATGAGGATTGGACCCTGCTGTTGGCTCATATCGTTGATTGTAACCCGAGTTCCGCGGAAGGCAATCCCCAGAGAGAGGGGGCGTCGAAAGCTGCACGGCTAGAATTAGGAGGGTGGCAAATGTCGCCTAGATGGTCCAAAGGGAAATGGTCTCGATGTGGAATGTCTGGGGGAACAAGTCGATCGGGGTAATGCTCTCCAGCGAGTATCCGCCTGCTCGCAAACGCTTCCCATCACGGCTGAGTGTGGCGGGATCACACGAGACATAGACGATGCGAGAGGGGGAGCGCTCGAGAAGTGCATCGAGCGCTGCTCTTGACAACCCGGCGCGCGGCGGGTCGATGAGCACGGCGTCGGGTTGGGGCTTGATCTGAGGCAACGCAATGCCGACAGCCCCTTCATAGAGATCGATGTCCGTGTAATGATCAAGGTTGAGGCTGAAATCACGACATGCGTGCGGAGACTCCTCTACAGCTACAACATGAACATCGGATTCTGCGATGGCAGCGCTGAACAAACCCACACCCGCATAAAGGTCGAAGACGGTTTGTCCAGGCTGGATGGATAGCACTGTTGTCGCCTGTTGAACGAGTTCCGGTATTATCTTCGAGTTCACCTGGAAGAATGAAAGGGCGGAGACGCGGAATTGATGTCGATTGAGGTAAAAATAAAGATGATCTTGACCGGCGAGGATAAAGTCTCCATGGGGGCTGGTCCACACCACGGAGGTGGGAGATTCGACCGAGATCTCGAGATCCGGAGCATCCGTCCCGTGAATGATGACCATCTGCTCGCCCTCGCCTCCGCTGCGCAGGGAGATATTTTCCATTGCTCTGGTGGGGTCGAGATCAAACTGAGCCCAGAGATCGGTTAATTCCTGTTCGGGCAGGTGGCACTCCTTGACCGGGAACACCCGTTGCTTATCGAAGGTGACGAAGCCAAGGTCGCCATCCTCGGTTAGGTGAAAACGCATGTTGTTCCGGTAATTCCATGGCTCCGGCGAAGCGATGGGTGATTGCAAGGGAGGATCCTCGAACCCACCGATCCGTACAAGTTGATCGCGCACGACATCCGCCTTGATCTCCAGTTGAAGCGCATAGGGAATGTGCTGGTAATGGCAGCCACCGCAGGTTCGAAAGTGCGGGCAGCGCGGCTCGATTCGTTCTTTTGATGTTTCGACCCATTTTTCCGGCAATCCTCTGGCCCAATGCTTATGTTCTTCGACCAGTTGAACGCGCACCACTTCACCGGGGATGGTGAAGGGTACGAAGACCATGCGCCCATCGACATCGCGGCCGAAGGAATCGCCCCCGTATGCGTTGCCGGTTAGTGTGAGTTCAAGAGTTTCTGACATAAGTGCACGTTGGAAGTGTATCTTGTTTTGGTGGATTCGCGCCAACAGTTCAAGAATTGGCTTGTCGAAAATGACGTCTTATAATTAGGCACGAAATAACCTCGCCCTCACACGTTGTTGATCGACCAGGACCTCGATTCTATGTTAGTAATATGCAAGCGAACTCCGGCCGCAGTGAAACGAAGGATTTTATCCCCCTTTTGCTAGCAAATTCAATAAAACGTATAAAAACATCAATAATATTAATATAACACTTGACAATTGTTAAAAATATGTTATTTTGAAGCGAGATAATTGAGGAACATTGCTAGAAACTAAAATGGAGTCCCAAAATGGACAACACATTTTATTTGCAGCGACTTGCTGAAATGCATCAGGGTTGTTTATTAGAGGATGGGATGCAGATGCATCTCCACCCCGGGCAACCGCGTATAGCCTCCCCTGCATTAAGAAAAGCGATCATGACCGGCGGCAGCTTCTTGATCCGGACTGGCGAGGCGCTAAAAGGAATCGGCGTGCCCGGTGAAACATCCCCGTTCTCATCGAATGGTCCGAGCGCATCGATAGGGAACAACTCATCTTTTGACGTCCAGTGGACGGCGAAGGATTTCTATGAAGGAAGTGGTGAGAAATGAATCAAATGCTTACGACCTGTCCGGTCTGTGATGACCGCCTCTCGATTACACGTTTTCACTGCCGCAACTGCGATACCACGATCGATGGCCATTTCGATATTGGCCGCTTCGGGAGATTGAGTGCTGAGCAGATTAGCTTTCTTGAAGTCTTCGTACGCTGCGAGGGAAAGCTAAGTCGAATGGAACCCGAATTGGATATGTCGTACCCTACACTCAGGGCACGGTTGACAGAGATCATTCGTTCGTTGGGCTTCCCGGTTGGACCGGAGACGAAACTGATTAATGATGAAGAGCGGCACAAGATCCTCGACGACCTGGCAAGCGGTAAATTATCCTCTGAAGAGGCAATGCAGCTTCTGGAAGTTGACTGAACAGTTGAGGTAGACCTGGTAAGCGGGAGGAGGTTGGCACTGTGGAAAAAGTGACGCTTGAGATTGGCGAAAACCCTCTGGTGAAAATCAAGACAATCGGCGGGGATCTACGTCTTTCGGGGCGGGATGAGCCCATCCTGGAGGTGCAGGCGCCGGATAAGGGAAAGCTTCAAGTAAATGAATTTGCAGATGGAGTAGAAATCAGTGCGAACTCAGGCTGCATCATTTTCTTATCGAAAGATGCGCGTCTCGAAGTCGGCGAAGTCGGAGGCGACTGTCGGGTAACGGATGTGAGAAACGAGTTCATGATACAGACGATCGGAGGAGATTTGAGCTTGCGCAGGGTTGGGGCGGCGACCTTTGAAACGATCGGCGGGGATTTTCAGAGCAGGCACATTGAAGGAAATTTAACCGTCGACCGTATTGGCGGGGATGCCGTGATTCAGAAAGTCAAGGGTGATCTCCATCTGCGAGGAGTGGGGGGAGACCTGATGCTTAACGATGCCGCGGGTCAGGTGAACGCATTTGTTGGCGGAGATGCTTTAGTCACTTTGGCGACCCCTGAAGGCGCTCACTCAAAAGTGCAGGCTGGCAGCGACCTCTCCTGCCGGATATCTCCTGAGTCATCGGTAAATATATCCTTGTCAGCAGGTGGCGACCTGGATTATCCATCAGGAGTGGAGACCAAGGAGCAGGGTGAGGGTGTCGCTTTTCAGCTTGGTGACGGCGAAGCGGAAATTGAGCTTACAGCTGGTGGAGATCTCTGCCTTCAAACGGGCTTGAGGCAGGGTGATTCAGAAGAAGATTGGGTCGGAGAGATACTAACCGAGGTAGACGCGAAGCTGGCAGAAGTGGAGGCGCGTTTCAATGTTATGGGCACGGGGATGTACGGCTTCGATGCAGATCGAATAGGTGAGCGCGTCCGCCGTGCGGTTCGACGTGCAGAGCGTAAGGCAAGTGGAAAGGCAAAGCGCAAAGTGACGAGGGGAAAAAGGAAGACGGGCTCGTCCTTCTCATGGACAGCGCCTGGATTCGATGAAGCCGAAGAATCTGCCACTGATGAGGAGCGTTTGACAATTCTACGCATGGTTGAAGAAGGCAAGGTTTCGGTCTCAGAAGCCGAGGCTTTACTCAAGGCTCTGGAGGGAGAATCTTGACCGCTGCCGTCGCCGCGGGCCAACCGTTAAGACACCGGGGCATCCGACCCGTAGAACCGGGCCGTGATATGGCCGCACTTGCCGGGTTGATCGAACAAGCATTTTCAGAGCGATTAGATGCCTCCGGGCGGCGGATGATCTTTGGTATGAAGATGTTTGCACGGGCGGGGAGCCTCGGCTGGTTTTTGGGCCGTTGGTTTTTACCCCCGGCTGCCTACCCTCAGGGATATGTTTGGGAAGAGGGCGGTGAGGTGGTAGGTAATGCAAGCCTGCTTCCAGTGAGTGGATTTCAGCAACGCTGGGTGATGGCCAATGTTGTGGTCAAGCCGGAATACCAGCGTCAGGGCATTGCACGGGAACTGATCCTGGCTTCGATTGAGCATGCACGCCGCAGTAGGGGCAAGCAGATCATGCTGCAGGTTGATCGTGATAACCAGGGAGCCAGGACTCTGTATGAGAACCTCGAGTTTAAGACTCTCTCAACGCGAACCACTTGGTTAAGAAAAGGGTACGGAGAATGGCCACACGCTGATACTATGGGTCAGGTTCGACCCCGGACAAGCAGCGAATGGCGCGGGCATTGGGCGTTGGCAAAACGGCTGCACCCTGAAGGGTGCAAAACGGCTGCACCCTGAAGGGTTGTTATGGCCCTTCCCTGCAGTTGCGAGCATTTTTCGACCATCAGGATTTGAGAACCTGTTCGGATTGGGGAAACCTAAGCACTGGGTTTGGCGAGAAGCCGGGAGACTCGCTGGCGCGGTGAGCATCAGGCCTGAACTAGAGCGCCGTACGTTGCGCTTGATGATGGTTGTGGAACCTGAACTGCGAGGAGAAGTAGAAAGCAGCCTTCTTTGTAGAGTGATGCAGGAATCGGCGGCATTGGCTGACAACTTCATCATGGATTATCCGTCTGATGTCGCCCGGGAAAAAATTGAAAGACTGGGTTTTAAGGCCATTCGCGAGCTCACATGGATGGGGATGAAGCTCGAGGAGAGCGAAATTTGAAGAGAGGATGAGTTTTAAAGTGGAGATCCGCAATGAATGACGATCAAAACAGCACGGATATACTCGATCAGCTTGATGCTGGTCAGATTGATACCAGTGAAGCCGCCCGCCGGCTTTCAGAGGAAAGCGTCCCACCCAAGCAGCAGGCTGAAGTTCCTAGCCTTCCCAACCGCTGGCGATATTGGTGGACAATCCCACTCTCCATTGGGTTCGCAATGTGTGTCACGGGGTGGGGTCTGAGCCAGTTGGGTGGCTGGTGGTGGGTCTGTGCAGGGCCATTACTGGTGCTTGGAGCCGTCGTTATGATCTTGTCCGCGGCCACGTATAAGTCCCCCTGGGTCCATGTACGAGTAAAAACTGGAGAAGATAAATGGCCACGCAGGATTGCGATCAGCTTGCCGATTCCTCTTGGTCTCACCACACGCATTCTAAGATGGCGCGGTTTGTCCTTTGGCGGGTTAGATGAAACCGCGATCGACGATTTGATACTTGCGCTCGAAGCAAATTTATCAGCCGACGAACCGATCTACATTGAAGTTGATGAGGGTGAGACGGGCGAAAAAGTAAAAATTATACTGGGTTAGACAAGGAGGCCTATGAGATGTCATCAAAAGAGCGATTAAAAATTCTAAAGATGATCGACGAAGGAAAGATCACGGCGGAAGAAGGCACGCAATTACTAGGGGCCTTGAAGAAACAGGAAGAGCACAGGAGCGGCGCCCCTGAGGGTGGAGCACAGTGGCTGCGTATTCGAGTCAGTGACTTGAACTCCGGGAAAGAGACAGTTCGGGTTAGCCTTCCGATAGGCCTGGTTAATATAGGTATGAAGATGGGGGCTCGCTTCGTCCCGGAGATTGAGGAAGAGGCTGTTATGGAAGATCTTGCCGAGGCGCTAACTCAGGGGATGGCTGGAAAAATCATCGATATCGTGGATGAAGCAGATGGTGAACGTGTCGAGATATTTATCGAGTAAGCACGTCATCTCGACCCGATCTCTTTTGCATTCGAGCAGAATCTGAGCCCCGATCATCGGTGGAATGCATTCGTGGTAAGATTTTCATGAGAGGGTGGTAGTGAACAAATTTGGATTACGTCTGGCGATTAACGCCCTTGCACTTTACCTCGCTGTGGGCACTGGCTGGATTCCTTACATACACGCAGAGAACACACAATGGTGGGCATATTTCGTCATGGCCTTGATCTTCGCGGTTGTCAACGCAGTGTTGGGGCCTCTGCTGAAGCTGTTGACCTGTCCGTTGATTTTTCTTACGCTGGGATTGTTCACGCTGGTCATCAACACATTGCTTTTTTACGTGACGGGATGGCTTGGAAGCTTGATCGGCAGTGGATTCGGCTTCGAAATTGAAAAAGTCTGGGCAGGTTTTCTGGGTGCGTTGCTGGTCGGGGTCGTCAATACTGTCCTTACGCTGGTTTTCCGGAGGGGGCTAAAAACAGCGTAATTCTAAATTTGTCAATCAAGGACTTATTATTACTAGCGCGCCGTCATGATGGCGCGTTTTTTATATATATGACAGCACACTCATTCGATTAATTCGCTCGGTATGGCTTGAATAGAATGTGCCCTCAAAACGCTTGGACAGTTCCACTGCGGTAATCGGAACTTATGTAATGTAGTTACAAGCCGGAATGCTATGCTATACTCAAAAAACATGAGTGAACTGACGAGTTTGGAATGCCCTGAATGCGGGGAGCTTTTTAATCATGAGCAGCTTCAAACCATATGTATCAAATGTGATTCGCCGCTGCTCTGCCACTACGATTTGGCGGATTTCGCCGATAGCTTAGACAAAGAGCAGGTCTCAAGCCGTCCTAGAGGCCTGTGGCGCTGGCATGAACTGCTTCCGGTACATAACCATGATTTTTGTCTAACGCTGGGGGAGGGCGATACAGCCCTTCTACCTGTGCCTCGGATCGCAGCTGAATTGGGAATCGGATCGGTCTTTGTTAAAGATGAAGGGGGCAACCCCACCGGCACGTTTAAAGCTCGAGGGCTTGCGGTTGCAGTCTCGCGAGCCAAAGAACTCGGGGCTAAAGCGCTCTCGATCCCGACAGCGGGCAACGCTGGAGGCGCTTTGGCTGCATATGCCGCACGCGCTGAGATGGAAGCGCATGTCTTTATGCCCGCGGATGCGCCTCTTGTGTATCAGATCGAGGTTGCTGTGCACGGTGGAGAAGTGGTCCTTGTTGATGGTTTGATCGATGAAGCGGGCAAGCAAGCAGCACTGCAAACCGAGGCGAACGATTGGTTTGGAATCTCAACCTTCAAGGAACCCTACCGCGTTGAGGGTAAAAAAACGATGGGGTTCGAATTGGCGGAAGCCTTCAATTGGGAGCTACCAGAAGTCATTATTTATCCCACAGGCGGCGGTACGGGGTTGGTTGGGATGTGGAAGGCATTTTCTGAGATGGAGGCGATGGGCTGGATCGGTGCGGATAGACCACGGATGGTGTGTGTCCAGCCTGAAGGCTGTGCACCTGTCGTGAAATCGCTCGAGAGAGGAGAGCCGCGTATCACACCCTGGGAAAATGCAGAGACGACAGCACATGGGATACGGGTTCCTCAAGTCTACGCCGATCGATTGGTTCTGAGCGCAATTCGTGAAAGCGGCGGCACAGGAATTGCTGTAACTGATGATGAGTTCATTCAAGCTCAAGCCGAATTGGCTCAGAAGGAAGGTATTCATACTTGCTTAGAAGGGGCAGCTACACTGGCTGGTTTACGCCGGATGGCAGCCTCCGGGGAAGTGGATCCGTCTGAACGGGTTGTCCTATTCAATACTGGCTCCGGTTTGAAACAAATGAATGTGATATGAAGTGATCTGTGACTGAGCGTACGAAAGCCTCGCTTGACCTCCTATACTCGATCAGCCGAGAGCTCACTGAGCAGCTCGATCTGCGTGAGTTGCTGCAGCGCGTATTGCAGCTCACACTCGAAGCTGTAGGGGCACCCGCGGGAAGCATCCTTGTGCTCGATGAGCATGGAGAGGTGACAGAAGGGGCTATCGCCTATGGGGGGAAGGTACATGACCATTCAGCCGAACAATTACGAGATACCTATGAACAGGGTCTGGCTGGGTGGGTGGTAGAGAACCGCCAGGCGGTACTTGTACAAGACACATCCAAGGATAAACGGTGGCTGCATAAGCCTGATGAAAAGACAGATGGAGCCCCGCGTTCCGTGATAAGCGTGCCCTTGCTTGCAAGGGAGCATATCGTCGGTGCATTAACGCTGGCGCGGCGCAAGCCAAATGGATTCACTGAAGAGGACCTTGCCTTAGCAACGGCGATAGCGGATCAGGCAGGGGTCGCCGTGAGCAATGCGCATCTGTTCCGGGCTGAGCAAGAACGGAGGCGGTTTGCCTCTACGCTTCAAGAGATCGCGCGAACGATCAGTTCATCATTGGATCCCACCAGCGTCTTCGAGCAAGTCCTCGAGCAACTGCGCCGCGTTATTGAGTACGACAGCGCCAGTGTATTTTTGGTTAATGACGACCATTTACAACCGGTTGCCGCGTTCGGGTTTACTGATATTAAGGAAGTGCTTAACCATTCGCTGCGGATTGATGAAGGTGGACTGGGAGTCGAAGTATTTAATGCTGGCAAGATCATGGTCGTCACGGATGTGCGACAAGAGTCGGCATGGGTAGAACATGGACGCCTTCAGGAATCCGGATTGATCAGGGGATGGATTGGCGCTCCGCTTATTGTGCGAGACCGAGTTGTAGGTGTGTTGAATGTGGACAGTCACCGTGTCGGTGCGTATGGCCTTAAGGATGCCGAATTGGTTTCTGCTTTCGCGGATCAAGCGGCAACGGCCGTTGCGAATGCCCAGCTCTATGGCGAGATTCAGAGACGTGTCCAATCCATGACGGCGCTAACCGAGACGGCACGCTCGGTAACTGCCAGCTTGGATCTTGACGAGGTCCTGCAGAGGATAACCGAACGCACCATGGACAGTCTTGAAGTCGAGGCTGCATCATTGGCTTTGATCGATGAGAAGACTGGTGAGCTTGAATTCCGGGTAGCTAGCGGAAGGGGGGCTGAGGAGATTGTTGGTCTTCGCCTGATGAAGGGCCAGGGTCTGGCGGGCTGGGTTGTTGATCATAAGGAAGGTGTGTTTATATCAGATGTGCAATCCGACCCTCGTTTCCATTCCAAAGTGGATGAACTTATCGGGTATACAACTCGGGTTATGGCAAGCGTGCCTATTCAGGTTCAAGATAAAATAATCGGTGTGATCGAAGCGATCAACCCCCGCGGGGATGACCTGGCGCCTGAACAGGTCGAGTTATTGAGGGGGATCGCTGACCTGGCAGGTACGGCGATCGTTCGAGCACAACTTTTCAAAGAGACTCAAGCGGCCCGTCAACGTTACGCAAGCCTGTTCGAAGACAGTATTGACACCATCCTGATTACGGACCTTGCCGGTGAAATAACCGACGCAAATAACCGCGCCGAGAAAATGCTGGGTTTACCGCGTACCGAGTTGCTCGGACTGGATATCTCCAATCTCCACACGATAGATAAGGATTTCTTATCTGGTGATTTGAGTGAACTCGCTCTTGGAGAAACGATTTCCTATGATAGTCAAGTTACAAATGAACAGGGGGAATACCTGCCCGTTCAAGTGCATGTAAAAAGGATTGATATTGAGGCGGTTTCCTTCCTTCAGTGGATCCTGCGTGATATTTCAGAACGCCTGGAGCTTGCGAAGCTCCGCTCTGATCTGACGTCGATGATTTTTCACGATTTACGCTCACCGCTGGGGAATATCATTTCGAGTCTTGAAGTACTGAAAGAATCTCTAATTGGGGACGACGAGACGGTTCAATCGGTTCTCTCGATTGCTTCGCGCTCCAGCCGCCGCGCTTCACGACTGGTAGAGTCATTGCTTGATCTAGACCGCCTGGAGACGGATCAAGCTGTTCTGATCAAATCCGAGACATCAATCGGGGCTTTGGTTGCAGAAGCCGTCGAAGAGGTACATCCGACGGCAGAAGCGAAGGGCCAACTGCTGCGGATGGAATTAGCCCCCAGGCTGCCTATGGTCCTTATGGACGTGGATATGGTCCGCCGCGTGTTAATTAATCTGTTGGAAAATGCGATTAAATTCTCCCGGGGAGGAGATTTGATCCAAATTTCAGTGAGGCAAGTTGAAGATTATTTACAAATAGCAGTTAAAGACAGCGGGGTGGGTATTTCGCTGAGAGATCGGGAACGTATCTTCGAGAAGTTCACCCGCCTCAGGGGGCAGGATCGCCCCAAAGGTCTTGGACTTGGCTTGGCTTTCTGCCGCTTAGCGGTGGAGGCACATGAAGGTAAGATCTGGGTTGAGAGCGAAGAGGGGAAGGGTTCGACATTTACCTTTACGCTCCCGGTATAATGATCCCTACAACCGAAGATTAGGGAGCCTGCATGCAAAAGATAGTCCCAAATGTTTATCTTGAGGATAAGTATATCGGCGTGAACCTGGGCCTAGTAGTCACAGAGCAAGGCCTCTTGCTCGTCGATTCACCTCTCCATGATGAAGAGGTGGAAGAATGGTTTAAGGTGGTAAGCGAGCGTGGCCGGCCAAAATTTCTAATATTGCTTGATTCTCACCCCGACCGTGTATTAGGTTCGCGAACCTTGGCATTGCCAGCTATCGCACATGACCAAACCCTACATTCCATCCGCGAATGGGCGGATACCTTCAAGGGCAATGCGCATCCGATAGGGGCTGAAGCGGATCAATTGAAAAGAATTACTGGGGTGAATAATGCTATTCCAGAGATAACTTTCTCCGAGAGAATGGTCATCCATATGGGAGGGAAGGACATTGTTTTTCTGCACCGACCCGGGCCTCGCCCTGGCTCCATGTGGATGGTAATCCCCGATTTATCCGTTGTTTTTGTTGGGGATACTGTAACCATAGATGAGCCCCCCTATGTTGGAGTCTCAGTTCTTGAACCATGGCTGAATAGCTTGGATGAACTGCGCGGGTCCGATATGAAATCGTATACTCTGATCTCGTCTTGCGGGGGGGAAATCGATCGTAAGGATATCAACCATATGGCTCGTTTTCTAAGGAAGGTGCAGATTCGAGTCGAGAAGCTGGAGAATGATAAGAACAGCAATAACGAGATAGAGCGCTTGGCGATAGATCTCATGGGAGATTTCAACATTCGGTCTATACAACAAGATTTGATACTCAAGCGTTTGAAAACCGGACTGCTAGACCAAAGTTTGCTGCAGTTCCCTGATAACGGCTAGATGGATAAAGCTTTCCACTTATTTTGCGTTGGCCAAAAAAACGGAAGCACTGCAATTGATGAGTGATAAGCCGATGGTGGACATCATACGGGGCGGTATCGTCGAGTCATCCCACCAGTTTGTTGCAGCCGTAGCGAATGTTCACGGTGAAGTTCTGGCTTCGTGGGGAAACGCAGATCTCGCTACCTTTCTCCGCTCAAGCGCCAAACCATTTCAGGGAATGCCCCTCGTTGAGAGTGGAGCTGCGGTCCATTTTGGGCTCAGCGAACAGGAATTGGCGATTGCGTGCGCCTCGCACGCAGGCACCGATGACCACATCGAAGTTGTCCATTCGATCCTCCGAAAAATCGGACTCAGTGAGGAGGACCTACGCTGCGGCACACATACCCCATACGATACTAAGACTTCAAAGAAGCTGATAATGGCGGGTGAAAAGCCCTCCCCAATTCGCCACAATTGCTCCGGGAAGCATGCAGGGATGCTGGTTGTGGCATGCTATCTTGATGCGTCGACGTCGACGTATCTGGAACCCGATCATCCTGTCCAGATGCAGATCTTGCATAACTTTGCAGATATGGTCTCGATGGCTGCTGATGACATTATTGTTGGCATCGACGGTTGCTCGGCGCCAAATTTTGCCGTGCCTATCCAGAACGCAGCGACTGCTTATGCCCGCTTGATGGATCCAGGGCAATTCTCAACAGAGAAAGCGGATAGTTGCAGGGCGATCGTGAGGGCAATGACTGCATATCCCGAGATGGTTTCGGGCGAAGGGCGTTTTGACACGCTTCTCATGCAGGTGACTTCCGCTCAATTGCTCTCGAAAGGCGGGGCGGAGGGTTTTCAGGGGATAGGGATTCCGCCCAATTCTCTTGGCTCCGGATCTCCCGCGTTGGGTATTGTGCTTAAAGTACTGGATGGGGATCTAGAAAGTCGTGCGCGGCCGGTAGCTGCAATCGCAGTGCTCGAGGCACTGGGTGTTCTATCAGCTGAAGAGCGTCAGCAGCTTAAGCAATTTGACTCCCGATCGATACTAAACCAGAGCGGTCTGCAGGTCGGTGAAATCCGATCGCCCCAAGAAGTTGCGAACGTTTTCAATCTGACCAATGAATGAGTCCGATACGTTTTACCAAACAGCCAGTGATCTATTGGGTGTAAATCTCACTTTCCACCAAATCGAGGCTTTTCAGTGGTATGCGAACGAATTACGCAGTTGGAACCAACGCTACAATCTAACCGCGATTACAGATCCTGACGAAATCAATATCAAACACTTTATTGATTCGTTGTCATGTCTTCAAGTTGAGCGATTCCGACCACCGGGGAACGTCATCGATGTTGGAACCGGCGCAGGTTTCCCGGGCATCCCCCTCAAGATTGTCTATCCTCAATTCAAGATGACGCTTGTAGAGTCCATCGGTAAAAAGATGGAGTTCTGCCGCCACGTGATCAGTTCGCTTGGTTTGGATGGCATCGATTTTGTCCAAGCCCGGGCGGAACACATAGGCAAGAAGGTGGCCCATCGCGAACAGTATGATTGGGCAATTGCCAGGGCTGTAGCTATCCTGCCAGTCTTGTTGGAATACCTCCTGCCCTTAATAAAATTGGGAGGTGGCGCTATCGTACAGAAGGGAGAAACGGGTCCCGCTGAAGCGCATTCGGCTGAGAAGGCGTTGAGCGTCCTGGGGGGAGAGATCAAGCAGGTTCTACCCGTAGAGCTACCACGAGTTACGGAACCCCGCTATTTGATTGTGGTCGATAAAGTCGCTTGCACTCCGGAGAAGTACCCCCGCAAACCGGGGATCCCCGCGAAGCGGCCGCTCGAGTAGTCCCCACCCCCCGGATCAACCATCAAGCTCTCAGCTCAAACCAACCATGTAAATCCGAATATGTGGAATATTGTTATCCCGGACTCTTTTTCCCATTGACGCGCAATCCAGAGCGGATTGGGCAGAGCACGGCTGATAGTCTCATAGAGACGTCCTTTTGAAACGTAAAGCCTAATCGATCGTTGTCAGGGGGTGTGCTCCACGCTGGTGAAGGATCTCACTGCTGGGATTTACTTGGATCGAGGAGCGATTGTTCCTGCTTCGATTTTCCATATCGTGGCCTGGTCTTGGAATGGTTCGGTGAACATCGAGAGGTCTGCAGTTGTCAATATGGATTGCGTTACAGAAGATATGTGAGAGAGCAAATCTTCTCGCCGTTCGAGATCCAGTTCCGCTAATACCTCGTCTAATAACAAAATTGGCCAATCGCCGGTCCGCTGCTTGAGCCATTCAATTTCCGCAAGTTTCATCGCCACCATCGCCGTGCGATTCTGACCTCGGGAACCGTACAAACGAAGATCGATGCCATTTGAGCGAGGGCGGAAATCGTCCCGATGAGGTCCTTGAAGTGTTACCCCTCGAGCTAATTCGTCACCCCGATTGCGCTCAAGTGCCTCCAGCATTCCCTTTCGGATCTCTTCTCTACTGATCCCCGTGCGGTCCAGCACCGTGTCGATCGGCAATCCCAGCTGCCCGTCCGGCTGAGGTGCGGGGTCGTAGGAAGGTTGGTAATCTAGCCGCAACGTTTCTTTATTCCTGGTGAGT
This sequence comes from uncultured Anaerolineales bacterium, assembly GCA_965195195.1. Taxonomy (GTDB): domain Bacteria; phylum Chloroflexota; class Anaerolineae; order Anaerolineales; family E44-bin32; genus E44-bin32. Next base: position 64,911 of record CBDAFF010000093.1, on the reverse strand, counting down.
TTTGAGTGAAGCGGCGCAGCGAGCTGATCCAACTCACGCAGTGCGAGTGCCCGGCCGCGAATTAGGGATGCAGCTAAATCACATAACTGCTCATCCCAGAAAGTCAACTGATCCAACGGGCTGCGCCCTTCCTGAGATTTCTTAAGCAGCGCATTTCGCTGGGTGAGCACTTTTTGGTATTCAGAGAGAGCAGTCGCGTAGGTCGAATCAGCCTGTGCAAGGCTGGAATCCAGGAAGCGGCGGCGATTGCCGGGCGCGCCCTCGATGATCTTCAAATCCTGCGGGAGAAACAAAACAGCGGTAAAGGAGCTGGCCAACTCTCGCATTCGGCGCTTGAGCCCGTTGATAAGCACTTCCTTGCGCACGCGGCCCTCACTGGATTGAGAATTGCTTTCGATTACGACGCGAATTTCGATGCGCTGGATGCGCTCCTGAGATTCGATCTCGGCGACAAGACGGGCGAAGGGTATCGGTTCCTCAAGGGCGAGGAAGTTGATCAGATGGCGATCGCTTGCGGTGTGGAAAGAAGCTGCGCCGGTGAGATAATGAATCGCCTCAAGCAAACTGGTCTTCCCTTGCCCGTTACCGCCAACCAAAATCGTTGAACCCGCCGCAAAATCCGTCTCAAGGCGGATAAAGTTTCGAAAATTTGTGAGGGATAAGTGTTTCAAATGCATGGCTGCCGAGATTGTAGCATAGCTCGCAGGATGGAACTCGAGACAGCGATAATCGAAACCCCTCGAAATTGAGGGAGTGACAAAGAAGAGTTGGACAACCCCCCACATCAATCGATGGTGTGGATAGACCTAAGTGTTGGCCTGCAGCAGGAAGCAGAGCGCCCTGACTCAATAAAGGGCGTCGCTCAAAATGACATCGTCGTCACTAGTGATGTTAGTTTCATCCAGCGGTATTTAGAGGAGATCAGGAAACATCCGCTCGCCGTCCATGCGTGTCAAGGGCAGCATGTGGGAGGGGGGTGATGGAGAAAAACTGGAAGTGATGAGGGCAGTAGATTACACTGGTGTGGGAAGCTCTTCATCCTCCTGTTCTTCAATTCGCCAAACCTGAGTAGCGCGATCGATGTAGAGGATGCCTTCAATGTGGTCGATCTCGTGCTGGAAGATGCGCGCCAGCCACCCGTTGGCTTTTAGTTTAAAATCCTGGCCGTGTCGGTTCAAACCCTTTACGGTGACTCGCTCATACCGCTCGACTTCACCAAAATAACCCGGTAAGGATAGGCAGGCTTCGTTTCCAAGCACCCGTGCCTTTGATGTGCGCGTGATCTCGGGATTGATTACAGCATAGAGTTTCGGAGGTTTTTCCGGCGCGTCCTCATCTTCGCTGCCTTCAGCATACTCGACGACAATCACCCGCAAACCGACATCTATCTGGGGCGCGGCTAGGCCGACGCCCGGAGCGACTCGCATCGTCTCAACTAAATCATCAATGAGTTGTGCAATTTCAGGTGTTATTCGGTGGACCTTTTGAGCGCGTTGGCGCAGGGTCGGGTTAGGTGGGGTAACGATCTCGCGAATTGCCATAGTGCTGCGAATCTCCGTCTTCGTCTTCGGAGTCTCCTTGTGTGTATTTGTCGTGATAGATATCAAACAATTCTACCATTTCACCCTGTCGCTTAAAGCGCTCTTGCTCTGCTTTGCGAAGCATCAGGGCTTCCTGCGCGTGGACGATGTCCTGTTGAACTGTGACCGGGTCATAAACCCCCCGGAAGACGAGCTGGGCTGCGCCAACATTCGCAACCACATCGCCATAGTTAAACAGGAGGCCAAACACGCCTTTGCGATCGACCTCCGTGCCAAGGATGTTCTCAATTGGAGCCACTTTGCGCTCCTCCCGGGCGAGAGGCTTTTTATTAATATCGATGATTTGCTGAGCGGTAATTTGGTAGATGTCATTCGCCCAGTCTGCGTATCGGTATAGCCACCAAATGCTAAGCGCCACAATCGCAGCGATGCTTATGGACATGAAGATATTGGGAGAGAGCAAGGATATCAAACCGCCAAGACGCGCTCCTAAAAAACCGATAACAACAAGGAACAATAACGATGGAATACTGATCTCGCGTAGCAAGGCGGCCCAGTGTTTTCGGTAGGTGATGGTGCCTTCATCCTCAAAACGAAGTTTAAACCCCCAACGGCCCACCCCGCGAATAGCAGGGGCCTCGATTTCATCAGGTAGCGAAGTCAGGGCCTCTTCAACGATCTGTGGTTCTTCATCCTGCAGACGATGATCAAGCGCTTCGACCAGTGACTCGCGGTCCGTTAAATCCTGTTTTGCGCGTTGACGCTGCCAGTTCGCTCCAATCAAGGCGGCGATAGTTTGGGCTTCGCCGACATTGCGGAAAACGACTTTGCCGGTATAGGTACGAATCACGACGTCCCCAAATCCCATCATGCGCCCCGTGACGTCTGTCCCGACGCTGATGGAGAGGATTGTATGCAGCGGCGCCTCGCGGCGACTGTCATAGATGCCAATCACTTTCTCTAACCAGACAGCGCGGCGATTGGTCACGATATAGTAGTCATTGGTCCAATCCAACCACTGCCAAACACCGAATAGGATTCCGCCTATTCCAAGACCAAATCCGCCCCATAGAGGGAGGGTGACGTCGCTCAGAAGCGCCCACAGGATGAGTGCGGAAGCACCGCCGATCATGAGTACAGGGATGGTCAACCGTTGAAAGAGTACGAAAGAATGTTTGCGGGCAAGAGCGTAGATCACCTCGCCCTCTCTGAGCCAGGAGAAGCGAAGCTTCCTTGCGAGTTTGTGGCTTTGGGCGACGAATTGCAGGCCTTTCAGCGCTACCGGCTGAGTCTTCATGAATTGTGTAAGGAGGAGGCGATCCCAGCGAAGAACGACGGTGGCCTCCACTGACCGGACTGTAGCCGGGCGCGGCTGTCGGTAGATCATCTCGAGCGCGCCGATTGTGTCTCCCGGAACCAGGTGTCCAAGGGAATTAGTCTCGCCGTCTTCCTCGACGTGGAGAACTTCAACTTCACCTTTCAGGATGATGTACAAAGAATCTGGAGGTCCCCCTTGTACTATGATGGTTTCGCCTGCTGCGTACATCTCACGCGGCAGAACTTCTGCAAGCTCAATACGCTCTTCGGGCGTCAGGTGGCGAAGGAAGTGGACACGATTGAGAAGATCCGTTGGCTCGGAGTACACCATGCTTAGATTTTAGCATGGTGCGCGAACATTTGCGGGCCGCTATGCTATAATCGCCACGCTTGGAGACAGTAGTGGCGAAAAAAACATCCACTCGAAGTCAACGAAAGAGTACCTTGAGGTCAAAGAGCCGGAAAAAAACGGCGAAAAAGCGCACCTCGGGGAATTTCATTACCTCGTTTCGCAATTCACTTGGCGAATTATTTTCACTCCAGGGCATCCTCACACGTGAACGGAAAACTAACCTGCTCGGGCTTTTTCTGCTCGTAGTCGGCTTCTTGACGATTCTGAGTCGGCTCACCACCCAGCAGGGTTTGATCGGAAACGTGTGGGTAAATTTACTTCAGAAGACCTTTGGCTGGGGGATGTTCATCGTTCCTCTAGCGCTGATCCTTGGTGGAGCAGGGATTCTATTAAGGAAACTTCGTGGTCGCTTACCGGGGCTTGAACCAGAAAAGATTATTGGAGCGGCCTCATTCTTCCTGCTCGCCTTGGTTCTCATGCATGCGCTGCTTGGGGCGACGACCTTTACGATAGGAAAGACTATCGCTCAAGAAGGACGCGGCGGAGGGATCATCGGCGCTGCGATCTATGCTCTTATGGTTAGCAGCCTCGGTGTTGGCGGAGCGATTGTTGTTATTGTGGCGTGGCTGCTTGTTTCAACCACCTTCATAATCGGGATTTCGCTTCCTGAATTGGTGGATTACGTGCTAAGGGGTTGGGGTTGGGTTCTCCAGCAATTCACGAGTATCCCCTCGTTGTCTCAATCAAAGACGGAGGACAGAACTACAGACACCTCTACGCAACCCCTGGATGCCCCCCCATCGATCCAACCGGAAACGGCTCAACCTCAGCAGGGAATGGACTTGCCAGCATCTCTCCAGACTGAAGAGGTGGAGGTTAGCCCACGGCGGCAGTGGATGCTGCCGGAGGCGGCAGAGATACTCGAGCCGGGAGCGGTAAGCCGGGCTGACGAAACATTCGACCGTGAACGTGCCCGATTGATCGAGGAAACGCTGCGAGTATTTGGTGCGCCCGCGCGAGTTGTTGAGATCAATCGCGGCCCGGTGATCACTCAATTTGGAGTTGAACCGGATTTTATCGAAGGACGTGGAGGGCGGCGCACGAAGGTTAAGGTGAGCAAGATTTCATCTCTGGCGGATGATCTTGCTCTAGCGCTTGCTGCACCCTCGATTCGGATTGAAGCGCCCGTACCGAGCAAGGGCTACGTAGGTATTGAGGTTCCCAACACTGATGTTTCGTTAGTTGCGCTGCGTGATGTGATCGAAGCGCAGAATTTTCAGAAGATGCGCACCAGGCTGAAGCTTGGGTTAGGGATCGATGTGTCGGGCGGGTCAGTCATTGCGGATCTCGCGGCCATGCCTCATCTGCTTATCGCCGGCACGACAGGCTCAGGCAAATCCGTATGCGTGAATGCCATCATCTCATGCCTGCTACTTCAGAACACACCCGATGAACTTAAGTTTGTCATGGTCGACCCGAAGAGGGTTGAATTGACTTACTATAACGGCATCCCTCATCTTATGGCTCCCGTGGTTGTTGAATTGGAGCGTGTGGTGTCAGCGCTGCAATGGGTCTCGCGCGAGATGGATCGTCGCTATCATCTCTATGCCCAAGTAGGTGTACGAAATATCGGTGACTACAACCGGCGCGTGCATCAATCTGGGGGGCGATCGATGCATTACATCGTCGTTGTGATCGATGAGCTAGCGGACCTTATGATGCTGGCGCCCCATGAAACGGAGATGGTGATCACTCGCTTGGCGCAGCTTGCACGGGCGACGGGCATTCATCTGGTCATTGCCACCCAGCGACCTTCCGTGGATGTAGTCACCGGCTTGATTAAAGCCAACTTCCCGGCACGCATTGCCTTCGCCGTGGCATCCTCTGTCGACAGCCGTGTCATCTTGGATCAACCGGGCGCCGAACGACTTCTGGGGCGAGGGGATATGCTCTTTCAGGCACCAGACGCGTCGGCACCCATCCGTATGCAGGGAGCATATGTCTCCGAGGATGAATTAAATCGATTAATCCAATATTGGAAGATCGCCAACTTGGGAGAAGAGATCGAGGAACAGCCCGTGACACCTGTTGACAGTATTCCGCCAGGCGTCGATCTTAAACAGGCACCGCTTTGGGATGAGATGGCTGAAGAAGATGATGACCTCGACCCACTATTTAATGAAGCCGTTTCGATCATTCGCGGGGTTCGGCGCGCTTCAATCTCGCTGCTGCAGCGCCATCTACGGATCGGTTACACACGGTCAGCACGGATTGTGGATCAACTCGAAGAACGTGGCATCATAGGCCCCGCGAAAAGCGGCTCGCAACCAAGAGATGTCCTTGACTACGGTGATCTCACACCGCCAGATGAGCAGGGGTGATTACCGCTCATCATCACTGCAACAACCCAATAAATCATCGTATGCGTGAGTGATGATTCATTGCAACTAGCGATGTCTCATGCTATCATTGCATGGGTCACAAACCTTACTTAAAACAGCGGCAATGTTAGCGTTTGTGAAAGGGGTGATTTGGGAGAAGAATAGATTGTCCGCGCCGCAACTTTCAAATGGAGGAATGTAACATGCAGAAGAAGTTATTCGCCATTATGTCGCTTCTCATCATCGCAGCGTTTGTACTCGTTGCGTGTGCACCAGCAGCGACACCTGAACCGGAGGCAAAGTTAAAGGTCTGCCAGGTAACGGATACTGGCGGTATCGACGATAAATCCTTCAATGCTACAGCTTGGAAGGGTATCGAAGATGCAATCGACGAACTCGGGGTTGAGGGTAAGTTCCTAGAGTCTCAGCAACAGACTGACTACGAGAAGAACATCAATGCCTTCGTCGAAGAGGGTTGTGAACTGATCGTAACCGTCGGTTTCCTGCTCGGTGACGCCACCGCCGCAGGCGCAGAGGTGTACACGGATCAGAAATTCACCATCATCGACTACGCCTATGATCCGACTCTCCCGAACGTTGTGGGTCAGGTCTTTAACACGCAAGAGGCCGCCTTCCTGGCTGGCTATGTTGCCGCCGGCGTCAGCAAAACCGGCAAGATCGGCACCTTCGGTGGTTTGCAGATCCCGCCAGTGACAGTCTTTATGGATGGCTGGGCTCTTGGTGCCGCGTACTACAACGAGGTCCACGGGACGAGCGTGGAAGTCCTCGGCTGGGACGCTGTTACGCAGACAGGGCTCTTCACCAACAACTTCGAGAGCCTCGAAGATGGACGCCTCATGGGCGAGCAGCTCATGGATGAGGGCGTGGATATCATCATGCCCGTCGCCGGACCCGTTGGCCTTGGCACAGCGGCAGCGGCAGAGGAGCGCGGTGACACCTATATCGTCGGTGTGGATGCGGATTGGGCGCTGACCAACCCGCAATACGCCGCGATCACACTGACATCGGTCCTCAAGAACATGGACATCACAACCGTGAATGTCATCAAGAGCGTACTCGATGACAGCTTCGCAGGTGGAGTGATCGTCGGCACGCTTGAGAACGGCGGCGTTGGACTTGCGTCGTTCCATGATCTAGCGGACATGGTTTCGGCGGACCTTCAGGCCGAAGTCGACGATGTCGCCGCGAAGCTAATCGCCGGTGAACTTTCGGCGATTCCGTAAGACAACTTCGCAGGACGCCATCTGGCGTAAAAGAACGTAAACCAACAGGGGCTGGGAAGAGAAATCCAGCCCCTGTCGATTTAAAAGCGCAGCAGCAATGTTTTACACTCTCCTTATTGCATTTAGTGATTATCAGCGCGAATTCTTTGTAAAAACGCGATTTGTGTAAATTTGTCCACATGGTAGAATTCAACCTATCTCCAGCGGTAGCTTAAACCGCTCAACAGGATCTCTAGGTGAACATGGAACCCGTCCTCGAACTCCGCAATATCACCAAGCGTTTCCCCGGCGTACTTGCAAACGATAATATTAATCTGACCCTTGAAGAAGGGGAGATTCACGCCTTGCTGGGAGAGAACGGCGCCGGCAAGACAACCCTGATGAATATCCTTTACGGGATCTATCAACCGGATGAGGGTGAGGTGTATGTTAGTGGCGAGAAGGTCGAGATTCACGATCCGGGAGATGCCATCGCCGAAGGTATCGGAATGGTCCATCAGCATTTCATGCTCATCCCTGTATTCACAGTTACAGAAAATGTGATGTTGGGTGAGGAATCTTTACGTGCAGGTAATATTTTAGATCGTGCTACTGCAGCTCAGCGTATAACCAATATCTCGGAGCAATTCCATCTTGAAGTTGATCCTGATGTCTATGTGCAGGATATCGCCGTAGGTGTCCAGCAGCGGGTTGAGATTATTAAGCTCCTTTATCGCAACGCAGACATCTTGATCTTTGATGAACCGACGGCTGTATTGACGCCGCAGGAGGCGGACGAGCTTTTCAAGATTATGCGTTCGCTTACTGAGCAGGGCAAATCGATCATTTTTATCACTCATAAATTACGGGAAGTGCTAGATGTTGCCGATCGGATTTCCGTTCTGCGCCGGGGGAAGATGGTGGGCACGACGACTCCGAAGAAAGCGAGCAAAAGCAAGTTGGCGGAGATGATGGTGGGGCGTGAGGTGCAGCTCGGAGTTGAGAAGAAGCCACCGAAAGTCGGCGATGCGGTATTGAAAATCAATGATTTAGTCGTACTTAATGACCGCAATCAGGTTGCGGTGGACGGGATCAGCATCGAGGTCCATGCAGGCGAGATTCTTGGTATCGCCGGTGTTCAGGGTAATGGGCAAACCGAGCTTGCGGAAGCCATCACTGGGCTGCGCTCGTCGGTAGAGGGTACGATTTATTTCTTGGAAGATGAAATATCACAAGCCTCTCCGCGTGAAATCACTGAATTAGGCGCCGCCCATGTGCCCGAGGATCGGCAGCGAGATGGTTTGATCCTTCCTTTCCCTGTGTCCGACAATCTCGTGCTGAACACCTATTACCTGCCCCCATTCACGCAGGGTGTCGTCATGCAGCAAGAAGCGATTGTTGAATCGGCGGTGGAGCGAATTCAAGAATTCGACATCCGCACGCCTGGTCCACAAACGCCCGCAGGTTCTCTCTCTGGAGGTAATCAGCAAAAATTAATTGTGGCCCGTGAGTTCTCGCGCCCGATTAAATTATTAATCGCCTCCCAGCCCACACGAGGGCTGGATGTAGGCTCGATCGAATTTATCCACGGGCGGATTCTTGAGAAGCGAGATGAAGGAGTGGCGGTTTTGCTCATCTCACCCGAACTGGAAGAGATCATCGATCTTTCCGACCGTATCGCGGTCATGTATAGGGGGAAAATTGTGGATACACTTCCCGGAGAGAAGGCCACCAAGGAGCAAATCGGATTGCTCATGGCGGGTATTGTGGGGGATCAAGAAGCAGATCCCAAGAAATAACCGGCTGAGAAACCTGGTTCGCAGCGAGGTCCACACTTGAGCGAGAAACAAGAACCTAAGAAAAAAGGCGCGGGCGAGATCTTGTTAGAGGAGATCAATGGTAAACCCCCTGAGGGGTCGTCATCCAGGCGCAAACTTGGGCAAACCCTGGCTATCCCCGTGCTGGCTATCTTCAGCGGTCTAGTGTTGGGGGCGATAATCATCGCAGTTACCTCCGAAAGCGTCTACACAGCCTGGGCGCAATCGCCGCTTGCGGCATTTGGAGCAGCGTGGGAGGAGGTCAGGATAGCCTACACTGCGCTCTTTACAGGATCGATTGGAGATCCCGCTCGGATCATAGCTGCTCTCCAGAGCGGGGATAGTCTTGAAATCCGGCGGGCGTTCAACCCCTTCCTCGAGAGTCTCGTCGCTAGCACTCCATATATCTTTGGAAGCCTGGCAGTCGCACTTGGGTTCCGCGCAGGTTTGTTCAACATTGGAGTGGAGGGACAGCTCTTTATTGGGGCGATATTTGCGGCCTTTGTGGGGTATTCGATCACAGGATTGCCGGCGATTATCCACATCCCTCTGGCAATACTCGCGGGAGCATTAGGGGGAGCTATCTGGGGCTTTATCCCCGGCTGGCTTAAGGTGAAGACCGGCGGGCACGAAGTGATTAATACGATCATGTTGAATTTCATCGCTTTTCGCATAAGTGACTGGCTGTTGAGCGGTCCGATGAGGCGCCCTGATTCGTTCAACCCCGTCAGTCCGACGATTCAGGAAAGTGCCATGCTCCCTCGTTTCTTCGAATCACCGATCAGGTTTCATTTAGGTTTCTTCTTAGCGCTCGTTGCGGCATGGCTGGTGTACTGGCTCCTTTTTCGAACAAAATGGGGCTTTGATCTACGCTCGGTGGGTGCCAATCCGAACGCTGCCCGCTATGCGGGGATGAGCATTCTGGGAACCACAGTTCTCGCCATGTCCCTATCTGGAGCATTGGCAGGATTGGCCGGGACGAACGAGGTCCTGGGTCTCAACCACAACTTAGCGATGGCGTTCTCCGCGGGCTACGGTTTCGACAGCATCGCTCTTGCACTGCTCGGAAAAAGCCACCCTCTGGGTGTAGTCCTTGCGTCATTATTATTTGGGACGTTGCGTAACGGTGCAACGAGAATGCAAGTTGTCGCTCAGGTCCCGATCGACATTATCACCGTATTGCAAGCCTTGATTCTGGTCTTTATCGCCGCGCCGGCGATCATCCGTACAATCTACCGTTTGCGAGAGCCGGAAGCTGAAGAAGAAGGCGTAACTATTCGCGGCTGGGGAGGCGACTGAGAATGGCATCATTAGCTGCGCAGCGTGAGAGCGAGTATTTGACACCAACCCGACAGCGGGTGACGGGACTTGTATTTCTGGGGCTCGCGGCGGCGATCTGGCTGATCTTCAGTCGGTCTACCGAGGCGGGTTTAATCACCACTTTCAAACTCGTGCCCGGAGGTGTTGAATCGAATCTTCCCGATTGGCAAATGCCGACGCTGATGACCCTCAACCTTCTGGCAATCACCTGTGCGTTTCTAGGTGGAGTACAACTGGTCCGTGGTTTTGGGAGACGCACAACTCTGGTGCTTGCGATCGTTTCCGCCTTGTTCATCTTCGGCTTTCTGGTCTGGGCGGCAGCCGACAAATCGATGAACTTGACGGGTTTGTTCAATACGGCGTTAAGCATGTCTGTGCCAATAACGCTTGGAGCGATGTCTGGTGTTCTGTGTGAGCGAGCAGGCGTAGTTAACATCGCCATTGAAGGCATGATGCTTGCGGCGGCGATGGTCGGAGCGCTTGTAGGGAGTATCTCGGGGAGTTTGTGGGTGGGTTTGTTCTCCGCCATACTTACGGGAGCCTTGCTCGGTCTTGTTCATGCCATTCTCTCGATCAAGTATCTGACCGATCAGATTATCTCCGGTACTGTAATCAACATCTTCGCCGGAGGCATGACCGCCTTCATCTCGTCAAAATTCATGCAGGTCAATCAGTCCTTAAATAATCCGGGGATCTTCCGCCCCATAGAAATCCCACTGCTTTCGAAGATTCCGATCTTTGGACCCATCCTGTTTGACAACAATATTTTCGTTTACGCCATGTTTATTTTTATGGTCGTGCTCCATATTGGGCTTTTTTACACCCGTTGGGGGCTGAGAATGCGTTCGGTAGGTGAGCACCCAAAGGCGGCGGACACGCTTGGGATCAACGTCTTCCGCACGCGCTATATGGCGGTCATCCTGGGTGGCATGATGGCGGGATTCGCGGGTGGCTACTTCACATTAGGTTCGGTTGGACGTTTTGATGAGTTTATGACTGCCGGGCGCGGTTTCATCGGTCTGGCGGCGATGATCTTCGGCAACTGGACCCCCTTCGGTTCCTTCGGCGCCGGTTTGTTATTTGGATTTTCCGACTCGCTAGCCTCCAAAGTGGCGATCCTCGGGGTCCAAATTCCCTCTCAACTCTTAGGGATGGCGCCCTATGTGGTGACGATGATCGTCCTCGCGGGCGTGGTCGGACGAGGCCAAATGCCGGCGGCGGATGGGCAGCCTTACGTGAAGGAGTAAAGGATCTATCTGCGGGGCGTGAGGTCTGCAACGCATATAAGCGACACTACCTTAAACTTCTAGCGCCGAGTGTGATCTGATGTTGTGTTCATCAGAGCCCCCCGGCGCTTTCCAATTTTCCAAGCACAACATCCCGCATAAACAAAACCCAGCCCGTCATCGTCAAGCAATTAGCCTCACCCAAACCTCACGCAGGTTCCAAACCTGCGGGAGGTTTACGGTCCAGACCTCAAGACACAGGCCTGGCCCGCGGTCGGAAGCAGAGCTTCCTGATTGCACAGTGATGGGAGGAGAACCTATTAACTGAGGTTCGAAGATAGATAGAACGGGCGCATGTGTACGTCGTCATGGATGGGAAACAGACGTTGATGTGTATATCCTGGGTTGCAGTGGAGATCAGGTTGCAGGGGCATCTTCGGTGCGGCGCAGGAATTGGATCAAAGCCAGAGGCAATGTGCGAATCTCTTTAATACCGAGCAGAAGAGCCGTTCCAAAATAAACTACCGCCCCGAGCAATCCGCCACCCAGGAGCATAAGCAAGGGTTCAGGGTGAAGAAAGCGATCGAGAAGTAAAATGGTGGCGCCCATCGCCAGCGCTGCGATGGTAGCTTTTCCTGCATCGATGAGGATACGGCGGGCATCTACAATGCGCCAGCGACGATGAAGGATCGTTAGCCCGATTAGCGCCTCGATGCCAACGGCGATGCCGTTGGCAAGCGCTAAGCCCCCATGTTCGAGTCCGCCCTGAGTAAGGGGCCGCGAGAGGATGATCGCCAAACCGATATTAAGTGTGGTCGTGAAGAATGAGACCAGCAGCGGCGTGAGCGTATCCTTCTGGGCGGCAAAAGCACGGACGACGATTTCGAGCATGGATTGGCTGATGAGAGCCAGCGCGTAGAATTGCAGCGCAAAGAAAACCATGTTTGTGCTTTCGGCTGTGAATTCACCCCCCTCGAAAAGAACCTGAATTACCGGACGACCAAGGACGATCAGGGCGACAGCTGCCGGAATGGCGAGCGTGAGAATGGCGCGTAACGCTCCGCTGATAGCTGCTCGCTGAGCCTTGAATTCCCCTTTCGCAGCGAGGATGGCGAGTGTGGGGAAGACGGCTATGCCGATCGCCGTACCGATGAGAGTCCATGGTGTGTTCATCAACTGAAAGGCGTAGCGCAGGGAGGAAACCCGTCCTTCGCCAAGACCTGACCCCAGGTTGGAATTGATCCAATCGATACTGGCGCGGGCCATGAGCAAGTCAATCACGCGCGGCGCCATGAGAATGGCAACGCGTTGCAGCGCTGGGTTGTTCCATCCTAGCATCAACCGCGGGTGTATTCGATTGCGGACCAGACCAGGAACTTGGATGAGCAGGTGGAGTGTGGCGCCGATCACTGCTCCCCATGCCAGACCGAAGATCCCCAGGCTTGGTTCCAGGACGATGGCTCCAAAGATGATGCCCAGGCTGTACATCGACGGTGCCAGCGCGGGCAGCAAGAAGTGTTGATGGGCGTGCAGCGCCCCGGTGAGAATGCTGCTGGCGGCGAAGATGAGTGTAGAAACGAGCAGGATGCGCATGATCTGCGCGGTTAGGAGCTGGACCTCGGCGGGAAAGTGGGGTCCGATCCCCCATGGGGCAGATACAAGGGTTTGTGCAAAGAAAGCAAGCAGAAGTGCTGCAATACCTGTCAGGAGGAGGATCGTAGTGATAACCTGACCTACCAGGTTATTCGCCTCATGAGACCGCTCTTTGCCGAGCAGTTCGGTGTAAATAGGGATGAAGGCGAAGGCGAGCGCCCCGCCGGCGAGCATGGTGAAGAGCAGTTCAGGAATGCCATTCGCGGCCGAATATGCGTCGAGGGCCGCGGAAGTGCCAAATTTACCGGCGACAATGCGCTGGCGGATAAGTCCAATCACGATCGAGGCTGACAGCCCAACCATCACAACCAGGGTAGAACGGGCTATGCGCGTCGAGCGTGTGTTCGCTTCGGGACCAGCTGCTTGGGTCATCATAGGATTTTGTTTTAGGAGATTACACCGAGACGCCTGAGCTGTGCAAGCGCTGGCTCCCAGTCAGGGTGCCATTTCAAAGCTCTCTCGAAATCTTCAATCGCACCAGCCACATCCCCCAGAGCCTCTCGCGCCAGAGCACGCCAATAGAAGCTCTCTTCGACTGATGGCTCGCTCATGTTGTAAATGGTGAAATCCGCCAGGCTCACTACATCATAGTAGCGACCGCTGTAATAGTATGCAAAGTATGGACCGGTCTGGTACCAAAGCATTCGCCACGCTCGGTGTTCCGGGTCGCTGATGGCTAATTCAGCATCGATTTGGAAGGCTTCATCATAGGCAGCGGCAGCTCCGGTATAGTCCTGTAGGGCTTTTAAATTTGTGCCCCGGTTGAACCACGCGAAAAACAGTGGGCGCCCGCTGAGCTGGAAAATCTCGTCGGAGGCAAGTTGGGCAGCGTACTGGAAATTGTAGGTCTCGTCCACGTGCGGTCCGAGTAATGCAAAAACATCTACCTCTCGGTCGGGTGGGTAGATGACGATGTAGGTGTAATTAAAATGGCGCCAATAGAGCTCGAGTTTGTCGTAGTCGACGGGAAGATCAGACATGATGTAGGAATCTTGGGCAGTGAAAAGCCGTTTTTCATCGTCGTAGCCAGTGAGGACCTCATAATGCCCCATCCAGCCATCGAAGCCAGGTCCTTCAAACCCTTTCTCGACAAGCACAGGAAAGCCAGCGGCGATGAATTTCTTCAGCAGTTCGATATCTCCGCCAACCCGAGTGATCACCTTTAGCCCAGTCCCATCCTCGACGAAGTTCGCCAACTCATAAGGCATGACATTCTTATCGCGCGGATTGGGTTTGACAAATTCTGCAATGGGTCGTTGATCGCCATCCCAGCCCCAGAAGGAAAGCGCCATAGAGAGGTTGGCCGGGCCGCAATTATTCCACTTCTGGTATTCGTGGCGGACACCGGTGAGCTGCACGCTTCCGGGGATAGGGGTTGGAACGGGGCTCGGTGTTGGAGTGAGCGTCGCGGTCGCGGCAGCGTTTGGCGTGACCGTCACAGTCGGCGTGAAGGACTCGAGTGTGCTCTGAACCATGGCGACTACGGTGGGGTTTGGGGTGAAGACCGCTTCCTCTGGCGGCGAGATCGCATATTTAATGCGCGCCTGCAGCGCCGAGATACGCCAGGCGACTTTCTCCTGGACGACTGGCAGCTGGTAAGCGATTATGCCCAGGGTGATGATGAAAACCAAGGGTAAAAGCGCCCACAAGAAGAGTCTAAGCCGGTTTCTACGCATGGCGAGGATTATAATCGAAGGTGGAATTTGTATTGGGTAAGCTCGAACGCGGATCTTCGAAGACGGGCAATTCTAAGCATCGTCGAAGAGAAAGCTGAAGAATTCAGGAGAAACGAGGATGGACCGACATTCAAGCGGCCCCTATAGGGCTAGCTGAGATCATCGTATGCGTCCGAATGAAAATGTGCCAAAGTTATTACCTGTTTCTACTCAGACAGCGATCTGTCGATGATCTGATCGCGCTCGGGGCCAACCGAGATGAGGTGAACACCTAACCCGGTTAGGGTTTCAACGCGCTCGATGTATGATTGCGCTGGAGAGGGAAGATCATTCCATGATCGGATCTGAGTGATGTCCGTTTCCCAGCCGGGGAGGGGGTCCAAAACTGGGCTGAATGGGGAGAGATCCGCTGGTCCTTGAGGTAGGTCCTTGAATTGTTGCTCCCCTCTTTTATAGGACACACAGATATTTAACGGCTCAATGTTGGAGAGTATGTCGAGCTTGGTGAGAGCGATTTCCGTGAAGCCGTTGATACGAGCGGTATAGCGGAGCAGCACAGCGTCTAGCCATCCACAGCGCCGGGGGCGCCCCGTCGTCGTTCCAAATTCATCCCATGGATGTTCACCGGTGCCCCGCAATCGCGCAGCCGCATCACCTGACACCTCTGTCGGAAATGGCCCTTCGCCAACGCGGGTCTGAAATGATTTCGTGATGCCGATGATCCGACGGATATGTTGTGGACCGATTCCGAGACCGAGTAGCGCACCGGGGGCGGTAGGGTGAGAACTGGTCACGAAAGGATACGTCCCGTGATCCAAATCGAGCAGGGTGCCCTGGGCTCCCTCCGCGAGAACGGTTCCATGGAGATTAAGTTTGTCATGCACAAGCGCACCCACATTGGCAATGTAGGGTCGGAGTCGATCGGCATAGGTATGGAATTCTTTTTGAATCGGTTCCTTGTCGAGAGGCTCCATGTTATAAACATGCTCTAGCAATTTATTGGCATGGTCCAGAATCCTATCGAGTTTCTGATGCAACAAATCCTCGTCGAGTAGATCTTCGGCACGCAAACCGATCCGGGTAGCTTTGTCTGAATAAGTCGGCCCGATGCCGCGGCGGGTTGTGCCCAGCAGCCCCTGCCCCTTCTCGCTTTCCTCGGCGCCGTCGAGAGCTGTATGTGCAGGTGTGATCAGGTGGGCTGCATAAGAGAGTTTTAAACGCTGGGGAGAGGCATCGATGCCGAGTTGGGTGAGATGATCAACCTCTTCGAGAAGAATCTGAGGGTTCACAACCATTCCCGCTCCCATTACACAAATTGGATGGGGTTGGATGATTCCCGAGGGGATCAGATGAAGTTTAAAGAGTTGATCGGCGACCGTAACGGAATGTCCGGCGTTGTCCCCGCCATTAAAGCGGGCAACGATATCCGCATCTCCGGCGAGCAAGTCAATAATTCGGCCCTTGCCCTCATCCCCCCATTGCGATCCGATAACGATATCAAGCGGCATTCCCCCACCTCGGAGGCAGTATAGCATGGCGTCGGTAACGCCGCAGGGCTCGCAGGCGTTACCTGCCGAGTATCGGATTGTAAATCTCGATCGCTATTGTTCGTTGAACCCCGAAGGGGCTATAATCGATGGATAGGGTCCATAAAGTGATAACACGACGGTTAAAACACATCCTTCTTTTTGTGAGTATCTTGGCAGGCTTCCTTTGGATGGCTTATCCAATGGCAGCGGTTCGCGCCGAGGTCAGTCCCAGACCTGTTCTCCAACCCACGCCTTTTCTCACCCCCACGCCGCGCCAGGATGGCAAGATCATTTATATTGTCCAAGTGGGAGATTCGCTCTGGCGCATTGCCGCTATTGCCGGCATCACACTTGAAGAACTCATGGCGATGAATGGCATACAACCGGGTGATTACATAACTCAAGGGATGGAACTCGAATTGGGCGTAGGAGGACCGGCGCTTGCGACTGCGGCGCCCAGCGACGCTCAAGCGACGCCAACACAGGATCTCTTGACGCCGACGCCGGTCGTTGGAACCGCCGAAATTTGCATACTGCTCTTCATGGATGAAAATGGTAATGGGCGGCTCGAAGAGGGGGAATTGCCTCTCGCGGGTGGACAGATTAGCGTTGTTGATGTCAATGGTATCGTAGCCGGCGAAGTCACAACGGAGGATCTAAGCGAAGAGGAAGATCCGGTCGGCCATTGTTTCCCGGAATTAACTAACGGTGATTACAATGTCAGCGCAGCGGTTCCTCCAGAGTACAACCCTACGACGGGTTTGAACGTGCCTGTAACTCTAAAACCAGGAGATATCAAATATCTCCAATTTGGTGCGCAACCGAGCTCCTCAATTGGCGGCTCGATCAATACTGATGACGGGGGTCGATCGACAGTCTTGGGCTTTATTGGTGTGCTCTTGCTCCTCTCTGCAGGAGCGTTGGGATATTACGCCTCACGCATGTCCCGCCGAACACCGCGGTCCTTGCGGTAAAGTACCTAGAAGCAAAATCCAAAGCCACAAGTGAATTCGAATGTCCTGATGACCATCTTTTATTCGAATGAATCGGGGCAAAATCTGAATTTCGCAACTCGGCAAACGGTGATTAAATTGGGGTAAATCTGTCCTTGGAATGGTTGTCTGAGGCGCGAATGGCGGTTGAGGAGCGACAAGGTAGTGGTGAGTATGGCTGGCGAGGCAATTAATGTTCCAGAAGCGCAACAGGCGATCACTCAAACAAGCCCTTGATCGAGCGGGCGATTCGGACCTACGCGGCCTTGAAGCAGATGTAGCCGAGAGGCAGGAGAGGGTTGCTCAACTTCAGTTCGAGCTCTCTGACATGCACGCGGATTTAGAGCGTTTCGAACGTGCGTATGAGGCTCAGGTTGGATCATTCCAACTGCGTTTGATTTCGTTGGAAGCGGAAGTAGATCAAGCTCGCCTGCGTGCCGCACATCGGGCGCAGTGGGGAGATCGTGAGGACTCCCCCGATTTTAACGTCGATGTCGTCGAGCAATTTCGCCGGACCTGGGCGCCGCGCGAGAAGCCGTCTGAACCCCAACCGCCAGCGCCAGTGTCCGAGGAAACGAAGGCGGAACTCAAGCAGCTTTTCCGCACCCTCGCCAAACGCTTCCATCCTGATTTGGTCACCGACCCTGATGAGAAACGTCGACGGGAGAAGGTGATGGCGCAGGTCAATGATGCATACGCTGCGCAAAACCTGGCCGCAATGAAAAAGCTGGCACAGAAGCCTGACCGCCCTGAAACACCCGCGGACAAGACGCGCGAGCAAATAATGGTGGATCTAAAGGCCGAGATCGTTCGTCTCGATCGCGTAATCTTGGCTTTAGATAGACAATTGCAGGATTTGATCAACTCTCATACCGTTCGGTTGATGCTTGAGGTCAGCATCGCCGAGAGCAACGGGAGAAATCTATTAGCGGAAATGGCAGCGGACATACAGGCAGATATCGCAAGGCTTGAGGTTGAGCTTGCGTCGCTCGTGTAGGAATTGCCAGCGAACCATTAAAATTATCCAAAATGCTTGGGTTAAATAGAACAGGGCTGTCCCAAAAGTGACATCTGGGCAGCCCCTAGTCGTGTCTATCAATTATCAGTTTTGCGTCAGCGCGGCAACCGATTCAGGCCGTTGTAGATCTCATGATCTGAGATTCATTTAAGTCCAAGTTCATTATAGATACTGGCGATATCGGCGTTTTCTGCGATCAGGTTAAAGAAGGTCTCCATTTTCTCCGGTTGTCCCAGACGAGTTTTCCCTATGGACCTCTCAATGATCTCAATCGTCTCCATGGTGTTTTCTTTAACCAACAGGATGGGGACACCGAGACTCTCTGCCTGTTGGATGATCAGCGGGCTGGGTCGTAGATTGCCTGTAAGAATGAGGACGACGGTTGAGGTTTCGAGTGCAGCGAGTTGAATATCCGTCCGGTCTCCACCGGTGATGACGGCTTTGTTCTTGTAGCGGCGGAAGCGGGAGAGCGCAGCATCGGCCGTCATCGCGCCGACAGTCAGCGTCTCCGCCAGGGCATTCGGATCCAACCCCTCTGTCAGGACTTCGGCGGTGAGCAATTCCACGAGTTCTCCAACGCTGAGTGCGGAGAGACGGGGTACGATCGGCAGGACTCCTATAACGTCAATGCCCTTCGCCTGGAGATAGGGGAGAGCATATTCATCGACAAATGAGCGGTTACTCTCAGGAACCTGGTTTATCAGCACGCCCAGGAGCTGCTCGCCTAGGCGAAAACGTGCGGCGAGGACATCGTCTATGAGACACATATCACCCCTAAAGGGAACGATCACCAACGCCGGGGCGCCGAGCTCTTCTGCGACGGATAAGTTTGACAGTCCCATGGCATAGCCCTCGCGTAGACTGGCGCCGCCCTCGAGAAGCAAGACATCTTTCCCTTTCCCCGCGGTTTTTACAGCTTCGTGAATCTCGCCCATGAGATCATTCTCGCTGAGATCCTTGAGGCGCTCTCGCAGCGTAGATGCCGTGATGATAATGGTCGAAGCCTTTAAAGGATCGCCATCTAATCCTAATGAGCTGTGCACGAAGACGGCATCTTCGTCTGCCAATTTGCCGTCGGGAGTACGCCAAGGCTGAGTGCTCACAGGCTTCATGTACCCCACCTTGTATCCATCAGATTGCATCATTTGTCCAAGAGCGAGACAGACGGCAGTTTTTCCAGAGTGTGGCTCGACGGAAGTGATATACAAACATTTCATTTGAAACTCCCTGGGGTGTCCATTTGCACGGGGGAAGATTTACTTTCAGCTTTAAGAAGGATCAGGCGCATATCGAGCGCAACCCCTCCGCGACCTTCTTCATACACAATAAAGGGGTTAATATCGAGTTCGGCGATCTCGGGGAAGTCCAGGACGAGTTGGCCGATTCGGAGCAGCGCGTCGATTAATGTCTCCTTATCAACAGGCGGCTCGCCGCGGACGCCGTCGAGCAGGGCTTTAGCACGGATCTCGGTGAGCATATGCGCTGCTTCATCGCGCGAGAAGGGTGCGATTCGGAAGGAAGCGTCCTTAAGCGCCTCAACGTAGATACCACCAAGACCGAATGTAACCAGAGGGCCGAATTGGGGATCGCGATTCATACCGATGAGGATTTCTAATCCGGAGGGCACCATCTTTTGAACCTGACACCCCCATAAACGGGCTTCCGGGAGGTAGCGCTGCGACCGATATGTGATCAAGTCGAAAGCGTCGCGCACATCCGTTGGATCCTGAAGGCCGACTTTTACGCCGCCTACGTCGGTTTTATGCAGAATATCAGGCGAGGCGATTTTCAAAACGACGGGATAGCCCATATCCGCTGCGATCTCGACCGCCTTTTCGGCTGTTTCTGCAATCTCAGAAGGGGGTGCTTGAAGCCCATAGGCAGTGAGGATCGACTTCGCTTCCGCATCTCCGATTGAAAGCCTGCCCTCATCGAGGACACGGTCAATCGTCTCACGCACAGCCTTCTGATCGACATCGAAACTTTCGAAACTGGGCAAAGGTCTTGCGCGGTATTCCCGATAATGACTCATCGCCTGGAGCACCATCGCCGCGCGCTCCGGGAAAGCGAAGTTGGGAACATTGTGTTTTGCCATGTATTCAATACCGACCTCGACCCGAGCTTCGCCCATGAAGGAAGCCAAAATGGGGATGTCAACTTTCTCGCTGATTTCGGCGATTACCTGGGCGGTTTCTACGATCTCGGTCATGGCCTGCGGTGTAAGAATGACGAGTATGCCGTCGACCGACGGGCTCTCAATGACCTGCTCAAGGGCAAAACGGTAGCGGTCGGCGCGCGCATCTCCCAGAACGTCAATGGGATTGGACGCGCTGGCCGCGTCGGGCAGAAACTGTTCGAGCGCCCTTATGCATTCTGGTTTAAACCTAGCGAGTTTTAATCCGGCTCGTTCCAGCGCGTCCGTTGCCAGGATGCCAGGACCGCCCGCGTTTGTCACGATGGCAATATGATCGCCTTGAAGGGGGCTAAGATAGCCAAATGCCCGGGCCATGTCGAATAAGTCCTGCAGGGAATGAGCCCGAAGGACGCCCGACTGTCGGAATGCGGCTTCGTATGCTTGCTCAGACCCTGCCAGCGAGCCCGTGTGAGAACTCACAGCGCGGGAGCCGGCTTGGGTAACACCGGATTTCAGCGCCACGATCGGTTTGATCTTCGAGACCTCGCGCGCCACGCTGATGAATTCCTGACCATCGGGCAACCCCTCCATATAGGAAAGGATGACGTTCGATGTTGGGTCTTTGCCCCAAGCGCGCAGCAGATCAATCTCGCTAACATCGGCTTTGTTGCCCAACGAGACGAATTTACTCAAGCCCAATCTGCCGGCTTGCGCCCAATCAAGAATTGCAGTTCCTAACGCTCCGGATTGGGACATGAAGTCCATTGGACCCTTCGGGGGCAGGCCGGCGGAGAACGAGGCGTTCATCGGGATTACGGTATTGATCACACCCAAGCAGTTCGGGCCGATGAGGCGGATGCTGTATTCGTTGGTGATCTCAATAAGCTCTTGCTCCCGCTCGAGTCCATCCATGCCCGCTTCTCGGAAACCGGCGCTGATCACGATTACCGCCGGGATTCCTTTCTCGCCGCAAGTGCGCATCGCCTCGGGGACCAGGGGGTAGGGGATCACGATGACGGCCAGATCGATTGGGTCCGGGATATCTGAAACAAAGGGAAATGCGGGAAGACCCAGGATTTCGTCGGCCTTGGGGTTAATCGGGTAGACCTTGCGGCCATCCCTCAAGAAGTCGCCGTTTACCAAATTATCGAGAACGGCATATCCTAATTTCGAGGTGTTGGTCGATGCGCCAATGACTGCTATGGATTGAGGAGAGAAGAAAGCATCAAGGGACAAGATTTAATCTCCGAGCGTATTTATATGTAGTGTAATCCTTCTGGTTTCTTGAATCAATGAGCAGGGTAATCATCAAGAATGCCGAATGTCGTGATTTGTGTTTAATCCGTCTCGCTGGACAGGAGACGATTGAGATTGGCGGGTCTCTATGTTGGTGCTACGGTCTTGGAGAGGAGTGCCGCTATCGGTGTGAAGGAACGTCGGTGGACGGGCGCTGGCCCAAGTGCTCCTAGTGCCTGCCGATGAACACTCGTGCCATACCCCTTGTGTTGGGGGAAGCCGTAGCCTGGATAACGCTCATTAAGGTCAATCATTATCGTGTCGCGGGTCACTTTTGCGATGATTGATGCGGCTGCAATCGAGAGTACAATCGCGTCGCCTCTGGGTAGCGCCGTCTGAGGAAGTTCCGACTCTGGCAGCAGGATGTGGTCGATCAGGAGATGATCGGGTGAGGGATCGAGTTCATGAACGGCCCGGGCCATCGCAGTCCGCGTGGCTGTGATCAAACCAAGCGTGTCAACCTCTTCGGCTGTCGCCTGGCCGACACCGATGGCGGTGGCGATCTCCAGAATTATTCCTGCCCAGTGGCTGCGTTGACGCGCGCTTAAAAGTTTTGAGTCACGAACGCCGTCAAGTTTGCTTTTCAGGTCGGATCTCTCAAGCGGGAGAACGACGGCCGCTGCAACCACGGGACCTGCCCAGGCGCCTCGCCCAGCTTCATCAATGCCGGCGATTATGGCAATTCCGTCATTATGAAGCGCGAGCTCGAGAACAAGATCGGGGGCACCCTCGCGGTCATTCCTTGACATAAACTCCCTTCAAATTGTTAAGACGAATACGAAAGAGATCTGCGAACATCGTGGCCGAGTCGCGCAGGATGCGCACACTGCTCCCCGAGTTGAAATACCAGTTAATCGGGATCTCGATGATTTGCATACCACGCTTCCTGGCGATGAAAAGGATCTCAACATCGAATGTCCAGCCGGCGATCGTCTGCCCCGGGAAAAGCTCCTCGGCCGCCTCCGCCCGGAAACATTTGAAACCGCACTGGGTATCCTGCAGACCGGGAAGGGTGACAACTCGGACGAGTAGATTAAAAGCCCGCCCGATCAGGTGACGGTAATAGGGCTCGTCATAACGAACTGCGCCGGGAATTTCGCGCGAGGCAATGGCAACATCGAAGGGAGGGGCCTGGGGAGGGAGAAAATGGTTCACCTCATCGATTGGCATTGAGAGGTCGGCATCACAGATAAAACGAAAATCACCTTTTGCTGCAAGCATACCTCTACGGACAGCCAATCCTTTCCCGGCAACAGGTTCTTGAAGTGCTTGAATCTCTGGATGGCGGGCTGCGTAATCCTGGCTGATCTGCGCTGTGTGGTCCGAGCTTCCATTTTCAATGATGATAATTTCAGACTCATAGGGCTGAGCATGGATGAATTCGAGGATCGCATCTAAGCTCTGTGGCAGTCGATTTTCTTCATTGTGGGCGGGCACGATGATCGAGAGGAGAGGCGGCAAGTAAGGCTCCTGTTTGGTGGGTGGACCTAACCGTAAAAGCTGTAGGAAATCACCAGAATGGTGAGGATGCTCAGGATCATCACTTCGAAGAACACTAAAACACCAAGGAGGATTCGCTGGCGCCGCGAGAACGGGAAGCGGCTGCGCTTCAAGGAGCGCTCATTCCGCGGGGTAAGTGCAGAACCATCCATATCGAAAGCCGCATCCAATTCGACGTGGGAATCCTCGGGCAGTTGGATGGGGTCGACGGGTCTAGGTTCAGGCTCGGGCTCTGGAACAGGCTCAGGAATGGGTTCTGGCTTAGGTCTGGTTGGTTTGGTCAGAGCTTCGGCTAACTCAAGGATGTCATCCTGGTTCATTATGGCTTGAAATTGATTCACATTTGCAGCGAAATGGTCAATGGCGTCAGCCTGGACAATGCGCGCCTTCGGGTTGGCGGTGTCGACATGGGTCTTGGGGTTAGTGAAGAGCAGGATCGCCTCGACTTCTGGGAGAGCGTAACCCTTTTCCCGCAGATAGTCGTGAATTTCCTGCGCCATCGCTAGAACGCGAGATTGCAGATTCGGGCGGACAGGTGAGAAGCGGCGTGATCGTCCACCGCCGTACTTCATCCAGGCCTCTCCCTTCGCTCGATAAACACCGACGAGTGGGCTCGGTAAAATCACGCGCACGCCTTGCGGGCTGAGGAGCAGCATCGGAATTGTGGTCGCAGAGCCGGGGAGAGGTAAATTAAAGATAGCCAAATGCTCGCGGCCAAGTGTATTACCTAATTTTTCAAAGGCTTCATTCTGGGCTTCCAGTTCGCTATACCACTTGGTACCGTGCTTTAAAGTTCCCCTAATACGACTTTCCAGACTGATGACGCCTTCTTCATCGCGGAATTCAGAACACTCTATGCGTTTCATGATTAGTCCTTAATCCGAGCGTTTAGTTTTACTCAATGCATTCTTATGTCTATAGAGATTATAAAGCAGACAGAAACCATGACAAGCTGTGAAAATCGAGCTATTTTGAGGATATAATCCAAATTACGAGGTGCACAGTGTCTCGAAGGGTAGCCATCACGATTATCTCCCTGCTTTTTATTGCGCTCATCATGCCGATGGACGTAAATGCACAGGGTGGTGGTCGTGTATTTTTGTTGGAGGCAACGGGACCCTTAACACCCACGATGGTAGAGTACCTTGAACGGGGGATTGAGCAGGCGGAGCAGGAAGGCGGCGAGGCGCTCATCTTCCAGATCGACACACCTGGCGGGTCGATTGATCTCATGAACCGGATGGTGCAAGCGATACGCGGTAGCCATATCCCGGTAGTGGTTTACGTCGCCCCGCAAGGAGCGATTGCCGGGAGTGCGGGCACAATTATCACATTAGCCGGACATCTCGCCGCAATGGCGCCTGAAACCGCAATCGGGGCAGCGAGCCCGATTGGGATGCAGGGAGAGGACCTCGGCGATACGATTGAAGCCAAGGAGAAGGAGATTCTCAAAGCTACGATCAGGGGCCTAGTCGCAAATCGGGGGGAAGAAGCCATGGACCTGGCCGAAGCGATGATCGACTCGGCGAAGGCGGTATCCGCTCAAGAGGCGCTTGACGTTGGTTTGATCGATTTCATCGCCGACGATATTGAGATGCTCCTTGATCAAATTGACGGCCGGAAGGTTGATGCGCACGGGGAGCGCGTACTACAGACAGCAAATGCGGTCGTCACGGAGATTCGCCAAAATTACATTGAGCAATTTCTACAGGTCCTGACCAATCCAAATATCGTCTTCTTGCTGCTTTCGGTCGGGGTTCAGGCGATCTTGATCGAGATCTCTCATCCAGGCGGTTGGATCGCCGGCTTTATCGGGGTTGTGTGCCTGGCTCTGGGAACCTATGGTCTCGGGGTTCTGCCTGTGAACTGGTTTGGATTGATTTTTGTCCTCACCTCCTTTGTGCTCTTTATATTGGAGATTAAAGCCCCCACACATGGAGCGTTAACGGTGGCGGGTTTAGCGTCTTTTGTCATCGGCTTTCTGGTCCTGTTTAATTCACCTACAACGCCGTCTTTTTGGCGTGTTTCTGTCCCCCTTGTGGTTGGCACTGGTGTTGCGATCGCGATTGGCTTTTTGGTAATCCTGACCTTTGTGATTCGCGCGCAAATTAGACCGGTTGAAGTTGGTGCCATGTCATTGGTGGGGCGCACTGCCGAAGCACGTTCGGATCTCTCGCCTGGGGGGACGGTTCAGGTTGGCGGAGAACTCTGGAGCGCAATCCTTGAGAACGAGGATGATGAAATTGCACACGGTGAGAGGGTTGATATCGTGGGGGTAGAGGGAATACGGCTGCGCGTGCGTCCATTGGATAAGAAATGACAGGATAAGAAAGGTAGTTGACTCGGCATTAACCAGCTTGTACACTATCGCGTACGTAAAGAGGAGGCGCGATGTCATCATCAGAATTCCGCATGATCGTTCGCACTGGGCCGAATCCTGGGACTGTCTTCGACCTGACCAAGGAGGTCTCGCTTATAGGGCGCGATATAACGAACGATGTCGTTGTCGGGGACGCGGAAGTCTCGCGACAGCATTCCCGCCTCACGCGCACTCCCGGAGGGTATGTTCTAGAAGACCTTGGCTCAACCAATGGCACCTTTGTCAACGGCGAACGACTGGTGGCACCGCGGGTGATGAACCCGGGCGATTTGGTGGCTCTAGGAGAAACCGTATCCTTAACCTTCGACGCGACAGCACCGGAAGCCGCGGCGACGGTTGCTCAACCAGCTGCAACTGCAGAACCCGCGAAGAAAGCTCCCCGGGCGGCTGCCCAACCAGCCGCGCAAGCTCAACCAGCCTCGCCGCCGATCTCGGCGGAAGAAGCCTCACCACAGGCGAAGAAAGGTGGGAAACCCTGGCTTCTGGCAGGCGTGGGATGCTTCGTCCTGATTCTAATTTGTGGTGGATTCGTCTGGTTCATGGATTCTTTCTATCCACAGGTCCTGTATGCGCCTTTGATCTGGTTAGGTTTCTAGGTAACCCAGGGATCTTGCAAGAGATGACGGGGCGGATCACTCCGCCTCGTTTTTTTTATATATATCCAGCCAATCCTCTTCGCATTAAGGGATGGTAGAAGTTTGTAACCTCCGGAGCTCTCCTGCATCCAAAGAAGAAGTGAATATAAGTTTAAGGAGACAGTTATGGAGATGGAAATCACCTTTTCCGGAGGTGCACGGGTAGATGCCCACTTCGGATCGTTTACGATAAATACAGACCAATCCCCACTGGGAGGCGGGGAAGGATCGGCGCCGACCCCCTTTGCGACTTTCCTGGCATCCCTTGGGACCTGCGCGGGGATATACGTCCTGAGTTTTTTGAAGCAGAGAGGGTTATCCACAGATGGAGTTCGCATCATCCAACGGACACATTCTAATCCGGCGACGGGTATGATCGCGCAGGTGGATCTTGAGATTCGGGTTCCGGATGGTTTCCCAGAGAAGTACAAAGATGCGTTGATCCGCTCAGCGGAGCTATGCGCGGTGAAGAAGCATTTTGAAGATCCCCCACGCTTTCGTGTGTACACAGAATCTGTAGCGTTGGCGATAAATTGAATATTTCATAATACAATCAAGGGTGGAGGTCGAGATGTCTAAACGGCTTACCGCCCTTGTTGTGCTTTCATTGATTATTGTCATCGCCGGTGGAGCGGTCTTTTTACGCGGCCGACAGCGTGCTGTCGAAGATGTCGGTGAAGTTCCCCAACAAACCGAAGAGCTCCAGATGGCTACTGACATCGTGGAGATCGACTTGTATGCCGCAGCGCGCGAGCAGATGGTCGAGAACGGGATCATCGCCTACGGGATTGTCTCTCCTGAGGTGATCGCGGTGATGCGCCGAGTCCCGCGGCACCAGTTTGTCCCTGAGAAATATAACCACCTGGCGTACGCCGATAACCCCCTTCCCATCGGCTACGGACAGACGATCTCGCAGCCTTACATCGTGGCGTTAATGACGCAGGAGTTGGATGTCGAGGCAGGCGAAAAAGTCCTGGAGGTCGGGACCGGATCAGGTTATCAAGCGGCGGTTCTGGGAGAGCTAGGCCTCGAAGTTTTCACGATAGAGATTATCGAACCGCTGGCGAAGGAAGCCGAGCAGCGCCTGGTAGAGCTCGCATATAAGAGTGTCCATGTGCGCAATGCAGACGGATATTTCGGGTGGCCGGAGGAGGCGCCCTTCGATGCGATAATTGTGACGGCTGCTCCCGATCATATTCCCCAGCCGTTGCTTCAACAGTTGAAGGTCGGTGGTGTTCTCGTAATCCCGGTAGGACCTATTGGTGGCATTCAGGAATTGTGGCGGGTTAAACGCCTGTCTGCGGACGAATTTCAATCCGCCAGTCTTGGCGGCGTGCGCTTTGTGCCTTTTACTCGAGCGGGGCACGATGACCCATGACACATGTTCGCCAACTCACATGGTATATATTATCGACTTGCTTCCCGGCGATCCTCCCCCGAGCGCCGCTCTTCGCCATCGCGGCGTTCTGAACTGCGATAATTGGGATCATTATCCTGCCGTCGATCTTCACCAGAACGGCGATCTTTCCCGCTCCTGCGTTCCTCATCCGCTAAGGGCTGTGCGCCCTCTTTCTCTTCAGACATTTCAAACTCCTTCTGCATTCTGACTTTTAATGTAGCTCAAACTCCGTGAGGGGGCAATCCATCGCTGGTCGCCATTGCTGCACATGCCCTACAAACTTTTTTTATCAATAACCGACTAAGCTGCCAGCGCGATGGCAAGAAAGACAATCCCGGTCAGGTGTCTGGCGCGCGTGGTGAGCGGTGTGACCCACCCATAAAGCATGGAAATTAAAGCGATGAATTGGATTGGATATGTGCTGCCTGGTATGGGTTGCTCAAGATGGGCTGCTGCCAAAATCAACGCGGTAATTATGGGAGCGACTACGCTGGCTCTGCGCTCAATTGGGAAGAGAGTCCCTTGTCCTGAGCATCATGCGAATGTCTCATTGCCGTGTGAGATGTGGCGCAGCGAACCAGGCGACCGCGTAGATCAAGCCTCCGGCAAAAAGAGTGGCTTGAAATCCCAACGAAAGGGCGATCATCGCCGCCAATACACCACTCACTCCGGATAGTGCACCATTGATTGCCCACGCCCAGGGAATCAGATGTGAGGATTGTTTTTCAAGGTGAGCCAGGCCCGACACAAAGGGAACCCCCATAAGCAAACCCAAAGGGAGAAGAATCACAATGGAGAGCGCAATTCTCCCATAGAGCGGCAGAGGCAGGATCTGTTGAACGAAGGTGGGTAAAGAGATCGTTACTATAGCGATAACCAGGATCAAGATAAGCAGTGCGGGGCGCAGCGATAATCGCGGGGAGAGCAGGCTGCCCAAACCCGAGGCAAGGAGCAGGATGAAGAGAACCGTCGCCAGGGCGAGCGCGGGCTGATCAAGCGGCAATCCCAGGCTCTGGATCAGGGGTATTTCGATCAATAGATATCCAGCACCCAGGCTGCCAAAAAAGAGGAGCATAGAGGCGCGGGGAACGGCAGCGGTAGATCGTCGACGGAGGACGTAAAGCGGAGCGAGGATCAGCGGAATGCCGAGGAGAATCATTAACACCAACAAGCCAAGCAGAACGAAGTAACCGCTTCCACCGAAGGGCTGCCAGATTTTTCCCAGGGTGGCGAGAACATCTGAGGTTTGACGCCAACGAAAGAAATGGAAGAAGTAAGGCTGAGTGTCGCGCGGAGGAGTCAGATTAAATGGGTAATCGCGGACTGTTGTTTCGTGGTTCTCTAGTAGATTTGTATAAAGCTGGTGGTAGATAGGTTCTGGTAGGATGTTGCGCTGATTAACTTCTTCGGTTTCTAGGTTTGGGAGGATGACGGGGTCAAACCCATTCTCTTGTAGAAAATCGCGCACCAGAGCGAGCTCATCGTCTGTAAAGGGCTTTCGGCTAGCGATCATCGTCGCCGTCCTCATCCCGCGGTAAGCGATGGTATGCGACTGGGGAGCAGATACTCCCGTCTCGTGAAGTGCAGCAATCAGCGTGGACCATGCCCGGGCGGATTCGCTAGGAGGGGTCTCAACCCAGCGCGTGATTACGAGCAACCCATCATCCGAGAGGCGGTTCCAGGCTTGGATGACGGATTCCTTTGTCAGTAGGAAATTCTCAGAAAGACTGAACGCACCTGAGGTCACCGGGTGAAAACTGTCGCTTAAGGCAAATTCGATGACTGTGTACTGTTTTTCGGGGAGGCTCAATAAACCTCTGCTGGAGCGCGGGCTGACGGTCAGGCGAGGGTGGTTGTAAAGCCCTTGGCTGTATTCCAAATATGCGCTTACGAGGACATCGGTTACAAGAGGGTCATCTGTTGGTATGGTGACGTGTTCTACCCCTGAGGCAAGTGCCAGGAGAGGGCTGAGCCCGGCGCCAGGGTTGAGAATGAGAGCAGCCCCGTGTGGCCGGAGAATGTAGGTAAGGGTGCTCGGCATGTGGGATGCCAGGTTGTGTAACGCTGGATCATCCGCTGAAAGATTCGTGATCGGCTGCGGTCCTTCACCGTCCACAAACAAGCCGGCTTGACCGGGAAGCCCACCCGATGCACTCAAGCTGAGACCCGGAAATACATGAATGCTCCCACTCTCGATCACGTCGACGCGAGACGATGCGCTCCAGCGCGAGACTATGAGCTCAGCGTCAGGCACAAGCCTGATTGTTGACAGCGGTTTGTATGGCGAGAGTCGCAGCTGGAGCCAATGTGGTGCGAGCGTGAAAATTAACAAGGTGAGGGACCCGAGCGCCAGGAGACCTACTCGGGCAGGAAGGCGCTCGCAGAATACTGCCGCAGCGAGAAGTCCGAGCGCGATTGACAGGCCGATTGCCCCCTCCCCGCCGAGCAGCTCCATCCCTACTAACGCCACGAGACAACCAGCGCCGGAGCCGATCATGCTGGCGGCATAAAAGCGATGGGATTCGCCGCTGGCGTTGGCAAGCGCCGCTCCGACAGCCCAACCGGTGAAGAGGAAGGGTCCTCCGGAAGCCAGGAAGTAAAGGAGCAGGATCCAGACCTGTTGCCTATCCCAGGCGATGCTGTACGAGTCGAAGGGCAGGAGATTGATAATCAGGTACGCGAGTATCACAGCCCCGGAATATCCCAACGCCAGGAGGGATGCCGGGGGTGACGATGGCCGGATGGCGATAAGGAATCCGCTCGCTGCGATTCCCATGACAGCCATCCCGACGACCAGGAAAGCAAAGTGGTGAAACTGTTGAACGGCGAAAATACGGGTTAGGCTGATCTCATAAACCAGGCTGCCGGCAGAGATGAGCATCAGTCCTAGCGGGTATCTATATCGAGATCGACGCGTTGAGGCGTCCATTATGAATAGGATTGTACAGTCAGACGAGGAGGATTCAAAAGTGAAGCGGGTAAAATCAGGCAGGATCGAACTTCCTGCACGCAGAGGAGAGGAAAGATATTGTTTATTGAAGGGAGTAGGGCTGAGATTCACGAGAATGAAGGGTATCCCTGTACAATGGAGATATTGGGATTGAAAATTACTTTATCTAGCGCGTCTGCTAAACTCTGGAGAATTGCGACGATCTCGCGTTAGCAGCAATTCAATATGCAGATGTCGCCTAAGGAATTGATTTTCGCATGCAGCGTCGGAACATCATTGTTTTTTCCCTTTCACTGGTATTAACTGTAGGCCAAGTCGCCTGTCTGTGGATGCCTATCACGCTGGCAGGCGTCCCAGATCCAAGCGGATCTGAGACGGATCGTCTGACTCCCTCACCGACAGAGGTCATCGAGGACTGCTCGGATTTGTTACGAGATGTGAATCCCGGGTGTGTAACCCCCACATCAACAGAATTCGTAACCAACCCAACCGAGCCCCCTACTCACGCTTGTGCAGAGCGTTCGGTACGGCTGGAACATACCAGCTATCTCGGATGGCAAACCCCAGACTTGATCCCGGTTCTGATTTATCTTCCGCCGTGCTACGACGATCTAGATCATCGTTACCCGGTTCTTTATCTACTCCACGGACAACCACAAGGTGAGAATCACTGGCAGATTCTTGGCGTTGAAGCTGCTTTGGAGGATGCTTATGGGAACGACACACTACCTCCGTTTGTAGTAGTCATGCCTCGTCAACCCGAGCCGCTGTTTAGCGGCACAGACGGTGGACCTGGCTCATATGAGGATGAATTCATCAACGGGTTAGTGCCCTTCATCGATCGAACCTATCGAACGATTGCGCGGGGGGATAGCCGGGGATTGGCGGGCGTATCTCGCGGGGGTGTATGGGCACTAGAAATAGGCTTCCGAAATTCCGACATCATCCAGCGCGTTGGCGCACTCAGTCCAGCATTGAATGTGAATTACGCTCGCCCAGAATATGATCCCTTCAGTCTAATTCTTCTTGGGGATCTGCCTTCAAAGATATTTCTCATGTCTGGCGATACGGATTACGCATCTAAGAAAACTCTGGAGTTGAGCGAGGCTCTCCACGAGGCGGATATTGAGCATAGGTATGTATTGGTCTCTGGGAATCATGAGTCCAGCACCTGGAGTGGGATCCTTCCTGAATTGCTCCACTACCTGGCCGTCGATTGGTGAGCCTTTAAAGGAGCGGGTCTGCCGGTCTGTAATTCTCTAGAACCTTGTATGCCGCAACCGCTGAGAAAATTAGCCCTTCCTTTCCGCGATGCACACGGATTATCTCCCCGTTTTACCACCCCAATACTTCCCATAGATTTTATAAATTTATTCAGTGTGCATCGCCGCCAACCTGCGGGTACAAACCAGAAAGACGCTGGAAGGTCTTAATCCTATTGAAGTGGTGTAAGCGCGTAGTTTCTAGGTTCTAACAAGAGAATTGTGCGGTAGTTAATGGAATTCATATGTCTCGTATGTGAACATCTGATGATCGGTGGGTATCCTAGTAAGCGTAATCCGTACACCTAAAAAGGAGTGTTGGTAATGAGTTACTACATGAATCCCCAAAGACAGCGCAGGATGCATCGTTATCATCCCGTTGGTTTCAACGGCGGCTGCCGATTGCCGGTAGACGTCCAGGCCAACAGTGATGAGTATGTGATCACTGCTAACGTGCCCGGCCTGAAGGCTGACGACCTGCAAATTGAAATTATCGAAGATGTCGTCACCTTACGCGGCGAAGTTAAGGAAAAGGAGAACGGACAAGAGGATGTCCTGTTGCGTGAACTGCATCGTGGTTCTTACGAGCGCAAACTGCGCCTCCCCGACCTGCTTGACGCGGAGAAGGCTGATGCGACCATTGAAGATGGTGTGCTTATGCTGCGAATCCCCAAGTCGGAGGAATCTCGACCGAAGAAGATCGAGGTCAAATCCCGATAAAAATGCATAAAATTTGTGAGGTACAATGGACGGCGAAAGCCGTCCATTGTGTATTAACAGGGCTGGGGAGCAAAATTTCACACACCCGGAAGATAATTTGACCCAGTTCATCTCCCTTGATTGTCACCGGCACGATCGCGGTCGTATGGGTTGACGTTTTTCTCCCAACATCGCGTTCTATACTGTAATGAGGATTGAAGATTATGGAGAACTCTGAAAAAAGCACTTCAAGCAGCGAAATAAGCACAAGCAATCCTTTTACCAGAGCGTTGAAGGTATTTCTACGTCTGCTTGTCTCAATCATGGTGGGGCTTTCTATCGGATTGGGGCTTTATTTTGGAGGGGTAACTCTCTACCGGATTGCAGTTGGACCTGGTCCATCATACGAGCAGCAATTACAGGATTACCAAGAAGAAGTTGCACAGCTGCGTTTAGACTTAGCTGAAAGAGATCTGGAGAATGGTGAACAGCAGTCCGCACTTGAGGGACTTATCAATGACAGTGCAGATGAAAGCGCAAATCAATCTGAGGCGATTAACGAGCAGATGACTGTGCTGGCGGCCGAGCTGGCGGTACTAATGGATCGCTTGGATACATTTGAAGTATCGCTCTCTGAAGTGGGTCATCCCGTCGATGAGATGCAAGGTCAGCTGCAATTGATCCGGGCGATGACCCTTATCTCGCGGGCACAATTCTGGCTGTCTGAAGATAATTTGGGGCAGGCAAGTGAAGATGTGACATCTGCACGGGCGATGATTTCCGCCCAAGCGGAGAAATGGCGTGAAGATACAGACTACGGAGATAGCGTTACAGTCCTCGATGAAATTGTGAGTCGGTTGGACATTGCGCTTGAGGATATCCGCACGCAACCATCTATCGCCGAAGACGAAATAGAGATTGCTTGGAAGCTGTTAATCGTAGTAACAGACCCTGAGAATCCTAACGCAGATTAATATAAAGAGAATGAGGTCGCGAGGAGAGCTTAGATGAATGAAGAAGGTATCCAGGCTAACGACGAACTAGAGATCAAGGTAGAAGCACCAGACGTCGAAGCAGTGGAAACCGAGAAGCCTGTTGTAACGGAAACAAAGCAGGAAATACCTGAAGACGCCAAAGCTCCATTAGAGCCGGTGAAACCCAAGCGTCGCCTGAGAAGATTCCTGTTTTGGACGCTTTGCGTCCTCGGTTTATTCGCGCTGGGTATGGCAGCGACGTGGTTTTTTCAAGTTGGCCCGTTGACAATCGAGCTTGAGAAGGCGCGGATTGAAATCGAGTCGTTAGAATCTGAAGTTGAGGATTTAAGACCATTGCCGGCTGAGAATGAGCAATTGTCGGATGCGCTTGCGATAAGTGAGTCACACCGGCAGCTTCTCAATGTTTTAGTCAATGTGACTTCAGCGCAGCTTGCGCTGGCCCAGGGGGATTCGATCGCGGCCAAAACCGCTCTGGCAGGGACCAGGTCTAGCTTATTAGAGCTTGAGGAAAATCTTAGCGTTGAGGATGCAGAAACAGTTCGGGACTTGATAGATCGCCTTGAACTCCTTCAAGGAGAATTAGACAATGATGAGTTCGCGGCGAGTCGCGATCTGGAAGTTCTGGCGAACAATCTTCTCTCAC
Source organism: uncultured Anaerolineales bacterium (assembly GCA_965195195.1). GTDB lineage: Bacteria > Chloroflexota > Anaerolineae > Anaerolineales > E44-bin32 > E44-bin32. The sequence goes on along the minus strand of CBDAFF010000093.1, from coordinate 30,973 downwards.
TTGAACGATCGTTGTTTAGATAATACGTATCTTCGAAGTATGCGAACGGCTCCCGGCATTATATTGGCGGGAGCCGTTTTTGTTTATTATGGGCGGGCTCCAACGGTGAGCGTGATGTCCATCTCCTCATTGTCGCGAATCACAGTTAATTCAACATCCTGACCCGGCTCTGTATACTTGAAAAGATAAGACAACATGTCGTCGAACTGACGAATGATTTGCCCATCAATGGCGATGAGTAAATCGCCGCCAGCCAAGAGTCCAGGGATAGATGTCTCCTGGCTGCCACCGCGCAATCCAGCATCGTCGGCAGGTCCGCCAGGGACAACCTCTGTGATATAAGCCCCGAACATATTGGTGCCGAAACCCAACGCCTCAATTACTTTTAAGTTCCAAAGCTGATCGTTCAGGCTGGACACACCGAGGTAGGGATAGTCATAGTGGCCGTTCTGGATGATTGCCGGCGCAACGCGCCGAAGGAGGTTCACCGGGATGGCAAAGCCCACCCCAGAGTTGGCGGCGCTGCCATCAACCGTGAAAGTCTCGGTATGTATGGCCCGGTTAATCCCAATAACCTGCCCGCTGAGGTTTAAGAGTGGACCTCCAGAGTTGCCAGGGTTGATCGCTGCGTCAGTCTGGATTAGGTCTCCGGCTGAGAATCTAATTCCCTCGGGTGTCAGGTGCTCCGACTCAAGTGACCGTCCAATAGCGGAAACAATGCCGACCGTCATCGTACCTTGCAGACCGAAAGGGTTTCCGATTGCAGCGACAAATTCGCCCACTTTAATTTCGTTTGAATCCCCCAGGGGAATCGGGACAAGATCGGCCTCGGGAACATCAACTTTCAATATAGCAAGATCCGAGTCGGGGTCGACACCAACCAATTCTGCCCATACCTTCATGCCGGAATTGAAGTCAACTTCTATCGCATTTGCTCCGGCAATAACATGCTGGTTGGTGACAATGTGTCCTTCGCGATCGATTACGAACCCCGAGCCCTGCCCGCGAGGGATCGAGACTTCATGAGGAGCATCGCTCTCGGCGAAAATCCAGATCGTCACCACGCCCGGGTTAACTCGTTCGTAGAGTCCGGTGAGGTCACCATCAGTAATTGACGTCCCGTCAGCTATGACCGGCTCCGTTGCTGCTCCCTCTAACGGGGTAGCAACCGGGAGTGATGTGGCGGGGAGGGGCGTCGGCTCGGGCTGTAGGGGGGGGACAAGTTGAAAACTGCAAGCCAGAATTGAAAGGCTAATTGTTACCGCGACAATTCCAAGTATTCTTGTCTTCATTGCTACCTCGTCGTGTATTTGCACCCCCTCAACCCATTTGTGATGAAGGAGGAATGCAAGTTGAGATCAAGTTGCTGCCCAGCCAGCTTAAGTGGATGGGGAAACTAGTGTAAACACTTCGAAAACGAGCATTGCTCCAGTCGCCTTAGGAATCTTGCGGATTGGCAAGTTCTTCGAAGAGTTTTCTTTCGCGTGGATTTAGATCACGCGGCAGGGTGATGTCCAAGCGCACATATAGATCGCCCCGCTTCTTTTTATTTCGAAGATTGGGCAAACCGCGCCCTTTCAAGCGGAAGCTTTGATCAGGTTGGCTGCCCGCGGGGATAGTCAATACGACGTCGCTGGATAGTGTGGGGACCTCGACTTCCCCACCGAGAATGGCGGCGTAAAGATCTACGGTCGCCCTTGTGTAGAGATCATCTTTTTCGATGTTGAAGCGGGCATCGGGGGCGATGTTAATTACGAGAAAAAGATCGCCGGGCTTCTGTGCGCCTGCCTCGCCTAATCCGCTCACGCGCACCTTCGTGCCTGTACGGGAGCCTGGCGGGATGGTTACCTCGATTTTTTTCCCGTTGATGGTGAGTACGCGTGTTGTACCTGTGTTGGCTTCGCTGAGTGTAATTGTGACGGGTTGCTTGATATCGCGTCCGAGTCTGCGGCCCTGGGTGCGATATCCCTGCTGTTGAGCACTCATACCACTAAAGATGGCAGAAAAGAAGTCGGAAAATCCTCCAATATCAACGCGCACGCCGCCCCCTTGTCCCCCCTGCATCCATTCAGACCAATCGAAAGAACCCGGCTGACTGTCGGTCCGTTCCCACGATCGATAAGAAGAGCCCAGCTGGTCATATTTGGCGCGCTTCGCAGAGTCGCCCAATACTTCGTAAGCTTCGTTGATCTCCTTAAAGTGCTCTTCAGCCTGACTGTCGTCAGGATTTTTATCGGGGTGATACTTAAGCGCGAGTTTTCGATAAATGCGCTTGATCTCATCACTACTCGCAGAACGATCAACCCCTAATACTTTGTAGTAGTCCTTGTATTCCATACTTGCCCATCCTGGTATCTTGATTCTAAACGGGCGCTGGATAGCGAGTCAAGAAACTTTGGGGTTTCTAAGGTGATTCTAATTATCCTGTTGGGAAGGGTGGATTCTATTCCCTGGGACTATGCGCGCCCATAGGTTTCCATGCTATCATACTTTCATGGTGACAACGTCAAAGCTTGGCAAGATACTGGTTGTTGACGAGGATCCGGATATTCTCGACCTGCTGGAAAGGCAGATATTAAGGCCGCTTGGTTATCAAGTCGAAACAGCGGGGGACAGCAGCACAGCCATTCAGAAGTCGCTGCAGTTTGGTCCGGACCTGATCATCGCCAGTCTCACGTTGCCCGGATTGAGCGGGAAGGATCTGCTCGTCGCATTACGTTCCCAGGGGAGGGATGTGCCGATGATTGTCACTGCGCCTCAGGGAATGGAAGCGGACGCGATCCAGGCGTTTCGCCTGGGTGCACGCGATTACCTTGTAAAGCCGTTTCGCGAAGCGGAGTTTGTCGCCGCTCTAGAGCGGGTGGTCAAGGAAATCCGGCTACGGCGCGAGCATCGACAACTAGCTGAGCAGTTGGCAGAGAGCAATCGTCAATTGGAACGACGGGTCCGGGAGTTGACAACTCTATTCGGGCTCGGCAAAACGGTAACTTCAACCACGCATCAAGGGCAGCTATTTGCAAAACTGATCGAAGGGAGTCTGTATATTACCGAGGCGGATTTGGGGTGGGTTTTACTCAGGAAAGAGGGATCAGAGGAGCTTGTATTGCGGGCGGAGATGAATCTTCCCAGTGGCGCTACAAAGAAATTGCATCAACCCTGGGATGATGGCATTAGCTCGCTCGTCATGCTTTCCGGCGAAGCGTTGGCAATTCATGGAGAAGGTCTGGCGAAGTTCAAACTGGCGCAGTTCTCAGGTGCAGCCCTCATTGCCCCAATTAGCGTCAAGGATCAACCTGTTGGAGTGATCAGTGTGGGGCGTAAAGCTCCAAGACCTTTCACAGAAAGGCAACTGGTGATGTTGGAGGCGGTCGCTGACTACGCCTCGATTTCTCTCGTAAACGCCAGGTTGTTTGAAGCTTTAGAAGATCGCGCCCAGCGCCTTGAGAGAGAAATTCAACGCTCGGCAGAGCGGGATCAGGTTGACGCGAAATGGCTGAAGGACGTCCACCGCAATTTGCGGGCGGCGCAAGCTGAGATTGCCAGCTTGATGAGCAAGCGCCAGGCGGCAAGATTATCAAAAGAGCTCGGCACAGTTATGAATGATATCGAATCCGTCTTGGATGGAATTACAGACATTGTAGATGAGAGGTCCGGAGATCCCGCTCTGTAAGATCTCTGGATAATCAAATAGCCCCCTGTGATGTTAGTGGCCAAACTTGTTATTACCCTGTAATTCAAAAACAATGAAAGGATAACCAAGGAGTGAGCGGGGAAATTATTCTTTTAGTTGAGGACAATGAAGACATCCGACGGTCCATTGAGGAGGCCATCCTCAAGCCGGCCGGTTATTCTGTACATTCCGTTGGGGATGGAATGTCTGCGCTCGACCTGATGGGTGAGTTGCAACCGGATTTAGTGTTGACGGATTATCGGATGCCCAACCTCACCGGTCTTGAGTTAATAAAAAGTCTGCAGCTCGACTTCCCGGAAGTTCCAGTTATTATGATGACAAGTGATGCGACCAGCCAGCTTGTGCTGGATTCCATGCGTGCGGGTGCTGTGGATTTTCTAACAAAACCTTTTGAGGCAGAGCACTTGCTTTCGGCAATTGGGCGCGCTGTTAAACGGGGTAGGCGTCTCCAGGATCTGCAACGGGTTGGAGAAAAAACTCATGGAGATGCCAAGTTGCTTGAGCGGCGTCTGTATGAATTGGAGACACTCGCCCTCGTCGGGCGAACGGTTACCGCCCTCTTGGAAATTGATACGGTCCTCACAACAGTGGTGGAAGCCGCGGTGAAACTCACGGGAGCGGAGGAGGGAAGTCTGCTGCTGTTAGATGAAGAATCTGGCGAACTCTACATGCGAGCTTCTCAGAACTTCGATGAAGATTTCGCAAGTACCTTCAGGTTGCATGTGCGCGATTCGCTCGCCGGGCAGGTGATGGAAATGGGCGAGCCAATACTGCTCGATGAACGCTCTCCTCAAAAAATCAAAACGGCGTACTTGGTCCACTCATTAATCTATGTCCCCTTGCAAGTGCGTGGGAAGACGATCGGTGTCCTTGGGGTGGATAACCGCAAGGCGGGCCGAGTCCTCTGTCAGGATGATGTTACGGTAATGATGGCAATGGCGGACTACGCCGCTATCGCGATTGAGAACGCGCAGCTGTACAACCGGACTGAAGCTGAACGGTCCAAGCTTGAAACAATCCTCACGCAAACTGAAAACGGCGTTATCGTCGTCGATAATGAGAATCGACTATTGCTGATTAATTTCACCGCGAGAGAGGCATTTAACATCAGCGAAGACTTCATCGGGCGCTCAATAGTTGAAGCGTTTGATGAACCCCTTCTCTTGGAACTGCTCCGTTCGCCCGGACCGTCCACGCGCCGCGATGAGATCACCCTATCTGACGGGCGCGTGTTTAACCTGCACCGCAGCCCAATCCCGGGTGTTGGTCAGTCTGTGTTGATGTATGACATCACGCATCTTAAAAAACTCGACCGGATAAAATCCGAGTTTGTGACAACGGTCTCTCATGATCTTCGGTCGCCGCTCACAGCAATCCTCGGTTATATTGAGCTCGTCGATCAAGCGGGACCCCTAACGGACCAGCAGCAGGAATTTGTGCACCGGGTAAGATTGAGCGTTGAACAAATCTCTCGCCTCGTGACAGACCTGCTAGATCTGGGGCGGATAGAGGCAGGGTTGGACACAAGGAAAGAAGACACACCGATTTCTGTATTGGCTCGCTATGCTTTACAGGGTCTGGCGAGCACTGCCAAGGATAAGAAAATAACCCTTCAGGTTGACCTGCAGGAGAAGCTGCCTTTAGTCCATGGCAACCCCATACGTCTTCGACAGGTGATAGCGAACCTGTTAGAGAACGCGCTGAAGTACACGCCCCCAGGAGGCCGGGTTGTCCTGGATGCCCATGTAGAGGATGATCAGATCATCATATGTATTTCTGATACTGGTCCGGGGATCCCGCCGGCGGATCAGCCCTACCTGTTTGATAAATTCTTCCGGGCGAGCAATGTGCCGGAGGACGCGCGCGGAACGGGGTTGGGCCTCTCGATCGTAAAGTCTATCGTTGAGCAGCACGACGGGCGGATCTGGGTAGAATCGGAACTGGGCAAGGGGGCGACCTTCACCGTTGTATTGCCCGTATCGAGTTAGAAAGCGCTGGAAGATGTAATAAAGCCAGCGTGTGATCCACGGATCACACGCTTTTTATTTAAATGGCACCTCCGCCGGAGTGGTGAGGGGTAGCCCGGCGGAGGCTTTCGCCAAAGGAGGAGACAGCGATGAGCATAGGAGTGCCCCGTCTCTCGTCTCCGAGCGTTATAATACTTGGGCAGTGTTGAATGAGTCATAGAAGAAGATCATTGACACCCCACGACTTTCTTCCCCCCATTGTGGCTCGTTATAATCACAAATTTGCAGGACCTGTTTAATGTGGAGTTATGGTATGTCGCCAACCCAGAACGACAGCGTGAAAGTCGCGTGGTTTCCCCGAGATATCACCAAACGAGTGGTCTAATTCATTGTATGGATGAAGGAAAACGACTCCAGCAGCGTTTGCAGCGCATCAGGCGAAAGAAGGCAACCCGAACGCCTCAACTTGAGAAAGCAAGGCGAGACGTTTCGATATCCCACCCTGGGGAACCTCAGGATACACCATACGGCCCCGCATTTATAATTGAAACTCAATATCCAGGGACTCATGAGCACGGTTCAAACCCATTAAGTTCGTTGAAGCATTTCGAGTCACGGTCGGCTGCAGAGGTCTCCACTGATCCCTCCCTTGAGGGGCTAAGCCTGGATGACCTTGTCTTTCTCGACACCGAAACCACAGGGCTGGCAGGCGGGGCGGGGACGGTTGTATTCCTGGTGGGGATAGGAAAGTTCGTTGAAGGAGAGTTCTGGCTGCGCCAGTATTTTCTGCGCGATCTTGGTGAAGAGCAGGCCATGCTGCATGCCATCGAGTGCGATCTAGAATACAGCGCGGGTTTCGTCACATTTAACGGTCGGACTTTCGATGTTCCTCTTCTCGAAATGCGTTTCACCCTTGGCATGCGGAAGCGTTTTCCGCTTACGGAGTGGCCGCATTTGGACTTGCTCTATCCCGCAAGACGGTTATGGCGTAGAGAGCTTCCCGACTGTAGATTAAACACGATCGAAAGCGAGGTTCTTAGAGTCCACAGAAGTGGAGAAGATGTCCCCGGTGAGATGATCCCCGGCCTCTATCTGGATTATCTGCGTACGGGCGACTCCATGGAGATGGAGCGCGTCATCTACCATAACGCCATGGATATCCTCAGCTTGGTGATGCTGACTGTAGAGGTCTTGGGCCGTCATGGAACAGATGCTTTCTCAAATTTATCGGCATCGGAGGCTTTAGGGGTGGCTCGATGGCATCAGGGTGCCGGGAGGAGCGGGCCGGCGGAATTGGCTTATAGAGCAGCGATTGAGGGCGGTGATCCTGTTGTGCGACTCGATGCACTGCGCCATCACACAGCATATTTGAAGCGTCTGGGTCGGCGCGATCAAGCACTCGAAGGGTGGGAGCTGTGGCATGCGTTGAAACCAGACGATCCGCGCCCTTGCATCGAATTAGCCATGTATTATGAGTGGCATTTGAAAGACTTAGACATGGGGATTACCTGGACGGAGATCGGGCTAACTTGCTTGTCCACCTGGCCGGATGACTGGCGTTCTAACGAAATGAGTAAAGATCTTCAGCATCGTATCAACCGCCTGAAAAGGAAATTGGCAAGCTGTTCCTGAAGACAGATTGCGAACAAGAATCTAAAAAAATTGGATAGTTACCGTCAGGAAGTTCGAGGCCGGGCTTTACCAGAGGCTTCATCGAGCTCTTGTTTGACGGCGTTGTAGAGATGGTCGGCCTTTAGCTCATGCAGCGTATAGCATGGTCCGCCCAGATGATCCGCCAGACCCTGGGCCAGACCTTGGTCGAACGCGGCGTGTTCCATATTGATCACGACAGAGCGCACTCCCTGTTCACGGAGGCGGTCAGCTACTCGATGCGCCTCCTCCTGAGGCGGCAGTTCGCCCATCGATACATTGCCAGCTCCGTCTGTGAGCAGGACCATTAAGGGGAGCACTTCAGAGAGTGTGTTTATCTCCTTGCGGAAGACTTCGCTTGCCAGATTCAAGCCAGCTGCAAGAGGAGTTTTACCGCCGACCGGGATGTCTGCCAGGGCGCGGTGTGCAAGATGGACGGAGTTCGTAGGTGGCATCACAGTCAGGGCGCGATCTTTTTGGAAGACGATCAGCCCTACACGATCCCTGCGTTGGTAGGCATCCGTAATTAGAGAAAGTATGGCGCCTTTAGTCGCTGACATTCGTTCGGCGACGGCCATTGACCAGGAGGCATCCACGACGAACAGGATCAGGTTTGGTGCGCGGCTGACGCGAACTTTGCGCTGCAGATCAGAGGGGAGAATGGCGAAGGAGACGCGTTTGCGTTGTGCACTGCGCGCGCGTTGGTATGGAGCAGCGGCGCGGATGGTCGCATCAAATGCGATATCAGAAGTCTTTTCTCTTACCGGTCTTGCCTGGATGTATCGTCCACGTTTTTGTTCGGTTCGAGTGCGGGTCCGCCTCCCGCTCTGATGACGAGTCAGGCGATCGATGTGTCCTTCGAGTTTGCGCGGCACGAAAGATCGCCCAACCTTAATTTTATCGCCACCTTCCCACCAACGAGCATGAATGGTTTCGGGTGTGGATTGTCGAACCGGTTCAGAGGAACCTTGCTCTTTTGATGTTTCAGCATCGTCATCGGCTATGCTTGCTGGAGGTCTTTTTTTTTATCGGTAGGTTCTTCGGTGCCCTCTGTTGGATCTGCGCTTTCACCGCCGCTATTGAAGTCCGACTGGATTTGCTCGATCAATTTCTCGATGTTTTCGATATTGACATCTGTTTGCTGAAAGGGTCCACGTCGCAGGCGGTGTGGCAGGGTTAATTCTGCGGCGATAGCGATGTCGCGCTCGTTGATACTCGTGCGCCCCTCGAAAGCGGCGTGAGCACGTGCGGCTTTGAGAATAACAAGGTCTGCTCGGTGACCGTCTACTTGAAGGGAAGATGTGAGGGCGGCGATAGATAGTAGATCGCGCTTGGTGTAGGTTACATCGTTGAGTATTGCGCGGGCAGCGGCAATCTCGTTAGAAAGCGTTTTTTCCTGGTCTAGCCATTTATCGCGAAATGCATCTGGTTCCGCCTCGAACTCCAGATTTCGTTCCATGATAGAAACCCGGTCTCGTGGGTCGGGTAAACCGCGTATCTCGACGGAGAGTGCGAATCGATCGAGGAGCTGCGGGCGCAGGTCACCTTCTTCCGGGTTCATCGTTCCGACAAGGATGTAGCGGGCGGGATGGGTAAACGATATCCCTTCACGCTCCACGAAATTCATACCCAGGGCAGCGGAGTCCAAGAGGAGATCGACGACATGATCGTCAAGCAGGTTCACTTCGTCTATATATAGGAGGCCCCGATTGGCCGCGGCGAGGACGCCGGGTTCGAAATGGCGTTCACCTTCCTTAATCGCTCGTTCGATGTCGAGCGTTCCAACTACGCGGTCCTCAGTGGCCGAGACGGGAAGGTCAATAAAGGACGTTTTACGCATCGCCACCGGGAGTTTCTCGCCGCGAGCTAAGCGCTCCCGACATTCTGTACACAGACTTGTCGTTCGTTGGGGATCACAATCAAATCGGCAATCTGCGACGACTTCCACTTCCGGGAGAAGGGCGGCTAAAGCACGGGCGGCGGTGGATTTTGCTGTGCCGCGCTCGCCGCGGATTAACACACCTCCGATGCGTGGGTTGACGGCGTTTAGAATCAGGGCGCGCCGCATGCGCTCCTGTCCAACAATTGCTGTAAAAGGGTAGACAACTGTCATTTATTCACCTGAGCGCGGATTATACCCTATCCATATATCCAAGATAAGTTGAAGGTTTACAATAGGGGTGAGTGCTTTTATAATGCGCATCAACCCATCAAAGGGAGATATGATTTATATGGAATACAACGAGGAGACCTTCGGGGAAGAAATCCTTCCGGAGAAGGAGGTTGAAGGCCAGGCGGAACACCCGATGGAAGCCCTGCTTCAAGCAGAGGCATATGAGCTAAAAACTCCGAAACGCGGCGAAATTAAAACAGGTACGATCGCGCGGGTCACTGATTCGGACATCCTGGTAGACATTGGCGCCAAGTCAGAGGGCATCATTCCCAGCCGAGAACTCGAGCAACTCTCAGATGAGAAGCGAGAGGAAATGGTCGTTGGGAAAGAAGTGGATGTTTATATTGTCCGAACTGCCGGCCGCGACGGTTCGATGTTGCTGTCAATCTCGCGTGCGTCAGAAGAATCAGATTGGAAAGATGTCGAAGAGCTTCAAGAATCGCGCGAGATCTATGAGGGGACTATTTCGGGGTACAACAAGGGTGGTCTTATTGTTAAGTTTGGACACCTTCGAGGCTTCATCCCAGCCTCTCAAGTTAGCATCTCACGAAGGCGCCGTTCAGAGGGGGAAACGCCCGATCAGCGATGGGGCGAGATGGTTGGTGAGCCGATTGTGGCGAAGGTGATTGAAGTCGATCGACGCCGGAATCGCTTGATCCTTTCGGAGAGAGCGGCGTCGAGGGAATCGCGCGATGCGTTAAAAGAACGCCTTATCACAGAGCTGGAGCCAGGCGAGGAGCGCACAGGTACCGTAATAAGCCTGGCGGATTTCGGCGTGTTCGTGGACATAGGCGGCGCAGACGGTTTAGTCCATATTTCGGAATTATCTTGGAGGCGCGTGTCGCACCCGAAGGAGCTCGTGAAGGTCGGCGAGGAAGTGCAAGTTAAAATCCTTGGTGTCGATCCAGATCGAAAACGGATCAGCCTCTCAATGCGGGAGCTGGAACCAAACCCCTGGAATGAAATTATGGAAGGTTTCCAAGAGGGGCAGCTGGTTGAGGGAACGATCACCAAGCTCACGAAATTTGGAGCATTTGCCTCTCTGGCGGGAGCGGAGGAGTTTGAGATCGAAGGCCTTATTCATATCTCGGAACTCTCTGATCAAAGAGTTGAGCACCCACGAGAGGTGGTCCAAGAAGGGCAAATACTCACACTGCGGCTGATCAAGATTGACGGGGAGCGAAAGCGACTTGGATTAAGTTTAAAGAAAGTTGCTTCTCCAGAGTTTGCTGAAATCGATTGGCAAACCGCAGCACAGGATATTGGTGCTGAAGAAACGGGGCAGGATGAATCTCCGGAAGAAGTCGAAGATTTCGACGTAGCGCTAGAATCAGATACCACAGATCTTCCGCCGGAGGAAATCGTTGAGGTTGGGCCTGACGACACAGCAGATGATGGCGCAAGCGAACCGACTGCTGAGGTAGATTCAGAGGAAGCCGCGGAAGAAGCAGAACCTGAGGAAGCCGCAGAAGAAGCGGAACCTGAGGAAGCTGCAGAAGAAGCAGAACCTGAGGAAACCGCAGAAGAAGCGGAACCTGAGGAAACCGCAGAAGAAGCGGAACCTGAGGAAGCCGCAGAAGAAGCGGAACCTGAGGAAGCCACAGAAGAAGTGGAACCTGAGGAAGCCGCAGAAGAAGTGGAGCCTGAGGAAGCCGCAGAAGAAGCGGAACCTGAGGAAGCCGCAGAAGAAGTGGAACCTGAGGAAGCCGCAGAAGAAGTGGAGCCTGAGGAAGCCGCAGAAGAAGCGGAACCTGAGGAAACCGCAGAAGAAGCGGAACCTGAGGAAACCGCAGAAGAAGCGGAACCTGAGGAAGCCACAGAAGAAGTGGAACCTGAGGAAGCCGCAGAAGAAGCCGATTCTGATGAAGACGCTCCCGAGGAGATTGAAGAGGAGTAGCTCACCGCTGGTGGATCCAGAACGTCACTGTCTGAAATTAACCGGGCGTGTACTTGAGCGCCCGGTTTTGATATCGATGGAGATATGGTCCCATTCCAGCAACCTCAATCCAAACTTTGGTAGAATAGGATATACATGGGGGGAATTGCACTGTAAGGTGCGGAGGAGTTCAAGTGGCTGACAAGATGGAACGCTTCACGCAACGGGCACGACGAGTATTAAGTTTGGCCCATGAAGAAGCGGAGAGATTGCACCATAATTATATTGGTACCGAACATCTCCTCATGGGCTTAATGCGCGAGGAAGGTGGTGTTGCTGGACGGGTTTTGCGCGAACTGGGCTTGGAAACCGACCGGGTGAAGGAGATGGTGGAGCGACTAACAGGTGTCGGACGCCATACATCAGGTAGGATTGAACTGGCTCCAGCTACTGAACAAGTGCTGCAGGTAGCGATCGAAGAAGCGCGACGGATGGGACACCACTATATTGGTACTGAGCACCTGCTCCTGGGGATGGTCCGTCAGGGTGAGGGGGTTGGCATCGAGGTGTTGCGGCGGCTTGGAATCACGCCAGAGCAAATCCGACGCCAAACTCGTCGAATACTTCAAGAGAGTTCATCGCGGCGGTCCGCACAGAGGGAGCGATCGAAGAAGACAGAAACAGAACCCAAGACTCCCCTTGTAGATCAGCTGGCAACAAATCTGACCGAGTTGGCTGAAGAGTCGAAGCTCGATCCTGTAATTGGCCGCGACATGGAAATTGAGCGGGTAATACAAATCCTTGCTCGCAGAACAAAAAACAATCCGGCTCTGATTGGCGAACCGGGTGTGGGCAAGACAGCGATTGTAGAGGGGTTGGCACAGCGGATAGTTGCTGGCGAGATTCCCGGTCCACTGCTTGGCAAACGTGTCTTACAACTCGACGTCGGCTCTCTTGTTGCGGGGACGATGTACCGCGGTCAGTTCGAAGAGCGCCTTAAGCGCGTTATTGATGAGTTGAAATCTTCAGAGGCGATTCTCTTCATCGATGAGGTGCATATGCTCGTCGGCGCAGGTTCTGCAGGGTCATCTGTCGATGCCGCTAATATTCTAAAACCAGCGCTCTCACGCGGTGAATTGCAGGTGATTGGGGCGACTACTCTGGATGAGTATCGGAAACATATTGAGAATGATGCTGCTTTGGAGCGACGCTTTCAGCCGGTGATGGTGGAAGAACCGACGATCGAGGAGACGATCAGTATACTGCGTGGTGTTCGCAAACCTTACGAAGACCATCACAAGCTTATTATCACCGATGAGGCGCTAGAATCTGCCGCCCATCTCTCCGCTCGTTACGTATCCGGCCGTTTCCTCCCCGATAAAGCTATCGATTTGATCGATGAATCCGCTTCACGTGTGAGGATGTATAAGAGTCCAGAAGCAGTCTCGCTGCGAGAGATCATAAAGAACCTGCGCGAGACACGCGAGGCGCATGCCCTCGCAGTGGAAGAGGCGCGCCAAGATGATGCGCAAGAGTTGGTCGAACGTGAAGCGGGACTTGAAGAGGAGCTGGCATTACTCCGGACCGCATGGGATCGGAGCGAGAGCGGACCGCGCGTGACGAAGGAAGATATCGCCGAAGTGGTCTCAATGTGGACGGGCGTTCCTGTAATGCAGATCGCGGAGGCGGAATCCGAGCGATTGCTTCAAATGGAGGAAGCGCTCCATGAGCGTATCATCGGGCAGGATGAGGCGATCAGTGCGATCTCAAAAGCAGTGCGACGATCTCGAGCTGGCTTAAAGGATCCCAGGCGACCGATTGGATCTTTCGTCTTCTTAGGACCAACTGGCGTGGGTAAAACCGAGTTGACCAAAGCCTTGGCGGAATTCATGTTCGGCACCGAAGATGCGCTTATCCAGATCGATATGTCGGAGTTGATGGAGCGCCACTCGGTGAGCCGACTCGTCGGCGCGCCACCAGGTTATATTGGATACGATGATGCCGGGCAATTAACCGAGGCCATACGGCGACGACCTTACTCCATCGTTGTTTTTGATGAGGTGGAGAAAGCGCACCAAGAGGCTCATAATATACTCTTGCAGATTATGGAAGAGGGTCAACTCTCTGATGCCCGCGGTCGGAAGGTTGATTTCCGCAATGCCATCATCGTCATGACCTCCAACGTAGGTGCGGATTTGATCAAGCGTCAAACCCAGTTGGGCTTCGATCTACCACAGGACGAAGAGGCCGAGGAGCGTCTCGCGTACGATGAGATGCACAAGAAACTGACCGAGGCAATGAAGAAGGTATTCCGGCCGGAATTTCTAAACAGGGTCGACTCTATTATAGTCTTCCATGCCCTAAACAAAGAGCAAATCTCGCAAATCGTAGACCTCGAGCTGGCGAAAGTATCGAAGCGTTTGGATGAGCATGAAATCAAGCTTCTTGTTTCAGATGAGGCAAGGGCGAAGATCGCTGAACTTGGGTATGACCCGGAAATGGGTGCGAGGCCGTTACGACGGGTGATCCAAAATAAAGTAGAGGACCAGCTTTCAGATGAATTGCTGTTAGGGCAATTTGCCGCCGGTGATGAAATCATCGTGGATGTCGAGGAAGATGAGATTATTCTTCGCCTCGCTGCCGAGGAGCCGGAGGATGAGCCTCAAACAGCCGTGGCTGCGGGGTGAACGGAACTCCCTGAGGTGACCCAAGGGCCCGACTTCGTGTCGGGCCTTTTGTTTCCTGGGCACGAGCTAACTGTATAATCTTGATGAGGTGGATGAGTGGCAAAATCTCGAACGCAATATATCTGTCAGGAATGTGGGCGGACGGCGCCGAAAGCTTTGGGGCGTTGCCCGCAGTGCGGCGCTTGGAGCAGCATGGTAGAAGAAATTGTGGCGCCGCCCAGGCAAAGAAAACGCAGTACCGGGCAGAGTACAAGCGCGCCGAAGCGCTTGACCGAAATAGCAGGTGATCCAGAGGAAAGGATTCCTCTGGGAATTGAGGAGTTCGCTAGAGTTCTCGGGGGCGGGATTGTCCCGGGATCGGTGGTTTTGATCGGTGGTGATCCCGGTATTGGGAAATCGACATTGCTACTACAAATGGCACTCGCAATGTCTGAGCGCGAACGTGTCCTCTATGTATCCGGTGAGGAATCCGAACGCCAGATAAAGACGAGAGCCCATCGACTTGCTCAGTCTGAAACGCTATCCCAGGAGTTGTTCGTCCTGGCCGAGACTGATCTGCAGTTAATTACGCAGCACACCGAGCAGGTAGCCACCAGCGTATTGGTAATTGACTCGATTCAGACGATGCACTTCTCTGAACTTGAATCTAGCGCCGGTTCTATTACCCAGGTTCGGGAGTGTGCGGCCCAACTTCAACGCCTGGCAAAGTCTTCCGGGGTTGCCGTCTTTCTTGTTGGACACGTGACCAAGGAGGGAGCAATCGCTGGTCCGCGCGTGATGGAGCACATCGTCGATACCGTGCTTTATCTGGAGGGTGATCCCTACCATGCCTATCGCATCCTGCGCTCGGTGAAGAATCGCTTCGGTCCTACCACCGAAGTTGGTGTTTTTGAAATGCAGCAAAACGGGTTGGTTGAAGTACCAAACCCTTCTGAGGCATTTCTCGCCGAGCGTGTTGTGAACGCCCCGGGTTCGGCCGTAGCGGTGACAATGGAAGGCACGCGCCCTCTTCTGGTCGAGATTCAGGGCCTCACCAGCAAGACATCGTTTGGACACCCCCGCCGGACAACCAATGGCATCGACATTCAACGTTTGCTCCTCACAGTCGCCGTACTCTCAAGGAGGGTTGGTGTTCGCCTTGATGACCAGGATGTCTTTATCAATGTTGTGGGCGGGATGCACATCAGTGAGCCAGCTGCCGATCTGGCAACTGCAATCGCGATTGCCTCCTCGTTGGCAGATAAACCAATTCCTGCGGACGTCGCCCTCATCGGTGAGGTTGGACTCACGGGTGAGTTGAGGGCGGTAGCGCAGATCCCTGCACGCCTTCATGAGGCGGCCAAACTTGGTTTCAAGCGGGTTGTGATTCCCAAACAGGTGCGCGGAGAACCTCCTGCGCCTACAGGGTTGGAGATCATAGCCGCGCGTTCTGTGAGGGAAGTATCCGCGCTGTTGTTGGTGTGAAAATCAACGGGGACGAACCTGTAATGCGCACACTACTACCCTGAATTGACGCACGAGATCCTCGAATTTACCTCTCATTATCAATTTTTAATAGGCGAACCCGCAGTTAGCAGGTTTGTTCCGTTATCTCGCAGTGCGTCAACCCTTATAAAGTCTTTAAGGTTAGGTGAAGCTTAGCAAATGGATGTGTGTAGAGTGTTTTTATCCGCAGATGTGGGGGTCTGGTTGGTGAAGACGTATGTATCTACGGATGCGGAAAGGGCACGAGACTTACTGGATTTGTGAAGGGAAAATCGGAACCGAATCTTTCTTTAACATTACGTGACCTTAAAACTTTTAAAGTTTTTAGGTTCAGGGGGGCTTAGCTATTGTAGGTGTGACCGCGATTTGCTAGAATCGAGTAAGTGTGGGAGAGAGAATTTTCAATGAAGAAGGAGGAGCACCCACGGTCCTCCAAATATCGCAGTGGATCGATAGGTCGTTTCCTCAACGACCGCAGACCAACCTGTAATTTACCACCTGGGTGTAAACCCATACATTGGAAAATAGCAAACGCCCGACACTGGAAATGTGTGAAAATGATTCGGGCTCCTTGGAGGCGTGAATGAACGCGGAGCGACACTGGCAAGCAGCGCTCGGTCAACTGCAGATGGAAATGCCGCGCGCAGCTTATGACACCTGGGTTCGTGACGCGGAATTTATCGCCTATGAAGACGGAAATTTCGTCATCGGCGTACAAAATGCCTACGCCCGTGATTGGCTAGAAGATCGTCTGCTATCCACCGCAAAGCGCGTTTTAACCGGAATCCTCAGCCGAACAGTTGGCGTGAAATTCATCGTCTGGCAAGGGGATCCATCCGTTGACGATCCACTCGAATCGGCATTAGAAACCCCTGAGCTTTGTGACGATCGCGACCGGCTCGCGTCCTCGATAAATAATCGCTATACTTTCGAGACATTTGTCGTCGGGAAAGGCAACCGGCTGGCGCACGCTGCCGCGCAAGCTGTCGCAGAGAGTCCGGCGAAAGCCTATAACCCGTTGTTTCTCTACGGCGGGGTTGGGCTCGGGAAAACACATCTGCTGCATGCAATAGGGCATGAGTGCCTCGACGCGGGATTACAGGTCCGCTATGTTTCCTCAGAGGAGTTCACAAACGATCTGGTCGATGCCATTCGCTCGAGAAACACAGCGGTTTTTCGCGAACGCTACCGCAGAGTTGATGTGCTTCTGATTGATGATATTCAGTTCATCGCTGGAAAAGAAGCGACCCAGGAAGAGTTCTTCCACACCTTTAACACTCTCCACGGGCAGGAAAAACAAGTCGTAATTTCTTCAGACCGATCTCCGAAGGCGTTCGTGACGCTTGAAGAGCGGTTGCGCTCACGCTTCGAATGGGGCTTGACGGCGGATATCCATGCACCCGATTATGAGACAAGATTGGCAATTCTTCGATCGCGGGTGGAACGATTGGGGCGGGAAGCCCCCGACGAAATATTGAGCGAGATTGCCGAGCGTGTGCAGAGCAACATTCGCGAACTCGAGGGCGCACTCACACGAGTTCTAGCCTACGCCGACCTTCGCTGCGAAATATTAACCCCCAACCTTGTTGATGCGGCATTGGCAGACATGGTCGTTCATACAAGCAGCGTGACAACTGAGCAGATCATCTCCGTGGTTGCAGACCAGTTTGGGATAGAGGAGGGTCGGCTTCTCAGCCGTGAACGCTCGAGAGAGGTGGCCTTCCCGCGGCAGATTGCAATGTATCTGATCCGCGAGGAGACGAGCAATTCCTTGCCGAAGATTGGTGAGGCTCTCGGCGGACGCGATCATACAACTGTTATGTATGGTTGCGGGAAAATTGCCGACCAGCTTGAGATCGACGATGCCTTGCGCAGGCAGGTTGTGGCTCTGCGAGACCGTATCTATTCCCATTAGCGCTGCGGATTACCAGCACTCCCCTTATTGTTTAGACGAACCATCTACCTCGTGCCTGTCTTCGTTCACGCGTGGAATTCTTTGGGCGTCTCCACCCATTTAATTTGGGATGGGATCGCGTGAGTTCGTGCATTACCCTTATTTAGAATCTTGGAAGATGATGGAGTCGACGTACTCTCATCCAGGATGGATGAGGGTGCTGGGCGGAATAAGGCTACTCCGGAATCAAATCGGATAGGCAAATAGGCCGATAATCCCTGGCCCGCCATGTGCAGAGAGCGAGGCGACGAGATCGCCGAAGAGAGTTTCCTGGACGTTGAAGACATCCTTAGCTCTTGCGAGCACAGAAAGACCTTCCTCCCGTGCTCTTGCATGGATGACGGCCAGATTAACGGGGGCTGTGGTGCCTACGGCTTCCTCAAGACGATCGATTAGCTGGTCGAGGGATTTTCCCCGAGTGCGAACATTTCCCAGTACTTCCAGGAGACCATCTTTGAGATGGATGATCGGTTTAATGCTGAGAAGAGATGCCAACGCTCCTTGCAGCGTCCCAACTCGTCCGCTCATCTGCAGGTACTTCAATGTCGCCGGTGTCATAAAGAGCCTTGCCCGTTCTCGGATCGCCTCAATTCGGATCACAACATCGGATTGGCCAACTCCGGCTTTGATCGCCCTAACTGCTTCTAATACCATCCACCCTGTGCCCAGAGAAATGCTTTTTGAATCAAAGACATGCACGTCTGCCTCGGGGGCTAATGACTTCGCCATGGTTGCGGAGTTGAAGGTTCCGCTGTGCTTTCCGGTGACTGTGATCACCAGGATGGAGTGCCCTTGCTGGTGAAGTTCTTTGTAGTAGCGCCCAAACCAGGCAGGCGTGGGTTGGGACGATGTCGGTATGATGCCCGTCTCTTCAATCTTTTTATAGAAGAGATCGCGATCGATATCCACACCCTCTTCGAAGGTCTCATCCCCGAACTGAATCGGGATCGGGGCGATACGGATGTCATATTCATCGAGGGTCTCTTGAGATAAGTTACAGGTGCTGTCCGCAATGACTTTTAACATGGGGAGTTACTCCTTCAACAAAGAGACGCAATCGGGTGTTGTTGATCTGCTGCTGGTGGGGAGAAGCCCGATTGTGAGCAGTGATGGTTCATATTGACGTATTAATTTTATCTCATTTCTTGCTAAACGACTAATGAAAATCGCGGCTGATCACCCCGTAGGTTGTTGGAACGGGGCATTCCAACTCGGAGATTTATGCACGTGAACAACCCTCCAGGAACCGTCAAATTTCACAAGCATACGGCTCTCGTTGTAGCTTAGAACTTCCACCCCGCTGGCTGTTCCTTTTGAGATGAGGAGGGTGTATGAGCAAACCGCCGACTCGCCAAAGATTTGTTCCTGGTAATTGGCCAGATCAAATCGAACGCGGTTTTTTTCCTGCGGGGAACTGCCCTCTGGGTGTGGGTCAAGTGCAAGCCCGGCGGTGTCATCCCGACCGGCCTCGGTCATCATGAAGTCGTGGAACGGCAACCCTTCGATGCGATGTGGTGTGACATACCATTCGTAAAGGGTCAGATTTAAGTCTGTGGTTTCGTGGTAGGTGGGGCTGTCGCTCTCGAAAATACTCTGCAGATGGCGCTCAAGAAAAGATCGAACTTCGCTCATGGTGGGCTCCAGGGTTGAATTTGGGAAGGGTTTTAAAGCAGGTTGATTGGATCGACATTAATGCTCCATCCCTTGGGGAATTCGTCCGGGATGACCGACGCTGGGTCGCTTCCCCGCAAGATGATCTGCCAACGAT
Source organism: uncultured Anaerolineales bacterium (assembly GCA_965195195.1). GTDB lineage: Bacteria > Chloroflexota > Anaerolineae > Anaerolineales > E44-bin32 > E44-bin32. The sequence continues at coordinate 11,722 of CBDAFF010000093.1, read as the reverse complement.
GCTGGCCGCGAATGCGCTTGAAGAAGCAGGGAGCGGGACCGATTAGATCAATCTTTTGGTCCGTAGATTGAATCTTTGCTTTCAGTGTGCCATGAAGGCACGCCGCCTCCTTTTTCGCTCGGGTGCCTGATGTATCCCGATAAACAAGCCGCACCAAACGGGTGAAGGGAGGGTATCTCAATTCCTCGCGGTGGCGGAGTTCCTGCTGGTAGAAAGCGTCGTGGTCGTGCTTGGATGCAGCTCGAATGGCGTAGTGATCAGGTTGATAGGTTTGTAGAACGACACGACCCCCCAGGAGACCGCGCCCGGCGCGTCCGGCGACTTGGGTGAGTACTTGAAACGTCCGTTCGGCTGAGCGGAAATCGGGCAGATATAAACCTGTATCGGCGGAGACAACGCCGACGAGCGTCACGAGTGGAAGATCCAATCCTTTGGCCAGCATCTGCGTTCCGATCAGCACATCAGCACGGTGTGCCGCGAAATGGGCAAGGATTACATCGTGTGAACCTCTAGAGCGTGTGGAGTCCCAGTCCCAGCGAATTGTGCGAGCCTGAGGGAAGTGTTGTTCGACCTCGTGTTGGACACGTTCTGTGCCTGCCCCAAACTCTCTGACGCGCGAACTGCCACACGCTGGGCATAGCTCTTTGGGTTTAACTGCATAGCCGCAGTGATGGCAGGTAAGCCGCCTGGCGTTTGTATGATGTGTAAGCGGTGTGTCGCAGCGGGGGCATTGCGCGACCCAGCCGCAATCTCGACAGAATATGTAGGTTGCAGAGCCGCGGCGGTTTAGAAAGAGGATAGCTTGATGGCCCGCCTGAAGAGTCTCGTCGAGCGCTTTCTGCAGCGCCCGGCTGAAGATCGAGCGATTGCCAGATTTCAGCTCCTGGCGCATGTCGACCACACGAACCGGGGGTAGGTCGATATAGCGAGCATCTCCCGAGGCGTCCTGATAGCGGTCCTTGATCCCAAGGCGTTCGGCCTGTTGTGCGAGGCGCTCGCGGTGCCCCAGAATCCGCTGCGGGAGTTTTAATAAGCGGTATTTTCCGCGTTCGGCGCCATAGCGAGAGACCACAGAGGGGGTTGCGGTTCCAAACATGCAGGCCGCGCCAAGAATCTCCGCATAGGCAACAGCAGTACGGAGGGCATGGTAGCGGGGGGACCTCTCCTGCTCCTTATAGGAGTCGTCGTGGGACTCATCCAGGACGATGAGACCGATGTCTGGAAAAGGAGTAAACAGGGCGCTGCGGGGACCAACCATGACGTCTAGTAATCCAGCTCTGCAACGTCTCCAGGTATCGAAACGCTCCCCTGGGGATAATTGAGAGTGGCTGAGACCGACTCTCCCTGGGAATCTAGACAAGAATCGGCGCACAGTCTGAGGGGTAAGCGCGATTTCAGGTACCAGCACAATCGCGCTCCGCCCTTGCGCCAGGGTCTCAGCAACGGCGCGCAGGTAAAGCTCCGTTTTCCCTGATCCGGTTACGCCATGAAGAAGGATGGGTTGGGTACGTTCTCCGTTCGTAGATTTTTGAATTGTTTGTCTCACATCCTGCCATGCTTGCAGTTGGTCTTGTGTAAGCTTCGGCGGCTCGCTGGCGACGAAGTCCATCCCTTCCAATGGGTCTCGCCATACTTCCGCCTCGCTTAGGTTAATGAGGCCTCGCTCCTCCAGAACAACAAGATCAGCCCGTTTGCCTCCGTATTCAGCATAGAGCCAGCTTACCTCGAGCGGTTCTCCCTCTTCGATTAGTGCATCCAGGATGCGTCGGCGTCTCTCGGCGGCCTGACCACCTTTACGGCCGATGTCATCTAGATTTTCTAGCGCCTTATCCGGAGGGAGCGCCAAACGCGCGCTACGCACACGGCGGGGGCGAACACGAGGAGGATCGAGAACAGAGTGTCGTTCCAGGATTCCTTTGTGTAGGAGCGCTTGTGCCGCGGGTTGCCAGCGGATACGGGGCAGGGCATGTGCAATCTGCCGGCCGCGAAGATCACCGCGCCGCTTGAGTAAGGCGAGTATTTTTGTCTGCGTGAGTGTCTCTCCATCGGCCTCGGGATCGAGAAGGTGGTAGTGTGAATCGGCCTGTTGGCTGAGGCCAGGAGGAATCATCAGGGTGAGGCAGTCAATCAACGGCGCGTGATAGGTGACGGCAAGCCACTTTGCCAGATCGAGTTGCGCAGTCGTCAGAACTGGATCTGGGTCAATCAACTCATCAAGGGGTCGCGTGTCGGGGACCGCTGGTGTCTCCGGTATACCGACTACAACACCTTGTACGCGGCGATTGCCAAAAGGTGCGGTAACGAGGTGGCCGAGCGCGATCCTGTCTACCAAGTGGGCGGGCACATGGTAATCAAATGTGCCTTTGACGGGAGGGAGATTTACCGCAACCTCGACGTACATCGGGTTTGTCACTCGGGTGCGGTGTCAGTATTCGATTGTTGATCGGGACTGGTCAGAGGTTGAATCGAAACCCTGGCGATGCGAAAACCGTCGAGGTCTTCAACCCGTAATCGGACGCCATCGATGACGACCACATCGCCCACTTGCGCCAGACGCTCCAGTTTCCCGAGCATATATCCGGCGATTGTGTCGTAATGTGGGTCGATTAAACTGAGGTTAAAGTACTCGTTGACGTCTTCAATTAATGTAAGGCCGTCTATGAGAGATGAGCCATCAGGAAGGGGAAGGATATCCTGCTCGTGATCAAAAGGATCGTTCACTTCGCCTACGATTTCATCAAGCAGGTCCTCAAGGGTGACGATCCCCGCAGTTCCTCCGTATTCGTCGAGAACGATGGCAATGTGGCGTCGGCGCATGCGGAAGAAGTGTAGCAGGGTGCTCACCCTTGCAGTCTCAGGGATGAAGATGGCATCGCGCATAAGATCACGTGCGCTGCAAGCATTGTCCTTGTTGTCCCTGAGCACCGGAATCAGGTCTTTAAGATGGACGACGCCCAGGATCTGGTCCAGGTTGTCGCCATAAACCGGGAATTTGGTGAAGGGATTTTGCGTGGCGAGATCAAGAATATCCGTTGCCATGGCATCTGCGGGGACAGCGATCATCTCGGTGCGCGGAATCATCACCTGGCGAACGAGGAGATCCCCAAAATCGAAAACAGCGTGAAGCATCTCCTCGGCATCGACTTCAACCATCCCCTCAACGGCGCTGGCTCTGACGAGCATTTTTAACTCATCAACGGAATGAACCAACTCATGACCGGAGGCGGGTTTAATCCCTGCAAAACGCAGGAGCGCATTACCGGAACCGTTAAGCAGCCAGATGACGGGTTTGAAGATCCTCTCCGTCCAGATTGTCGGCTGGGCGACTGCAAGTGATGTCTTCTCGGGGTTTTGTAATGCGATCGATTTTGGTGCGAGTTCACCGACTACAACGAGCAGGAAGGTGATGATAGAAAAGGCCAGGCCAGCGGAGATGCTGTGGGAGACCGCGCTTTCAAGTTCTACCGGGAACCACTCGATAATTGGCATGATGAGACCGCTCAGGGCGGGTTCGCCGACCCAGCCGAGCCCGAGGCTGGCAAGTGTGATGCCAAGCTGTGTGGTGGCGATGAAGCGGTCGGGGTCATCAATGGCTTTTTGGACCCAACGGGCGCGTGTGTTGCCATCGGCTACCAGCGTGGTGATGCGCGTCTGCCGTACACTTACGAGTGCAAATTCGGCGGCGACAAAGAAGCCATTGGCGAGAACCAGAAGCAACACGGCGACTAATCTTAAAATGTCAAATAAAATTTCTTCGTTCATTCTTTACCCCATTGATTTGACGGATCTGCATATGTTATTCGCGGCATCCTCTGTTTACCATCCATCAAGCTTGGATGGGTGGGGTGCCGAAGCAATGCTTAACGATAGATGACGGCGGCGCCATAGCCGACAACAGAATCGAAGTCCATCGTCACATCGCCGGAAGTCGCATGCTGCACGATCTTTGCTTTATCCGCGCCGAGATCCTGGGCTGCCCAGAGGGCGGCTGCGATTGCGCCACGTCCGCAGGCGAATCCTGTTCCCTTCTCTTCTACGGAGAGAACCCCTTTTGGATCGAAAGCCTCGATACGGGCAAGCACTTCAGAATCGAGACGTTTAGCAACAGCTTCAGGGTAAAAGTGCGAGAGGTCTGAGCTGGCAACGATAACCGCCCGCGTCCCTTCTAGTATTTTCCCCAGTGTATGGCCAGCAGCCATAACAGCCTCTAGCCCTTGATCGTGAAGCATAATGGGAAGCAACCGGAATGGATGATCAAACACCCGTTGTAGGAATGGTAATTCGATCTCGAGTGAGTGTTCGCTGTCGTTCCGTACTTGTACCAGTTCGATCCCGTAGTCCTGTTCTAAGTTTTCCCGGAATCTGTTTAGCGACTCGGTGTCCACCGGGATGGCTCCGAGCGGGGTTGTATAGGCATCGTGCCCGCTGGTCAACACTCGACCTTGTACAGGGGTGTGCAGCGGCGAGATGATGGCGACCGTCTCGGGCGTGAGGTTTTCCAGATGTCGGAAGGCATATGCAGCAACTTGACCCGAATAGCGGTGGCCCGCGTGGGGGGCGATGATCCCGACTACATCGCCGTCCAGCGGATGGATAGTGGCGGCATTTAAATATTGATCAATCGATTGGGCGAGTGCATCTGCGCTGCCTGGGTACCAGGTCCCAGCAATGGGGGAAGGCCGGATATCAACCGGAGTTTCATTCTCATCCACGACAATCAGGATTGTAGCACAAACTTCATCCTGTCAATCAGTTCACATATTCCAGGGAGGAGATGGAGTGGGTGAGATGTGTTCGGAAACCAACCATCGACTTGACAATAGAACAATAGTTCTGCTAGAATAGAACACCCGTTCTAAACCAACCGAGCGGGGCGCTGGAGGTGGAATATGGAAGGGGCGTTCTACAGGCAGGCGTATTTAGAACAGCAGGCAGATCAAATTGAGTCGGCGCTGAATGAAATTCAGGTGCCCGCGCGTGTGGGTGGAGGCGTAGTGAAAGAGGATCGTGTCCGCTACCATCTCGCCCCGGCAATCGGGTTGCATGCGGATGACCTCATGCAGGCGATGGATCACGTGTCCGCGTCGCTGGGCGGCGTCGACGTCAGGTATATCTGGGAAGCGCAAGAGCAAACGATTGAGGTCGCGTTCTCGCGCGGCAAGGAACTGCGCTTGCTCCCGTTGATGCATTCATTAGGTGGATTGCATGCGTTGCAGGCAGTCGTGGGGATGGAAGCGAATGGAAGACCCTTGCTGCTGGACTTCACGCGCAAGAATACCTGGGGTATGTTCATCGCCGCGCCGAAGGGCGCCGGGAAATCCGGGCTCTTGCGGGCAGTTCTTGTATCGCTCGCGCTAACCAGCCGTCGATCCGAAGTGAACTTCATCGGCATCGATCTGGGTGGTCGGGAGCTTGCGATTCTGGATGCGCTGCCGCACACGCTCTCAGCCGTCGCAACGGACGCAAGTTGCGCTGGAGAACTCCTGCTTTGGGTATGTGAAGAGATCGAGCAACGTCGTTTCTCGGGCTTTAACAAGCCGCATCTGGTTCTTTTCATCGACGATCTAAACCGCTTGCTGCAGGCAGTGGGAGTTAATGGAGTTGGCTTGTTAAAAGCGGTCATCGACGATGGTCAGGACGCAGGCATTCATGTGGTCGCTGCCTATCGCCCCCCACTGCAATCAATTGAGTCTTCCCTGCAGCGTTTGCCGGGACTTGTAAAGGCGAGGGCATATCCGCACGACCAGGGGAATGGGACGGTATTTGATGGCCGCTTCACCTTCAAGGTGGGCTCGATCGAAAGCCTCGTCGAAGTCGCCTGGCTCAATATCCATGATCTTGATGCCGCCGTACGACTCGCACAAAGCGGGTGACGGGTGTCAAGCGGTTGGACGTGAAGGGCTTGGTGATGAGTGGAGCTAAAACAGATCCGATCTCGAGTGTGGAAATACAAGGGCGATGGGTGCGAATGAATGGATGGCCCAATTGAAAAAAACCGTCATCGCCTCTCGAAATATTCTTGAAATAGAACTCTGGCAAGAATGATGCAAGGAGAGAGGGTAAGAGCGCAAGCGCTTCGTCCCGATCGATGTAGGAACTGGATGGTGGGGTGAGCCGTTGGAACGTTTATTTTGCGGTGATTGTTGATTTCTAGAGCAGCAAATTGCGATGTGCGAAGGCGTATGTGAGTGATGGTAATAGGAGCGTCTGGTTGATGAGAGCAATGGGTATTGGCGAACCGATCCGCATCCTCAAGACAAGCGGGGAATCGCATCCGCTCGAGTTCGCCTGGCGAGGTCGGCGGCACTACGTTCGGACCGTAAAGGGGTATCGGTCAGACGTAGAACGAAGGGGCAGCAAAGTGCGAGAGAGAAAACGATACCAACTGATTACGGCAGATGGCCTTCATTGCAGTGTTTCATTCGATCTCAATCGAAGGATCTGGCGCATGGAATCCCTCACCGGGAGAAAGGGAGGGCGAGCGTGAGAGTGGGAATGTTGTGGTTTGACGGCAATCGAGAACTTAAATTTGGCGATCGCATTGAACGTGCATCCAGGTTTTATTGCGAGAAATATGGGCGGCAACCAAACGTTTGTTTGGTCAACCCGAGGACGCTCCCCCAAGAGGCCCCGGGACATGTGGGCTCACTAAAAATTGGGACCAGTTCTTCTGTCTTGCCGGACCATTTTTATATTGGGATGGGAGAAAGAGGGCGCACTTCGAAGAAGTGAGCGCATTGTCTGTGAGGAGTCCGCGCAGGTAGACTCGCTGTGGAAATTATTGTGAGCTAGAGAAGATTTGGAAAAAGGGGGATAGACACGCTTACGCCTGGTTTGATGTGGCAGCTATGAACCCCTCCAGCGCTGCATCCAAGTTGATCGTGCTGTTCTTCACTGAGATGTCGATGGTAAGCAATTCATGGTAGATGCGCTCGAGTTCTAATGCGCTAAAAGCGCGCGCCTGCGAGGTGATCTTCTTGGCAACGAACTTTGGGAGGTTGAGAATGCTGGAAATGTCTTTTCCATTCTTCAGGCCAGATTGGGCTTGGATGAGCAATCGGAATTGACGGATAATCATCGCAAACACATAGAAAGAATCTTCCTCCGACAGGACGCTGTGAAGGTATCGATTAGCGTCACTCATGCGCCGCTCTCCGATCGCATCGACCATCGCAAAAATGTTCGTCTGACCCCTGAAGGGTGTTAGTTTTTCAACATCCACCAATTCGATCGGGCGTTCATAATTAACATAGTCCAACAATTTGACGATCTCCTGATGGGCCAGATATGGATCATCCATCACTGATTCGGCAAGCAGACGGGCAGCGTCCATAGACATCGCTCCGCCTAGCGAATGGCATCGTTCCTGAACCCAGGAGATGAATTGTGCACCGTGAGGTGAGCTGAACTGCCATATCTTGCCCTGATCGGGATTTGCATCAACCCAAGACACGAGCGGAGAAGGTTTCCGTTTCGATTTACTGCCTCTTGCCTGAACATTCTCGATGAGGACCAGCGCGGTGGAATCAGGAAGACGATCGAGCAGGGCAATTAGGAACTCCCTTGAATCCTTAACTTTCAGGACATCCTGTGCATTGTCCAGGACAACAATCCGGCGCGAGGAGAGGAAAGGAACTGACATACAAGCTTCTTCGAAGGCGCCGCGGTCCAGATGGTCCCCAGAGAACTGTTGCGTGTTCATATCTGCGACTGTTGCGTCACCGATTTTACCGCGCAATGTGGCGATGAATTCGGTGATTGCAAAGCGATCATCGCCAACAAGAAGATAGACTCTAGGGGGAGGTTTTGTCATAGTGTCAGTTCTTCGTAAGGATGTGATAGACAGGATTCGAGTTGGTTTGGACACGCCGTATCGAGAGAACATCAAGCTGTTCGGGATCACCTTGTGTGGTGATGTGTTTCTGAACAGAGAGACCGATTGGTTGGGAAACGATCAATGCGAAGAGAGTGGCCGCAATCGCGAGCGGAAGGCGTTCAGCGCGACGACGCCAGTTTTCATGCTCGCTGCCCATTAATGTTAAGAAGGAAGCAGTGCCTGCGAGAATCGCGGAGGTCACGAGATTTGTTCCGCAGTTGGGGTGGATTGCCAGTTGGTGTTCGCCATTACGAAGTCTACGGAGAGCTTCCTGAACCGCCGACTCCAGCACATCGAGCGGCACATCCCCGTACAAGAAAAAGCCCTGGGTATTGGATCGTCCAATAAGCCTGCGATTTGGAAACTGCTGGCTAAGTATGTGGATCGTCGCATGTTCAAGAGCATGATTACGGCGAATTCTGGAGAGTGCAGGAAGATTACGAAGGGATTGAAGTTGATCTGTCATTTAGTGCCTCAGGAGAGGAATGATGGCATTATACACTGGGTCCTTCTCTGTGAATGAGATCACCGATTTTGGATCGGTTGTTAAAAAAACAGGTCAAGAGCGGTCCACGCGCTGCTCTTCCCAATCACTGTGTGTAGAGCTATCCATAGATGTGTTTGAGCGCATCCAGTTGGCCTGATAGTTGTTGCCTGTCTACACAGGTCAACATTGGGCGCAGGTTTGCTTTCGTGATCGAGAGCGGTTCGAGGTAGCGCTTGAGGTGTTTACGAAAGCGGATGATCCCAAGCTTTTCTCCGTGATAGGTAATCATGTGGTCGAGGTGCCCTTGCATAATTTGGATGCGCTCCTCGATGGGAGGCGCCTCACTCGGAACCCGCTGGAAAATCCAGGGATTGCCGATTGCACCTCGTCCAATCATCACGCCATCACATCCGGTCGTTGTTTTCAGGCGCTCGATATCTTGAGGTGTTTGTACGTCTCCATTCCCGATGACGGGGATTGTAACTGCAGATTTTATCTCTGCAATTGTGTCCCAATCTGCGCCACCGAGATAGCCTTGATTTCGCGTACGGGCGTGAACAGCGATGAGCGCGCCGCCATTGTCTTCCACGGCGTGTGCAACTTCCAGGTAATTTAAGCTAGTTTGATCCCAGCCAATCCGTATTTTCGCGGTAACAGGCACGTCTAAAGCAGCGGTTAAACTATAGATGATCCGCCCGATCTTATCTGGGTCACGCAGCAAACCCGCGCCTGCCCCGCGGCTGGATACTCTTCGCGAAGAGCAACCCATGTTGACGTCGATAGCATCGGGTTGCAACTTTTGTATTCGCAGGGCTGCCTCCAGAAGGTTCTCTTCTGATTGATCAAAGATCTGGAAGACGACCGGACGTTCCTCGGGGAGGAAATCCAGGTCACGCCAGGCTAGATCATCACCTTGTATAAGCGCTATGGCGTTCACAAATCCCGTGTAACTCATCGAAGACCCGAAGCGACGGCAAAGCGCTCGAAAGGGAACGTCCGAGTAGCCATCCATTGGTGCGAGGATTAAATCACCTTGGATGGGAATATCTCCAAGTATGAAATCGGGAGCAGAGAGAGGCATCAAAGGGTTTATACCGCGATAAGACTTGATAGATCAAGTAGCTTAGAATGAATGATCTTCCGATCGATTCTAAATTATTATGCCATGATTACTTGTAGCTAAGCCATGGGCGGATTAAAATGATGTTTATGAACTGGGAATTAATCGGGCACGAGTGGGCGGTGAACTTACTTAGCAGGCATATCGCCAGCGATCAAGTTCGACATGCGTATCTTATAACTGGGCCGGATGGTGTTGGCAAGAGGACGCTTGCGATGCGCTTCGCGCAGGCTGTAAATTGCACTGAATCGAAAAACGCAGGAGAGTTCTGTGGTCAATGCAGGCCCTGTCAGTTTATTCAGCGTAAGCAATTTCCCGATCTTCACATTGTAGAAGCCGAGGATGTGGGTGGGATCCTCAAGGTAGAACAAATTCGCGAATTACAACATCAATTGGCATTGTCTCCCTACGAGGGAAAAAAGAGAGTGGCGCTTCTACTGCGGTTTCATGAGGCGAATGATAATGCTGCCAATGCACTGCTAAAAACACTCGAAGAACCTGCGCCAAAGGTAGTCATGCTCCTCACTGCCCAATCAAAGGAGACCCTGCTGCCGACAATATCCTCCCGTTGTGAAATCCTTCAGCTAAGGGATGTCTCTCGCGATCAGATTGAAGATGCATTGGTGGAGCGCGGGGAGGGGCATGAAAAGGCGGCCCTGCTTGCACGGCTGGCTGCTGGGAGGCCGGGGTGGGCGTTTCACTATGCTTCAAACCCCGAATTGCTAGATGAACGCACGGAATATCTAGAAGAGCTGATTAAACTATTAAAGACGGACCGACTCGAACGGTTTAAACACGTCGAGCGATGGACGCGAGAGTGGGAGCGAGAACGGAAGCGGGGAGGGGAGCATCCGCGGTTGAGGGCGCTTGGCGCTCTGGACCACTGGGGTAGCGTTTGGCGGGACGCGATGATGCTTGCCTACGAAACGACTGCCGAACAGAGGAATATTGACCGGGCGCAAGACATACAAATGCTGGTGAGTGCACTCCCGCGGGAACAAATCAGCGAGATTCTGGGCAAGTTAGAACAGTCGAAAAGAGATCTTCAAAAGAATGCAAATGTTAGGTTGGTGATGGAGACTTTAATGCTAGATCTGCCCAGGATCCCGGAGGGATAAGACGATAATTATGAGGTTTGCGCGAATGAATGAATAGATCTGCTGTTGCAGAAGTAATGAATCGCTTTTCATTATCTTCCCCCCTAAATCCCCCAATGCCCCCTCCGCTCTGCTTCGGGGATGCACGCGAGGGGACTGTGGGGGACTTATCATCCCGAGCTCGTCGAGGGACCACTCCCCCACCTTGGTAAGAACACCCAAGGCGAGCTGCACCCCCCGGATCAAACACCAAGCTCTCAGCTCAAACCAACTATGAAAATCCGATTATATGGAAATATCGTCATCTCGGACTCTTAATCCCATTGAAACGCAATCTGTAATAGATTGGGCTTAGCCCAGCTTTGGAACTCGGGCGCATGGATTGCATGACTAGCCATTCTGAAGGGGGTGCAGCAGTCTGCCCTCACAAAGCACTCATGGCTCCTACGGAGCGTTACGCGAAGGGCAGCGTGGTGCCACACCCCCTGCGATCAATTCCGGTTTTTCGTCTCAAAGGGACGTCTCAAAGGAATATTTGGCAGTCTCCATGGGATGTACATTGCGATTCTTCTCACACTGTTGAGGGGTTATTGGTTGTATGTGGAGTGCGGAAGCTCTGCTTCCGGTCGCAGGCGATGAAGTGTTCGTCAGCGAGGTTCGACGACGAGACGTATGGCGGTGCGCTCTTTCCCGCTGATATCGACGGTGGTGAACTCGGGGAGGCAGACGATGTCAATCCCATCTTCCTGAAGGTAACCACGGGCGATGGCGACTGCTTTAACAGCCTGGTTTACGGCTCCAGCGCCGATCGCTTGCACTTCAGCTCGTTGATGCTCGCGGACGACTCCGGCGATTGCACCTGCGACAGCAGAAGTGCGTGAATCTGATGAAACTTTAAGAATGTTCATCGGGCTCTCTCAAATGGAAGCGGAAATGTCAACGCCCGATAAGTGGCGCGCTCATACTGCATTGTATAGGATTCGGATACCAGTCGCAAGCAGTGTATTCGTTCAGGACATATGAGACGGTTTTGGATTTGGAGCCAAATCTGAGTGATATTCATAAAGATACTCTGCCGGTGTCCTCAAATCAAGTGAATGATGTGGACGAACCGTGTTGTAGAAGACCTCCCAATCCCGCAG
>CBDAFF010000092.1:0-9594 GCA_965195195.1 uncultured Anaerolineales bacterium | reverse complement strand
CCTTGCTGCTTGAAACGATTGATCCACCGGTATGCGGTGTTTCTGGAAATCCCAAACCGCTCAGCAAGATCGGAAACGGAGTAGTAGTTCAGTTGGTAGTCTTCGAGGAATCGCTGTCTCTGTTCGCTCACGGTAACACCTTTCCAGGGCATGGGAGCACCTCCTCCAGGAGAAAGTGTCACCCATGTCTTGAGAATATGTGTCACCTATGTTGTGAGAATATTTTGTAACCTATGTCTCGGTTTGGTTCATCATAATATTATTGACATGAGATAAATTAACTAGCGTCTCTGTCTCCTTTGGGTTTAAATTGGAAATACCCATATCCAAAGGCAAATAAAAGATATAGAGCCACATTTGTCCATCCAAGTACATTAAAAACCCCTGAAATTTGAGCCTGTAAAGCCAGCATGAAAGCTAAGGCATTACCAAGAAATAACAATAATACTAATGTTTTCAATATCTTGGATCCAACATCATCGCGAGAAGTCCACATAATTATGCTTAGCTGGATATTGCCTATTCCAAACACTCTTGCTGTTATAAGCCCGGTTGAATTTGTAGACGTGTCGTAAACGGATAGCATCCATGAAGGTACGAGGAGAAATCCTAGTCCGAATAGAAACAACAAAATCGAATGTATCGTAATCAAAGTGCCGAGTTTCATGCTCTACTTACCTAGATGCTGTCTGATGAGGGCTGTAAAAGGTTTCTTATATAGAATCATTAATAATAGAGCGGCCTAATGCCGCGTTTCAGCCGCTTGCGGGCCAGCACGGCATACCTCAACCAAAATCAACTTGGTTGGCAAAGTGTATTTGATAAACCGGGCGGTAGGAAGCCGGCTGCAAACGCTTGTTGGGCGGCTTTCGACTAAATATTGCATGCTGAACAAATGAAACCAACCCATCAGGGTAGATAGTCAGCACGACAAGATCTCCGCCTCGTTGGGGGATCGGGGCAGATACACCTTTTCCACGTAGGGCGACATCATCGCTCTGAGTAGTGCGCTATACCCGACGTCGAACAGCACTTCGGCTCCGACCTCCAGGCTTTGTCCCTTGACGTCCAGAATCAGATGATCGCTGCCTGCTCCCAGAACGTTTACCTCTATCCTGGACTTTATCGCCGATACGTCAACGTCCTGCCTCCCGAGGGCGAGGATCGCCCTTCGCATGTTTCCTTTATCCTCGTATACGGGAACGTGCCCGAACGCATCTTGGGCGATTTCGCCGTAGGGCTTTGAGGGCTTTGTCTTGAGCTCGATCACCTCGGCGACCAGCGTGAACGCGTCCGTATACAGGCCAGGAATCCGCTCTCGGGTTAGCGTGTCGCAACCTAGCAGTATCGCTTCACCGATGCGCAAGTGATTGACGAGGCCAACGTCCGGCGTCGAAACACACCATTGGTAATTCGCCGAATTCCCTCCAGAGACGACTTCAAAATTGATGCCACACTTGCGCTGAAGTTTGCCGACAATTGCAGACAACTCCCGCATATTCGCCTCAGTTGGCCTGACTCCCCCGAAACAGGCCAGGTTCGTTCCGAACCCTGCCAGTTTGATGCCTTGCATGCCAATCGTCTCCTTTACCACCGGCTCGAGGTCGGAGGGTAGTATGCCCTCCCGTAGATCGCCCAGTTCGATCATCAAAATGACTCGATGGGTTTTGCCGCGTTTGGTCGCCTGATCGGCAAGAAGTCGGATAACGGAGATCTCTGTATTGAGGCTCACGTCGGCAAATTCGACCACTCGTTCGACCTCGCTGGGCATGGGGGAGCGTATGAGGATGAATTGCGCATCTATCCCACCCTCTCGCATCTTTTGTATGTTGGCGATGTGTGAGTCGCCGAAGGAGCGGATTCCACTATTGAGCAGAGTATTCGCAACCCTGAGAGATCCACAGACCCCCTTCGTGACAGCCGTGATATGGATTCCCTTGGAACCGTATATAGCTGTCAGCTTGCGGGCGTTATGGATCAGTTTGTCGAGTTCTATCTCTATCCGAGGTACTGACATCTCAATCACAGGCTTTCAAGTTGAGTCTCCTGATAGCGATCTGAATGATCTCATCCAGCAGAGCTTTGCTGTCCTTTCCCTCCGCGCGAGCCATGAAGCCAAAATAGCTATGAGGTTTCTCCTTGGGTGTGCACATCAACCCCGCGAAAGTGTTCCCCTCCAACAAGAACGGCCCTTCCTCGGTCAATATCGTGTCAATTCGGCCAAAATCCTTAAAACCCAACACGTGGTAAGCCCGGAGCGCCAATTGCTGCATCATGTGGGTCTCTTCAGCAGTCAGCGGAGCAGGACAAAGGAAGGTATCGTTATCTAGCTCCTTCTTCTCGAAAGTTAGTGTGCTATCCCCATCCCCATTCACAATCTCTAATGGAGGAAGGACCCTCGCATCCTCATTTCCCAGGACACCCAGGGTGATTTCTCTCCCTCGCAGCAACTTCTCTATGAGGACTGGTTGACCGATAGTCTCAAGCCTTTCCAAAACTCCACTGACCAGTTGGTCGTAGCTGTGAACGATGGACGCGTCGTTGATCCCCGCGCTGCCTCGGCCAGCTACCGGCTTGATGAAAAGCGGATATTCGAACGGCGGGACGTCCCGAAATTCCTCACAGTCCTTCTCTGACCTGGCAACACAGAAAGGCGATGTCGGTAGGTCCGCCTGCTGCCAGAGCCTTTTCGCTAGCGATTTGTCGGTGGCAATGGCTAAAGTGAACGTATCGGATCCCACGTAGGGTATCCTCAGTTCTTCGAGGATCGCAGCTTCTACTAGACTGGAAACGTTGAAGACAAGATCAACTTGGGAAGCCTGTAGATCGTTGATGAAATTAGGGACCCAGCGAATCTGGCGGATGCTATAACCAGCTTCGGTCAGCGCTCGTTCGTGATGTTCTACCTCGGCGTCCGTCTCGTCAACAACATTATCAGCGCCAGTGAACTTTTCTTGAATTGTAAAGTTTCCTCGTTTCTTGTTCAGTAGGCCGATTCTCAGTTTTGCTATTGTAGTTCGCATTTCGTTGTATCCTCTCTTGCTTTTGCCGCCCAACTAATATTCAATGGGTTCCACCCTGTAGTATGGAAAAACCTCATCCGGATGGATCATGCGGCAAGATGGTAGTAGTCATTGACAATTCCCCCGAGCACATCTCTCCGTGCGACGGATCCTGTCCTATTAGGTCTCATTATTGGTATTGGAGTCCTGTGATACCTGAAAATGTACATCCGTTCGAGAAAATGTGCCGGAAAATAATCTGAGCGATACGATCACGGTCCTGAAATCCCGAGAGGAATGATTGACCCTTGTTTCATTCTACAGAACCCCTCCACAGTATCGTTATCTGATTCGCATGTCCAGAGTGAAGCGTGGGAAACTGAGGACCTTCAGGTTATGAGATGGAACCCTAAAAAGGGGGGCTTGGACCGTCAGGCTAGGTTCCCAAGGGTGGCCTTGCGATATTCGACTACTTGGAACCCAGCGAGCATTAGTTTGAATTATCCTACACGCAGAGAGTCAATCTAGCAAGTGCATTCGGGGTATTGGATAGGAACGCCACTAACCTCACCTTCATTCCTCTGTGTTGTACTTGTGAGTTGAATCTACGTTAGACGAATTCAACACGCAAACGCTTTTCTAGTGCGTGAGCAGCACTCTCCAATGTTTGAAGGGTTACTGATTTATTTGCTGGATCAAGCAATCTGTCCAATGCAGCCCGACTGGTCTTCATTCGAGATGCCATTTCAGTTTTCGTCAAGTCTTGCTCTTCCATTAATTGCACTACTTGATATGCAATAACCCGTTTAATGGCAACTGCTTCCGCCTCTGCCAAAATCCCTTCTTCAGCCAGGAAATCATCAAAATCACCACCAAGATATGTTTTGTCCATCATTTTATCCTCGCAATTGGGCTACTCTACTCTTTGCTAGTTTTAAATCTTTTGGGGGTGTCTTCTGTGACTTTTTTACAAACCCGTGTACAAGCACCATCACATTTTCATCAACTATAAAGAGGACGCGAGCAATACGATTATGTAATCTGGATCGAACTTCCCAAAGATCCTTATCAAGTTTCCGGACCACTGGCATGCCCAAAGGCCATCCGAATTGAACAGTTTTAACATCTTCACCGATCGTTTTTCTGTCCTCACCTGATAAAGTTAATAGCCACTCTCTAACAGGCTCATTTCCCATTTCATTTTAATAGAAAACAACCTTAAGACGAAGATGATCACTCATTGGCCAAGTGTATCATTATTGGTACACTAAATCAAGTGAGTGCATTCGGGGTTTTGAAAAGGAACGCCACTAGCCTCACTTTCATTCTACTGTGTTGTACTTGATAGTTGAATCTAAAAGTAGTGAATAGACAAGGCGTAAAGGATACCAGATTGGAAGGTGAGGTTGCACCGGAATTCAGTACGGATATAGTTTTTCCACCTTACACGCTTTTATTAGACCCGAATCATATCTCAAAAAAACAAGAAATAGCGTGGGATTTGTTTCATGTAAGTACGATAAGACTCACCATATTGCTTTAGACAAATCTCTTCCTCTGCCAA
The DNA here is from genome assembly GCA_965195195.1 of uncultured Anaerolineales bacterium. GTDB lineage: Bacteria > Chloroflexota > Anaerolineae > Anaerolineales > E44-bin32 > E44-bin32. Next base: position 5,028 of record CBDAFF010000092.1, on the reverse strand, counting down.
GATTCCAAAATGCTGTAACAACTTGGATAGAAGTAACGCATACAGAGCCGGCCATGAGCCTATTGCTATACATATTCCCAGGAACAGGAAAAACAGTGAGACTATTTGGGGGTGGCGCGATAGCTTGTAAACTCCTTTGGTTACTGGCTGATTGAGCGGAGTATCTCTAAAGTTGAACATGGCAACCACGAGGCCAACTAAGCCAACTGCGTAAAAAATCAACCCCACGATGAAAACACTCGAGTTGATTTTCAAAGGCGTGAGGAAGATCAAGATCAGGCAGGCCAAGGAAAACACCTTGCCAATAATTGTAAAAACCCTTTGTTTCTGATTCCAGCCAGACCTGTCAAGTAACCGAGACACAACAGGTTTTGGAAAGATTAGAAGTAAGAATCCCTGAACTAAAAATTCGAGAGCAAGGAGAATCCATCCATTGAGCCATCCGATTTCAAGTTTGGGGATCATTTCCATGTGTCATCTCCATTAAAACCAATTTGTCGGGGTGTGAAAACCAGTAATAAGTGGGCGGCATAACGGCCCCGGGTTGATCGGCTCGCTCTTCGGCCCCAACGAAATCATAAGCCGCAGCTCCGCGAGTCCGATCCAACCCGACGTTATGAAGCATACTGATGGGCAAAATTGTCAATTACATTGACCGCATTACCAATCCCATCCTCAGCCCGGATTTTCATTCCCAACTTCGCGGCCTGTTGTCTCATTGGATTATCTGAAATCGCCGCATTGATTGCATTTGAAAGATTCTCTGGCGTGAGCCGTTTACGCGGAATTGGCTTAGGCCCTACCCCGAGCTTAGCAATTCGGTCCCCCCAGAATGGCTGATCACCAAAGAATGGGACAATTACAGAGGGAACACCTGCCCGAAGGCCAGCTGCCGTTGTACCTACCCCGCCATGATGCACTACCGCGGCGACTTTAGGGAAGACCCAGGAATGAGGTAGCGAGTCAATCATGTAAACCGAATCTGGTAAGTTAAACTTATCCATGCCGCCCCATCCCGATAGGAGAATTGCACGCTGTTCTGTGCTTCCAAGCGCTTGCAAGATAAGTTCAGTTGTTTCTTGCGGTTTACGATGGGCCATGCTCCCAAAGCCAATATAGATTGGAGGCGATCCAGCATCCATGAACGCCACTAGGTCGTCTGGAGGTTCCCAATCGGTCGGGCTATCGAGGAACCAATAGCCAGTTACATGTATGCTGTATGGCCAGTCAGGTGGCTTCGGGATAACGGAGGGGCTATAACCATAAAGAACTGGGTTACCAATGGTTTGATTGGAGTTGTATGGCCCCAGGATAGGGGCAGCAGGCAAGCCCAAGATATTTTTGCGTGCCACGCGGTCAGCCGATCGGAAAGATTGCCACATAAGTTGGCGTGTCAGCGTATGCGAAGCCTGTTTCAAAATTCCTGATGGCACCGGTATCTGAGCGGGAAGAAGTACGCTGGCAAAAGATTTCGTGGGTGTAAATGGCACCAAGTATGCCGGCAGAAAAGGGAGATTGTATTTTTCCGCCAGGGCCACTCCTGTATATTCGCCTCCCATTCCCCCGAGAATCAGATCGGCATCATGGCAGGCTTCCATTCCCCCTTTCGCAAGATGGACGGCCCCTTCTTTAGCCGCTTTTGCCATCAGGCGCATGATCGCGAGGAAATTTCCCTTCTCGATGCGTTCGCACATTTCTTCACTCTGAGCAACATCCTGAACATTACCTTCAACGGGCCAGAACCCTACACCCTGAGATTGGACGAGAGAGCCGAAGTTCTCGTGCGTAATCAGTCTCACTTCGTGTCCAGCGGCACCCAAACCTTTCCCAAGCGCAACATATGGCTGAACATCCCCTCGGCTACCGGTCGCAATCATAGCAATTCTCATTGAAACTAGTCCTTATAACTCGTTACCTGAAATTTCCTATTGATTTGTAATGGGCTTCATAACGGACCGCGCATAAGCCGCACGCGGGTTTCGCAGTAACACCACCCGCGAACCAAAACGGTGCAAAACCAGGACAACCAACAATAAAGCTCTTCGATTAGCGGGTCGGCTTCATGCGCATGTTGGGCAGCCCCCACGACACTCTGTATGCCCAGCGAGTCGACACACTGGAAAGAAGCTTACACCCAAAGCCCACACCGAGGATAATCGGAAGACAATCATCAGCAGAAAATTGAGAGTGTAAGTGAAGTATGGCATGGGTCAAAGTTCCTGCCTTTCAAAGATGAGCTTTGCCCCCATTAGCGCGACAACAATGATCCCCACACTCACCCATAAGGCTGGCCAGAAAGCCTCGGCTTTCCCCGCCATTAGTCCTCCTCCCCACGCAAGCAATTGCCCTGGAAGGTATTCACCCAAGCCCGGGATTGAGCCGGTAAGCCCCAGGATGAACAGCAGGCTAAGCGCCAACCCCCCAGCCGCCGCCTGCGATTTGGCTACCACACTGCAGAACAGCGTTAGCGCGACATAGACTAGCACAAACACAAGCATTAAACCGTTGAGTGCCAGCCAGCGCGGCACATCAAGCGCGCCAAATAGCAGCCATGTGTAGTAAAAGCAAGCCGCGCCCGCTATGGCGATGGCGACGGCGAACGTCAGCGCCAACGCCGTGAATTTGGCGACCAGGAACGTCACGCGCGGCAGCGGCTTGACCAGCATCATGGCAGCCGTTCCTTTATCTTTTTCCTGAGCTACCGCTCCCATGGTCAACAGCAGGGCAAGGATGACGCCAAACTGGCCGATGTTCTTGATATACTGCGTCACCGCATCCATCACCGTTGGCGTAGGTATAAGCTGAGCTATGGCCTCGCCGTTGGGTATTAGCTTGATTATCTCCGGTGTGTATTTGGCAATCAACGGTGATAACAGTCCAAAGACAACCAATACCACCCCCAGCATGAGCAGACGATATGTCCGCCACTGTTCCAGCCATTCTTTGCGAAGAGCAGCCAAGAAGTTCATACTTTCCTTCCTTCGCCTACCAGCTGCAAGAAAACGTCTTCCAACGATGGCCGCAGCATTTCGTAGCGCGTCACCACCAGTCCGGCCTGAACGGCCGAAAGCAGCAGTTCTCGCTTAGCAGTATCTATTTCATGGACGATGACCCGGCCCTTCAGTCCACTGATTGAAACGGATTGGACCCAACTCTCCTGGCGCAGCGCCTCAGCCCAGCTGTTTAGCGGCGCTTCAAAACCGCTGTCAGCCTCCACTTCAAAGGCGGGTATCGCATATTGGGCCAGCAAAGCCTTGCGGGGCGACTGGATCACCAGTCGCCCGCGCGCGATGATGGCGATGGTGTCGCACACCCGCTCTACGTCCGCCAGGATGTGCGTGGACATGAACACGGTGCATTGCCCGCGCAGGCGCTCGATCAGTTCCAACACTTCTTTGCGCCCGGCCGGGTCCAGCCCGCTCAACGCCTCGTCGAGGAACAGCACCTCGGGCCGGTTGACCAGCGCTTGTGCCAGACCCAGCCGTTGGCGCATCCCACGCGAAAAGCCGCCTATACGTCGTTTGACCACCTCGGCCAACCCTACCAACTCAAGCAGTTCTTTGACGCGCGTCGCGCGTTCGCTGGTCGAAAGTCCGAACACGCGCCCGACATAATCCAAAAACTCGCACGGGGTCATCCAGGGATAAAACGCGGGTTCTTCCGGTAGATAGCCAATGCGGCGGGCGACTTCATGACCATCGGCGGTAATTTCCGTCTCCATTACCCAAGCACGGCCTTCGGTAGCATGCGCCAGGCCGGTGAGAACGCGGATGGTCGTTGTCTTACCGGCGCCATTGGGGCCGAGAAAACCAAAGACAGTGCCCGGCTCTACCGTGAGATCCAAGCCATCGAGAGCGCGCACCGGGCCGTAAAACTTCTGCAAACCTTCGACGCGAATTGCAGCCATTTATTCCTCCCGCCCGACTACGAGATAAACAATCGGGCCAATGAGATTGACAAAGATAATGACGAGCGCCCAGACCCACTTGGGGCCTTTGGTTCTTTCGCGTCGGATCAAATCCACCAGAGTAAAGACCATCAACCCGAGTTGCAACAGAACGATGGGGATGAGAAAGGGAATCAGTGAGCTAATGTTTTCCATAGGTTTCTCCTTGATTACTTTGGTCAGAGCCCCGCCTGTTGAAGTACCACAAGTTTCCCCCGGCCCGCTGTGCTGGCTACTTAACTCATCCGTCCAATCTTCCGGTACGTATGCGAACCTGTTGACTTCATCCGAATGGGATACCACACTGCTTGGCGAGAGGTTAGGCAGCGACTAAGTAGCCCCAAGATATAATAGATTTATAAATCTCTTAGTAATTACCACCCCTCATTACTGAATAGACAGCCTTCTCGGGATTGCAATCTGGTATTACCTTACTTCAAAGGAAGAACAAGGGAAGGTGGCCAGACCCGTATCAGTGGTTTGGTATAGGACTAGCACGTAATTTCCTGGGTCTGGGCTAAATATCGCCGCCCTGGGATCGGACAATACAGGTTTACGAGTCTCTTTCGTTATCCAAATCGTTCTTTGTTTATATGAGCCAGGTTCACCAATATAATTCAGCATATCCTCCCAGGTCTTGTCATCATCCAGCTTGGCAAGATCTACGAATGCCGGAAGGTCAGAAAGGTTCTCCAAGATCAGAGTTATCTCACCTTCCACAACAACCTTAGGACCATCATATTCGCAGGTCTTGCCATCGAAGGTAAAGATTAGATCTTCAGTGACCTCTACGGCTTCAACTTCTTCTTCGGGGGAACAACCGCTGGTGAAAACGCAAGCTACTGCAATGAAGAGGAAAACAATGAGAGTTGAACGGTGATTCATGGCTCCTCCTTTATTTGAGAGCGATCATCGTAATTCAAAACTCAGAGCAAATAGCACCTGTGCTGGCTACTTAACTCATCCGTCCGATCTTTCAGTACGTATGCGAACCTGTTGACTTCCTCCGAATGGGATACCAAAACACAGGGATATGATACTGCTTTCTCTGAGGTATCTCAATCCAAGGTAGCACTTTTCGA
>CBDAFF010000091.1:0-49135 GCA_965195195.1 uncultured Anaerolineales bacterium | reverse complement strand
TAGGCAGACGCATTTTGTGCTTAGAAGCATTATCGAGACAAATAACCAAGTTCTTCTCTGAGCCTCACAAGCTGTAGGTAGGTAAATGGGTCCTGAAATAACGCATCATCCCAACTGCTTTCATCTCGTAGATCAAACCAGCGAACCTCCGATATTGAATAGTCAGCTGCAGCTTCTGGTTCAGGTTCGTAACCTGGGCTGGCCTCTCCAGAAACTGGGTGGCAAATAAAAGTCTTCCTCCACTTATAAACCCCTTCAGGGTGCGCAGGCTCATCAAATACAAGACGATCGATCGTGACATCGAGATTGGTTTCTTCCTTCATTTCGCGGATAACACATTCCTCTTCGGATTCAGATCCATCAATCCCCCCGCCAGGGATAACCCAATAAGCACGCCCTGTGGAATGTTGCTTATGCCTAATTAAGAGTATTCGATGATCCTTGATTATTGCGCCTTGATATCTTGTATGCCTAGCCAATTCTCTCTCCTAATAATTACTGGCGGATGCCTAACGGTCTTGAGCTGACGTAAGATCCCCCGTTCCACTCGCTCATTCCTAATCTACCTAAAAACACGTTTTTTAGCAATTTCGGGATCCTTTTTACCCTCAATCCCCCTGGCCCAAATTGATTTCATTTCGAGGACGCCTTTCTTCCAGTGAAGCGCAAACCCGTGCAGATTGGACAGAACCCGGCTTTGCTAGTTGGACCCTCATGGCATCACAAGGGTGGCCATTCGGAAGGGGGTGCACGCGAGGGCAACTGTGGGGGACTTATCATCCCGAGCTTGTCGAGTGACCACTCCCCTCGCAATCGCGCAGCGTGCTGCACACCCCCCGGATCAAACATCAAGTTCTCAGCTCACGCCAACCATGAAAACCCTAGTAGATGGAATCATCATTATCCTTTGGAGTGCAATCTTCTATTGAACAAGCGAATGTGGGAAATTCGAGATAGGTATTTGCGATCTATATTACCGTTGATGGAAAAAGGCTATAGTATGGGCTGGATCTTGGAAAAGCCGATCTTCCAATAAGGCCTTCACCTTACACTACCTGTGGTTCAAGATAAATCTTTCGCATTAGGAGTTAGTCATGGTTCATAGAAAATGGTTGGTCATGCTAGGCCTCATCAGCATCGCTTTCTTCATCTTTGCTTGTTCTTCGCCTGCACCTGTTGAAGAAACAACCGAGTCGGCTTCTGCTGAGGCTACGGATGTGGTTGGATCAAATGAACCGACATCTTTACCTGAGCTAATAACCCCCGCGGGCTCAGCAGTTCCTCCTGCGCAAGATGGAGCAGATGCCAAAGCCGGAACTGAATTTGGAGAACCCGAAGATTGGACGGGTGGACCAACGGTCGGTCAACTCGCCATGCGGATTGCCGATGTAGATGGTGACGGCAAAGGTGATTTTATTGCCGTCGATAAAGATACCACTTACGCGTTGCCGTCAACTGGAAGCAGCTATGGGCAGCCGGAAGATTGGACCAGTGGTCCCGTCGTTGGTGAGCTTGGGATGTATTTCGCGGATGTCACTGGAGATGGCACAGCAGATTATATTGCGGTTGATAATGCCAGCACCTATGTGCTTCCTTCTAATGGAAGTCGATTTGACCCACCACAAGATTGGACAGGTGGTCCAGTTAGGGGCGAACTCGGGATGTTTTTTGCCGATGTTACCGGGGATGGAAAAGCGGATTTCATCGCCGTGGATTTAGCTACAACCTTTGTACTCCCATCGACAGGCAGCAGCTTCACCAGCCCACAAGATTGGACAGGTGGTCCAGTCAAGGGCGAACTCGGGATGTTTTTTGCCGATGTTACCGGGGATAGTAAAGCGGATTTCATCGCCGTCGATAATGCAAGGATTTACGTGCTCCCCTCCACTGGAACGAGTTTTGGGCCGCCGCAAGATTGGACCGGTGGACCAGCATTCGGTGAACTCTATATGGACTTGGCTGATGTTACGGGTGATGGCCTGGCTGATTTTATTGCTGTGGACAACGCAACCACGTATGTATTACCTTCCACTGGAAGCAGTTTTGGTTCACCTCAAGATTGGACCAAGGGTCCAACGAAGGGTGAATTAGGCATGTACTTCGTCGACGTAACCGGCGATGGATTGGCCGACTTCATCGCCGTCGATCGAGCCACTGTGTATGTGCTTCCCGCAAAATGAGGAAAATAATGGAAGCATTGGAAAAACTCGATGGTGATTTGTAGTAAAGGATAGGTGCTTAAATATTAAGAGCGATGGATTTCTGTGCCCTCGCTCTTTTGATTTCGGACTATTCATGTAATCGTGAAGTTAGCCCCGCGCATCCCTCGCGATCGCGCAGCATCCTGTAAGGAAGCGTCCTGAAGCCAAAGGCGCAGCGGCGATGATGGCGCGGGCTGCTTCTTCGACCGCGTTCCGCGTCAGAAGCATATCTGCCCCGGAGCAGATGGTTACGGTCCGGCCCTGCATCCAGGGACTCTCCTTTTCGATGACGAAGTGGCTGTCTGTGGCGGAGCGGAGCATCTCGATCTACTCCAACGTCAGGATGCCACGAATTATCTCGCCGGTATTCTCGGCATCGGGATGGCCCATGAGAATCAGATTCTTGTCCATCACCGATTCCGGTAAAACGGCGCTATCCAGGATCACCCATTCCAAGCGCAATTGACTCAGCAATACCGAAAAATCAAGGCTGAAGCGCGCGTCCGTTTGATTGGCCAGGATAACGGTATTCTCCGGCGTCACATCGCCCGGCTCGGCTGAATGAGCCTGGGTTTTATCCGCATTGACAAATAATGGAAGCCCCACCAATAGCCCCAGCACAACTGCAAAATTCAGAAACCACAGCTTTTTATCCAACGTAGGCTCCTCAAAGAAAAGTAATACTCACTTCTAATAGGTTGTATCGTGGAATTCCGCAGGGATCTCTGCCCGCTCATCCATGATGTCCCAAACACATTACAACGGGAACTCAAGAAGCGCAATTTGACACAATCCCCCTTCAACCGGCGAGGAGCTTCAGGATACACCTCTCCACGACAACGGGTTCAAACTGACTGCAGCTTAAAGGACAGCTCCTTAGAATTGGGGCGAAACTTCATATTGGATAAATAGTTTTGGTGAAACGAGAAGAGCCGGTAGAGAGACTTATCCGCCGCGCAGGACAGAAATGACCGTTCCGAACAGACCAACAACGAGCAGACCCATGATGGCCAGGATGGGGGGAAACCCACCGGGAAGGTCCGCCTTGGTTTCATCGAAGGTTGGCTGCACAACGGGCTCTGCCGGCGTGAACGTCGGCAGCCGTGTGGGTGGCGCACCGCCGATGTTGAACTGGGCGGCCAGCGTTGGATCGATCGTCGCCGTGACGCGCGGTGTCGGCGTCGGCGGCGGCTCGATGATCGGCAGTAAGCGTTGATCCGTATCTAAAACGACAAACGGAGCGTAGACCCAGGCGAGATTCCCGGGGACGCCTGGATAGAAAATCTGGATCCACTCCCCTCCCGGAGATCTGCCCAGCGCAGGCGCACGCTGACCGGCAATCAACACGCCGACTTTATCGTAGTCAGTGCTGGGTCCGGCGCGAACGTTAACCTGCTCAGGGACGAGGATCATAGGGCCTTCTGGCGTTCCGGTCACGGTTGCTTCCTGGGCGTACGGCGAAGCCGCCGCTCCCGATGCTAAGCTCAGGAGGAGCAGTGCCGATCCGAGAACCATAAGCCATGCTAAAAATTTCAATCGAGTTCTCCCTACTTTACAGGTCAAATGCCGGCGGATTATACTACACGCACGAAAAGTGACCCGAAGGAACCCATTCATGCAAAATAAACCCATGCTAAAGAAGACGTTCCATGGACCGGTGAGCCCCTCTGATTTCGCCGATGCACTTGTCGCCGAGTTCAATCAAGGCAACCTTGAAGCGAAGAGAATTGGCAGGGGAAACCAACGCATCGTCCAGATCGCTACCCCGCGCTGGAACACCTCTGGCGGGCGAACCGCGATCACGATCCACTTAAACGGCGTGGAGGATGGCGTCCATGTCCAATTGGGACAGCAGGAATGGTTTGGTGTTGCTGCCAGCCTGGGAGCGACGGCGCTTATGGCCTTACGCCGTCCATGGTCCCTGATTCATCGTTTGGACGACCTCGCCCAGGACATCACCTCTTTGCAGCTCACAACCCGGATCTGGCAAACGATTACGCGAACTGCAGAGTCCCTCGGCCTTTCATACAATCTCTCGGAGAGACTGCGCCGGCTGTCCTGCGATTACTGTCGCACTGCCAATCCTGTAGGCGCGCCGCACTGTATTTCCTGCGGCGCTCCGTTGGGTCCGAATCAACCGGTTGCCTGCGGGGAGTGTGGATATATTCTGTCGGCGGGTACGGAAAAATGTTCTCAATGTGGGGCGAAGATCAATTCCTGAACCGCTGCGCTTCATTCGATCTCCTTGAATAACAAAAAGGGCTGCCTGAAATTTCTTTCTCGCAGCCCTTTTTATTCATCAATTCAAGTTAAAGCACAGCCCGCATTCAATGTATTTCAAGCTCAGTCATCAATCCATGCAGCACCTGCAGCGCAGTTAGATTGCGTACCGGCCAGGCGTGGGCCATGGCTTCAGGATCGTCGAAATCGTTCACTGCCCAGGTGAGATGCTCACCGTCCGCCTGCAAGCCTTGATTGGGGAGCGATTGCAGCGCCAGCCAGAAATTCCACAGGGGGATTTCATACTCCTGGGCAACATCGGCGATGATGGCGTTAATCCTGTGATCGCCTTCTAAATTGTCACCCTTCGTCGCCAGAATCGGCACTACTCCTCGTTCGATACAGACCTCAACCATCTGGCGCAATTCCATTGCGAATACATCTGGCATCCAGACCTGATTTGTCCCCAACGAGATGAAGGTAAAACTCGGGTGGTGCCGGCGCAGTTCACATTCCAGCGGTGATTCTTCAACTTCGCAGATGTCGTTGGACGCCAGGAGTGGATCTAGGATGAGCGTCGTGTTAAAGCCGGCACGTGCGGCAATGCCGACGTGCTCGAAGGAACCTGCGTAGGTTTCGATGACCGGCTCAAGGTATTCATGAGGTCCCAAATCATAATGAGACGGATCGAGGTCAAACGTTGTTAAAAACCAGGATGTAGCAACTTCACCGTCTCCGACCTTGGAGAAAGCCTGCGGGTTATTACTAAGTGATATCCCTTTCTGGTAAATATCGACAGCTCGAGAGCTCATGGCACGACCGGGAGCGACTTCCACTCGCCTGGAGCGAGCTCTGGGCTTCCCGTAGCAGTCGCCCTCGGTGTCGCCGCATGCAAAACCTGAGTCGAGATGTCAGCAGGCGTTGATTCTATGCTTGTTGGCGAGACCATCACGGGTGTGGCTCGCGGTTGAGTTCCCTGAATCCCAGGGAAAACAGTGGACGAAGAGCTGGGAGCTGTATGCAATGCGAACACGAGAGAATGAGGAATAAGCATAGAACGAAAGGGTGGGATGGGGTTATCTTGTGCGCCATAAAAAAACCGGCCAAGAGCTAGGCTTCCTTAAACAATCCTTTGTGCCTGACGGGTTTCCGGTCTGATCACGGGACGAATCTAGAGCCTAGAAATTACAACGTCAACTTATGCGGGCTCTAGCTGCTCTTTGCTGAGTTCCGCTCCGCGGCGAAGTGCTTCGATATTCGCCTCGAGCAAGTTCCGGCGATGAGCGGGGATGTGTCCCTTCAGACCTTCGCCGACTTGCTCTATTGAAAGTACATCCAGCCTTTCAAGCAGGGCACCTAGAAGGACGAGGTTGGCCAACCGCTGGTTTCCGAGCTCTTCAGCGATCTCATTGGCAGGGATGAGCACAACCTGGATATCATCTCGCTCCGGGTTGCGATCCACGAGCGAGGAATTCACAACGAGCACCCCACCCTGCCTCACGAGCGATTCGTATTTATCCAAAGAGGGGATGTTCATCACGATAACGGCCGCTGGATTCTTGACGATCGGAGCGCCGATCTCGTCATCGCTGATGATGACAACGCAATGAGCCGTACCGCCGCGCATCTCTGGCCCGTAGGATGGGAACCAGGTCACATGCATGCCGTTATCTAATCCCGTGTAGGCCAGTAATTGTCCGGCGAAGAGCGCTCCCTGGCCACCGAAACCAGAAATGATGATCTCTGTCTGCATAGTGTCGCTATCCCTTCTTGCTTTCAACAATGGCTGGATGGACTTTGAAATCACCAAGGGGGAATATCGGTACCATATGCTCTCCGATCCACTCGAGTGAGTCTTCCGCAGTCATCTTCCAGTTCGTCGGGCAATTCGACAGCAGTTCGACCATTGAGAAGCCAAGTCCCTGGCGCTGCACTTCAAAAGCCTGCCTGACGGCCTTTTTCGCTTTGCGTATGTTCGCCGCATCGTGCAAGCTCCGGCGAACGATGTACGCGGAACCATCCAATTGCGATAGTATTTCACACATCTTCAAGGGGAAACCGTGCGCTTCGATGTCGCGGCCAAGCGGCGAGGATGTCGTCTTCTGCCCGGGAAGCGTTGTCGGCGCCATCTGCCCGCCAGTCATCCCGTAAATCGCGTTGTTGATGAAGATCACGGTAATCTTTTCGCCGCGCCCAGCAGCGTGCAGGATCTCGGCGGCGCCGATAGACGCTAGATCACCATCACCCTGGTAGGTAAAAACGTTCATATCCGGATTCACGCGCTTGAAGCCGGTTGCCATAGCCGGAGCACGCCCATGAGCCGCCTCGGCAAAATCCATTTTGAAGTAATTGTAAGCAAAGACGGAACAGCCAACCGGTGCGACGCCAACCGTATTCTCACGCAAGCCCATTTCATCGATGACTTCAGCGATTAGACGATGGGCCACACCGTGTGAGCACCCGGGGCAATAGTGTGTCGGGACGTCGGTCAAACTTTCCGGTTTGCTGAAAATTAGAGATTCCACCATTTTCTTATCGGTCATTAAAAAGCCTCCAAATCTAGCTAGGCTTTCGCCTTTTTATTAAGTTCTTGGATCTGCTCGAAAACCTCATCAGGGAGAGGAACCATCCCCCCCATTCGTCCATAGAAATCGACCGGAACTTTACCATTAACCGCGAGACGGACATCATCGAGCATTTGCCCGCCGCTCATCTCAACAACCAGGATCCGTTTAACCTGATCTGCAACTTTCCCAATTTCTTCGTAAGGGAAGGGATAGAGCGAGATCGGGCGCAATAGTCCAACTTTGATACCCTCATCACGAGCTTGTTTGATAGCGGATTGGGCAATACGCCCCGCGGTCCCATAGGCAACTACGGCGATTTCCGCATCATCCAGAAGCAAAGAGTTAAATCGCACTTCATTCGCCTCAATCTCCTTTTGCTTTTCAACAAGCTGGAGATTGAAAACTTCCTCTTCGGCTGGATCGATGTATATCGAGGTGATCACACGCGGATCACGCCCCTTGGCCCCCGTCAACGACCACTCAGGCCGATCCTCGCGTTTGCGCACCTCCAGCATCGGAGGCAGTTCAGCGGGTTCCATCATCTGGCCAATACTGCCGTCCGCTAAAATAACGACGATCGCCCGATATTTCTCGGCGATGTCGAACGCCTCATAGGTTAGATCGATGATCTCCTGTATCGTCGCTGGTGCCAGGGTGATGATGCGATAATCGCCATGACCACCCCCCTTGACGATCTGGTTGTAATCCCCTTGCGAGGGAGCAATATTCCCCAGACCGGGGCCGCCCCTCATGATGTCCACAAGTACGACCGGCACTTCAGAGCCGGCGATATAGGACAAACCTTCCATCATTAGGCTCACGCCCGGACTGGATGAGGAAGACATGACCCTCACACCAGCGCAAGCTGCGCCGTATACCATGTTTATTGCCGCGACTTCGCTTTCGGCCTGGAGGAAGACGCGCCCGAGCTCCGGCATTCGCTTTGCCATGTGCTCGAGAGCCTCAGTCTGTGGTGTTATCGGATAACCGTAGTATGCCTCGCAACCGGCGCGTATCGCCGCTTCGGCGAAAGCAACGTTGCCTTTAAGCAATTCCTTTGCCACGTTCTCGTCCCTCCTCTAAGGCGCAGTTGATTTAATTTTATCTGCCGGAACCCAACGAAAGACAGTTATAGCCGCGTCCGGGCAGACAATCGAGCAAATCGCACAACCTGTACATTCTTCGTCAGGGTCGACCAGTTCCGCCGGGTGATAACCCTGCGGGGTAAAACGGTCGGCAGCCATCTTGATCACACCTGGCGGGCAAACCGATATACACAACTCGCACCCCTTACAGAGGTCCTCGTTGACAACGATGCGTCCTTTTGCCATTCCTACCCTCCGAGATTAATCCGCTCATAACTTACATTCAGCGGGAACCTGTCTCCAGTGTTGACCGTCACCGCCAGGTAGAACAAATATCCCATTCTGGAGTATTACTGTCCAGTTCATACAACCGATGCCGGGAGGTGATTTTCAGCGTTTCTAAAACATCACACTATGATCTGCTCTATTGACCTAAAACACAGTCGGCGCATGTTTTCGTAACCAGACCCTTTGATTATTCAATCGGCGTATTAAAGTAGTTATAAGCCGCCCGCGAGAGATTGGCAATGAGCTTAGACGTGGGTTCCCAAACCATCTCGGTTTCATTCCAGAGGAATATCGTGAGCACGTAATCACCCCCGGGGCTGAACACGATGCCAGCGTCACCGATCATATCCAGAGGTGAGCTGCGCCAACCATGTTTATGGGCGACGCGTGTCCCTTCCGGCAACCCTGCTTTGATTAATGTTCCCAGGATATTTTCAGAGAGCAGATCCAACATCCGGCTGCACTCCTGCGGAGTAATCTCATCCGGAAAAACCGCTTGGAGCGTCCCGCCGCCTTCTGCGCAATCATAGATATCCCCGAGAAGCAAACTCATATCCGATGCCGTTGTCTGCGTGTAGGAATCCGGATTCGTGTCGATATCCACCCTTTGATTGGCGGGTGTTCTATAGATCTTTAACTGGGGAGCGCCAAGGAAATAATAGCCAGCGATGAATGTGTTTTCGATGCCCAATTCCTGCATTGTTTCAGTGACGAGGATCGGACCAGCGGCATCGTATGTCTCGATTTGCTGCATGATCCAATCGGAGGGGTCATTCCCTGATTCTGTAATCATCTCGACAAGCCAACGATCGACCTCCGGGTCTAGCGGTTCATCCTGATATCGATACAAAGCCGTCATGATGCTGATCTTGATGATCGACGCTGCCGAGAAGGCGATATCGGGCTCAACCTCGAGATCATCTCCATCGAGGGTCGCAATGTGGAAATTCTCACCCGTTCTCAGATCGGTCAGATAGATAACGACCAATCCATCAAAATCGCTGACCTCGATATTTTGTTTGAGGAGTATTTCAAGTGTATCCATTGTGGGTCGTGGAACTACATTGCCCACAACGGGTAGATTTACACTGCGATTTATCGGTGAATGTAAAACCGCAGTGATGAGTTCCTCCGAGCGCGCCTGATCCAACAAGCGGCCTGGCGTTCCCGATGTAAAATAGGGGGTTCCAGGTCTAGGTTCAGCAGGAATTGGAGGTTCATCATATCGCGCGGCGATGTCTAGAAGATACTCTTCCAGTTGAGTAACAGAGTAGTTTGCCTTTAATGGAACGCTTTGCGGCTTGCCGGCGCGATTCCACAGGAAATCCCAGAAACCAGCCCAGAAAGGTGTTCCTGTTCGTTCAAGCTCAGCTGCTGCCAACATGACATCCGTATCAGGGCGGAAACCAACATTTGCAGGATTGAGCAGGATTAGGTTTTCATCATAAAATAATTCGACGGGGGAGCTATATACTTGCAGGATACGTTCGTGGGCTTCCGACTGATCGAGCCCCCCAACAGGTATTCCCGCGATCGTTAACTCCAGGGGCAAATGAGACCTATGCCGACTATAGGCGACAAGTTGGTAGAAAAAAAGCGCCACAGACGTTAAAAGCAACGCAATTGAAACCCAGCGCTGCAAATTGAATCCATTTCGCGCCATCAAACCTCCAAGCGCAGGAGTATATCATACACAGCAGAGTCGAATTATAAGAGCTCGATGAGATCGTCTCGAACTATGGTCTATATATTGACTATGCGAATAGGCGCAAAATCCCAGGGAGCACGTTCGCAAAGCCATGTGCGCCCCATCCCGCCCAGATTGAATCCCAGCGCTCAACGAGCCACCCGGCGATAACGCCAAAACCGAAGATGCTGATGAGCGGGAGCCATCCCTGCTGCCAGTGAACAGGTTGGAAGGTAAAAAGAACCGCTTGTAGAAAGATCCCCATTGCCGGACCCAAGTTGGCGTTCAATGTTTTTCCGATGTACCCTCGAAAAAAGGTCTCCTCGACAAATGGCACCCAAATCAACCCGAAAAAGAGCAGATTAAAGCCGTCCGCGGGAACACTTCCGGCATAGATAATCCGGTAATTAAAGTACATGCTCAACCCGCGCCAGACGGCCCCAGCGAGAACACCCCAGGCGAAATTCAACCCGGCTCGATCGCTGCGGTATGCAAATACGGTTGGTGATTGTCTGAGTACGATCAAAGTAGCCCAGGGTATGGCAAAAAGCATGATCGACGGGGCCATGCTCCAGAGCGGATCGGAGGGCCATACACCGGTCACCGCCATGACGTTCATCACGACGATGAGGACCAACCCTGGTGCGATCGCCTTCAAGGGCAGATAGCTGCTGCGTGCTGTGGCCGGGGGAAATAATTTTTTCATTCTACGATTATGTACAACGATAGCAGATTTTCGCGTTCGTGACAGCCCGCGTCGATAATAAATCGGAGGGGCTTTCTCCCGCACGTTCATAACCCGTAGAGACCAGTGCGTCTCTACAAATAGGTCGAAAGGGTTAATTTATTTCAAAGGTCCGACCAATGCACCGGACCACCGCCTAACCTGCGGGATGTTTTTGATGACACATAGATTTCAATACCAATTCGAACTATCTTCACTATACTCCTTGGTATCAAAGGTGAATGGCATGCCCAATCCCTACTTCCTCCTATTCGAAATACTCGTTTTCTTGATGTTCCTCGGCTGCCTGATGCATGCCTGGAAAATTGGGATGCCGAAGGTTTGGGAATTGATCGCCGGGGTGCTGTTTGGGTTGCTGCTGGAGTTGGCGACTATTCAGCAATTACAGGCCTATCAATATGGTCAGTTTTCTTTGATGCTTGGTCAGGTGCCGATCATGGTAGGAGTCGGCTGGGGCGTCATCCTATACAGTGTCCGTTTGTTTTCAAATGCGACAGGTCTGCCTGAATGGGCACGCCCGATCATGGATGGGCTGCTGGCTTTGAATATCGATTTGGCGACAGACACGCTGGCAATCCGCTTGGGAATGTGGGATTGGGGTATTGGTTACGAGGCGCAGTATTTCGGTGTTCCTTATGCAAACTTCTGGGCCTGGTTCTGGGTGGTGTTCTCATTCTCGGTGGGTCTGCGCCTACTCGCACGCCGATCAGGCTGGGTCGGTCGCTGGCTGGCACCATGGGGAGCGATGTTGATCGGCTTGTTGGGCGTGCTCATCACGAACGCCGTCATTACCTTTTGGCTTCCCAGAAACTGGTATGTGCCTACGATTGCTCTAACGCTGAGCGGCGCGTTGATCCTGGTACTCATACTGAAACCGAAGCTCCCCAAACAGCCCTTGCCAAAGCCTGCCTTCTGGGTGCCGCTTGGTTTTCATGGATACTTCTTAATCATCGGCGTCCATTCAAAAACGATCTTCAACCCGCCGTTTCTCCTGCTCATGAGCGCAGCAATGGCGCTGGTTGCGCTCCTACTCCATCGTTCTAGCGTTCGCCTATAAAACCACCCAACTTCTGGCGCACACGTGGGTGCGCCCCTACACCCCCCTTTACGCGTAGGTGCCGACGGATTCTCGTTCTCCCGCACGTTCATAACCCGTAGAGACCAGGGCGTCTCTACAAAGATGTTGAAAGGATCAATTTTATTTCGGTGTTGCGGTCCTCTTATCGGCCCGCCACCATCACCGACCTGCACGCCTAACCTCCGCACGGTCAAAACCAGTGGGAGGTGTAGAGACCAGGGCGTCTCTACAGATAGGTTGAAAGGATTTATGTATTTCGAATGCCCGACCCGCTGCCGTCACGGATTTACACGTCAAACCTCCCGCAGGAAAGAAAAACCTGCGGGAGGTTTAAACCGCGTCCAAATCTTTACGCTGCTTCAGCCTAAAGCTTCCAATTGTTGCTTGATTTTTTCAGCCGTCTCCTCAAATGAACGTAATTTCGCTCGCTCTCTTTCGACGACATCTTCAGGAGCGCGCTCGGCGAACGCTCCTGTGAGAAGCTTCTCGATTCGCTCCTGCTGGGATACAGCTTCCGCGAGCTGCTCCTGCAGCCGCTGCTTCTCCAACTCAAGATCGAGCATACCTTCAAGTGGAAGATAAATTTCGACCCCATGAATCACCATCGCTAGCGAATTCTCTGGTCGCTCATCCAAAACGCCCTCAATTTGAAGCTGTTCAGCATCGATGCCGGCGAGCGCGGCGATTGCAGCACTCGAACTCGCGAGGTATTCCGCAGCATTTCCAGCCTGAATCGCGGCCGGTATCCGCCGCCGCAGTTCAACCCCCTTCTCGAGACGAGCATTGCGAATGGCTTTAACAATATCCATCACGACCTGGAAATTCTCAACATCTCCTGCCTGCTGTGCGGCTCCTTCATCTGCCGTTGGCCATCTGGCGACGATCAGAGCCTCTTCCCAGCCTCCTGCCGGTTGATAACCTGCGCTGTTTTCCACACAAGTACGTTTCAAATATCCCCAGAGCTCTTCCGTGACAAAGGGCATGAATGGATGCAGCATGCGCAGGCATGCATCGTAAACCTGGGCCATGATCTTCGTCGTCCGCCCAGCAGCGCCCTCATCACCATCAAGCTGAAGCTTAGCAATCTCAAGGTACCAATCTGCGAACTCGCCCCAGAAGAATTCATAGAGCTGACGCCCTGCTTCACCATACTGATACGCTGCGAAAAGCCGGTCAACGTTCATCTGGATCTGGGGCAGTCGGCACAAGATCCATCGATCTGCATTCGAGAGTGGGCTGTCATTATCGAGACTGGAAGGTTCACGCTCGACCGCGTTCATGATTAATCGCCCAACGTTCCAGAGTTTATTGGCGAAGTTGCGATGGGCTTCAAGCTTCTCGAGGTTCATCTTTGAATCCTGGCCGGGCGTCGATCCGGTCAGTAAGGTAAAACGCAGCGCATCTGTGCCGAATTCTTCCATCAGCTCCAGCGGATCGACCACATTCCCATAAGACTTGCTCATCTTCTGCCCCCCACTCACTCTGACAAGACCGTGTAAGTAGACCGCCTCGAAGGGAATCTCACCTGTGAATTCGAGGCTCATCATGATCATGCGCGCCACCCAGAAGAAGAGAATGTCGTACCCCGTCTCCATCATCGTCGTCGGGAAGAAATAACGGAGATCCTCGGTATCATCCGGCCATCCAAGCGTCGAGAATGGCCACAGCCCGGCGGAGAACCAGGTATCGAGCACGTCCGGGTCCTGTGTAATCGCAGACGACTCGCAATGAGCGCATTGGGTGGGAACCTCACGAGCAACGGTAATCTCACCACAGTCGGCACAATGCCAGGCAGGAATCCGGTGCCCCCACCACAACTGCCGTGAGATGCACCAATCGCGGATGTTTTCCAACCAGTTGTAATAGACCTTATCAAATCTCTCCGGGACGATCTTGATCTGCCCACTGCGCACGGCTTCCAGCGCCGGCGCGGCGAGATCTTCCATACGGACAAACCACTGCGTCGATACCATCGGTTCAACGACTTCGCCACCGCGTTGGCTGCGCGGGATCTGCAATGTGTACGGCTCAGTCTTCAACGTGAGCCCTTGTGCTTCCATATCCGCCCAGAGCTTCTTGCGGCAAGCGAATCGATCCAGACCGGCGTACGGGCCGGCGGCATCGTTCATTGTGGCATCCGCATTGAGTATGTTGATTACCTGTAGATTGTGCCGCTGACCGATCTCATAGTCTGCCGGGTCATGGCCGGGCGTGATTTTCAACGCACCCGTTCCAAACTCCAGGTCGACGTAATCATCGGCGATGACCGGGATTTGGCGATCGAGAATAGGCACGAGACAGGTCTTTCCGATAAGATGCTGATACCGTTTATCCTCGGGATGAATCGCAACTGCTGTGTCGCCGAGTATCGTTTCAGGTCTGGTCGTTGCGACGGGGATATTCTCATCAGACCCTTCCACGCGGTAATTAAAGTAATACAGAGAACCCTGTTCTTCGTGATATTCCACCTCGAGATCACTCACCGCTGTTTGGAGCCCTGGAGACCAATTGATCAGATACGTCCCGCGGTAAATGTATCCTCTCTCATACAACCGGACGAAGGCTTCCAGAACTGCCGCGGATAAGCCCTCATCGCGCGTAAATCTTTCTCGCGTCCAATCGCAGGAAGCCCCGAGACGGCGCAGCTGTTGAGTGATGATCCCCCCATATTTTTCTTTCCATTCCCAGGTTTTCTGGACAAACGCCTCGCGCCCGATCTCTTCCCGCGTGACTTCTTCCGTCCTCAGAAGGTATTTTTCAACTTGAAGCTGTGTGGCAATTCCAGCGTGATCCGTCCCCGGCAGCCATAGCGTTGGAACGCCGGTCATCCGGCTATGACGGATCATCAGATCCTCGATGGCGACAAACATGGCATGCCCAATATGCATCTCTCCGGTGACATTCGGCGGTGGCATGGAGATAACATAGGGTTTAACCCCCGGCTGTATGTCCGGCGCGAAATACCCAGATTCTTCCCACCACTGGTAAATCCGGCTTTCCACATCGTTAAAATCGTAGGTCTTGGCAAGCTTGAAATCAGACATCGCTCAATCTACCTCCTCGAGAGGATGGATATCATCCCTCGATCGCAATAGCTCACATAAGTGTCCATTAAACAAAAAAACCCTTGTCCATGAGGACGAAGGGTTGAACCTCCGCGGTACCACCTCAGTTCGCCGTACATCCCTGTACGAGCGCTCTCATTGCCCTGGACCAGCATCCGGGCTTCGCTGTAACGGGCTCACCCGCGCCGCTCTACTCCTGTTGACCTGCTAACAGTTTCTTCGGCGGGCGCATCGGGCGACGTTCAGCCGCTGCCGCTGTGGAGGGCTCTCAATCTTTGGCCTCTCCTTCTCTGTCAGCGCGTATCGGCTTACTCCTCCTGATGATGTACGCCTTTTCTCTTCGGTTGTTAGGCAAGATTATAGCAGAGAACGGAACGAAGCGTCAATTTTTCCGCTCCTCGCTGCCTCACTCCATTATGGCTTCTTCCGACTCTTCCGGCTGGCGAATAGGGAACCAGATGGTAAATGTGCTGCCTTCACCAAGCTTGCTCTCGACTGACACTCTCCCGCCGTGCTGCTGAATGATGGACTTGACGATCGCCAGGCCTAAACCCGAACCTTTAATACTCAAAGTCTCGCGTCCCCGAGCCCGATAGAATTTTTCGAATAGGCGGGCCTGATCCGTGGGAGCGATGCCCATTCCATTGTCCTTAACCTGTAAAATCTGGAATTCCTCCTGCTGCTCGGCATGGATGGTGACAAGACCGTCAGCCAGCGTGTATTTCAGGGCATTATCGACCAGATTAGCAATCGCCTGACGGATGAGCGTCGCATCGACTTCGACCGGCTCCATCTCCTCTTCAAGCTCTACGTCTAATGTGATCTGCTTATTTACAGCCTGAGGCCGATAAGTGTCCAAGACCGAATCAAGTATGGAGCCCAGCGGTATAATTTCCACTTCAAGCCCGACACCAGCCTCTATCCTGCCAAGATCTAACACATTCCCAATAAGTTCTCCCATTTGGTCTGCGCTTGTGAGAATCTTGCTTATGAATTCCTTCTGCTGTTCATTCATTGCCCCGACCATACTGAGCATGGTGGCGTAACCGCGCATCAGCGTTAAGGGAGCACGCAAATCATGACTTACAGTTGAGACGAACTCCGACTTCAGTGTATCGAGTTTCTTGTAATGAGTGATATCCCAGAGTACGCAAACACGGCCTGAGGTGCCTTCATTCGGTGAGTGAATATCCGAAATCGAGGCGAACATGATTTGCCCTTGATCCAGACGGATTTCCACCGAACGTGATTTAGACTCTGATTCGCCAAGCAAATCGAGCAGCTCTTGTGACTCGATACACTCTTCCACCAACTCACCTAAAGATTCTTCTGCGCTGCGCTTCAAGACGACTTCTGCCGCCGGATTAGCGAGCGAGATGCGATCATCCGTATCAATCAAAATAACTGCATCCGGTGTTGTTTCAAGCACAGCAGTGAGCTGCATACGTTCTTGCTCCGCCTGTTGATACAGTCGTGCATTCACTACGGCAACCGCAAGCTGTCCTGAGAGAATGGACAGGAGCCGCAGCGCATCTGGGGTAAAAACTTGAGGCTGCCGGTAACCCATCCATAAGACTCCGACAAAAACATCTTCATTCTGCAGCGGCACAGCGGTCATCGCTTCCAGGGGAGTATCGAGGGATTGAATATCCAGCACTGCCTTCGCCCGTGTCGGGTTCTCGAGTGTGAACCTCCCCGAGGTCTCACAAAGTTCGAGAATTTGAGCGTCGAGCGCAGTCCAGTTTCCGGGATCATCGCCTGCAGTGAAAGTTTCCATGTGGAAGTTAATAGTTTCATCCGGGCTTAGTGCAAGGTGCACAAAATCCGAGCGTGTAAGATCCTTTATTCCTGCAAGGATCGGTGGCAGCGATTCGTCAAGGTTGAAAGAACCCGCCACCTGCTGGCTCGCGGTGAGGAGCAAGCCCATTTCATCCAAGCGAGCTTTTAGACGCCGGCGCATGCGCTCGAAAGAAACAGCCAGGCGGCCTATTTCATCTTGACCTTCACCAACCACCGGCTGCTCCAGGTTTCCGCGTGCGATTGATTGGGCAACACTCGCCATCATTCGCAGGGGCTGCGTTAATCGCCGGCTGATTAAAAAAACCGCAAGGAGCATAACAGCGCCCACCGCCAGGACGACGACAAACAAGTTAGCCGCAATCTGCAAAGCCAGCTTCTGGACCTCACTTTGCGCTACTGTTACAACAACCCGCCAAGGGTAACCGCTTACTTCATTCGTGCTGACCAGCTGGCGAGTGCCATCGGGAGCTGTCTCTAAAACCACCTGATTGATGCCGGTCTCGCTGCTTTCAAAGGTCAACATTAAACGGCGTGAATCGTTATGAACAAGGATCGTGCCGTCTGCATCGATGATGAAAGCCTGACCAGGAGCAAGTCCCTGAATGATCTCCATAACCGGCTGGAGGTAGGGATTGGTATCCAGATCCGTCACACCCACCATCGCACCAATGGGCTCATCGCTTTCCGGAGAACGAACGGGGGTAACAAAAGCCAGTCGAGCTGAGGCAGCTTCCCTGTCCGGTCGTAAAACTACCTCTTCCGAAACGCCCAGGAGGGCAGCATCCAACGCTGCTCCTAACTCGAAAGGAGTCCCTTCAGACAGAATACCCTCCACGGGATACACAGCGAGCTGGTTCATGTCCTTATCGAAGACGGCAAGTGTTCGGAAGAAGGCAATTGTTCGCAGGAACGACTTCATCTGTTCTTCAGAGACGTTACTGTTTTCAACCGCTGGACCAAGCTCCTCGGCTATGTACGTTTCGATCGATCTTCCAGTTTGGATGAAATATGGGATGGTGCTCGACACTTGATCGGATGTTTGAAGCATCTGCTTTTCAATCAGGTCTTGTGCTGCTTGTTGTGCGAGGACCCAGTCCCCGATTAGAAGCACGCTGCTTGAGATAACGCCGACCACGACAAGAAGTGAGAGCAGCCGGGCAGCAAGCGATCGGTTATAAGGTCCAACAACGAGTCTCTGCGGTGAATACCAGGGTATGCGTCCAGAATTGCGCAGCCAAAGGCAAATCCCGCCGGCAATTCCCGTCTCAATTAAAGCCGCTAGATACGTGGGCTTGAGCAGAGAAAATGCAAAATCTAAGGCATCATAAAAACTGCCACCGCTGTAAATGTAATGCTCCACACTGCCCAATGTACCCAGCGCAAGCCCACCGATTAAAGCGGCAATGAGCGGGTTGCGCCCTGCACGCCCCAGCCACTCGCGATAATTCTGGCGCAACAACCAGGAAACCAGTGCAGCTACAAGAGCCATGTGCAGCGGAGTGAGAATGCTATGTGTCTCCCAGGCACTGCGCGCTAACCCGCCCACGAAGGCGATTACAATCGCCGGTCCCCCTCCCAGAAAACCAGCCGCGAGCAGCCAGGGGAATGCTCCAAAAATCGAGAAGGCTGGTCCCTCTACACCTTGTGGGACCCCGGGAATGACCAGCATCGATGGTGCCGGAAGCCGAATCATGAAGAGCTGAGCGGCGAGTGGAGCGGAGAGCAGGAGGAGTAAAAAAGATGGCTCTCGGATCCAACTATCAACCTGACGGCGGATCTTAGCCCAATCTTGGCGAATGAAAAGGAGCGCCAGGAGCAGCGCTATTTCCCCCAGAAGGAGGAAATAGCCGGATGGACGCAGCGGCAGTCCAATCGAGGGGCTCCCTGAAAAACCCCATAGATCAATCGTCATCTAGGCAAGGCACCTTTGATATTCATAGAGAACATGATTATATAGCAGCGTTGCACGCAATCAAAACCCAATTTTCGTCCTTCTTCCCGCTCACCCCTCGGTTCTGCTCCACGGACCCGAGGTCAAATTACGATAACGTCATTCTGAGGAGTGGAGCGACGAATAATCTCGTTTCAGGCAAGGAGAACCCATCAGTTCGAAGAACGAGTATCTTCGCCTCCGCTTTGATGAAGTGAAAGATCATCCATAATTACCCTTGGAAGGTACTTCAGGGGTAAGATATCTCCTTGCAATATCATTCACTGTTATGTTAAACTGCGATAACTAGCGAATCATCGATAAGGTGCTTTCCTGATGACCAATAAAGTACTAATCATAGATGATGATGTCGACACGTTAAAACTCGTTGGCTTGATGCTTGAACGCCAGGGTTACGAGATCTCCGTCGCCAGCAACGGGACGATTGGGCTCGCCAAAGCCGCAGAGGACAAGCCAGAGTTGATCCTCCTGGACGTGATGATGCCGGATCTCGACGGATATGAGGTCACGAAGCGTCTCCGCTCCAACCCGGCTCTTGCTCACATTCCCATAATCATGTTCACCGCTAAAACGATGGTAGACGATAAAGTAGCTGGCTTTGAAGCTGGGGTCGACGACTACTTGACGAAACCCACCCACCCGGCTGAACTTACGGCTCATGTGAAAGCGGTGCTTGCTCGCTCTGCACAAGCGGTTGCTGCGCCTGAGGCTAATGCTCAAATCGTCGGGTTCCTCGGATCTCGAAGCGGGATTGGAACGACAACACTAGCTTTAAACTCCGGAGTCACACTTCTCGATGAGGGTTATGATGTAATCATCGCCGAGATTAACCCGGGTCACGGCTCGATGGGTTTGGAACTGGACATCCAAGATCCCTCCGGTCTATCCAACGTACTCTCCAGATCTTTGAAGGACATCCATCTCAGATCTGTAGAGGCAGAGATCGTCAATCACTCGAGTGGTGTCCGCTTGCTCCTTTCTTCTTTCCATCCTCGGGAAACAGAACTTGAACAAGCCGTCCCCCAGATTGAAGCGGTCGTATCTAACCTGGCCTCCATGTGTGACCTGCTTATTCTCGACCTGGGGGCAGGGGTGAAGCCCTTCACTAAGCCCATTTTACAGCAATGCGATCGCATCATCTTGGTTGTGGAACCAGTCTACCCCTCGGATGCTATGGGACGTGCATTACTGCAAGAACTAGAAACGAGCGGTATTAATACTAATAAGATTGGACTTGCGCTAGTCAACCGTGTGGGAACAAGCCTACAAGTCCCCTGGAGGCAGGTGGAAAGTGACCTTGGAATTGAATTAGCGGGGATCGTCTCCCCTGCCCCCGAGCAAGCCCATCAAGCTTCACAAGCAGGATCCCCACTTGTAGATTCGTCCGCTGATTCTTTGGTGAGCGAACAAATCCGCAAACTCGCGGAATCTCTCCTCAAGCACCTTCAACCTCCTAAAGGTTAATGGCGTTTGTGACTCACTCTCAACACGCTGAATCTATTGAGAAGAGCGCAGCCGTATTCCGCTCCGCCCGTCGGGTGGTTGCCCTTACAGGCGCAGGGGTCTCAACCCGATCCGGAATCCCAGACTTTCGCTCACACAACTCCGGTCTTTGGAGAAAGTATGACGCAATGGCGGTTGCCTCTCTCACCTCTTTCCGCTATCAGCCAGAAAACTTTTTCAAGTGGGTTCGACCACTTGTTAAAACGATGATTGAAGCTGATCCCAACCCAGCACATACCGCGCTCGCAAAATTAGAACAGGCTGGATTTTTACATGGCATCATCACCCAAAATATCGATGACCTCCATCGCAAGGCAGGATCGCAGCGTATTTACGAGATACACGGTCATTTGCGTGAGGCAACTTGCACATTGTGTTATCAAAAACATAACGCAGAAAGCCTGATCGATGATTTTGCCAACACCGGCGCTTTGCCATATTGCGATCATTGCGGCGGTTTGCTCAAGCCGGACATCATACTTTTTGGCGAGCAACTGCCGTCTTGCATCGTTAGTGAGGCGCAAGCCCTCATCGATGAAGCAGACCTAATCGTGATTGCTGGCTCATCTATGGAAGTCATGCCCGCAGCTTGTATGCCGATCCCCGCATTGAACGCTGGCGCTAAACTCATTATCATCAATAATGAACCAACATACCTTGACGTACGCGCGGATTTCGTCATCCACGATGATGTAGCAGATGTACTGCCAATGATTCTTCAAGAGGTGCTGCGTGAGCCCCAAGAAACAAAACAACATATCGATAACCAATAACCACAATAACATCGAGGCGCTGCTTAAACGATATGATCGCCTCCTGGAGATGACCTCAGATCTTGTGTCCACGCTAGAACTGAGCACGCTCCTGCAGATGATCGTCGACGCTGCTAAAGAGTTGACCGACTCCCAAGACGCCGCCCTACTCCTCTACAATTCACAAAGGAATCAACTTTACTTCGAAGCCGCCACCGTGCCGCTCCGCTCTGATGACACGCTAATTGCGATACCGCCTGAAAATAGCGTCGCCGGATGGATATTCACACATCGTGAACCACTTCTTGTCGATGATGCTCCAAAAGATTCTCGCTTTTTTCGCGAGGTCGACTTGATAATATCATCCCGCTCAAAATCGATCCTCGGTGTGCCTCTGAGAACAAAAGAGAAAACAATCGGCGTAATCGAAGCGGTGAATAAACTTGAAGGGACATTCACCGAACACGATAAACATGTCCTGGAGGCATTAGCTGCCCAGGCCGCAATCGCCATCGAGAACACACGTCTATTCAAACAAAGCGACCTCGTCGCAGAGATGGTCCACGAACTGCGAACACCCTTATCTGCATTGTCAGCAGCCGTCCACCTCCTTCAGCGACCAGAATTAAAAGATGAACAGCGCAGCAAGATCCGGCAAACCCTTTTCAACGAGGTACAGCGCTTGAATGAGCTGACGACTAACTTCTTGGAGCTCTCCCGGCTCGAATCAGGCAGAGTTCGGTTCGAACGCGAACCCGTCCTCCTCGAAGGTCTCGTTCGAGAGTGCATCGAAATTATGCGACTACAGGCGGATTCGGTGGGGGTTACCCTTGAAACCGACATCGATCGCACACTATCCCCGCTGATGGGTGATCGCAATCAATTAAAAAGGCTTCTTCTTAACCTGATAACGAACGCGATTAAATACAACCAGATCGAAGGTTGGGTGCGGATTTCATTGCATCGGAAAGATGACGAGGCGACATTGATGGTTTCGGATAACGGAAAAGGCATCCCCGCCGAGGATATCCCCAATCTTTTTAACCGTTTCTACCGGGTACCAGATCAAGAAAGTCGAATTAGTGGAACGGGATTGGGATTGGCAATCGCCAAACGGATTGCACTGAACCACGGGGGAACTATCGAAGTTGACAGCAAGGTCGGAAAGGGCACAACATTTACGGTCATCCTACCTTTCGGTCTGACTGAGGATATCGTGCTCCACTAACGACGACCGAACTGCCTCTCCAATGCATCTACAGATAGATGGATCATCGTTGGCCGTCCATGAGGACATGTTCGCGGCATCGAACATGACTCCAGATCCCTGAGCAGCTGCCGCTGCTCTTCTACAGACAATACCTGACCGGCCTTGATAGCGATACGCTTACATATACGAGCTGCGAGCCGGGCTTCAAGCGCATCTGCCAACGGCTCTTCATTCTCCTCGAATTCTTCAACCACAGATCGCAGGGCGAACGCCGGATCCTTCCCCGTAACGAGGGAGGGGATTGCACGCAGCCGGAAGGATCGATCACCAAAGGGCTCGATGACAAAACCCAATTCTTTCAATGCCTCCAAATTCTCC
The DNA here is from genome assembly GCA_965195195.1 of uncultured Anaerolineales bacterium. Taxonomy (GTDB): domain Bacteria; phylum Chloroflexota; class Anaerolineae; order Anaerolineales; family E44-bin32; genus E44-bin32. The sequence goes on along the minus strand of CBDAFF010000091.1, from coordinate 26,605 downwards.
TGCAGCAGGATAGCTTCAGAGTGTGAGAACTCGATCGTTTGCGCTTCGAGCAGATTCTGAGATTCCAACGCTCCAGCATCTCTCGCCGCCATCATTTTTTCAAATAGGATCCGCTCATGCGCAGCATGCTGATCAACCAGATAGAGCCCATCTGGACCTTCAGCGACGAGATAGGCTGCCCCGATCTGCCCGACAGCACGAAGGAGAGGGATTGTGCCGGAGGGAAGCACCCCCTGAAGAGAGCTGGGACGGGATGCTGAAGAGTCAAAAGACGATTCCCCTGCGAATCCCCAATCGGTACTAATTACACCTGTGCTGCTAGATTTATCATCCCGAGACCACGTTGAATGAAAATCTACACCAGGGGCAGAAGTATGCCCCATCAGAGTCGCCCGGATCGCTCTCTGGAGCACAGCAAATACGCGGTCTTGCTCCCTGAAGCGGATTTCAGATTTTGTCGGGTGGACATTCACATCCACTTGCTCGGGAGGGATTTGTAGGAAGAGCACCGCGATGGGGTATCGTCCAACCATCAACAGCGTGTGGTATGCCTGCAGCACTGCCGCAGATAGGCTTGAGTCCTGAACCCACCGACCGTTCACGAAGAAAGTCAGTTCGCGGCGATTGCTGCGATTTAACACGGGTGGGCTGACAAAACCGGAAACCGATAACTCAGCGTCCGGAGAAGCCGGTATGGCGATCATTTGACGTGCGGTTTCAAGGCCGAAGACTTCCGTGAGAGCCTCACGCTGATTGCCATTTCCCGATGTTTGCAGAAGAGTCCGTCCTTCCTGTTGCAGCTGGAAACGAACATCCGGATAGGCTAGAGCATAGCGACTGACGAAGCGGGTGATCCAACGGCGCTCGGTGTTCTCTGTTTTCAAGAATTTCCTGCGGGCTGGAACATTATAAAAAAGATCTCGAATCCTGATCACAGTTCCCGGTGGAGATCCTATGGAGGAGAGCGGCTTAATTTCTCCTCCATCCACAATTAATTTCGAGCCGATTTCTTCGCCTTGCGCGCGGGTAACCATCTCCAGGCGCGAGACCGCGGCGATAGAGGATAAAGCTTCACCCCGAAAACCTAAAGTGTCGATTGCCAAAAGGTCCTGCGCAGTCTGTAGCTTCGAAGTCGCAAATCTCGCAACCGCAAGCAGAGCCTCTTCTTGTGCGATTCCGCACCCATCATCGACCACTTCAATAAGAAGCTTCCCCCCTTCTTCCGTGGCTATCTGAATGCTTTTTGCGCCTGCGTCGAGTGAGTTCTCCACCAACTCCTTTACGACAGATGCAGGTCTCTCAACAATTTCGCCGGCGGCGATAGCAGATGAGACTTTTTCCGGCAGTATCTTTATTGGCATGGCTTTGATTATACATGCCCCCCATCTGGTTGACACTCAAGGATGCGGCATTCTATACTGCCGCGAGTGAAATTGAACTGGTGGACAATGTCCTGACAGATGCAAGGCAATTGGACCGAAACCGGCTTGATGGCTCTCACACGACACCTTGGATTACACCGCTAACGCCGTCAGGGAACCCCTCCTGAACGGTGGCGAAGGAAATGACACCTACCTTATGGAATACACTACGCTCTTTCTGGACCTCGATGACACACTATACCCACATACAAGTGGTTTATGGGAGGCTGTCGGTAGTCGCATCCAAAGCTACATCGAGATGAAATTGAACATCTGCACCGAGGATGCATCCCAGCTACGCGGCCAATATCTTTCCCAATTTGGAACCACGTTGAAAGGCTTGATGCATAACCATCAAATCGACCCAATGGAATACTTGGATTATGTCCATGATGTTCCCGTCGAGAACCTCATTCCCCCAGATCCTGAACTTCAAACCATGTTGGCCTCAATCACTATTCCCCGGATAATCTTCACAAATGCTTACCACGACTACGCCATGCGAGTCCTGAAGCAGCTTTGTGTCTCAAATCTTATCGACCAGGTCATCGATATTCTCGCCCTGGATTTTTCGAATAAACCAGACCCGGAGGCATACCATCGCGCCCTTGCTCTCGCGGGGAATCCCTCATCGGCGACTTGTTTGCTGGTAGATGACCGCTACACAAATCTTTCGGCTGCCGCAGATTTCGGCATGACGACGGTTCTCGTCGGCGATGGAGTCGCTGAAGGAACAATCGATTACACTATCGAACGGATACACGACCTGACCAAGGCTGTCCCCAGCTTGGTTAGAGAGCAGGGAAGTTTTCATGGAAATTAATGGTTGGCTGATCGTCATCGCTATTCTGGCATTTGTAATTCTCATCAACATCGGATTGGCACTCGGCGCAATCCGCAGGATGAAAACAAATCCAAAAGGGATTTTTCGTGAATCTCTTGGAGAGATGCTCAACCCCTGGAAAAAAGAAGATGAAGCGCTCGACGAATTACGCCAGCGAGTTGATGACTTGAAGAGCAGAGACGGAGGTACTCAGTGAGCAAAACAAAAAAAAGTAAACTCATCTCTCTCACCGATGCAGCAGCGATGGTCAAACCGAAGGACTGTCGGCTTGCCCTCGGAGGTTTCACACTTTACCGTCGGCCAATGGCGTTTTCTTTAGCTTTATTGGATCGATTTCGCAATGAAAACACACCCTCCGACATTACATTAATCAACTTCACATCAAGTGTGGAAAGCGACATACTGGTAGGTGAAGGTATGGTCTCAAAAATCCGCACCTGTTATTTTGGCCTGGAAGTTTTCGGCTTAGCTCCGCATTTCACCTCCGCTGCTGCCGATGGATCGATCCAGATTATTGAAGAGACGGAAGCCAGCCTGGCATTCGGGATCCGGGCGGCAATGGCGGGAGTTGGCTTTATGCCCTCGATCGCCTGGCAAGGGACAGATTTGTTACGTTTGCGTCCCGATGTAAAAACGATCGAAGACCCCTATTCAGGCGAGGCGCTTACCGCCTTCCCGGCAATAAATTGTGACGTCGCTGTGATCCACGCCCTGGAGGCCGACCTTGACGGGAACGCCTGCATAGGTGCTAATCAAGGCGTAGATCGCGAGCTTTCTCTGGTCGCGGACAAGGTCATCATCACCGCCGAAAAAGTAGTCCCGCGCCTTGAGAAGGTAGACATCGTTGGGATTGTAGTTGACGCAGTCGTTGAAATCCCAGGCGGAGCATGGCCCACATCATGTTATCCATCGTACGCCTTAGACGGTCTAGCCATCCTCGATTATGTGGAACAAATCGGCAGTGCAAGCTATCGCCCACTGCTGGATACGTGGTTGGCCCACCATAATCTGGCCTAGCGGCCGCGAATTCATTGACACTCACCCTCAATCCTCTGAGTATGTTATCCTTTACCCCATCTAAATAAAGTTGAGGGATTCGGAAATATGTCATCAAAAGTAAAATTCGTATTACTTGGCTTGTTCCTAGGGACACTTTTATCAGCGAGCATATTCGCAAGCGGTCTGGCAATAGGTGTAGTAATCGGCCAGATGATCGGTTACGAATTTCTACCAGGTTGGCTGGAGGATCCTCTCCAAGAATCTTCACTGGTGGTGGAAACAAAGACTTACACTGCAGAACCTCCGGAGGGCTCCGACGATTTATTCGCTCCTTTCTGGGAAGCGTGGGACATCGTACACGAGGAGTTTGTTGACCAGCCGCTTGACGATGTCGCCCTCATGAGAGGGGCTATTTCCGGGACACTGGACGCGCTTGGCGATCCCCATACTTCCTACATGGACCCGGTTACGTACCAACAAGCGAATATCCCTCTCCATGGCTCTTACGAAGGGATTGGAGCCTGGGTGGACACGAATTCGGAACTCCTGACGATCGTATCGCCCATGCCCGGCTCCCCGGCAGAAGAAGCAGGACTGAAGCCCGGGGATGAGGTGGTCGCTGTCGATGGTGAAGATGTAATCGGCATCGACGCAAACATCGTAATTCGCAGCGTCCTTGGTCCTGCGGGAACGACGGTTCACCTGACCATCAGGCGGGAGGGAGAACCAGAACTCCTCGAGTTCGAGATTGTCAGAGCGGAGATTCAGGTTCCCAGTGTCGAGAGCGAGATGCTCGAAGGAGATATCGGCTATATTCAGCTCTACAATTTCTCCAACGACACTTCAAACGATCTACGGAACGCTATACGTGATTTAAGCGAGACTGAATTGAGTGGGTTAATCCTCGATTTGAGAGGCAATGGCGGTGGTTTCCTGCTCACGGCAATCGAAGTGGCTTCAGAGTTTATTGAAGATGGCGTGATCATGACCGAGAGATTCGGCGATGGAAGCGAAGATGTCTATGAAGCCCTTGGGGATGGTCTGGCGACCGATGTGCCTCTCATTATTCTTGTGAACGGCGGATCCGCATCCGCCTCGGAGATTGTAGCTGGTGCAATCCAGGATCATGGGCGCGGCCTGCTCGTGGGGGAGACGACATTCGGGAAAGGCTCGGTGCAGAATTGGATTGCCCTCACCGGAGAAGAAGGCGCTGTGCGTGTGACCGTCGCTCGTTGGTATACACCAAAGGGAAGACAGATCGCCGGGGAGGGATTAGAACCTGATTATGAGGTCTCGTACACAGAAGAGGACTTCGATGCCGGTCTCGATCCTCAGCTCCAGAAGGCAATAGAGCTGCTTACAGAATAACCATCAACTTCAAGGTTGATTGAATGTACTTCGATACAACATATCTATGCTTAATGGCTCCAGCGTTCCTGCTGATGATATTCGCTCAGTGGTGGGTTTCTTCAACCTACAAGAAGTGGAGCCGGATCGAGAATAGCGCCCACATTAGCGGCGCGGGGACCGCCAACCGCTTGATCCAATACGGCGGCTTGGACGAGGTGCGTATCGAGCCCACTGGCGGTAATTTGACCGATCATTATGACCCTCGCAGCAAGACTTTGCACCTTTCCCGCGGTGTTTATGAGCCGGCTTCCGTCTCTGCTATGGCTATCGCCGCCCACGAACTCGGGCATGCGATGCAGGACAAGATCGATTATTTCCCCCTTAGACTGCGATCTGCACTCGTTCCCGTCGTTAATATCGGGTCTTCTCTAGGTTGGATCCTGATCATCATCGGGTTGATGCTGCAAATCGTGAATATCTCCTGGCTCGGTGTTGCTGCCTTTGCAACTAGTGCGCTCTTTGCCCTGGCCACGCTGCCTGTTGAGCTTAACGCCTCCTCACGAGCAAAAGCTCTCCTCGCAGAAACCGGGCTGATCCAGACCCAACAAGATCAGGATGGCGTTAACGCAGTTTTAAGAGCCGCAGCTTTTACATATGTCGCCGCGCTGGCCACAGCTCTCCTCCAATTGCTGTATTGGGTGATGCGGATTTCAGGTTCAAGCAGCCGCAGACGTTGACGACCAAAGTTTGAGTAAATAATCAGAAATGCACTAAAACCTCCCGCAGGTTTTGAACCTGTGGGAGGTTTAATAAGTACTGAGCCCGGAGGTTCAGCTCCGGGCGGAGAAACGCAGCGCAAACCCGCCTGTCCACCCAAATAATTTTGCAGGAAAGCCTTATAAATAAAAGCTGTGAGCAATGACTAGACCCCTCTCTTTTGACGACCCTCCGCTAGAATGCTACAATCCACCCATCATAGTCGATCAACCATGCAGAACAGAATCTGCATGGGATCGGAAGTGTAGAATCCTGAATACTGAAATGATAAGTATTTTGAGAAACATTATTTCCTAATTGACCTAAGGTTTGCTGCCCCTCTAGAGTTCGCCGCGAGTTTTCCGCGACTCCTTGAGAGATATGTCCCAAAACCTTTGGAACTGCTGCAGCCAAGGTCAAGGGGAAAAATCAATCCTCCAGGGAGCATGCGTGGACCCTTCAACGATTGACGCCACGTTAGAAACGATTCGAACAGCTCTCGAAGCAAGCCGCGTCGAGGAAGCAATCGCCGCGCTCACCGACCTACACCCTGTAGATCGAGCTGAGGCCTTCGCCGATCTCGACGATCAGGACCAGGCCGTAATCCTCCCCCAACTCAACATCAACGACACAGCCGACCTGCTCGAGGAACTCGACGACGAGGAAGCAGCTGACGTAGCTGAGACGCTTTCGACACCCTTCCTCGCAGATATCCTCGATGCGATGGAACCGGATGAGGCAGCAGATGTCTTGGGTGACTTACCTCCCAGACTCGCCGCGGATGCATTGGCGGAGATGGAAGAATCCGCAAACGTAATCCCTCTGCTCGTTTTCCCCGATGAAACCGCCGGTGGTCTAATGACCACCCATCTACTCACCTTGGCGCCGGAAATCACCACGGCTGAGGCGATTGAGTACTTGCGCCAGACAACATTGGGATCCGACACCCCTTACTATTTGTATGTTGTCGAACAAAATTCAAAACTGCTCGGTGTCGTAGGACTGCGTGATTTAGTAATCGCTGACCCGAATCGAAGGATCAGTGAGATCATGGACCCCGATGTGATCTCCGCTAAAACAGACCTGGATCAGGAAGACGTCGCCCGCCTTATGATCCGCTACGATTTAGCGGCGATGCCTGTCGTTGACGATGCTGGCAGTCTCCGTGGTGTGATCACCTACGATGACTTGATGGACGTGATCGAAGACGAGGCGACCGAGGATATTTACCGCCTTGCGAACGTCCCCGATTCTGACCTTTCCTTTGACAGCCCAATTGGTCTCTCCGTTCGCAGGAGATTGCCCTGGTTATTCTTAAGCGGCATTACTGCGCTCTTCGCTTCCTGGGTTATCTCCCAATTCGAATCTCTTATTGCCCAGGTTGCATTACTGGCCGCGTTTCTATCTGTCGTAGCTGGATTAGGCGGGAATACAGCTACACAAACGCTGGCAATCATCGTCCGCGCCATCGCACTGGACGAGATCGAGCCCCGCGATGCCTGGCGAACGCTCACAAAAGAAGCTGTAGTTGGTCTATTTCAAGGGCTCTTTATCGGCGCTGCAGCTGCTGTGGGTGTCTACCTTTGGACGGGGAATGAAGTCCTGGGTTTAGTCCTCGGCCTCGCTCTTGTTGGGAACATGATCCTCGCCACGGTGATTGGGACGCTCGTACCGCTTATCTTGAAATGGCTCGGTGCAGACCCGGCTCTCGCTTCAACCGTTCTCGTTACAGCGGTCACGGATAGTGTAGGATTTGCACTATTCTTGGGACTCGCTTCAGTCTTCATTAATTACATGAGGTAGGTGACAATGTCTGGCATAGTCATACTCAATCCGTACTCAAATCGATGGAAGGCAGGAGAACAAGCACCAGAGATCATCAATGCGCTCAAGCAATTGTCCCTCGACTGTGAGGTCGTGCTCTCTCAGGGCCCAGAGCATGCGACCGAACTTGCGGAACAAGCTGCCCGGGAGGGAAGAGATCCGATTATCGCTGCCGGCGGGGATGGAACGATAGGCGAGGTGATTAACGGACTCTACCAGGCCGATCCAGAAGGCGTGCTTGGACCTATCGGCATCATCCCGCTGGGGACAGCAAATGATCTAATAAAGAATTTAGGGCTTCCTCTCGATATCGTGGGTTCTCTTCAGGCAGTCCTCGGGCGGAAAACGCGCCGGATCGACTTGGGCCAGGTAAACGACTGGGTCTTTGATAACAACTCCGCGATTGGATTAGAGCCCGTCGTGACGCTTTATAACATTCGCATGACCTGGCTGCGGGGTGTGATCCGCTACCTTGTCGCCGCGCTGCGGGCGATCGCTGCAAAGCCGGAATACAAGATGCATATCCGCTGGGATGATGGCGAGTATGAAGGGCTGGTTTCCCTGGTCTCGGTCGGGAACTGCCCCGTAACAGGTGGTATGTTCAAAATGGCGCCCGATGCAGATCCTGCTGACGGTTTACTCACCTTCGTCTATGGGCATGCTCCGACGCACTGGAAAATGCTCTCCCTTCTCCCCAGAACAATCAGCGGTGAGTATATTCATGATCCTGCTATCCACCAGCATCACACTCGGCAGCTCGAGATCACCTGCTCTCCAGGTACACCCATACAGGCAGATGGGGAGATAAGAGCCGAAGAGGCAACGACGATTCGTTACCGTGTGCTCCCTGCTCGATTGGACATCTACACACCGTGAAGCGCAGGTTGATCGTAAACGCGGATGATTATGGTCGCACTCCATCCGTCAGCCGGGGGATCTGCGACGCTCACCTAAACGGTCTCGTCACAACAACGACCGTTATGATCAACTTGCCCGGCGCCCTCGAAGACGTACGCAGAGGAATTGAACGTGCTCCCACTCTGGCCTTCGGTGTCCACCTTAATCTCACCTGTGGTAAACCCCTCACACCGCCTGATCGAGTACCCACACTTATCGACGCAAACGGATTGTTTCACGGGAAGAATCTAATCTTCAGTAACCCAGAGATGTTAGACCTCAATGAAGTCAAGAGAGAGTGCAAAGCACAGATCGAGCGCTTCCTTCAGACCGAGGCGGAACTTGACCATCTCGACAGTCACCACCATTTTGGCATAGCCAGTACTGAGATCTGGATTCTATTAACCGAACTTGCGGTTGAATATGATTGCGGCGTCCGCACCCCGTTTCCGAATGACATTCGCGAAGAAGATTTATTTGAGCTTTATCCTGCCGACATGATCGACTTCAGCAGAACGCAGGCAAAAGTACAACTAGAGACGCTCGCCATTCCACACCCAGATTACTTTTATGCCAGCTTCTTTGGAAAGTACGCAGTCTTAGACCACTTAATCAAGCTCCTGGAAGAACTGCCCAACGGTGTGAGCGAGATTATGTGCCATCCTGGTTATTCCGATGAATCGCTAGAGCAGACAAGCGGCTACAATCGCGTCCGCGAGCAGGAACTAGCTGCTCTCACCGATAAGAGCGCACTTTCGGCAATCGCCTCAGGAAATATCGAACTACACACCTATCAAACAGGATGTGGAAAATAGCATCCAAACTTATCGCTTCTTTCCTGCGCTTCTTCTTCAAGCACCTGTATACAACGCTCTCTTGGGCGTATGACTTCGTCGCCTGGACAACGTCCATGGGACAGTGGCGGAAATGGCAGTCCGCCGCAGCGCCCTCCTCGCAAATCGGCGACCTTCTTGAGCTAGGTTCCGGACCGGGACACCTGCTTGCCGATCTCTCACGATCAGGCCATAGCTGTGTCGGATTGGATACGTCCACTCAAATGGTCAAGCGCGCACAGCGCAATCTTGTTCGCAGGTTCATAGCCCCGATGCTCACCCAGGGTCGTGCGCAAGCGCTTCCATTTCGATCAAATCACTTCTCTGACATCATCGCCACATTTCCAAGTGAATATATCGTCGATCCAGAAACCTTGACGGAAGCCTTCCGAGTCCTGCGGCCGGATGGAGAACTCGTCATCGTCGGACTCGTTCAAATCACGGGAGATTCTCTCGCAGACCGTTTTGCTTCCTGGCTATACCGCTTCACAGGACAGTCAGGTGAGCCGCGAGAGGAGTGGAAAATCCCACTCCAAGAGGCGGGCTTTAGCCCACGATTTGAAATTATCGAACAAGAGCGAGCGCGTGTGCTGCGCGTAGTAGGATCCAAGCCTGCTTAATTGCCGGGTAGAATAGGTATGCAGGTGTTATTTGCCATTAAAATATGTGCAACTTTGCAAGGAGGCTGCAATCATGCGAATCGCAGAGGTTGGCGATCTAGCCATGCTTCAATTGCCAAATAACAAACAAACGATCTTCAAGCTCGAAGCCGATCAAGAGTACCAAACCCACAAGGGATCTATCTTCCATAACGATCTCATAGGCTCACCATGGGGGCGGGACGTCGAAACACATTTGGGAACCTCCTATGTATTCCTCCCCCCCACTCTGCATGATCTTGTCCGCAACACCCGCCGTATCTCACAGATCATATTCCCTAAAGATATCGGATACATCCTCCTGCGTCTATCGATTGGACCGGGAACGCGCGTCCTCGAAGCAGGCACAGGCTCTGGCGCCCTGACCACCGCATTTGCCTGGATGGTGGGAGAGCGAGGGAAAGTATATTCATATGATCGTCGTGAGGATATGCAGGATCTGTCCAAGCAAAATCTCGAGCGCGTTGGTTTAATGGATCGTGTGGATTTTAGCCTTAAAGATATCACCGATGGAATTGTCGAAAAGGACGTCGACGCAGTTTTCCTGGATCTACCGAAACCGGAATTATATCTCTCTCAAATTCATGAGGTTCTAGCTAATGGAGGTGTGCTGGGGACGATCCTGCCGACAACCAACCAGGTTGCCGCCTTTCTGAGGAAAATCGAGGAAGAGCATTTTGATGTGGCTGACGTGGCCGAAATCCTACTGCGTTTCTATAAACCAGTTGCAGAACGTCTACGCCCCACGGATCGCATGATCGCGCACACGGGATACCTTGTTTTTGCCCGGCGGATGCACACGAAATAACTTATCCGGGCTTTTGCTGCTCGTTTCTTTACACTCTGGAAATTTAATACGTGTGGAGGGCGAATCCTCCCGGATCAGGTTCAACGCTATAATGACTTATGCGCGCAGTGCGACTATTAAGGAAAAGTGATCCAACGTACCTACTCATCAACCGATGGATGATTTCACGAAACGCCTTCAGCAGGTTCTTCTCTCGCAAAATCCCGGTATCCACACCGAATTGGATGCTCGCCTGGCTGCGGTACTCATCCCTCTCTATCTTCATGGTGGCTCCTGGCACGCCCTGTACACAAGGCGCACCGATGAAGTCGAGGACCATCGTGGTCAGGTTTCGTTTCCGGGTGGGGTTATTGAGCTAGATGATGAAAACTATGAGAGCGCTGCGCTGCGAGAAACACAGGAGGAAATTGGCATCGACCCATCGGAGGTCAGGATCCTGGGTAGACTCGACTCCCTGCTCACCATCACGCAGTTTCAAATTATTCCTATTGTTGGAGTGATCCCCTGGCCTTATAAGCTGACTTTAAATCCGATAGAAGTCGCAAGTGTGTTTGGTGTTCCCATCGAGTGGTTGTCGGATCCTGCACACTTAGAAACCCTCTTCGAAGAGAATTCTGTTTCCGGCTCACACTTTCCGATTTATGCCTTCAAACCATATCAGGGGGAGGTGATCTGGGGAGCTACGGCGAAGATCACCAGGAATCTACTTCAATTGTTGGATTGTCTCAAATAGAGGTATCGCTCCAGACTAAATACGATGGGTTCCCCTCTTATGACTGAGGATCCATTCCTTGCTAAAACCTCCCACGGGTTCAAAACCTACGGGAGGTTATTGGTCAAAGATCGTATATAGGTAAAGGAGCATGGCCAGAAAGCCATGCTCCTTGAATATCCGGTTCGGTTATCGGAAACAGCCTTATGCTTGCTCCCCTTCGGGGGATTCTTCCACTTCTTCTTCCCCTTCGGCCAATTCGGGTTCGACGCCTTCTTCGAGTTCTTCGAGTTCTTCCTCTTCGATAACTTCCTCAGCCATCTGGGCGATGACATTGGCGATCGTTTCGCCGGGATCAGTGATCAGTGTCACCTTCTCCCCCAAGGCAAGATCACCTGCCGTGATGACATCATTCATCGCGAGAAGCGTCCCGATATCCGCTGTTACTTGTTCCGGTAAATCTGCCGGCAGGGCTTCTACCTCGATTTCGTTAAGCCCGGATACGACGATACCACCGAGTTCTTCCGTAGCCGGGGCTTCACCGACCAACACAACGGGAACGACAGCGCTAATGACAACATCCATGGCTACCACCAAGAAATCTATGTGCAAGATATCTCGACGGATCACATCGCGCTGGAATTCGCGCACCAGGACTTTATGCGTGTCTTTGCCTATTTTCAAGTCGATAAGTGTAGACCTACCTACGTTCGCTAGAACACGAGATGCCACTTTTTCATCCAACTCAAGGGGAAGGGGGTCAATACCTGCGCCGTACATCACGGCCGGTAGAATACCCTGTCTGCGCAAGGCTTTCACTTGCTTCCCAATCGTTTTTCTTTCGCTTGCGTTTAATATTACAGCTTCCATTATTTTTCCCTTCGGAACGCCTCTTACCCTCTCGGGTTACCTTCGTTCCATCTGGTGAACCGGTTTTCGAATAGTTGAATTAGTCTCGCCTTAGTAGATTACCAACTAACAATACAAGACCCACCGCGATACCTGAAACAAGACCTGCTAGAAGTGCACCGCGAGTGTCGAGTATTGTCTCTACATTGCCCTCGACTTCCTGGGCTAGCAGGATGATCGAAGAGCTATTATTTAGCTCTGCTTTCCGTGCTATCGTGATGCCAACTCTTGAGTCTTGGAGAACAGCGTGCTCCGTAATAACAGCGCCCACTGTGCTCTCTTCGCTGGTGCTCTCCGTACTGCGCGTAATGAATGCTGCTCCTTGCTGCAAGCCGACAACATCTCCTTGTATCGTTAGAGCGCCCCCCTTAATCAACTCGACATTCTTGGCGATCACCTGATTAGCGCCGCCTTGTTCAATGCGGACTGTATCGGCTTCGACATTCTGGATCACCCCGCCATCAAGATGGATGATCTCAGCTTGTATCTCATCGCTTCCTGGTTTTACGTCTGTTGCCATCATTCCACCTTTGCCTGAACAAAAAAAGGGACTCCACCTAACCGTCCATGTGAAATTTTACCCGATTCACATTCATTCCGTCAACGTTTGTCTATCCGAATAAAGGCGTTCGCATGGAATCGCATTTGTGGAGAAAGCCTCCGAGACCTCCCGCTGATTTCGGACCTCCCGCAGGTTTTTCTATCCTGCGGGAGGTTTTAAGAAGCCCACTCCAATGGAACTACAAAGAAAATCATTTTAACCAATCCCCCCTGAACGCAGATCGATACGCGGGTGCATGATTGGGTTGGTCCAACGCAGACAGAAATTTCAAACATTAATTAAGTCGCGTGATATTTCGTCTAACCTCCCGCAGGTTTGAAACCTGCGGGAGGTTTAATGCCTGCGGGAGGTTTAATATCTGCAGGAAGTCTAAAGAATTCAGTCTGTTTGACCCGATACAGGCGGCATGATAGACTCACAGATTGGTCTCTTCCGGGTGTAAGAATGGGGTTTTCGAAGGCCATACGGCTGCTTAATATTCTCTGCTTAACGATGCTCGCTGTTTTGTGCATTGTCAACCAGGCTGCAGCCCAGGCGCCAGGGTACGCGGACATCCGTGAGCCTCTTGGCGGAGAAGCCATCGATGGAGTGGTGACAATCGAGGGGTCGGCGTCTCACCCATCCTTTGTTTCGTATGATCTCTTCTTCTCCCACTCAGATAACCCAACCGGGACCTGGTTCCAAATCGGCGATGCCGTTCACACGCCCATCTCTGACGGTAGATTGGGGCTCTGGGATACAACCGGTATCACCGACGGCTTCTACACGCTACGATTGCGTGTGCATCTCAGCAATAACATCGTACTCGAATCATTCGTCGAAGGGCTCCGCATTCGTAACAACACAGCGATTGAAACGGCCACTCCTCAGCCTGACAAAGTCACGGCAACGCCATATGTACCAATGCCTACGCGGACCCCGCGCCCTACTCCGCTGCCGTTTCCTGGTGGATCAAGCCCATTAACGGTGTTGAGAACTTTCACAGGGGGAATAATCGCCGGTGTGGTTATACTGCTTTCCATCGGTATTTACCTCTTCATCCGCAGGAGATCCCAAGAGCGATGGGCTGTTCTGCGAATGCGACAGATGCTCCGGAATGCTAATCGCAAGAAACGTAGGTAGAAGGATGTCAGAACATCAAGGACCACACCTCCTCGCCGGCCTGGGTAATCCGGGCCGAGAATTCCGGCAGAACCGGCATAACATCGGTTTTATGCTGGTTGACCATCTTGCGCACAGATGGGGTTTTACGATTTCACGCATGCAATCTGAAGCGCTGATCGCTGACGGACGTGTAGACGGAGAAAAGATCTACCTGGTGAAACCGCAAACCTTCATGAACCTTGTCGGCCGGTCGGTCGCTTCACTAGCCCGCTATTATCGCATCCCTCCTTCAAATCTACTCGTGATCTACGACGATCTCGACCTGCCGCTCGGGACCGTTCGTATCCGCCCCGAAGGCGGCTCCGGCGGACACAAAGGTATGGCTTCCATTATCACCGCCATGCAGTCAAACCAAATCGCGCGCATGCGCATCGGCATCGGTCGACCGTCAGGGAAAATGGATCCCGCAGCTTTCGTCCTTCAAGATTTCCATGCCGAGGATGCAGCATTTGTTGAAATGACACTCCAACGCAGCGCGGATTGCGTCCATACGCTGCTCTTCGATGGGATTGAGGCGGCTATGAACTCCTGTAATCCCAAACCTGCTGATAAATGAACCTTTCCACCCTACTAGCTCCTCTTCGGGGGCAATCGACATACCAACGACTATTGGATCAGCTTCTGGAAAAGACCTCTCCTGACGAAGCTTTGGAGATTCCGAAAGCAGTTCGACCAATGCTGGTCAGCGCTTTATACGAAGATCTTCAGCAGCCTATCCTCTATATCGTTCCCCAAGTGAACCGCCTACTCACACTCCATGAAGAGATTCCGAATTGGACGCCAAACGTAGAACTTCATCGTTTTCCAAACCCGAATCCTCTTTTTTATGAATTGTCACCTTGGAGTGAATCCGTCAGAAATGAGCGTACCTCTGCACTCGCTTTCCTGGCTCAAGGTGAAGGACCCGGCAGCCCACAAGAAGAAATCCCTGGCCAAAGCCTGATGCTTCTGGCTTCATCCAGAGCAATGATGACACGCACGCTCCCAAAACGGTCTTTCCTGGCAAACTCACGTTATGTAAAGCAAGGATCGGTCTTCCGTTTCGACCAGCTTCTCTCCCTTCTCATGAGCAATGGCTATGCGCAACATAGCCTTGTGACCGAGCGTGGACAGTTCAGCCGCCGCGGCGGAATTCTCGACCTCTGGCCCCCGGCTGAAGAGTTCCCTATCCGCCTCGAATTTTTCGGAGACGATGTGGAATCTCTCCGCTGCTTCAACCCAACCTCTCAGCGGACGATCAAGGAAACGACATGGGTCTGGGTCACACCGGCGCGCGAGGGTCTGCCGCGCGACTTCGATAATAATTGGTCGAAACAATTGCCCGGTATTAGCAGTGAAGATGACCTTTTTCTAACAGATTCGCTGGAGTTGTTTTTACCTTTGATGAATTCACACCCCTCCGGCGTATCAAATTTTCTTCCAAAGAACACCGTGGTTGTTTTCGACGATAAGATCGCTTTCACAAATGCCGTGGCAGATATCGAACAACAGGCTCTAACTATGCATGAGGAGGCGATTGTAGAAAGGCGGATTTCTTCAGATTTCCCTCTCCCCTATCTGACCTTACCTGATCTCGAAGAGAGCCTCGCGAACTACACCACACTGGATCTAGGAATGAACGCCGGGATTGCAGACATGCATGCGGTCCCGCTTGCAAATTCCTTCACTCCAGGACCGCGCTTCGGCGGACAACTCGAACCTATCATGAAGCACCTTAGCGACAAACGCGCGGATCACGAAACGGTTGTCATCGTCAGCCGCCAGTCGCAGCGTCTTTGCGAGTTGTGGAGCGAGTACGATAATGCCGCAGAAGTCAGGCAGGAGATATCAGGAGAACTTCCCCCCGGCGAGATAATCTTCATACAGGGACCACTTTCCGGTGGCTGGATACAAGACCTGGCACAAGGGAACCGCCTCCATCTACTTTCGGATGCAGAGTTATTTGGCTGGGCGCGACCTCGACCTCGTCGGCGCTCGCTCGCACGACCATCTGCTCCCGAAGAGTCTTTCGCCGATCTTCAGCATGGTAATTATGTTGTGCACATCGACTACGGAATCGGGAGATTCATAGGGCTTGTCGAACGCCGCCTAGATGAAATCCAACGAGAGTTCCTTCTCATTGAGTACGCCGATGGCGACCAACTTTACATTCCCGTCCATCAAGCCGACCGTATCTCGCGCTATGTTGGCGCAGACAGCTCATCCCCTTCTTTATCCCGCCTCGGCTCCTCTGAGTGGGCTCGCTCGAAAGGTAAAGCGAGAGAAGCGGTCGAGCATATCGCCCGTGATCTTCTCGAACTCTACGCAGAAAGACAAACGGTTCTCGGAACGGCATTCCCCCCCGATACAGCATGGCAAAAGGAACTGGAAGCGTCCTTCGCTCACCAGGAAACAGAAGATCAAATACAAGCACTCGAAGCAATAAAAAGCGATATGGAAAGATCCAAACCAATGGACCGCTTAATTTGTGGTGATGTAGGCTATGGAAAAACGGAGGTCGCTTTGCGTGCGGCATTCAAAGCGGTGATGCATGGCAAACAAACCGCTATGCTCGTTCCGACGACCGTGTTGGCACAGCAACATTTCAATACATTCCGACGCCGGCTCGCCGCCTTTCCCATCAAGGTTGAGATGCTATCCCGTTTCCGGAGCCGGAGTGAGACAGCGGAGATCATCACGAGCCTGGTCTCGGGCGAGATCGACATGGTGATCGGCACCCACCGCCTTCTTCAACCAGATGTCCAATTTAAGGATCTTGGGTTGCTCATCATCGATGAAGAGCAAAGATTTGGCGTAACACATAAGGAATTCCTGAAACGCATGCGGACCGAGGTTGATGTTCTGACCCTCACAGCAACTCCGATCCCACGAACGCTGTACATGGCACTCACCGGAGTGCGCGATATCTCGACCATCAGCACTCCACCAGAGGATCGGCTCCCTGTGCGAACCCATGTTGGTTTGTACGACCCCCAACTGGTCCGGTCTGCGATTCTCCGCGAACTCGACCGCGGAGGACAGGTCTTCTTCGTCCATAACCGCGTGCAGACAATTGCTACGATGCAGCGCCGGCTGGAACGACTCGTACCGGAAGCTCGTTTTACGATGGCTCACGGTCAGATGCTCGAGAAACGCCTATCACAGACGATGGAGCAGTTTGCACGCGGTGAGATCGACGTTCTCGTGAGTACATCCATTATTGAATCGGGCCTTGACATACCAAATGCCAACACGCTCATCGTAGATCGAGCGGACAGATTCGGCTTGGCCCAGCTCTACCAGCTTCGCGGCCGCGTTGGGCGAGCCGCAATCCAGGGTTTCTCCTACTTCTTCCGTTCCGCCGGTCAGCGAGCAACCGAGGAGGCCTTACAACGGCTTGAGATCATCGCCGAACACAGCCAACTCGGCGCAGGGTACGCGATCGCCATGCGAGATTTGGAGATGCGCGGCGCAGGAGATATCCTGGGCACTCGTCAACACGGCTACATCGCTTCTGTAGGGTTTCATCTCTATACACGCTTGCTATCCTCGGCTGTAAGACGCATGCGGCTCGAGATGGGACATGAACTTGTTCTTCCTGAGGAGGTAAGAAAAACAACTGAGCTTCCGCCTGCCGCCATCGACATCCCGCTTCCCGCTGTGATTCCAGACGACTACATCGCAGATCGGACCCTGCGATTGCAGCTCTACCGGAGGCTTGCCGAACTTCGATCACTTGATGATCTGGAAACCATTGATGCCGAGCTGCATGACCGCTTTGGCCCTACCCCCAATGAAGTTCTAAATTTGCTTTATCAACTTAAGGTGAAAATCATCGCCACGAATGCAGGAATCGACAGGATCATGACAGAAAGCGGCCAGATCCTCATTGACCTGCCCGAAAAAAGAATTGTGCCTGATATTCACGCTTTCGTTGAAGGGATTCGCCGCAGCAAACGCGGGCTTTGGCTTTCATTGGATATCGAAGGGGGCTGGGAAAAGATGCTCCTTCGGCTCCTTAACCATATTCTGGATAATGCATAGGGTTATATTTAACCCCTCGACAATTCCCCGAGGACGTACACGCTTTAGAGACTCATCGCAAAATTAGGTTCGCCGCAACGAGTGCTTAGTCATAGTGATTATGACAAGTTGTTGTTCAGAGCCGCAGCGCAGTAGCTCATCCTTTGGCCAGGAGGCTGGTTCTTCCGGGAACGAGATTCTTCATCCCCGGCAGTCGCTCAGAATGATATGCATGAGTAGAACCGTAGAAACCAGAATTCGTTGTTTAACAGGTTAAACCTCTGACGAGATCTTTTGGATTGTTATTGGAAAGAAGGATCTTTAGTTTTCAGAAGATACGGGCGTTACACATCACCATGAAAATGGATTATCGAGGTGAGAAACGGCTCTCCATCGATGTACTCAAATATAAAAGCCCAGGTGCGCCAATCAAAGGCATTGCCACCCTCGGGCGCTGGTCGGTGGATCGCAAAGTAATTAAAGGATGTATATTCCGTTGGCCAAAGAGCCGGACGTGAAGTTGTGCCAGACGGCACGGTTCCGCATACCACGACGGAGGAATTCAGGAGGGCATCCTCGAGCAAAGGTATGATGATTTCTTGGAAAGATCCTTGTATTTTGAATTCACTCCCACTCATCAACCCCCACTCCATCTCACTGCGGTCATCGAAGATGCCAGACACCCCTTCAGCAGGCACGATGACTTCAGGATTCCACCAATCATGACGGATTATCAAGCCTCGGCGGGGATTCACAATTTGAGATAACAGATCGCCGTCTTGTGCCTGAATCGAACGTAAGGATTGATCCAGAATCGTGAGGACGCGAGCGTCCTCGCAGAATTGCTCTTGACTGACATCCTCGGTCATGTTCGATGAATTAACCCATCCGCGCGAACCATCCGGCGTCTGGATCTCCATCCAGATGGAGCTGCCTAATTTGGCCGCATTCCCTGTTGCCATAATGCCCCGCGCATCATACGCCAGCTCTTCAACGATGCTCCCCGTGATGCCCGCCGGATTTCGCAGGTCAAGAACCTCTCCTTCTGGAATCCCAACGACCGCATACTTACCGCTGGGCTCGAAAGTTGAGATCACAAACGGGGTAGGATTCACTTGCGGTATTTCGGTAGCAGCTGTGCTTGTAGGCAGAAGAGGGACCGTCGTTCGCGTGCATGAGACAACTAACAGACTTAATGAAACAGTCACAACCGCCTTAAGGATAAGACGATGCTGAATCCTTAATCCCCCAGTCAGGAGGGGATGAAGCTGCAGTCTACGTAAGGATCGGTGCTCAAGAAGGTTTTTTAGTTTCATGCTGATGCCGATGGGCGGGATGACCGTGGCGACTTCCCCTTCCTTCGAGTCTTATTGCTGGTTTTTACCACCTTCTTCAATTCAGGCAAGAGCGCTATCGCAAGGACATCATCCATAGATTGCACAAATTGAATGTCGAGAGATTCTCTCGCCTGGCGCGGGATATCAACCAGGTCTTTTTCGTTCTTAACAGGGATGATCACAATCTTCAACTTAAGGCGGTAAGCAGCAAGGACCTTCTCTCTGACGCCACCGATAGGAATGACCCGACCGCGGAGCGTGATCTCACCGCTCATTCCCACATCCTTACGCACGGGCCGTTCCGTTAAGGCTGATGCCATCGCCGTTGCCATCGTAATCCCTGCGCTGGGTCCGTCCTTTGGTATTGAACCCTCAGGAACATGGATGTGGATGTCTGTCTTCTCGAAAATACCCGGATCGATCTTCAACTCGCTCACACGGGATTTAATATAGGAATATGCGGCTTGTGCAGATTCCTGCATGATTTCCCCGATGTGTCCTGTAATTTGTAGCCCGCCCTTCCCTCCTACGAGCAGCGCCTCTACAACAAGAATATCGCCCCCATTCTCAGTCCAGGCCAAACCCATGGCAGCACCGATTTGGTCTTCTATCTCGAGCTCGATGGGGTTCACTTGGGCTGGTCCAAGCAGCTTTGGCAATAAGCTGGGTGTAATCCGGCGATAGACTCGTTTCCCTTCAGCTTTTCGTCGAACAACACGCCGGCATACTTTCCCGATCTCCCTCTCCATATTGCGGACACCCGCTTCCCAGGTGTATTCACGAACAATCGATTGCAGAGCTTGATTGGTAAACGAAAGATCCTTAGGTGTAAGCCCGGTTTGTTCGATCTGCCGGGGCACGAGATACTTCTTGGCGATGGCCAGTTTCTCCTCTTCGATATATCCAGGAAACTCAATCACTTCAAGCCGGTCTAAAAGCGCCGGGGGGATCGGTTCGAGGGTATTTGCAGTCGTGATGAACATCACCTTCGAGAGATCATAGGGGATCTCCAAATAGTGATCGGAGAAAGAGTGATTCTGTTCAGGGTCGAGAACTTCAAGCAAAGCTGAGGATGGATCACCGCGGTAGTCGAGACCGAGCTTATCGATCTCATCCAACATGAAGAGCGGGTTCACTGACTCAGCCCGGCGCATTGTTTGCAGAATTCTCCCGGGGAGAGCACCAATGTAGGTCCGACGGTGGCCGCGGATCTCCGCCTCATCGCGAATTCCACCTAACGAGATACGGATAAATTTCCGCCCCAGAGCATCCGCTATCGATCTTCCAAGAGATGTCTTGCCTGTTCCAGGTGGTCCTACAAAACACAGAATTGGTTGTTTGTGCTTTTTCGGTGCGAGGCTCCTTACAGCAATATATTCAAGAATCCGATCCTTTGCTTTCTTCAGACCATAATGCTGATCTTCCAGAACGCTGGCTACATGACGGATATCCAGGTTGTCCACGGTCGATTCCGACCAGGGTAGTTCCATCAGCCAATCCAGGTAGGTGCGGATGATCCCCACCTCTGGAGATATTGGCGGCATCTGCGATAATCGCTGCACTTCCTTGAATGCTCTCTTTTCGACTTCTTCTGGCAAGTTTAAATGGGCGATCCGTTCTCGAAGCTCATCAATCTCCTGAACCCATAAATCCCCTTCCCCAAGTGCGGATTGGATGGCTTTCATCTGCTCTCGCAGGTAAACCTCACGTTGAGACCGGTCTACTTCGTTTTGAACATGAGAATGGATCTGATCCTCCAGCTCGAGAACATCCAACTCACGCCCCAGAAGAATGCTAATTTGCTGCAAGCGTTCAACCGGGTCGAATACCTCCAGTATCGCCTGCCGCTCACCTAGACTGAGATTGAGCGCCGAAGCTGTGAGGTCTGCCAGCCAACCTGGTTCTTCAATATTGACAGCGTAGAGATAGACTTCCTCAGGTAGGGAACGATTTAGCTCAACACATTTTTCAAAGAGGGTCAGTACAGCCCGCATCAGGGCTAGAGTTTCATTTGTTTTTGAGATGTTTTCAACAATAGGTCTGGCTCGGGCGCGCAGCGCCTTCCCGTCACGAACAATCTCAACAATTTCCACCCTGCGCCGCCCCTGCGCCATAATGGAGATTGAGCCATCGGGTAAATGCATGAGCCTGCCGACAGCAATTTCTGTCCCAACTGTGTAAAAATCCTGTGGACCAGGGTTGTCGGTATCCGGATCGGTAAGTGCAATCCCGATCATCGTCTCCTGGGCGCGTATCGCTTCCTCCACCGCGAGCAATGAAGGTTCATGAACCACAAATAACGGTGTTAGCAATTTTGGGTAAAGAACAATGTCTCTTAACGGAAGAACAAGGGCATCGAATAGCCCACCATCATCGAGACCGGCATCTAAAATACCATAAAGCTCTTCCGTTCTACGGCTAATTACACCGCCAAACTCGGGAGGTAAATTCGGCCATCTGTCAATAAACCAAGAATTCATTTTATTTAATTACGCCTGTTTAAGCCCTTTCAAGATCTAATTCCTTCATTGTTTCGATCGCTTCCCCGACGATAAATATACTCCCTGTGATGAGAATCACCTCTTCTGGACGTGAATTTACAATAGCCCATTGGAGTGCTTTATGAACCCCCGAAAATTCTTCAACTCTTACACCATGACTATGTGCAAACACGGCTAGCGCTTCTGGGCTCTCGGATCGGGGATGGTCCGCCTGTGTCACGGCAAAGCGGGAAATCCTTGGCCGCAATTCGGCCAGCATCCCCTCGATGTCTTTGTCTGCTGAAGCACCGAAGATCATGGTGACGGGTTGGCCGGGGAAGTAATCGTCAAGCGCTATCCTCAGTTTGAGCGCAGAATCTCGATTATGGGCTGCGTCGGCGACGATGAGCGGATCTCGTGAGAGAATCTGGAAGCGTCCCAGCCAGGATGCTTTCCGAAATCCAGCTTGAATATCAGTCTCTTTCACATCTAGCCCAGAGTTTCTTGCTTCTACAATCGCTGCATAGGCGACGGCAGCGTTCACAACTTGATGATGCCCAAGAAGAGGTATTTGATAACGTGGTGGCGCCCACTCATCACCACCCGCAGAGTCAACATACGCGTCCATTAGCGGCTGCTCTGCACGCGACCAGATGTGTAGCGTCTGGCCGTCGAAATTATGGGTCCCAGGTGAATACAGCCAATCGTGACCGACACGAACCAATGGCGCTCCCTCCACCTCGGCAATACTCTCAACAACCCGCTCCGCCTCGAACTGCTGTGGAGCCAAAACCACAGGTATCCCAGACTTGATAATACCAGCCTTCTCGCGGGCAATATCAGATAAGCTATCTCCAAGCAGATGCATATGGTCATAAGAAAGTGAAGTGATCACAGCAATGATTGGGGAGAGGACGTTCGTTGCATCCAGCCTCCCGCCTAGCCCGACTTCCACAGCTGCGTATTCGACTCCTTGTTCGGTAAAGTAGGTGAAAGCCATCGCGGTGAGAATTTCAAAAACCGTCAAACCCGGTATGCTCTCGACGCTGGGCTTAACAGCTTCAACCAATTCAACGAAGTCCATGTCGGTAATTGGCTCTCCATTAATCATGATCCGCTCGTTGAGGCGTGAGAGATGAGGAGAGGTATAGAGACCGGTCTTGTAACCCGCCTCCTCCAGCACCGATGCGATCAACGCAGACACGGATCCCTTACCTTTTGTGCCCGCGATGTGGAAGGCTTTTATTTGTGCGTGCGGATTCCCTAAAGCATCCAGAAGATCGATGACCCGTTGGAGTTCAAAAACCTCCGCGGAATAACGGTAGCTCCTCTTAATGCTGTAATCTATATGGCTGTAGATGTAATCAAGGGCGTCTTGGTAAGCTGTCTTAGACATAGAGGAAACATTGTAAACGCCGCATATGAAAGATACAATACCCCAATTGCTTGCAAGCCGCCATATTTCGCGCTAATATCGTCATGTAAACATGAATAATGCAATATCACTTTTCAAGAGGAGGTGAACCGAATCCCATAAATTTCTAATCTGCAATTGAATACGAAGGACAAACGATTTACTCACTACAATTATTTGAGGAGGAAAGAAGGACGATGCGTAAAAACCGTTTATATCTTTTAACCGTAGTCGGCATACTTCTCATCGGCGCACTGGCGCTGGGAGCATGTGCTAGCGAACCAGAATTGGGAACCGAGGAAAACCCCATTATTTGGGCCTTCGTTCCTTCTGGTGAAACTGAGCGTGTTTCGGCTGGCGCAGAAGACGTCGCGGACCTGATTTTTGAGGAGACCGGCCTCTACGTGGACACTTTCGTGGCCACGGAGTATGCTGGCGTTATCGAAGCGATGTGCGCGGATCCCCCAAAGGCTCACATCGGCTCACTGGCGACCTTCGCGTACATCCTTGCCTCGGATCAGGGCTGTGCAGAAGCTGAACTCGTCTCTGTTCGTTATGGCAGCCCGAGCTACAACGGGCAGATTTTCGTCCATGCCGACAGCGCGTACGAGACCCTCGAAGATTTGGATGGCGTCACCTTCTGCAGAGCGGACGCACTCAGCACGAGCGGCTGGATCATACCCAGCATCGACCTGAAGGCTGCCGGGGTTGAGGTCGTGACTGTGGACGCAGGCTCCCATGACGCCGCCGTTGCCGGTGTGTACAACGGCGACTGCGAAGCAGGATCATCCTACGTCGATGCACGCACCACCATCGAGGAAGAGCATCCGGACGTAATGGACGTCGTAAAGATCATCCATCAATCTGTAGACATCCCGAATGATGGCGTACAGTATACGGTGGCCGCATCTCGCGAAATGCGTGACGTGCTGAACGCTGCGCTGCTGGCCATCGCAGAGACCGAAGAAGGCCTGGCTGCACTTGATGAGGCTTACAGCTGGACCGCCCTCATGCTGATTGATGACACGTTCTATGATCCCTTCCGACAGCTGCTCGACGCTGCCGGCATCAACGCTGCCGAACTCCAGTAATTGTTCGTGGAGCTGACGCAGTAAGAAAGCATGTTAAAGTGTGGGGGGACAAGTTCCTGTCCCCCCACACTTTTTTCGTAGGAGTACCCGATGCTCGAAATACGTAACCTTACGAAGGTCTATGACGATGGCACGGTGGCGCTTAATAATGTCAGCTTCACCGTGCCCGATGGAGAATTCCTGATTGTAATTGGGCTCAGTGGCTCCGGTAAATCCACCTTGCTCCGCTGTATAAATCGACTCATCGATCCCACAGAAGGTGAGATTCTCTGGAACGGGGAAGATCTCGCTCTCCTGAAGGGCGAAGAATTGAGGAAGGCGAGACGTCGCATCGGGATGATCTTTCAATTGTTCAACCTCGTAAACCGGTCTTCTGTGCTGACGAACGTGCTCGCGGGAAGACTTGGCTATACAAAATCGTGGCACAGCCTCATGAACCGTTTTTCAACAGAGGATACGGAAAAAGCGATGTTCGCCCTCGAGAGGTTGGGGATCACCGATCAAGCTTACAAACGAGCTGATGAACTCAGCGGGGGTCAGCAGCAGCGAGTTGGTATCGCCAGAGCGCTTATGCAGGAACCCGAGATGATCCTGGCTGACGAACCCGTTGCCAGCCTCGATCCGGTTCTTGCGCACTCCATCTTAGAACACCTGGAAAAGCTGAACCAGGAGGAGAAAATCACCATAATCTGCAGTCTACATTATCTCGACCTTGTCCAGCGATACTCAACCAGCGTCATCGGCTTACGCGACGGTGAAGTTGTATTTCAAGGTACACGTGCGGAGATCCAAGCGATGACTGACGAAGAATTCAAAGAGATCTATGGAGAGGAAGCCATTCGTGTTGGTCAAGATTTGATCCCAGGAGGTGAGCAATGAGTGGCCCTCCGGTAATTCGTAAAGAAGGTCAGCGCGGAAGTTTCATACCACCATTCCTCGCCTTCCTTGTGTCGTTCTTCGGACCAGGCATCGGACACATCCTCGCAGGTGCGTTTGGTCGAGGTCTTCTGCTTTTTGCAAGCTTCGCCACAATAATCGGTCTCCAACTTTGGCGCATCAATGAAATTGCGCGACGCCAAATCTTATTTTCAGACAAAATCCTAAAAACATATCAACTCGAGCCGATGTTAGCTGGCGTAGCCATTCTCACATTGCTGCTCTGGCTGTGGATTGCGATCGATGCCTATCGAATAGCTAAACGAAGAACGCGTGGCTCACTCTTGCTCTTTATCCTTGTGTTTCTTCTTTTCTTCGGTTTGGGATGGCAGATCGGGCAGATTGACCTCTACCAATTCGGGACCGAAGTGACCAAAGCCGGGCCACGTCTGCTGCAGATCATGTGGCCGTGGGAACGAGCGATCTCGCACGAAGAGCAGATTATCTCTGCGGAGGCACCTGTGCAGGTTCCTTGCACAGATACACTTCCCCCCCTTCCAGAAGAAGTGTCTGGGGAACCCTACCTCTCGATCGAGCCTCAATGTGGCCTACTCTCTAAACAAGATGGCACTCCAGGGACCTCGCTTGCTATCCACGGCACTTCATTCCTGCCGAATACCGAGACCGAAATCTGGTGGGCCGATCCACTAAATAACGAATTTCGCCAGCGTCACGAAGGGGAGTACCTGATCTTGATGACGGACGAGAATGGTGATTTTACATTCGAAGTCATCATGCCCTACCGCCTTATTCCCGATACCGCCACAGGCGCACAGGAATGGGAAATTCAGGCGCGCCAGCTCGGCATGGAGGGTGATGCAGCCTTAAGTAAGGAATTTCTGCTGGTTGTCTCAAAGATGATCGAGACCATCTTCCTTGGGATGATGGCAACTTTATTCGGTATCATCTTCGCACTCCCGATCAGCTTCCTGGCAGCACGCAATCTTATGTCAGCGAATTGGTTTACGCTGGGGATCTATTTTGTAATTCGGGCAATCCTAAATCTCGTCCGGTCTATCGAGCCGCTAATCTGGGCCGTGATCGCTGTGGCCGTCGTCGGACTGGGACCATTCGCGGGTATTGTTGCACTAACGCTGCATTCTATTGCCGCTTTGGGCAAGCTTTACTCGGAAGCCATCGAATCGATCGACCGGGGGCCAATCGAGGCGATCCACGCTACGGGCGCGACATGGCTGCAGACAGTTGTCTACGCCGTAGTCCCACAGATCATCCCCCCATTTGTCTCGTTCACAATTTACAGATGGGATATTAACATCCGCATGTCCACCATCATCGGTCTTGTGGGTGGCGGCGGTATCGGCTTCCTGCTCATTCAGTGGATGCGACTGTTGGATTTCAAGGCTGCCGGTCTAGCCGTGTGGTTCATCGTAATCACGGTTACGACACTCGATTTCGTCAGTGCAGAAATTCGCCGGCGCTTCGTCTAACCTACAAACTATTACGTTGAAATCGGGATAGGGGGAAACCTCACGGCTCCCCCCTCCCACACCACCGGACATGCGGGTCCGCATCCGGCGGTTCGTTCAGGTATGACGAAGTAGGTATTGTTGTAGGAAACTCCTCAGACCGAGTTGCTCCCAATACGC
>CBDAFF010000090.1:0-30708 GCA_965195195.1 uncultured Anaerolineales bacterium | reverse complement strand
CGCTTGCAGGCGCACGAGTGCGCAAGCTCTGCTTCCGGTCGCAGGCGCTGCCTGCGCGTTGAGGCGATCATATAAGCCCTCTTGCAGGTTTTGAACCTATGGGAGGGTGGCTTGCTGACACGTAGGTCGGCCCCTGCGATTCACAAGAAGAAATCTGCGGCAAGCAGCAAGACAGTGCTTGAAGCGTGTGAACAATTGTGCTAACCTGACAAATCAAACCGAGTTCTTAAACATATACTGTCTGATTCAAGAAGAGTATTTTGAACACGATCGAAGTAAGAGACCTAAGACGAATCTACAAGACAACCATCGGCGTTGTCCGCAGGAAGATAAAAGAAGTAGTCGCCGTCGACGGTATAACCTTTGACGTTAATCGGGGTGAACTCTTCGGTTTGCTCGGTCCTAATGGCGCCGGAAAAACCACGATGATCAAGATGCTCACAACACTTCTCATCCCTACTGGCGGCACGGCGAAAATCCTTGGCTACGACGTCGTTGACCAGGCAAATGCGATCCGATCAAGGATTGGATTCATCTTCGGCGGGGAGCGAGGTCTGTACTGGCGGCTCTCCGGCATCGACAATCTGCGCTACTTCGCCAGCCTCTACCACGTTGATCCGGAAGTCACCAAGAAGCGCATCCCACAATTACTTGAGTTAGTAGGCCTTTCGGATCGGGGGGATGAAAAAGTCGAGGGCTATTCGCGCGGGATGAAGCAGCGCCTTCATATTGCCCGCACGCTGCTGCACGACCCTGAAATCCTCTTCCTCGATGAGCCAACAATGGGACTAGATCCCGTCGGAGGGCGGGAAATCCGCCAGGTGATACGCAACCTGCAATCTGAGAAGAAGACCATCCTCTTGACGACTCACTATATGTTTGAAGCCGATGCGCTTTGCGAACGAGTCGCAGTCATCGATCTAGGGCGCATCGTCGCCCTCGACACACCTGAAGCATTGAAGCAGGTGGTGAGCGATCTCTCGGTGATCGAAATCGAAGTCTTTGGGGTTCCAAAGAAGGTATTGAATCATATTCGAAACTTTCCCTTTGTTGACACAGTATCTGTTGAAGACCTGGACCAAAAACAGGCGCTTCATGTTCACTCAGCAAAAGGATCTGAAGCCATCCCACCACTTCTTTCTGCTTTGGAAGGTGTGCGAGTCGGGAAGGTGACAGTGCGCGAGCCAACACTTGAGGATGCATACGTCAGACTTGTGGGTGGCAAAGTCTAAGGACGCGGAGCATCCTGCGGTTGCTCTCAAACCATTCCGGTCAGGATCACGATAACAAATTCGTGGACAAACCAGGAGACGATTAACCAGCTGATGAAACCCGGCATGATGAAGGCCTACGTTCGTGTAATAAAGCTTACTTTTTTATTTACCTTAAAACAGTCCATGACGGACGCCTTCATCTTGTTCGGCATCTTCGTCCAGCCTCTGCTCATCGCCATAATGGCCCTCTTTATCCTGGGTGAACAGGGAGATGGGTTTGTGATTTTCATTGTCGTTGGAAGTGGCCTCACTGGCCTATGGGATAGCGTCCTATTCCAGAGCGGAAACAGCATAACGCGGGAGCGCTGGACCGGGACACTTGAAGCGCTCGTCGGGATGCCCACTCCCTTAGCGGTGATTGTGTTCGGGAAGAACCTGGCTTTTGTGACGCAGGCTTTGAGCTCCATGATTGTTGCCTACACGTTCGCGTCAATCGTCTTTGGATACCCGTTGAGCATTGAATCCCCAACACTCTTCATCCTTTCTGTTGTCATGACCGTGTTCTCACTTGTATGCCTGGGGCTTGTCTTGGCAACGCTCTTCGTGTTAAACCCTGATGTGCAACGTTGGCAGAATGGGCTGGAATTCCCGGTCTTCATCCTTGCCGGATTCCTCTTCCCCATTGCCATATTGCCCCAGTGGACGACACCGCTCAGCTACATCCTTGCACCTTACTGGGCTGCGGTCGCTTTGCATCTGTCTTCCAGTGGAAAACCGGATATCTTGGAGATCAGTCTGCCGTGGGCGATGATGGCGCTTCTTGGCGTGCTGTACCTCTTCCTGGCTTTCTGGCTGTTCAGGAAAATGCTCTTCAAGGCGCGTGTTGATGCCACCCTCAGTGGTCAAT
The DNA here is from genome assembly GCA_965195195.1 of uncultured Anaerolineales bacterium. Classification (GTDB taxonomy): domain Bacteria; phylum Chloroflexota; class Anaerolineae; order Anaerolineales; family E44-bin32; genus E44-bin32. Next base: position 28,587 of record CBDAFF010000090.1, on the reverse strand, counting down.
GATGTGATTGGATATTCTGATTGTTTTCTAGGGATTTTTGACTGGGTCCTGACATGTCGAAAGTGATTGCCAATATTCGTTTATTCTTCCAGGGAGCAGTTCTCTCATACATCGCTCTCTTTGCTTGGCTTCGACCATCTACATATATCGCCACGAAGGTCGTGGGGCCTCTCGCTCAAATCCTTTTCTTTACACTCATGGGCAAGTTCGGCACGTCGGGAGAATCTGCGGACTTCTATATCATCGGGAACGCAATCCAAATCACCGCGTTAAGCGGGATCTACGGCGTCACTTTTAGTCTCGCTGGCGACCGTTGGAATGGAACGCTGCCCTATCTGTTCGGGACCCCGGCGAATCGAATGACGATGTTCCTCGGGCGGGCGGTGATTCACATCATCGATGGAATGTTCGGCGTACTCATCGGATTCGCCTGGGGCGTCACCCTCCTTGGGCTCGATCTATCGAATACAGATCCATGGGCCCTCCTGCTCGTCATTGCCGTCACAACCTTCAGCACATCGGGGCTGGGTCTCCTATTGGGAAGTCTCAGCTTGATTACGCGCAATGTTATGTTTATCAACAACACCGCCTACTTCTTGCTGTTGTTACTCTCAGGTTCCAACATCGCCATTGATCGTCTCCCATCGGCGCTTCAAGCCGTCTCCAACGTTCTCCCTCTCACGCGCGGCATCGCCAGCGCACGCGCCATCATCGATGGAGCCACGTTTCGAGATGTTCGACCAGCGATGCTCGAGGAGATCGGCATCGGGATAATCTACATCGTGTGTGGCTATGTGCTCTTCCGCTGGATCGAGGTGTTGGCGAAAAGAAGAGGGACGCTGGAAGCTATGTAATCAAGACCTCCCTAAGATAACCCCGCTTACAAGCAGTTTTCCTTACATTACACATTCGGATCGACAAGTTAGTGAAGATCAACAACACCACATCCTTGTTAGTTCTCCTTCAAATTATGTAGGTAACCAAGCGGATTTGCGCTTCAATGGAAAAAAGAGGACTAGATAAAGACACGTCCGCATTTTCGGATTTGCATGGTTGGTTTGAGCTGAGAGCTTGATGTTTCCAGGGAGGTGTTGCTCCACGCTGCGCTTCGCGCAGCACTCCGTAGGAGCCATGAGGGCTTCCTTACAGGATGCTGCGCGATTGCGAGGGGAGTGGTCCCTCAACGAGCTCGGCATGATAAGTCCCCCACCGTCCCCTCGCGTGCATCCCCGAAGCAGAGCGGAGGGGGCATTGGGGGATATTAGGGGAAAGAAAGGAAAAAGAGATTCATCACCTCTGCAATGGTCAATCTATTGGTTCATACACGCAAACTTCAAAGAGTAGGCTGCGCCTGCGACCGGACGCAAAGTAGAGACGCATTGAACTATTTGGTTTTCTGTAATCAAATGAGCGATTTAGAACGACCGCAACGGAACAGGGATAAAAACAAGAACGAAAAGGACCAAGCCGAAAATCGCGAACCACTTCCGGCGGGGATCGAGAGGCGTGATCTCGTCTCGCGGACGGGCATAGGTGCGCCCCATCAGGAAAACTAACGCAGCCCAGATGTACCACCCCGGCCATACGGTACCCAGCAGCAATAACAACCCGATGATGAAGGGCCAGAGTCTTTTGGTTGCTTTTCCCAGCAAGACATAGATTGCATGACCACCATCGAGTTGGCCGGCAGGGATGAGGTTGAGCATCGTGACGAGCAATCCGGCCCAACCAGCCCACGCGAGCGGGTGTAATAACACATCGGTACCCCCATAGGGCATGGGTAAACCGATGAAAAAGTAGCGGACCCAATAAATAAATGGACTCAGACCTGCATAATGGAGCGGTTTTGGAAGGAATTCCCCTGAAACGACGTATTTCAAGGCGAGGTACAGCAGTGAATTTCCTTCGAGGACAGAACCCTGAGCCGCCATAGCATTCAATGGCAGACGACCTAAATCCGATAGGTAAAGCCCTACCAGCAGTACCGGGATGGCGACGATCAAACCGGCGATGGGACCTGAAAGGCCGATATCCAAAAGGACGCGGCGGTTCTTAGGCGGCTCTTTCAAGCGTATGAATGCACCTAGCGTACCAAACAAACTGAGTGGAAATGGGAGAAAATAAGGCAGTGAAACCGCGATTCTGTGGAAGCGCGCCGCAAAATAATGCCCGAACTCATGCGCCATCAAAATCCCCAACAAGCTCGCTGCGAACGTGATTCCGTTCGGCAGATTTTGGAGGGTAGCTCGCAAGATCCCCAGAAAGCTGGTATCTGCAGGAGCTTCCATGCCATACATTGCGCCAGCCATCAGCATACTTACCAGCGTTAGCAGGAAAAGAATGACATTGACTAAAGGGTTGGAAGCTTGAGGCAGGATCACCCCTGGCATTCCCAGTATCTCATGCTCATCATTCTCTTCGCGAAAAAGCAACGTAGTCCCCGCCTGCTTAAAGACGGGATCGAGTTTCTCAAAAGCCAACTGCGAATCGGAAATCAAAGTGCCGCGAAAGCGAACGGCAAAAGGCTGCTTCTGATCTCCCACGGTGACATCCGTAATCGACATCACCTGACGCACAAGCGGAAGCAGCTTATCTGCTAGATCATTTGATAATCTACTATCATCCAGGAGCATACACGCCTCGATAAATGAAAAGGCGGGAGTGGATGGGAGTCGAACCCACCGCGGCCCGCTGTGCGGCCCGCCACCGGTTTTGAAGACCGGGGAGCCCACCGGGACCCAACCACCCCCGAAGACTAAAAGGATACCGCGTCGACTACCACACGACAAGGATCGCCTCAGATTGCCATCGGGAAGATAAGCGACACTATCATTTCAGGAGACACGCAACAGAGAGTCGGTTAGAATAATCGATATGCTCCTTCGCTTCTCGGATTGACATTCTCGCGGGAGTGGAATTACAGTTAGGGGCTGGTAACTCGTGAGGGGGGTACTTTGGACCACTCACGATGTAGGTTTGGGCGCAAAGGACAATCGATGGTTCGGGAAAACCGATGGTTCTTACGACTCATTTGGACCTTCTGCGGCATCATGCTGCTGTGCTTATCTGCATGCTCTTCATCGTCACAACCATCCGCGTCTCAAACAATGGAACCCACAATAAGCGCTGCCAAGCTTGGCCCTACGAGCACCTCCCCACCGCCCAGCCCGACTCCGATACCGATGAACCCCACACCCACTTTGATGCCAATCGCCCCTATCAATGATGATGATTGGAGTTGGGGCCCTGTTACCGCTCCCGCAACACTGCTTGTGTATTGCGACTTTCAATCTCCATACTGCGTGGATCTCGCCGCAGTGATCCTCGAGCTTACCGCCATTTACCCGGAAGATCTGCGAATTATTTACCGGCAGTACCCTCTCCTGACCGTCCACGACAAGGCATCGCTAGCTGGCCAAGCAGCAGAATCCGCGGGTCATCAAGGTCAGTTCTGGGCTATATATTCCCTGCTCAACAGCGACTACGCCGAGTGGAAAGATCTCGATCCGGAGAGTTTTCTCGAATGGCTTCTCGTCGCCGCTAAACATCTTGACCTCGATCATCAACAGTTTGAAAAAGACTTGCGCAGCGGACGCTTCGAAGAGTCGATGAAAGAGTCATTTATCAGCGCCTATGACGCAGGCATCAACGGCACACCATTCATCTTCCTTAACGATGATTGGTTCCGCTTGAATCCAACTCGATTGAACCTCGAAGCAGCCCTGCGACTCGAACTTCTTTCCCATCGGATGTACGAGAGTCCTCCGGAGATGGCCCTCGACTTAGAAGCTGCCTATCTGGTTCATCTGCAATTAAATATCGGTGAGATCGTACTTCAGCTTTTCCCGAAGAACGCTCCAACGGCTGTGAATAGTTTCGTATTTCTGGCTGAGAACGGCTGGTTTAACGGCAACTCTTTTCATCGCGTTGTTCCGGGAAAATATGTACAAACAGGTGATCCAACGGGGACGGGTCTTGGTGGTCCCGGATACTTTCTTCCCGATGAGATTGATCCTGATCTGGACTTTAACCAATCGGGAGTAGCCGCTCTCACAAGTACAGGACCGAACACAAGCGGTAGCCAATTCTTCATAACGCTCTCCCCCTTGCCAGAATTAAATGGGACCCGGACCATCTTTGGCCGCGTCGTAAAGGGACTCGATCTCCTTCCTGACCTTGAAGTGCGAGATCCCTTGGAAGATCTCCTAACACTGCCGCAAGTTTATATCGACTCAATAAGAATAGAGGTCAAATGAACGCTACAACTGGAGAACGGGATCAACTGAGTGTCTTTCTGCTGATAGCGAGCATCCTTGCCTTGCTGCTCGCTATCGTGGGTTCTGTGGGAATGGCCTTACTGGGAATAATTACAGGGTTTATTGATAACTCGGCTTCAGCGGGGATTACTTTGGTTATTGCCGCCGCATTCATGGTCATGGGCCTGTGCACTATTCCCGGCATAGTGTATGGATATAAGGGCATGCAGGGACGAATCCAAGAGCGAAAGGATAAACCTCTCGCCGGGTGGATGTTTGTCGCTTTTCTTTTCCCGCTTGCGCTGGGCTTAGGCTATCTGGCATTCAATCGGGGTGTTCTTCCTCCCCTTCTCGGTCCACTTGCTCACGTCTCTGCCGCAATCATACCTGTCGTATTCGCGCTCGCGATCCTCTTACGAAAGGGATCACCGATCAGCGCTAAAAGAACATGGGGACATTTCCTTGCCGGATTATGGGCTTCCCCGATGGTCGCATTCATAGTCGAAATTCTGGCTGCAATACCGCTTTTAATTATCGTTTTCGTAATGTTATTCCAGGAGATGAGTAGCCAGGGGTTGATTGAAAACTTCACCCGCCCAGAGCAATGGGCTGAGCCATATTTAGTATCCCAGGTACAGGAATTTACCAACCAGCCTTTAATACTCTTCCTGATCACGGCCTTTCTCATTGTATTCGTGCCTATGGCGGAAGAAGCTATAAAAACCATAGGCGTCTGGCCTGTAATTCGACGCGGTTTTACCCAACATCAAGCCTTCATTGGGGGCGCTATCGCAGGTGCTGGATATGGCTTATTTGAGGCTTTCTTCCTAGGACAACCGGGTGTTTCCTGGGTTCCAGTGATGATCGCTCGTGCCGGAGCAACCATGATGCATATGATCACAACGGCATTGACGAGCCTGGGAATCGCTCGCGCCCGAGAAAGTGGTCGCTGGAGCCATGCGCTCCGTTATTACTTCGGCGCTGTTTTCCTTCATAGCTTGTGGAACATTTCTGCTCTTGGTGTGGGCCTGATTATCCTTGTCCAAGAAGATCTCACTCCAATAAATCTTCAACCCCTATTGTCAGTCGTCAGCGGCGCCGCCGGGGTTACAATAATCACGCTCAGCATAGCCGCATTTCTAGGAATTTGGTTAATCCCAGGCAAGCTATCAACCAGCGAGGAAGAACTTTCCACTCCAGTTTCGGAGGAATGATCCCCATCAACCCCATTAGGGGCGCCTCGGATATCGGGATAGGGAAAGAACAACAAACCGCCGACGACGAAGATGGCTAGTGGAAAAACGCGGGCATGAACTTCGCAGCATCTGATCAGGTAAAAGTTCCACGTTAGGCAACATAAGAGATTGGATAGCTTGACACGGCATCTGCCACTGTGCTACAGTACCGCCGCTCTCAATTAATACCCTATCGTGATCATCAGACTGGAGATGAAGCTTGGCGATTTCCCGCACTGATAAAATGAGCGAACGCTTAAGAGACCTGCAAGCCTCTTCCCCCGATGTCGAGGCTTCTGCGGTTATTAGCGTTGATGGCTTAACGATTGCATCGGCCCTTCCCGAAAGCATTGAAGGAGATCGGGTAGCTGCTATGTCGGCAGCCATGCTCTCATTGGGTGAACGTATCTCAGGCGAGCTTGGTCGTGGAAATCTGGACCAAGTTTACATTCGAGGCGAAAACGGCTTTATGATTCTGATGGCCGTCGGAGATGAAGCTGTACTAACTGTCCTGGCACGAAAACAAGCGAAATTAGGTTTACTATTCCTCGATATGCGCCGCGTCACGCAAGATCTCTCCGAGCTTGTGTAAAGGGATTCCTATTCTGTGATTTCGATTGAGAAAAGTCTTAAGACCTATCCGAACTACCCAACCCGCGCCTTCCTCCTGGAGTTGGAAGATGTGCTCGGCAAGAATGGCTTGAATGCCTTACTTCGAATAGCAGGCCTTCAAGGATGGATTGATGCCTACCCCGCAGAAAACTTCGAACGTGAGGTTGATCTTTCTGAATTCTCTTCTCTGAACGCGGCGCTCGATGAGATTTATGGTTCAAAAGGCAGTCATGCCCTGGCTCGTCGAGCCTCCAAGTCCGCCTTCGATCTAACGTGGAAACAGCATGGCGCTCTTGGAAATCTACAAACTGTGGATTTCGACTCCCTTCCCGCACAGGCGAGAAACAAGGAAGGGTTAACAGTCCTTGCAGAAGTACTCTCGGCAGCGAGCGACCTCAAGTGCGAGGTCCAGGAGGAAGATAACATCCTTCTATTCCGCGTTCAGAATTGCCCGGTTTGCTGGGGGCGAGAGAGCTCTTCACCAACATGTCAGGGATTTGTGGGCTTACTTGAAGGCTGTTTGCAATGGCTGGGTTCTGGCGAGGGTTTTGAAGTCACCGAAAAGGAATGTTCCGCTGCTGGAGGAGATGCCTGTACCTTTACCATCACAGAGGGACCAATAGGGTAAGCTGTGCCCACGCTGGACGCAAACCAGCGGCAATATGGGTACGACTCATTCGTGCACAGGAAATCTGATCGAAATCAACCACGCACACTCGGCAAAAAATAGTCCAAACACATGAGACAACTAACGGTCGTTATTCCGACCTATAACGAAGCTGAAAACCTTCCGGCTCTTGCAGCCGCGCTCTGGGCATTACCCATACCCGATCTGAAACTTCTAGTCATTGATGATGCATCTCCCGATGGGACCGGGGAAATCGCGGATGACTTATCTCGTAGCAAACCAGAACGGATTTCCGTTATCCATAGAGCCGGTAAACTTGGTTTGGGGACTGCATATATCACCGGCTTTAAACACGCGCTTCAATCCGGCGCTGAAGCAATCGGACAGATGGATGCCGACTTCTCCCACTCCCCGGCCTACCTCCCCACTTTCATGGATCTTTTAGAAGATCATGATGCAGTTCTCGGATCCCGTTATGTTGAAGGCGGAAAACTAGACGAGCGCTGGGGTGTGGGTCGGTTACTCTTATCCTGGTTTGGTAATTTTTATGCGCGCACGATCCTCAGCATGAATGTCCAGGACGCGACGGGAGGCTTCCGCATATGGCGCCGCGAAACCCTGCTGGGAATGCCCCTGGACCGCATTCGATCAAATGGCTATGTCTTTCAGGTTGAGATGGCCTACGTTGCACAACGCCTGGGATATCAATTCATTGAAAGCCCAATATACTTCGAGGATAGACAGATCGGGCAATCGAAAATGTCCTTTCGAATTCAGGTTGAAGCAGCCTTCCGAGTTTGGCAAGTGCTCATGACCCACCGTCATCTTTCAGCAGATCAACACAAGCCATCCCCACAATAAATCAACGCTGCAATCGATCTTACTCGGCAGCAATTCGAGCGATCTTTTCCCAATCCTGGATTGAAAGTTCTTGAGCTCTGCTCTTCGGCTGAATCCCTGCTTGAGCAAGCAACTTCTCAACTTCTTCCGGGCTTAAGCCCATCTCACGGGCAAGAGAATTCCGTAATTTCTTCCTTTTTTGACCAAAACCAGCGCGGGCTAAACTGAAGATCGCCGGGATCACCTCACGTGGAACTAGAGGTTCCTCGTATATGTCTATGCGCAATACTGCCGAATCTACATCCGGAATGGGATAGAAACACTCCGCCGGGAAGCGCGCAGTAATCACGGCGCGGCCATAGATCTGAACACTCAACGCAAGCAGGCTCATATCACCTGGTGAACTGATGATCCGCTGCGCGACCTCATGCTGCATCGTCAACACAACCCTCGCTGGAGGTATGGAGGAATCCATTAAGTGTCGAAGAAGAGAGGATGTGATGTAATAGGGAATGTTGGCGACGACATAATATCCGGAATGTGAAACCAGCTCGCCCGGATCAAGATGTAGGAAATCAGCATGAAGTAACGTTACGTTTTCGAAATCCTGCAGATTATCCCGGAGGACAGGAATCAGTCGTTTGTCGATTTCAACCGCGAATACCCGGTCTGCAGATTGAGCCAATTCAATTGTCAGCGTTCCGAACCCTGCTCCAATCTCGATGATTTCCTCGTGTCCGGTCAGGTCCGCAGCAGAGATCACGTCATCTAAGGCACGCTGATTGATTATGAAGTTCTGGCCAAGGCTTTTCTTTGGCAAGATCCCATATTTTTTCAGCACTCCGGGTGCATCAAGTAATGATGGTTTCACAGGTTACGTCCTGATTTAACAAAGCCAGAAGAGTTACACGGATTCCTGTAAATACTTATCCCGATTCGCCCCGCGGGCGATTTTGCCGCTGCTCGTTTTGATTAACCAGCCGCGATCTACGGTTAAAACATAACGTGCAGTGACATCCGTCCCACGCGCGATCTGATCTCTAATCTCACGTGCAATTTTCACACGCTGTTCATCCTCGGTCACATCCACTTCGGCGATTACTCCTATCTCCTCGGTCCCAAGGTCTTCATTGAATAACCCGAAAGCAACCACTCGCCCTGGATGAACACCTTCAACATCCATCGCTAGTTCTTCAAGATCCTGGGGGAAAACATTCTTACCGCCGACAATAATCAACTCTTTCTTACGACCGGTTACAAATAACTCTCCCTCAACAAGATAACCCAGATCCCCGGTGATATACCACCGACCCAGAAAAGCATCTTGGGTTAAATCATCACGGTTGTAATAGCCCGATAGCAGGCAATCCCCCTTCAGTGCAATTACCCCAACATGTCGATCGAGTAAATCCATCCCCTCAGCATCTATAACGCGCACGCTCGTTCCATTAATTGGTTGGCCCGCTGAAAGCATTTTAATCGCATCCTCACCCGCCTTCGCGGGAACCGCAATTTGATCCTCCAACAGGGATCGCCGGTCGATCTCATCCACCACTACCGGTGCTTCAATGCCACCTTGCGTAACTGCGAACACATTCTCTGCCATTGCATAACACGTCGCCAATGCCTGGCGTTTGAGTCCGTATTTTGAGAAACGGTTGAAGAAATCCTCATGACTTTTCCATCGCATCGGCTCAGAGCAGTTAATCACGGCTCGCCAACTGGATAGATCGATGTTGTCGAGATCACGATCGCGCACTTTGCGAGCGCTGAAATTGTACGCAAAATTCGGCAGCCAACTCAGTGTTCCACTGTATTGTGAGATCGCGGAAAAGAGGCGATAAGGGGCGCGAATCCAATCGAATGGTGACATGAGAATAAGCCTGGATCTCAATAAGATTGGCATGATAAAGCCGGCAATCAAACCCATGTCGTGGTAAAGAGGAAGCCAACTCACAACGACATCATCACGGGTCATATTGATCGCTTCAGCGTAGGTTGTAAGCTGGCAAAGAACTGCTCGGTGAGATAGGGCAACGCCTTTCTGCAAGCCAGTTGTCCCGGATGAGTGTTGTAAGAGAACGATATCCTCCGGCTCGCTTCTCATTCCTCCGAGCGTCTCCCAGGAAATATCAATTACTGGCTCTACTTCAGTCCAAAGTATTACAGATCGCACCGAATCGCCATCTTTTCTTGCTCCCGCGACTTCATCTGTAAATGCCGGATAGGTGACGATCACAGCCGGCTTGGTAATCTCAATCAACGCTGCAAGCGATTGGCGATAGCGTTCTGGCGATAGTTTTTCCGTGAGAAAGGGCATGATGGCGGGGACTGCGCCATGCAGAATAGCCCCGAAGAATGCCTCGATCAGCGGCCTGCCATGCTGCAGGAGTAAAATAACCGGTTCGTTGCGCCGTACCCCCGCACCCTCGAGGATGTTTGCATATCCGAGAGCACCGCGGATGAGATCAGCATACGTGAGCGCCTGATCTCCATCTGGCGATTGGAGGACTAGCGCAATTCGATCTGGCTCCTCCTGGATTGTCCGGTAGAGAACCTCAGTGACCGTCGTCATGTCGGTTAAGATGTTCTGCGTGTGGAGATTAATGCAGCCAATTCTTCGATCGTGTCAAAAACTTCTGCGGTGAGTTCGGTATCGTCAATGCGCACGCCGAAAGTCTCCTCGACAAAGAGAGCAAGATCTACCAGGCTGAACGAATCGACCAAACCACTGGAAATCAACGCCTCATCAAACGCAATTATCCGAGTCGGATCTTTTAGTAATTCAGTTGAAATAAAGGCCGCGATTTGATCCTTCATTGATACTCTTCTTTCCACCCGCAGGAAACACCTATTCCCGCATATCGAGTGATGGTTTTAAGGCGCAGAAACACCCTGCCAAACCGAGTTTAGGACTTGAAGAGCGGTGAGATTTCTCCAGGGCCAAGCAGCCATCATCGCTTCGGGGTCATCGAAGTGATTTTCAGCAAAAGTAAGATGAAATCCATCTTCCATTAAACCCTGGTTTGGAAGCGATTGGATCGCTCGCCAAAAATTCCAGAGTGGGATGTCGTATTCGTAAGCTAACCTCGTTAGGATTATATTGATACGGTGATCTCCCTCGAGATTATCCGCTTTCGTTGCCAGAACTGGAAGGATTCCGCGGTCGATCAACGTCTCCAGGATCTCCCGTACGTACTGCTCATATGTCTCAGGTTTTCCCTCCCACCAGGTTTCTAGACTCACCAAAGCTATGCTGGGTTGATGCAAGCGGATCTCACAATCCAACGGTGTTTCACCCGGATCACAGAACTCAGGGTTCGCCCATAGCGGAGAAACGACCGATGCTGCGTTAAAACCTCTGCGAACGGCCTCACTCTCCCTCGCGAAAGATCCGTCAAACCAATCAATTGTCTCTTTAAGATAAGCATCTTCCTCACGAAGCGAGTAATAACCCTCGTGGCTGAAGATCGACAGGAACATCGAGGGGACGTTCTGGCAGTCGCCGATTTTCGCGAATGCACGGGGGTTGTTCCCCAAACTCAATCCGTGGGTATAGATGTCTCTCGCCCTATCGCTCACAACCGGGATTACGGGGAGGTCTTGCCATGTGCTCGGGTCGTAAGTTGTGGTAGGTGCCGGAGTTGAGCGCTCGACTTCATCCGGTTCCGCGGTTTGCTCAGGGTTTGATGAAGGAACGCTTGTTGGTATTCCTCCACCCTCAGTTTCCACAGTTGTGCTCCTGGGAGAGGTCTCTGTTGGTTCAACTGTTGAAGAAGACCCTCCCTCGAGAGAAGCTTGAGGGTCATTCCCCGTTGGGCTTGTGCATCCAGCCAGGATGAAAAACACAATTCCTATCGATACCAATAAGGTTAAGTTAGACAAACTATTTCGTTTATGAACCATTTATTTTTACCTTCGAAAGCAATCACAATTCCTAATGAAATTGAAGTTCACGGCTCTTGGAGAAACTCTTTTATCACTCCGACAATGTCCTGTGCCAGAATTCTGGACCCCAGAGGCGTATAGTGAATCGCGCTGTCCGTAAATTCTGTGGCTGGCAGTGCGTCCCACAGATCCACATAATACCAACCTTTGCCAGCCGCCTGAAATTGCAGTTCCTGCCGATAGAAGTCGTATACCCAGCGTGGGTAATAGAAATTGTAGCGAATATCGCTGTTCTCACCCTTGCTGATAAACACCGGCTCGTTAATGATAACCACCGGGATCTCGCCTGCCGCTTGCACCCCCGCCTCAAGCACATCAAAAGAAAGTTCGTTGGCACTTAAATCCCCTGGTATGAAATTGTGGAAGTCCAGATCGGCAGGTAGATCCTCCAGCCGCTCATTATAAGTTTCCGGAATCTCATGGTCAACGCCGGACCCAGACCAAAGCACACCCAGCATCTGAAGCTTAAAGAGTTGGGCTAGTTCTCGTCGTTGGCCTATGATGGTTCGATTCCAGAACGTTGAGTTCTCAAACCGCTCATCCCCAAGATCAAGATCGAGTGCAGAACGTGTAATGAGCTCGCGCGTGAGTTCCGGATTGAGTTGCAGAAAGGGTGAATCTAGCTGGGATACTTTTGGAAGAGACTCCAGCGTGACCAACCAGACGACCAGATCAGGATGATTGATGAGCCCACGTTCAAGGATCAGTAGATCCTTTGTGACAGACATCGTTGGATACCCAAGATTGTAGGCTCGAACCGTTCTTCCATCTTCTGTTTTTATATCGCTTTGGTTGATCTGAGCCGAAAGGGTCTGCGTTGGCTCGAGTAAAAAGCCCCACACCGACGAGTCGCCGATCACCAGAACGCGAAATTCCTCTTCGCTCTTATCGGCGCTCTGTATCTCATGCGCAGCAAACATGGCATCTAAATGGGAGAGGGTGATGTTGAACGAACGATCGGGGTCATCCCCATAAGGAAGCCGCAGCCGCCCGGGGAAAAGAACGTTGTACAACGAGAGCCGCCCAAGCACGGGAAGTGGGTTAAGTAGAACATAAACGATATTAATCGCTGCAAATAGAACGAAGGCTTTCAGAAGGACACGCCAGATGAAGCCCCACGAGATTCTCGTCACACCCTTCCCTACACGCTGAGCTTCGGTCATCGATATCCCCCGAACATTCGTATGAGGGTCTCCCAAGACATTTGAACGCTGGGTAATGCAAACCAGACCCATCCTAGCGCTACGAAGTTGAAAGTCAGAATGAGGCTAACGGCTCTCATTGCTCTACTCGTGTGGAAGGCTGAAGGAATTCGATCCCGCCTGGAATTGAGGAAAACAACCCAGCGGTTATGGATAAACAACCCGATAGCATGCCAGATGCCCCATAGAGCGAAATTCCATGTCACTCCGTGCCACAGTCCTATCAGCGTCATCGTCACCAGCTGACCAATCAGGATTATGAGTACAGAGTTCATCTTCAATCGCCCTTTTCGCAGCGCGCGCGTAAGCGGATTGAACACATAAGCCCGAAACCAATTGGCGAGCGTCATATGCCAACTATTCCAGAAAATTCCGATGTTGGTTTTTAAGTATGGGCGGTCGAAGTTCTCCGGGAGCTGTATACCGGATATCTGCCCTATTCCTACTGCAACATCCGTATAGCCGCTGAAATCGAAGTACAACCTCAGGCTGAAGGCAAACACAAGCACCCAGAGCCAGGGGATGGAACGCGTCAAGGCAACATTGGTCGAATTCAAGGCGATAATTGCCAATCCATCCGCCAGGACAAATTTCTGAAATACTCCGAGAACGATCCTCTTGGCGCCAGTAAAATATTCGCTCGCAGAGGGTGCGACCGCACTCTGCATCTTGGATCCAAACTTCTCGACGCGGTCAATCGGTCCGGCAGTAATCGCAGGAAAGAAAAGGACGAAGGTCAAAAAATCAAGGAACGACACCGCAGGCAAACGGCCGGATTGAAAGTCTCTTAGGACATGTAGGAGACGCAAGGCGATGTAGGAGAACCCAAGCCAATACAAATCTGTAGACGCGGCTAGATTTCGTGATTGGCCCGTTACCCCTCGCAAGAGACTGCTGGCCCACACCGAAAGAGTTTCAATTTTTAATACAACGAAAACACCAATGACAACGACGCCGAGAAGCACACTCATCAGGCGTGACCATTTTGCGAGCCACTCACCGGCGAAACCCAGGATAACCAGAATGGAACCTACAATAACCACCAGATACATTGATGGGGGACGGGAAGCTGTTAACTGCCATCCCTCGGGGAGAAAACGGGTCAGGCTCATGAGCAGCGGAAGAAGAGCGGTGAATAGCAGAGCGCTGAGGTCCTCCCGGCTCAACCCCCGCTCACGATGACGAGTTACCAACCAGGCTATCACTGTCAACCCTATTGACGCCGTTGGAAACCAGAAACTAAACTGCCGTAATGAAACTGCGGGTTGAAGCCAGTAAACGCTGACCAGACTGATGATGAAAAGAGCCCATCTCCGCCATCTTTGGGATGCGGTTAGGACCAGAGCGCTGACTAAAAGACTGAATATCGAAATGTGGACCAGGGTCATTAGAAACCCTGATAGATCCACTGCGCTGAAGCATCAGCAGTGAGGATGATTATTAGCAGAATTATCAAACACAGCGCGAGTGCATATAAATTCTCACGTGCGCTCGACTTACGATCCTTCACTCGCCTGTCCCTGTTGAATACCCACACATCTTCCACTCCCCACCCTCAAGAACAGCGACGTAGATCCTCCCCGACAGGGGGATATCCTGGTCCTCCCCACCGTAGTTTGCAATAATCCTACCCTCACAGTTGACGAGCGTTTGCTCACCACTCGCACTAATTGAGGTGCAGGTTAACCCATCAAGCCGAGCGACGACAGCTTCAAACGAGGACGCTTCAGCATGCGCACCTTCCTCCCAGTCTAGACATGATTTATTAGTCGCCCGGACGACGTCTTTCGACACAATAGCATTTAGATAGGCTTCAATCGCATCCTCTGCCGATCCCTGCTGTACGCAAGCAGTAATGGTAAGACTCAGAAAAGAAAGAATCCCAATGATCCGAATGGTCTTCCTCATACCCATACCTCCAACAGGATTACACAATCGATTCCCAGGATCTGTTCTTAGACTCGTAACTCAGGGAAGAATCCAGGGAATACTGTCTAATGGCGGGACTGGAGTTAGAAAATAGAGAGTAGTCCAACTGTGCCAGCCTTCAAAATCATCGTCCGTGAACCCTAAATCGATCCAATCTTTATCAGCAAATCCTGCGCCGATATCCTCAATCGACCCGGATCCATACGCAGGGATAAATACCGGCCAGCCTCTCATCTGGTTATACCAGCTTCGGATTACAGCGACCATTCCCCTGGTAACCGGGCGTCCACTAGCCGTGAGTGGATAACATTCTGATACCCCACTTCGGCAGGGCGAATAAGCCGTCGCATAAACAGGGATCGCGCGCCAATACTCGATCGTTCCACTCGCTGTGTTTAGCGTGCGGATAACGATCTTGGTGCCATAGCCCACAACTCGTGGCTTCGGCTCAACAAGGTGGACGGCCTCATCCACAGATCGCACCACCTCAACCCCATCCTCTATTCGCAGGCGGATTCGTTTCGCCACCACCCCATAGGAACCGGTGCTGATAACCTGTAACGTATCTAGCTCCAGAGTATCGGCTGGCTGGTAGACGGTGCCGAAGGGGATCGGCTCCATCTCGTACAAAATATTTTCACGCACCCTGACCACGCGAATCCGGCCGTCGACGGGAATGGGTCCGTCCGCCTCAGGGATTGCGTAGTCCATGCCAGTTAATGCAACGCCAGATTGCACCAACGCTTCGCCGACTGTTTTACCGACAGCCCGTGTGTGGACAACTTCTCCATCCGTTTCGAAGACAAGTGACTGAGCTCTGACGACCTCAATCACGTCGCCTGCAGATACAGGTGCACCTGGATTTGGCTCAACGAGGTCGCCCTCGTAGAGAATGATGCCTGCATCCCACAACGCTTCTCCAACTGTTCCGGCCGCACTGCGAACAAGAATTGAAGTGCCGTCATCGATAATTTCTAGGGCAACCCCTGGATGCAATTGGACGCTAAGCGGGTATTCTGGGACCTGAACTCCAGAGGGGTCTTCAAACCACATGGTGACATCTAATTGATCACCGGGAAAAACCCGAATGCCAGCCTCGAGAAGGATATTCTCTGGCGAGGATTCAGTTGTCAGTACTTTCGCAATTTCACCATCAGTTTTAATCGTCACCTCGCTAGCGTTCTGAACTCGGATCGTCATTCCAGGTATCAACTTCTCGCTCGCTGACGGTTGTATTAGATCTTCGTCTCCTACTGTAACTCCCCCATCACGAAGCGCAGCCATCACCGTCCGCGCATGCGTTCGAAGAGAACTCTCAGACCCATTGATCTCTAGATGAACAGTTCGGGCTGTCGCAATATAAATCAACACTGACCCACACAGGGTTAACACGACAATCCCCAAGGGGAGAATCTGAGGATAAAGATTGAGGGTGCGTTTAACTTTTTCCATAAACCGCGCTGAGTATACCAAAAGACTCAAATAGCGCTCCCTGTCGAAAGCGCAGCCGATTCCTCGGCGTGACTTTTGTGGACTATAATACCTTCCTTCGATCAGCGCCCAAGAGCCATAGCTGATGTAGAATACATGTCCAGGTATCGTTTGTCACTTTATGTAACGAACTGTTGATTCTGACATCTAAATAGTATTGAGATGTTAAATTGAACAAACGAGGTGTTGAATTCCATGCCAATTTATGAGTTTCAATGCGACAAATGCAATCATCCATTTGAGGAATTGATCTTTAGCGCATCGAAGATAGATGAAGTCTGCTGCCCAAATTGCAAGAGCCCTCGAATTCATAAGCAGATCTCGCTCTTCGGAACAACGGGCAGTGGTACAAAATCCGACGCATCCTTCGCTTCTTGTACAACTAGCACTTGAGGGATACCTTCGCGTTAAGCTGGCCGTGTGCCGGATATTCTCGCAGGAAGAACACCTAAGTGTGGGCTAGAACTACCAGGTCGCTGCCAATATTTTGCGGTGACCTTTTCAATTTTCCTCTACCGATACCTGATTAGAATCAAAGAGCATCTGGGCAGGCACCCTGACGGCACCCGGAGAAACCTCTGTACCGCTGCTTCCTTTCGGACCTGACGGGGTTTGGAGATCTCCGCTGCGTCAGACCTGCCCAGACGCCACTATGGAGGATATCGCGGGCAACAAATGCTGTCAATTCGAACTATCGTCTTGGTTGCAATCCAATTGAAGATACCTCTTTGTCTTAATAACTTGATGCCACCATTGATTTTGCGAGCCCAGTCCAACGTGATCGAGATAATGAACGACCCGGGATCTTCCTCTTACACATCTCCCTTATGTGGAGTCTTGAAGCTCTGCTTCCGGTCGCAGGTACAGCCTGCGCTTTGAGGCCTTTGTGTTAACATCTCGCAGGCTTTGTCCCTGCAGGAGGTTGAGGGACTGATTAAAGTAAAGACACCGCGTATGCGGTGTCGTAAGGCGGAGAGGGTGGGATTCGAACCCACGGAGCCTTTCAGCTCACTCGCTTTCCAGGCGAGCGCGTTAGGCCAGACTACGCTACCTCTCCATTTGTCCTGCTGCTCACCTGGTCGTGAGCGCCGCAATTATATCATGGGGACAAGGGCAGCTCAGGAAGCGGAAAAACCCAGAGATTGTGATCTTCATGGGAGCGAAAAACAATCACAGAGCCATCTGGGGATGGCTGCCAGTCATTGCTTGCAATCGGAAGAGCATCAAGCATGGGATCCGTTAATTCCCACACAATATCTTCATCAGCGTCAATCTGCCACAGGTAAGCACCTGGAGCGTCCAAATCTTGCGGGATCACAAGCAGCTGACCCTTTCCTCGCCAGCGGTAAGCGCCGATGAATGAATAGTGTTGCCTCACGCTGCCATCCATTGCAATGATCCAAAGGCCGTTCCGGTCGGGTTGGTTCTCAAAAGCCACGAAGAAGGCCAGCCAACCACCTGCGGGGGATAGAAGGACACTGCGAGGTTTTTCTACTTCAAACAGTAGTCGCCCGCCGCCATCCTCTGTTGAAACCCGCCAAATCCCAGCAGGGCCATCTGGAGCCAGACGGCCATAGACGAGTATCGCCTCTTCTCCGGCAGTCCAACCTATAAAGTGACCACCATTGACTGTAACAACTTCGCGCGCCGCCCCTCCATCAATTTCTGCCAGCCATATCGCGTTTTGGCGCAGATCCGGATGGCGTATTCCACTCAACCCGATTTCCCATGCGATCTGATCACCCGTGGGAGAAAAAAAGATTCTTCTTCCCGGTGATGGAACCACCCAACGATCGCCATCCGCCCAACGCTCGATGTAAACCATGCTAGCTTCAGGGTATGCCACTAAAGACCAATCCTGTGAATAAACACCCATCCGCTCCGTGAGCAGCGTGGGGGATCCGCCCTCCCGGGGAATACTATATAAACCCGGGACATCCCCTTTTTCGCCTGCATCAAAAAGCATCACCCATTCGGAATCTGAGGACCAACGAGGGTATGGACAGCACTCACCATCGGAGATGCGAACTGGAAGCGACCGAGGGCTGCTTCTCGGTAAATGTTCGATGTTGATAACAGGCTTTGGTGTCGATATAGGAAATGGAGGTAGGGTTGTAACCCTCACGAGCACCTTCTCACTTCCATCGGAAGGTATGGGTCCAGCTTGAGCAGCGTCTGCAAGCACTCCCAGAAAGACCACAAAGGTCAAACTGAGAAAAACCAATAGCAGCCGCTTACCAATCAAATGGCCACGGAGAGGCATAATCATTCACCAACGGATGCCCGAATTGAGTCTCGGGTTGTTCGAATAGATCTGTCCAACGTCTTGGGTTCTCCATATCCATCTCAAATCTCACGGGTTCCGCCCCGATTAAAGCTAACCGCTCCCAATCTGCGTCAATGAGATTCAGAGGGTTATAACCAAATGCGTGAGTCTCGGAGTCGCGAATCTCCAGATGGATATGCGGGCGAGAAATACAGGTGCGATCCGGGTCTCCGCTTAGAGCCACAACTTCACCGGCAACGACTTTCTGGCCAATCTTCATTCGAGAGCGGACCAATAAATGGCCATAAAATGATGCGTAGCCATTGGAATGGTTGATCAGTAAATTATGTGGGCCGGCGCCATGCCAACTATCGACAGAAAACACAACTCCATCGCCAATTGCCCTCACCGGCGTACCGCAGGGAGCTGCCAGGTCGAGACCAAAATGGAGCCCTTGTCCCCCATAATAAACATTGTTCCGGAAGCGATATGCGAATGTCGTATTTCCATACGCTTGCAGAAAAAACCAGGTACCGGGCCCAGGCGGTCCGGCAAAGGGCATTATGAAAGGCCGCTCATCTTGTGGCGGAGGGGGTTCAGCGCTCGCCGCGCTCAGCCCTGTGGTTGCCAGTAGCAGAGCGGTGAGCCCCAACATGATGCACACTCGGAGTGTATCTCTTACAGACATAAACATTCCATTACTTTATCCGCTCTACCAGTTCCGCTGGTCCACGCGGCGGGAATAATTGATCCTGGACCTCTGGCGCGAATCTCCGAACCAAGTCGGAAGAGAGCGCGTTTTCCCTGCAAACCTCAGCGAAGAAATCAGCGCTCGGGCGTTTTGTGCGCTCTTGTGTCCTGGGGTCAAGTGCCCAGAGCCCAAATCGCTGAGTCCAACCACGCTCCCATTCAAAATTATCGACCAGAGTCCAATGGAAGTAACCTTTCACTTGCCAGTTGAAATTCACAGCATGCCATAGCTGCTGAAGATGGCTAGCGAGATAGCGTGGCCTGATCACATCCTCACTGTCCTCAATGCCATTCTCCGTGACGTAAATCGGTTTTCCATAACCATGTGCCCATCGAAGTGCATCCCAGAATCCATCCGGTCTATTGGCGATAAACCCCGTCGGGCTGAGATCCGCATCATCGGCGAACCCTCCGGCCTGGAAGATCGCCGATGGCTTTGATAATTGGAAAGAAACCTGCTCCATAGTGTAGTAGTTCAAACCGAGAAAATCCTGTGTTCCCCGAGCCTCGGGAATGCTTTCTCGCATCTGCAAAAACCGAATTTTCCCATCTGTAACCGCTCGAGGGAAAACATCGTTGAACCCACGGCTTCGAAATTTGGCAATCATTCGGTTGAACGGCAAGGATCCTTCCACAGGCTCGAATCCCCGATAATGATGGGCAAGTCCAACTGAGGCGGATGGTTGAATTCGATGAATCGCATGGTAAGTAGCAGCATGCGCTCGAATTAGGTGCCGGATCACCGTTGGAAGAGATCTGAGATCACGCCTCCCGGGGGGAAAGATCCCGTCAACAAAAGCCGAGTATGCGTAGACATTTGGCTCATTGATGGTGATCCATACCTTTACGATATCTTTCAGCGCTGCGACAACTTTCTCCGCATAGCGTTTGAAGAGCTTGTCGATCTGTGGATTAAGCCAGCCCCCTCGTTCAGCTACCCAGCTTGGGTTCGTAAAATGATGCAGCGTAACCATCGGCGTGAGCCCTCGCTCTACCGCTCCCAAGAGTATTTCACGGTAGTATTCAATTGCAGCTTCGTCCCAAACTGCAGGGCTGGGTTCTACGCGACTCCACTCAATCGACATCCTGTGCGCGTTTTGAAAGGATCCAGCTGCTCGATCGAAATCCTCTGCCCAGCGGCCTGCCCACCAATCACATGCTTTCCCGGACTTATGCCCGTGCAAGATTCGATCCGCTTCCTGCTCCCAATCCCACCAATCATTATCGCGGTTCTCGCCCTCAACTTGGTGAGATGAAGTCGCCGTTCCCCATAAGAAACCCTGTGGGAAATGATAGCTTACTTGAATCATTCCATCTCCCTCACTTTCACGCTTGACGCGCCGCGGACAAGGCGGACCTGAGCGAAAAGGGTGCGCACATTCGTCGGAGAAAATCCAAGATCGAAGGCGTCTTCAAAGGCAGAATAATCATCATCCGCTACACGGAACAGGATTCTGATCCTCGCTTTCAGGAGATCCTGGATCAATGCACCCAGTACCGACTTAGTGAAACCCCGACGGTATCCTGATGAATCTGACTCCACATATATCTCCACGGATTGAGAACTCATCCAATTAACCCCTGATGCAGCGTACCCCTCTCCCCGGGATTGAATCTCATAGCGGGGAGAACCACCCAGCCCCTCACTTTTCTGTACCAAGACATTTATTACCGGCTGAAATCTTTTTGTATCCAATCTCAATAAATTCATTACCGCAATCGGCTCGATATCGGCGATGTTGAGTAATGATTCGCTTTGCCCAATTGGCAGATAAATTAAATAGGGTCGACCGGGGTCGAGCGCTCCGGCAATCAGTGTTCTAATCGCTTCATCTGTCGCCGTAAAGGGTATTAGTAGAGGTTTGAAAAGATCCAGTCCCGTACTCGCAATTGCCATAAAACCGCTTAGTACTTTGCCGTTAGGATAATAGCCAAAAATTGAAACTCGTTCGTCTGGGTGTTCTAACCCATAGTATGCCGCCATCGCATCGGAAGTGGAATGGATATCCACAAGATTCCGAAGCTTTTGTCGTTCTTCTCGAGGGATGAGTTCAATCGAAGTCATTGTTAAAAGAGATTCTATAGGCGAGGCTGGTTGCCGCCAAGCCAGAGGGTAATAATTTTCGGGAGATAACTCTTCAAGAAAATCTTCACTTCAGCATAACTTCTGGGTAGATGTTTATTCCGGCAATTGCAGGCCCAAGGCTAAAAACGGAAAATCGATATTCAATTTCCTCATTATTGGCGCTATCGATCCGCTCTTCCCAAACATTCATTCCGATAGGCTCCCCCTTTGCGTCAAAAACCACTCCCACAACCCGTACAAGAAATTCATCGCTTTCATGAGCCGCGATCGAGAGCCTTCCACTGACTTCTGCCAATCGCCTTTCTGCCTTATAAATCGTTCTTGTATCAAGCACATCAATCTCAGGCAACTCATCTATTAGGTCTGCAACTTGCACTGCAGAGAGAAGATCAACACGAGAACCGGAATATCCTGACGGCTTATGGTCAAATATCGCGATCAAGGGGATTTCCTGTCCGGTTGGTATTTGGTTAATGGGTGCATACACGATTTGATTGTCTAGAATCTGCCCATCCCGATCATGCAAAGTGATGTGCGCCGAAACGCCGGCAATCATAAACTCTTCGTTGTTCGTGATGGAGACCATGCAAATAAACGCCCGCGATGGACTCTCGTGGCAACCCAATGTCTTTATGCGGACAGGGATAGGTGTCGGAGTGGGAAGCAAAATATCGACCGGCTCACCATCAGAACCCGGAATCCTGATCTCTTCACCGATACGAAGCAGGTTGGGGTCAATCTGAGGATTTACCAGAACGATGTCATCAAATTGAACCCCATACCGAAAGGCAATTTCCAGAAGTGTCTCGCCTTGTTGAATAATGTGAACAAATGGAGTTGGTGTCGGTCCAGCAGGGATTGGCGTGCCAATCGGGGTGCGCGAGCTCGCCGGCTTTGATGTCGGTGTGTATGAGGAAACTGACCGCAGGGTTGTAGTCGCTAGAGGAGTAATCTCCATATCTGCGCTGGAGCAAGCAGCTAGCATGAAGAACAAGAGAACTACAGAGATGTGCAAATGGCTTTTCTCCATTATCTCTAGATTATACCAATGGGGGGTAGCCTGGAATATACCGCTATGCTAGACTTTCAAATGCAGTACGGAGGGGAACGAAGTGGCTGCTGAAACATCAAAAACCCTTACTGAAGCAATCGCCGCAGTACGCCTGGGCGACCGGCGGCATGCACGTGAGCTGCTATCTCGATTATTGCGCGCCGATTCCCAGAATGCAGAAAACTGGGTGTGGATGAGTGCGGTTGTAGATTCACCACGCGAGCGTGTGTACTGTCTCGAATCCGCACTGAAAATCGACCCGACCAACCGCGCGGCCATGCGTGGTCTTGTCTTATTTGGAGCGCGTTCGCCCTCCTCATCCGATCTTTCACAAGCTTTGAAGTTGCCGCGACGCGAGATCGCTCCCACAGAGATCAAGCCAACACCAGAAGAAAAGCCAATCGTACAATCCGCTCAGAAAAAACCTGCCGCTAGCCCATTCAAACCGAAGAGACGTAGATCATTTATCCAGGTTTTTGGAATAGTTTTACTCTCCGGCTTGGCTATCGCTGCTGTCGGCGGAGTGGTGTACATACTCGAGCCAATGTTCGCTCCGAGATTCATCGGCATGGCTTCCACGCTTCCACCTCCCAGCCCAACCGCAACGGATACACCGCTGCCAGGTACGCCAACGGCGACCCCGATTCCCGCAGCAACACGCATAATCCGCACCCCTATCCCTACTGACTTCGTAGGGACTCCTCTCGCTCTGCTCGTCTCGGAAACGAGGACACCGACACCAATTGCCGGCTTCACTCCGCACCCCAGTAACGAATCCTATACAGCTGGCGTACAAGCGATTGAAGATGGTGACTACGAACAGGCAATCTTCTTCCTGGATCAGGCGTTAAATTATGATCCCGAATTAGCGGAAGCGCTGTATTTTAAGGGAGAAGCCTACCGATTAAGCGGGAATGTTGCCGAGGCGATTAATTTCTATGACCAAGCAGTGCAGTTCGACCTGGATTACGCCGCAGTTTACCTCAGCAGGGGTCGGGTACTTCTCGGACGCAATCTAGAAGAAATCGCTGAACAAGACTTCGATCGCGCAATAGGGAGTGATCCACTCTTTGTTGAGGCTTACGAGGAGTTGGCTTCATTCTACGAGCAGAAGACATTCTGGCAGCGCATGGAAACAGTAATGGAGCAAGCTCTGTCCATCGGGGCGCGATCCCCACAAATCCTAATCCATCTCAGCAATGCTCAACTTATCTTGAAGAAATATGAGAATGCCCTCGGATCCGCTCTAGAGGGCAGCGCAGATGATCCCACGCTTCTCGAGGGATACCTGGCTGTGGGAAATGCTTATGTCGCCTTGGGGATAGAGACATTAGATAATTCCTACTTCCCACGAGCAATATGGCCGCTCCAAACATATGCCGCCTACAGATCAGACGACCCTGTCGGTTGGGCAATCCTCGGCCGCGCTCTCCTCGGCGCGGGGCAGCAGGACGAAGCTCTGCAGGCACTAAATATCGCTATTGAGCTTAATGATCGCAATGCACCCGCCTACCTCGCGCGTGGAATCCTGCACACAGAGCGCGGCATGTATGAAGCTGCCATTGAGGATCTTAACTCGGCTCGGCGCTTTTCGCCCGAAACTTTCGATCTGTGGCTCGCCACAGCCAATGCTCTCTACCTCAATGGCCAGTATAGCGATGCACTAACCAATAATATTGAACCAGCGCTCGCGTATGCAAATAGCCTCGCCGATCAATTTTTACGGGAACGGAAGCTCGCGGAGTGTTACGCACTCCGTGGTCTCATCTTTGAGATTAACCCCGAACTTCTAAGTGATGCCATCCTTCAGTGGAGCTACATCCTGGGACTTGAATACGTTCTCCCAGTGACGCGTGCTCTCGCAGAACAACATTACAACGAGCTCACAGGGGTTGGTCCAACACGGACGCCTACAGTGAGCCCCACGCCGTCACCTACCGCCACGCCTGAGGAAGCTATCATAACGGCAACACCTAGCGCATAGTTTTATCTCAACCGCCGCTTACGATCGGTTCGACACCCATCTTCGATCTAATCACGATTCCGACACAACTGGACAGAATCCATCCGGTCCGGTAAAATTTGTTGAGTTAAAAATGGGAAGCATCTCGGGAGGTCGAATTGGCAAACACAGCTTCCGCCAAGAAACGGGTACGACAGAATGAAAAACGCAGAATGCGGAATCGCGTTTGGCTAACACGTGCGCGCTCAACTATTAAGCAGGCACGGATAGCAATTGATTCTAAGGATTCAGAGGCTTCGATTGCAGCTGTAAACACTGCTATCTCAGAACTGGATCGAGCAGCATCCAAGGGCGTCATTCATAAACGAAACGCTGCTCGTCGCAAGAGCCGTTTAATGAAGAAGTTATCCACGCTGGAAATGAGCAAATAAACAAATCCACGTGCATTCTTGCATACCGAAAACGACGCATATTCCAATGCGTCGTTTTGCATTCATCAGCCTATCCATCCCGCATGCTATAATCGCAGCGGACGAATGGGAGCGTTATGTTTACAAAAGAGCTTCACCAAGCGACTGAGACAGTTCACAACGGTCTAGAGCGCTTGAATCTGCATGAGCCTGAAACGATCGATTGGGTGCCAACACCTTTCGAGGGTGATTGGGGTTATGGAACCGCCGTGTGTTTTAAAGTAGCCGCATTGGAAGCAAAAGCAGATCGAAATATCATCGTCCCCCAACGAGCTAACGAGATAGCAAACCTGCTTCTTGATGATTTTCAGGATATAGAAGGGTTCGACCGCGTGGAAGCGGTCAAAGGATACCTGAATCTCCATATCAACACCTCAGTGTACGCGCAGAGAGTGACCGACAGCGTCATTAACGCAGGGCAGGATTTCGGTCGAGGTGTAAAAAAAGATGAGCGTGTGATGGTGGAATATGCTCAGCCGAACACCCACCACTCTTTTCACATTGGACACGCCCGCAATGCCATCCTCGGTGAAGCACTCGCCAGGTTGGTTGAATTCGCAGGCTTCGACACAATCCGAGCCTCCTATCCGGGCGATATCGGATTGGGCGTGATCACTTGTATGTGGGCATATGAGAAATTTCACCAGGGTCAAGAACCCGAGGGGGTCCATGAACGTGGACAGTGGCTGGGTAATATCTACACAGAAGCGACGACACTTGTAACACCGAAAGAAGATGAAACCGAAGGCGAGGAACAACAAAGGCTGCAAAATGACTCAGAGCGACGGGCGTTGTATATAAAGTGGGACGAGGGCGATCCGCATGTGCGTGAGCTCTGGCACAAAACCCGGCAGTGGAGCCTGGATGAGCTCGCGGACATTCTGAGAATATTGGACATCAATATCGATGTCTTCTTCTTCGAGAGCGAAGTGGATGAACCGGCAAAGCAAATCGCTGAGGAGCTGATCCAACTGGGAATTGCTGAAGATGAACGCCCGGACGGTCCCGCCATTGTAAAAATCGACGAGAAGCTCCACCTGAACAAGGAGAAGTACCGCACCGCAGTAATCCTACGAAGCGATGGGACGACGCTCTATAGCACCAAAGACCTGGCGCTTGCGAAGGATAAATTTAAGAACTATCACGTTGATCGGTCGATCTATGTAGTCGATGTCCGCCAGAGTCTGCATTTCCAACAAGTTTTCAAAATCCTCGAGCTGTGGGGGTTCCCTCAAGCCGAGAAATGCTTCCATCTTGCATATGGTTTCGTGACCTTACCAGAAGGCGCCATGTCAGCCCGCAAGGGCAATGTGATCCTCTTCATGGATGTCCTGGCGGAGGCCGAACGCCGTGTACGTGCAATCATTGAAGAGAAAAATCCTAACCTGACCGGTGAGCAACGCGAGACTGTCGTACGGCAGATCGGGCTGGGGGCTTTAATCTACGGTATGCTCTCCGTCGATAATAATAAAGACATCGTATTCAATTTGGATGAAGCCTTAAGTTTCGATGGCCAATCTGCTCCCTACATCCAAAACGCATACGTAAGAGCAAACAGTATTCTGCGAAAGGTCGAGGGGCTTCCCGAAAGCGCATCCTTTGATTATGAACTCGATCCGATAGAGATCGAACTTATCGACGTCATTTCCCGATTTCCTACATTGCTTCAGAAAGCGGCGGAGGATTACAAACCGCTGCTCATAGCTACATACGCCTTCGAACTCGCTAAGACATTCCATCATTTCTATCACGCTGTGCGCGTTCTTAAAGCTGATGCGGAGCAGAAAATAAATGCTCGCCTTCGCATCACGGCCGCCGCGAAGGAAACGATTGCCATCGCTCTCAAACTTCTAGGGATTGAAGCTCCTGAGGCGATGTGATTGGGAGCTAACCACAATGAGGAACGCGGCGATCAACGGATGAAAGAATAGGGATAACAAATATCGAGCTCGGCAGCCCATACAAGGTTATCGATATGCCCTACGCTTCCAATAGGACTCGTCGATGTTTGACCGGCCGACAGCGGAGGCGATACCAAGTAGACGATTCGGACGAAAGTAGGCTCAGACAATTATGACCCGTGCCTCTCGCCGTAAGCCATTCGCCAGGCTCGAGTGGGATAGAAGTTCAGATGCGAATGTGATACCGGCTGAACTCCAGCTTTGGTCAGAGGCATTCCCCCAACCGATTCAACCGAATACTGCGGTTCAGGGTCGCATCATTCACGGCGAGAATGCCAGCGTAATGACGGCTCTGTTGGACGAATTTGAGGGTCAAATCGATCTAATATACGCCGATCCGCCGTTCCTAACGGGTAAAGCATATCGCGCCCGCATCGGACAGGGCGAAGATTCTCGCGCCCCCAAATCTTGGCGAACAACTCAAGGGTTTCATGACAACTGGTCAGATGGTGCAGCATATTTAGATATGCTGTTTCCTCGCTTGCAGTTGATGCACAATCTGCTCTCCGAGTCGGGGACCTTGTATCTGCATTTGGATTGGCACGCATCCGCTTATGCGCGGGTTCTAATGGATGAAATCTTCGGTCCTGACCGGTTAATCAACGAGATCGTCTGGGTATACCATGGGCCATCACCCATACGGTCGGCGTTCAATCGTAAGCACGACACGATCCTTGCGTACACAAAATCAAAAGAGTACACCTTCAACGCCGACGATGTTCGAGTAGCCTACAACCCATCTACCATAAAGACTTTTAAAAGCTCTCCACGAGCAGGGTTTGGGAAACAGCCGGATCTTGAGCGCGGCAAAGTTCCGGAGGACTGGTGGTATTTTCCGGTCGTCGCCAGACTTCACAAGGAACGCACAGGGTATCCCACCCAGAAACCAGAAGCGCTTATGGAGCGGATTATTCTCGCTTCAAGCAACCCGGGGGACCTCGTTGCGGATTTCTTCTCTGGCTCAGGTACCTCTGTCAGCGTAGCTGCTCGATTGAAGAGACGCTGGCTTGCTTGCGACCCCGCCCCCACGGCCTTCACTACGACGTATCGTCGTTTGCTCATGACTTCTGGTGTGGGTCCCTTTACACTATGGAAGACTGCCGACACACAGAATGAACCCACGCTTGATCTCGAGGTGCAAATCACAACCAATGAAGCCCAAGTTGAAGTAAGAATCGAAACGATCAGCTCAGTAGATTTAACTGAGTTTCATTTCCCGGAAGACTTGGTCCTCTGGGAGGTGGATTGGAGCCACGAAAACGAGATTTTCCAAAGTCAATCTCAGGCGATCCGATCCTGGCGGAGTGATGAGATCTCTCTTCAATTACAGCATCTATATTCATCGGCAGGCGTTTATGAACTTCGCATTCGGGCGTTTGATTCCCTGGGTCGTTATGGACTATTCTCATACGAGGTTCAAATCAAACAATAGTCCACTCGTTTAACAACCTATATGAACATCCACATGGGAAGAACATTGACATCCCATGGATTCCCAAGCAGCGATTTTCAACAATGTTGGTTTACCTCCAATGACTGTGGAAATGTGACTTAACCTGGATGTCTCTGTAAGACCAATCATCATTTGAATCATGGAGTGTTCTCCTGCCGCCACGTGAATATGTGGTGATCGAGATTACAAAAAGCAGGAACCCGGTAGGGTAATATTTGCTACCAGCCAACCAGACCACTTGCCCCATAGGTAGAGACGCAGCATGCTGCGTCTCTACTTTGCTTCCGGTCGCAGGTGCAGCTCGCACATTGCGGTTTGCGGGTTAAACCTCCCGCAGGATCGAAACCTGCGGGAGGTGTGTTGGCAATGGGTTGTGTAAGTATTGAGGGCCGACAGATAGGTCAGCCCCTGCGGCTAATTAATGTGGCCGGGTTGAGCATCGCAAT
>CBDAFF010000089.1:0-5787 GCA_965195195.1 uncultured Anaerolineales bacterium | reverse complement strand
TCGTCACTTCGTTCCTCGCAATTACAAGCACAGGAAGGGCTCTGCACCACCAAATGTCATTTCGAGCGAAGCGAGAAATCCCTATGATGTCGGTTTCGCCAACTCCATCTCTGAAGACGAAAGAATGCCAATTCCGCTGGGGGACCTGAGTAGTTACCCTTGATTTAATCAAGAATGGGCTTACCCCCGGTCAACGGCCAGCGTGGTGTCGTCGGCGCGGACGACTGGCAGCTGAACAGTAAAGCGGCTGCCCTGCCCTGGTTCGCTCTGTGCGACCAGCCGTCCTTGGTGACTGCGTACAATCTCACGGGTGATGGCCAGACCAAGACCCACGCCTCGATCCATGCCCCCCGGGCGAGCCTTATCCAATTGATAAAAACGCTCGAAGATGCGTGAGAGTTCTTCCTCCGGGATACCAGGTCCGGTGTCTTCAACATGGATCGAAATCCACCCCTCCGCATACTCACCCCACAGGGACACCTGTCCGCCTTCAGGGGTGTGCTTAATAGCATTGTCAATTAAGTTCATAAAAACCTGCGCCAGGCGATCGCCATCACCGATCAAGACAGGCAGTTGACCGACCTTATTGATGACATCTACTCCCGCATCGGCGGCTTTCACACTCAGGCGTTCAACAACAGCTGAAAGAAGGGCCGTAATCTCGACACGATCCTGGTGAAAATCGATCTGCCCAGCGTCCATGCGCGCCAGTTCAAGCAGGTCTTCCACCAGCCGGTGTAATCGTTGAGCTTCGTCATAGACAACTTGCGCCGCGTGTTGCTGCGAATCCTCGTCTTGCGCGGTGCCGTCAAGGATCGCTTGAGCGAAGCCCTGAATAGAGGTCAGCGGTGTTTTGAGCTCGTGGGAGACGTTGGCGACAAAATCGCGCTGCGCTTTCCGCCCTGCCTGAACGCGCGCGACCATTTCATTGAAAGTGAGCGCGAGACCGCGCACTTCCTCCGGACCACCCGGCTGCAAGCGTTGATCGAAATCACCCGCCGCCACAGCCCGTGATACCTGAGCCATCCGATCTAAAGGTGCAGCAACCCAACGCGACATCAGCCATGACAGGAAGATCGACAGGAACAATGCAATCCCTGCAGCCTGAAGGATTGGGCGCAAGACGCTATCCCACCACAGACGTAGATTCATCAATGTTGGGCGCGGTGAGGCAAGGATGATCCGGAAGTGTTGAACCAACGACTGGGAGATGTACAGCCAGATTCCCTCACCCGCTTTGCCGAAACGTCCCCGAACGATCTCCTGACCTATTCCACTCTGCTGGAGCACTTCACCTGGGATCGGGCTTTCCGTTGGACGACTATCAGCCAACACATCACCCTGTGGGCTGATAATGATGATGCGCGCACTCGAAATCTGATCCAATCGCTCTATCGTCGAGGTTAGTTCCTCTCCCTCCAACTCTAAGAGAAGTCTCCCCTGTCCACGGACGACTATTGGAAGACTCCGTTCCAAGTTGAGATACACACGTTGGTCTCCAAAAGTGCTTCCCAACATGAAAAATAACAGGCTGGCTGCGACGAAGAGCAGCGCCAATCCTGCCACGAGGAGATAGGTCAAGAACAATCGGGATTGCAGCGAACGGAACACGGAAACCTCAATTTACGAGTTTATAGCCAACGCCTGTCACCGTATCAATTCGAACCTGGTTGCTTGCCGCGATGCGCTTTCGCAAATGGGCAATATGGACATCTACGGTGCGTGTCTGACCATAGAAATCGTAGCCCCAAACCAGGTTCAACAGTTGTTCACGACTCAAAACGATCCCTTTATGCTCCACCAGAGTGAGCAGTAAATCGAATTCTTTCGTCCTCGTTTCAACCACCTGACCGGCTACGCTGACCTCCCGGCGCGCCGGGTCGATCGTCAGGTCGCCAACGTGAAGTGGGCTGTCATCCCGCCGCGGTGCACGCTCCGCCCTCCGCAGGATAGCCTTCACCCGGGCGACCAACTCACGCGGGTTGAAGGGCTTGGTCACATAGTCGTCTGCACCTAGTTCCAGCCCGACGATTTTATCGACGTCATCATCGCGGGCGGTCAGCATGATAATTGGAACGTCACTCTCGGCGCGGACCCGGCGGCAGACTTCGAAGCCATCAACTTCGGGCAACATGATGTCTAAAATGATGAGCGCTGGCTCAAGCGAATCAATTTTCTCCAGAGCTTGCTGCCCATCCATGGCATCCTCAACGCGATAGCCATCCCGCTCCAGATAAAGCCGGGTGAGGTCCAGGATATTCGCCTCGTCATCGACCACGAGAATGAGTTCTCCCGTCATTGTGCCATCTCCGATGCTTCCATCGAGCTTCACCGTTGCTCATTGTTGACGTGAAACATGCAGCAAAGCGGAATTTTTACTTGGTGCTGTGCCCGGCCATAGAGAATTCTTTGTCAGTACCCAACCCTGCGGGCTTCTAATTCGCCTAAACCTGTTTCTTTCTAGTCACCCAGCGCGATCGCTTCGATCTCAACGGCTGCCCCTTTCGGCAGCGCCGCAACCTCAACGGTTGAACGGGCTGGTGCTTCAAGCGGGAAGAACTCCGCGTATACCGCATTCATCAACGTAAACTCCGCCATATCCTGCAAGAAAACTGTCGTTTTGACGACTCGTTCGAGCGATGAGCCCCCAGCTCTAAGTACCTCCCCAAGATTCTTCAACGCCTGGCGTGTCTGACCTTCAACCCCACCCGCAGCAAATTCACCGGTTGCAGGGTCCACACCGAGCGAGCCGGAGGCGAAGATAAAATTCTCCGTCCGGATCGCAACCGAGTACGGACCAATGGCCTTCGGCGCTCCCTCGGCGACAACAACTTTACGCTTACGTGACGACATCTTCAGCCTCCATCAGTAAATCATAGGGTCTTTCGAGATTGTACGCTTCAATACAGCCTCGGTCAAAAAAGTCTGAGGCGCAATAGCGCCTCAGACTTACTCTCCAGACAATAGCCATTTCGATCGGCTTCGATTCGATATATAACTTTGTATTAACGAAGCACTCATCTTTTCGCGGTGGCTAGACGACGATATTCACCAGACGCCCGGGAACGACGATCACTTCCTTGGGCTGCTTACCCTCCATGAAGCGCTGCGCCGCTTCGCTGGCAAGCGCCGCGGTCCTGGCATCTTCTTCGCTGATCCCTGCATCAACCATAATCCGATCGCGCAACTTTCCGTTCACCTGGACGATCAGGGTGATCTGCTCTTCCTTCGCCAGTTCTGGGTCATAGTCAGGCCAGGGCTGATTGTGGATTGAGTATGGCTTGCCCAGTCGCGCCCACAGTTCCTCGGCGATGTGTGGAGTAGGTGGTGCCATGAGCAGCAACAAGGTCTCAACCGCCTTCTTAAACGCGGGTGTCCCAGCCAATCCTGCATCCCGGGAAGTGCTCAATTCATTCGTCAGTTCCATGAGCGCCGAGATTACGGTGTTGAATTCGAAATTCTCGATATCGTGCGAGATCTGTTTAATTGTCTGGTGCATTTTTCGCTGCAGAGCCCGTTCCGCATCTGGGTCGGATTCCCCCCCTTTAGCGTCCGCGGTATCGAGCACAACCATCCAGGCCCGGTTCAACCAGCGAATGACACCCTGGATATTGTCTGGATTCCAGGGGCCTCCTTCCGACCAGCGGTAACCGAACATCAGATACGCTCGCACGGCGTCGGCGCCGTACTTCTGCACCTGCTCATCCGGGTCGACGACATTTCCTCGCGATTTGCTCATACGCTGTCCGTCAGGTCCCAGAATCTGACCCTGATTGCGTTGTTGGAGCATGGGTTCATGCCCCTCCATGATGCCAATATCGCGGAACGCTTTATGGAAGAAGCGCGTGTAAATCAGATGCATCGTGGCGTGTTCCATGCCGCCCGTGTATGAGTCGACTGGCATCCAGTAGTCATACTCTTTCTGATCAAAAGGTCCCTTATCATAATCCGGGCTTAGATAGCGCAGATGGTACCAGGATGAGCACATAAAAGTGTCCATCGTATCCGTCTCTCGTTCCGCAGGGCCGCCACACTCGGGGCAAGTCGTGTCCTTCCAGGTGGGGTGGAATTTCAACGGGCTTTCTCCCGTCGGCCGCCACTCGATTTCATCCGGGAGCACCACCGGCAGCTGGTCCTCTGGAACCGGGACGATGCCGCAAGTTGTGCAGATAATCATCGGGATCGGCGCACCCCAATAACGTTGGCGTGAGATCAGCCAGTCATGCAGCCGATAGTTGATGGCGAATTTTCCGGTTCCTTTCTCCTCCAAATAAGCATTCGCTCTGTCAAAAGCTTCTTCTCCTGGCGTCCCCGTCAATGGACCGGAGTTAATCATCGTTCCGTATGCTGGAATCGCTTCAGCCATCGTCTCGCCATCCAGCGATTCCATACCGTCCGGCAATATCACCGGCCGAATTTCTAAGTTGAACGTGCGGGCGAACTCGAAGTCTCGTTGGTCATGCGCCGGCACAGCCATGATCGCGCCTGTCCCGTAGGTCATAAGCACGTAGTCGGCGATCCATACTGGAATGCGCTCGTCGTTTACAGGATTGATGGCGAAGCCGCCGGTGAAAACCCCCGTCTTCTCCTTATCCAGCGCCTCACGTTCGATATCGGTCTGACGCACGGCTTCATGGATGTATTCATGAACGCCTTCGTGTTGTTCGGGGGTGGTAAGCTTGTCAACCAACGGGTGTTCGGGCGCTAAGACCATGAAAGTCGCTCCCCAGAGCGTATCCGGCCGGGTTGTAAATACCTCTATCGGATCGCCATCTTCGGTCTTAAAAACCACGCTTGCACCCTCGCTGCGCCCGATCCAGTTTGTCTGCAGCAGCTTGACCGCCTCGGGCCAATCCAGGGTGGAGAAATCAAGCAGCTCCTCGGCATAGTTCGTAATGCGGAAGAACCACTGGTCGAGATCTTTCTTGATCACCGGCGTACCGCAGCGCTCGCAGACGCGTTTCTCTCCAATCACCTGTTCGCGCGCCAGGGTTGTATTGCATTGTGGGCACCAATCGACCGGCGACATCTTTTTGTAGGTCAGGTCGTTCGCGAACATCTTCAGGAAGAACCATTGAGTCCAATGGTAGTACTCCGGATCGGCTGAAATCGCCTCGCGCGACCAATCCCACACCGCGCCCATAGTGCGCAATTGTCGGCGCATATTTTCGATGTTCTTATAGGTCCATTCTTTGGGGTGGATGTCGCGGGCAATCGCCGCATTCTCCGCTGGCAGCCCAAAGGCGTCGAACCCGATTGGGAACATGACGTTATAGCCGCTCATGCGCAGGTAACGGGCGCGTGCATCGGAGGGTGTCATCGCGAACCAGTGCCCGATATGCATATCCCCTGATGTGTAGGGAAGCATGGTCAGGAAGTAGAATTTTTTGCGCTGTGGATCAACCTCCGCTTTGTAGAGTTGATCAGCCTCCCATCGAGCCTGCCAACGCGGCTCGATTTCAACCGGTTGGTAGCGGTCGATCTCATGGGCATTCGATCGGGTGTTCTGCCTTTTATTTGCTCCACTCATGGCAATCTACCTCCGCAAGGATTTCACTCCCTGTCAACATAATAATAAACTCAAAGTAGTTCGAGTTCGTAAACTCAACCGTAATTACCTATCAATCCCACCTGTACTCAAGCAATTAAATCGGGATAGGGGGAAACCTCACGGCTCCCCCCTCCCACACCACCGGACATGCGGGTCCGCATCCGGCGGTTCGGCCAAGTTAGCAAAGCAGAACTTCGCATTGGGTGATTTCTCATTCCGGTAGACCTGGCAACAGC
>CBDAFF010000088.1:0-5706 GCA_965195195.1 uncultured Anaerolineales bacterium | reverse complement strand
CGAAAAACCGTTCCGATGCCTCTTTTCACTCTCCCCGGCGTAAGATCATGCTGCGGTCGCTCCCATAAGGACATCGGGACGATGTGCCAGGGAAGGGGCTGATCTTGAACAATCGGCCTTGCCAGATAGAGCATCCACATGGCCAGACTGACTAGAGTGCTCCAACGACCAGCAGCTTCCACAAGTTGAAATTGGGGCAGCGTCCACCACAGCCGCTGTTTGCGAAAGCGGATGCTGGGCTCGATCGGCCATATCTTCGGTCAGATGGTAGTTGGGATCGTGCGGCGGCTCGATGGGATTGGTGTTCTCAAAGAGGCGCGGCTCGTACTGTGATGTCTCGCCGGCAATAAAGCCGTAGAAGTAGCGAAAACCCAAACTGGTGGGATACTGGTCGTATGGGCCGCCGGGTTTGATATCGCTGGGGGGCGTGTTGTGCCACTTGCCGAAAGCGGCGTTGTTGTAGCCATATTCGGAGAGCACCCTGGCAATCGTGGCAGCCGACCGGGGGATCTCGCCCACGTAGCCGTCGAAATCGTTGGCGAATTCAGCGATTTGACCGGCGCCGACGTGGTTGTGGTTGCGCCCAGTGAGCAAAGCGGCGCGGGTGGGCGAGCACATGGCGGTGGTATGGAAGCGGTTGTAAGCAACGCCGTCTTCCGCCTGCCGGGTCATGGTCGGCATGTGCACCGGCCCGCCAAAGGTGTCGGGGTTGCTAAAGCCGGCGTCATCCGTCATAAAGATGACGATGTTGGGCGCGTCCTCCGGCAGGCGTTGGGGGTCGTGCCGCCACTCGTGCTTGGATTCTGCCAGCGTGCGCCCAGCGATGCTGGTCGTGGGCGTCTACGGGAAGGGCAGAATCGAGCCATCTACATGTAGTTTTTCACTCATTTTGAAATCCCCTTTTCTTTGTCAAAAGACTCGTGTGATCTGAGACTGGTCGAAACTACTGAACAACGCTGGTACCTTGATTCGTCGTATTCACCCTCCTGCCTCCTTGTGCTGCTGCCAACGGTTCAGGACTGGCGTTCCTGCCAGGAACGCCAGTCCTGCTCAATTCCATGCAAAGCCTCAGTCTAGTGCTTGGACAGGAGTTGATTTGGACCTCTTCCCTAATTCCCCTGCCAGCGGCATCAGGATCACCAAGCCAACGATGGAAATGACCATCAAGTAGGTGATCACATCCATGCCAAAGTTCTGTCCGGCGACGACCAGGGCGGCGGAAATATTACGCTGCCCGGCGCCCAGGCCCATCACGCTTTTAATGCCGCTACCCGATCCGCCCAGGAAATAGCCGATCACCACCGCCACGACGATAAAGATGACTCCGGCCAGGATTCCCCACGATCCCACCAGGCCGATCATATCCTTGAAGTTGAGCACCAATCCCAGCACGGTCAAGACCAGGATGGCGATATTTGAAGCCTGCCCGAAGGTGGGCTGCATCTTGACCGCGGTTTCCTCGTAACGGGCGTTGATGAACAGCCCGATTGCCAGGGGAATCAACATCATCACGATCAGGGATTTGGCGATATCCCAGGGGCTGACTTCAACGCCGCCCAGAAGCAGGGGCAGCACGATGGGCAGGTAAATGATGGTGACGATCATCAACAGCACCATCAAGCCCACCGAAAAGGCGATATTGCCCTTGGCGACTTCCGCCAGCTTGGGCAGGAAGGGTGCGCCCGCGGCCGTGGACAACAAGATCAGGCCAATGCGCAGCGGTTCATCGAGCGGTAGCACCGAGGTGATGAGATAGGCCAGAAGAGGTACCAGGATAAAGTTGACTACCAGGGCCAGTACCACCAGCTTGACATTCTTAAGCGGGGCGATAATCTGCTTCATTTTCAGGCTCAGACCCATGCTGGCCATACTGCCGATCACAAAGACCAGCAACGATAATCCTGCCAGGGTTTCCATAATTTCAGTCA
Source organism: uncultured Anaerolineales bacterium (assembly GCA_965195195.1). Classification (GTDB taxonomy): domain Bacteria; phylum Chloroflexota; class Anaerolineae; order Anaerolineales; family E44-bin32; genus E44-bin32. Next base: position 3,778 of record CBDAFF010000088.1, on the reverse strand, counting down.
TGATCGTTGCTCCTTTGTTTGTTCCATCATTCTTATGAAGTAGTTTACCTAACGTGTGTATTAGCCGCCTGCCTACTTAGCAAGACTCGCCTATTTCAACTGCATTCTTCCATTGTTGCGCTTCGCAGTTGAATCCAGGATAACTTTAGATCCTTGCGAAGGTATGCGTGAACCTTCGCAAGGGTTCGCATCAATTACTATCCAGCCTGACAATCTCATCCTTTTACACCAACTCAAAATCACCTGGTTTCCAGCTCTTGTCGAACCAGGGTTCCAGTGGGCCATAGAGTCGTAGTATGGCAAAGTAGCTTTTTCCGGGGATCGTTTGAATCCAATTGCCCTCGTGCCCTTCTGGCGCTTTTGGCCCGAACCAAACCGTATAAGATTCATCATTGTTTGGTTTAACGGACGGACTGTTGCTGTCGATGCCAGCTAATTTCTGATCGGTCTCCAGTATGGAGCGATGCTGACCTGAATACACCATGAATGACCAAAAGTTATTGACCGGAATCGGCGCGGGTAGAGTCACCTTGTACGTTTTTCCGCCATCGAGGAAGTCGCCTTTAGAGTCATAGGGAGCAGACGCATAGGCAGACCCTGTTCCTACTTTCGGCATGGCCATAGCTGGCGTAATAGCGGTAGCGGCATAGTGAAACATAACGCGATCATCGAGAACCAGTTCACCGTTATTCATGAAGTCATGGCCACCAGCAAAGGAGGTGTACCATTGACGATCCGGGTAGAAATAGACCGCTTCATTACGCGGACTAAAAGTTATGGCTCGTGCCGAGGCGTTGCCGATTGCCACAGCATCTTTCAGGAGTTTCTTCATGCGTGCATCCGGTGCAAACGGTTCTCCTTTCTTAATACCGATAGAGGCGAAGAGGCCAACAAGCTCTGGATTAAATGCGTCTGCAGGCTCATATTGAACCACCGCGTTAAGCTCTTCATAGTAGTGGGCATCGTTCGCATGAATGGTGTTGATCTGCTTGCCGGAGAGGTCAAGGAATCTCTGCTCCGGCGGGTTCTGTGCCTGAGCGAGAGGATAGCAGCGGAATCCCTCCTTGAATCCCCTGATGGCAGCCTCCAAGTCGCCGTCTTCCACAAAGATGCGCAGGAATAGCCAGTTCCGGTAGGTAGCGGACTTTGCGACAAAGTAGCCCTCGGGGATATCACCCTCGTAGTCCGGCCCTATAAACAGATACTTACCCCCCTTGCCCTGGTCGGGCCCGGTCAGGCCGACGTCACTGACGAAACGGAAGAAGGCGTCGTCAAGAGCGCCCAGGACAGGTACGCGGATATCTATTACAACCGGTCCATTCTTTAAATCGATCTCTCCAAAGACATATGGTGTCGTGGTTTGACCCGTCAATAATAGGCCGCGGGCATCCAGTAAGTCTTCGGTAATCCCCACGTCGCACGGTTTTGAACCAGCGTCTTTGAGTCCCTCAAGGAAGGCATATATGGAGGCTGCCGGTATTCCATTAAGAAACGCTTCTACGCCTCGCGATAGGTCGAGAAAATCATAGGTTTTCTGAATCGTAGATTCACTGGGCATACCATCGAAAAAGTCGAGGGTGCCGAGGAATTCGGTCTCCACCTTGTCCGGGGTAAGCAGGAATTCCGGTACATCGGCGGAGTATTTGGGTTTGGATGTGTTGCTTTTACTCATTTCGATTCTCCTTTTTTGTGTTCTTTTCTAGAAGGACTGCCAGTCCTATTACGATTTACGTTACTTCATCTTCTCAATATCCGGTTAGGTCATGGTGTTCTCCTTATTTCCATCGTGATTGTTACCTCCTCAAGTTTTTAGTTTTTTCCATTTACACAAAAACAACCCTGAAATTCTTCAACTTGCGCTTATGGGACTACTTATCTTTGATTCTTCGTCAATCCACGCGCTTGACCAGCGGCGGTTCCCATGTGCCATCGAGAGCGGCTGCTTTCGGCCAGTACAAACGCATGGCCATGTAGAATTCTCCTTCTGGCGCGGGAAGCCAGTTTGCTAGTCTAACTGGATCTTTGGGTTCCGCGCGTTGCACTGTAATCGTCAAGCCGCCATCTGCATCCCGTATAAGCCCTTCCGTTGTCGAGTTAATCAGGTAACGATTGATGGGGTTTTTCACCAGATAGCCAGCCTCGCCGTCATACGACTTGTCGTACATAGTGATCGACCAGAACGCATTCACGGGCGGGTCATTTTCCCATCGGAGCTGATAAGCGTGAGCCCCGTCAAAGGTTTCGCCGTTAGCATCAATATACCCCATTGGATAGAACGCCTCGATCTGGTCGTTGCCCCCCCAGCCACGTTGGGCAGCTAAGGAGCGTAAGACGTGATCACCGTTGTAGAACGCACGGCCTCCGGCCACCTCTACTATCGCCCAACCGTTAACAGTCTGCGCAATTTCTGAAAACCTTCGTGTCAATGTTTCTAAGGCTGCGGCAATGCCTTGTACGATGGCCTGACGCTGTTCATCGCTCAATGCGTCAGGGTCAAACGATACGCCGGAGCCGATTCCAATTGAGGCGAATCGGGCAAACAGTTCCGTTTCGCTTGGGTGGATTGGTTGATATAAGGGCAACAAAGCGTTCATATAGCCGATAAAACGCTCGTCGCGGGAAGCGGGATCGTCCCAGTGCGGCCAATCGAACGCAGGCAGGGTTGGGGCTTCTCCGCCCTGGAACACCTCATACGGCTCCAGCCGATACTGGCGCATCACTTCAGCGAGTGCGGGCTGATCATCAGCGCCTAGTAATTGGGTACGGCCGAGTATAAACACTATATCTGTCTCAAAGCGAAATGAACCAGAGAATCCTTCTGGTACATCACCTTTCCAGTTCGGCCCCATCAGAAAATACGAACCAGCTGCGCTGCCTGTTGACCGGCTGCCGATGAAGAGCTCGTTGCAGCCTAACAGATCCTCGAATTGCATCACATAGTATCGATCTGTCACCTCCGGTACGGTGAGTACCACCGGGCCGCCGCGCAGGTCTAGCAGCCCCAGCGAGTAGGGGGTGTCGGCATTGGCGGTGATCACATCTTTGTATGTGTAATCCAATGTGACCGCCTCCCCGAATAGGCCAGCGTTGACCGGGCCGCGATATGCCGGCGAGGCGGGTTGCAGAAATGTTGCATAGGCGAAGCGGTATCCCATCATCATCGGGAAGGCATAGATGTATGCTTCTTCCGCAATTTGTTTGGTTTCTTGCGGGGTAATCTTATTCATGATAGTTTCCTTTACTTTGATAATATGGTTGGTTGATTATGTTGCGTCACATTTTTGACACCGGCGGCGCTTAATTCTTTCTATCTTAACAGATCTATATATGTCACGCATAATCCGTAGACTCGAGTCTGCGGGAAAGGCAGAATCGATCCGTCTACATTTGTTTTCTTAATTTTTTTACTCATGGCATTCTCCTTTTGGTTTGTTTTATTCTATAGGCTATAAATGATCTCCCTGCATTCCATCCATTGACACACCTTCAATACTTACGTCTCCCGGATTTCTCGACGGTGGAGCAGGATCCGAACGTGATGGTGGCTTGCTGGTTGCTTCGCTTTTCTTTAGACAGTCCTCCCCCTTGTGAGCCAACTTTTGGCTTCGGCATAATCACTGGTGAGCAACGTATCCAGCTCGAATTCATTAATCACAAGAACACCCTTCGGCCATGACGCGATTATCTCTCGCGGACCAACAACAGCGACTCTGATCGGCTTTCCCCCTGCACCAAGATGCTGTTGATAAACACGGCCCATGGTTTTTAAATGGTCGAT
>CBDAFF010000087.1:0-8965 GCA_965195195.1 uncultured Anaerolineales bacterium | reverse complement strand
GCTATAGAGATCATCCGCCAGGCGCTGGAGATGGATGGCGATTGACATCTCTTCAAGCAGGCAGTATAGTAACGACTGTCGACATGAAGTCGAAGTTAATTAGCGCATCATGAGGATCGCCGTCTACCAGCCTGAAGGCTTGGTTGAAGGCGTTTTTTTTAGGAGTAGATAAATGTGTGAAGCTACGGTCTATTTCAGCGATGATAAAGAAGGAAATCCCATCATGAAGGATGTGGTGCTGGTGGAGCCAGAAGGCGACGCTTACCTGCTGGTCAGTCTACTTGGCGAGCAGAAACTGGTGCAGGGGAGTATAGAGAAGATCGACTTCCTGAAGCACACCGTCCACATGAGCCATTTACAGGAGACTGCTGCCGAAGATTAATCTTATAGACGTTCAATAAACATACTAACAACAGAAGGAATCGAAGGGCCATGAAGGCCGCTTCCGGCTTGAAGCCGGGTGGTCTGAATGGCTTTTTTTTGTGGTTCTGACCTGCGGGGTTCCTCCGCTCATACCGAGCCGCCATTTCTAGAGATAGGACGCTGTAATGAGCGCTTCAACCAGCTACGTGGCATTGCTGCGCACTAACCCAGACTTTCGTCTAATGTGGACTGGTCAGTTCATCAACTTGGTGGGCGATAACTTCAGCTCGATTGCAACGATCAGCCCAGGCGGGATGGCGCTCTTCATCGAGCCGTTGGGAGAGAAATTCGACCAGGAGAAGTGGACAGACCTGCTGACCAGGGCTGGTTATAAGGTGAATGTGGTGGAAAGATTTTTCGAGATGGAGACCTCACGCGGCGAGACTGAATACCACACGCTGACTATCGATACACGATGTGCAAGTTGAGTTTGCTCACAGACCTGAGTACTGCAGCAATGAGTTGCCGAAGGGCTTACCCTTCGCTGCTCGACTTAGCTTGCCGAAGCCTTGCGGAAAGGGGTGATAAAGCGGAGATAGCAAGCAGGCTACTACCTATCAGTCGTCAAGTTTTACTCATCGAGAGCATCCGGGAATTCATTCAAGGAAGGAAAATAATCCAATGAAGAGCAAGATGGCAAAAATAGTCTCAAGCGCTATGGCGCTGGTTATACTGCTGATACTGGTGGCAGGGTGCGGCGCCAAAGAGGAACCAACACCGACGCTGGCTTCAACAATCGAACCAACCGCAACAGCGATAATTGAAGAGGGGATCGCGCCACTGGTAGTGCTTCGCGTAGGCTCTACCAAGCCCTATAAAACCACCAACAAATTCGGCGACTACTGGTACGGTGTGCTGTCAAACCTGACAACGCACGATACTCTGATCAAGCTCGGCACGGACATGAAGCCAACACCATGGCTTGCGACAGAATGGGAAATATCACCGGACAGCACAAAATTCACCTTCAATATCGCTGACGGCGTCAATTGGCACGACGGCCATCCACTGACTGCTGAGGACGTCAAGTTCTCCCTTGAGTACTACCGCGACAAAGCCCCTAGGTCTGGCTGGATGAAGGACGTTATTGATACGGTCGAGGTTGATGGCAGCAAAGTGATCGTTAACCTTAAAAAGTCCTATGGCAACCTTCTCACCGAGTTTATGACCTATGCACCGATTCCCAAGCACATCTGGGAGAACGTTGACGACCCTGAGAAATATGAGGGCGCTGATATGGTCATCGGGTCTGGACCATTCAAACTTGAAGAGTGGGACGAGACGGCGCGCAGATTTACCTTTGTCGCCAACGAGGACTATTTCCAGGGCAAACCCACCATTGACCGCCTTGAGGTAGAGGTTTTCAGCAATATGGATGCCCTAGTCATGGCCCTCGCCCAAGGTGAGATTGATGTTTGGTGGGACTATTCGGGCGAATTCCCCTACACCTATGTGCCGGTCCTCTTAAAGGCTGACGATATCGAGTTCGCTTCGGCCACCTTCCTCGGCGTGCCGTCGGCGATAGGCTTCAACTTGGAGCGCTATCCGATGAACGAGCTGGCTTTCCGCCAGGCTGTGGCAAAAGCGATAAACTATGAGCAGATTGCCAATCTCGTCTTCCACGGCTACGGCATAGTGCCGTCCTATGGGTTTGTCCCCTCGACTCATCCCAACTTTAACAGTTCGATACCCGCTTTGGCGTACAATCCTGAGGAAGCAGCCGAACTCCTGGATTCGCTTGGGCTTCAAGATACCAACGACGATGGGATACGAGAGGCTGCGGGAGGCGAGGACCTGGTTCTCACATTCCTGATCAGGTCCGACAAACCCAGTATCGTCCGTTCTGCCGAGTTGGTCGTGAGCAACCTGGCGGAGATAGGTATAGTCGCCGAACTCAACTCAGTGGACACCTCTACCTGGGTAGCCACCAAAGATGAGATGGACTATGACATCGTCTTCTTCCGTGCCACCCCCTGGGGTACCATGATGCACGCCAGTCATGGCTCCGGCTATTTCGATTCCAGGCGCACCGGTGCCGGGGTTCTGCATAACATCGATGCTCAAGAATACCTGGACACCTGCGATGCCCGTCTTTCCACGGCTCTTCCCGAAGAGCAGCGGGAGTTGGATCTAAAGATCCAGGAACTACACCACGAATATCTCCCTGGCATAGCATTGGTATGGATTGACAGCATCTACCCCTACCACACCGACTGGGATAACTGGGTCATTGATCACATCTATGGCGGTGTGGTCAACAGCTTCTCATGGTTCCAGGTAACCAAATCATCAGAGTAAGAACAGAGGGAGGGGACACACTGATGGTGTCCCCTCCCTAACCCATCCTATGAAAAGACATGAACACCCTCTGTCCCCCATATTCTCCAAGGTAGTAAGGTATTCTATCGTCCTTCTTGTCATCGTTTCCCTTAATTTTCTTATTCCCCGCCTCATGCCTGGCGATCCCATTATGAACTTATTGGGCGAAGAGGCTTTCTACGGCTCGGCCGAGGTTTTAGAGGAGCTTAGGGTCGAGTTGGGTCTGGACGGACCGCTATACGCACAGTACATCCGCTACCTGGGCAACTTGCTTACAGGCGATTGGGGATATTCGTATCTGTACATGCGTCCGGTGTTGAACTCGATCACGCTGCACCTACGCTGGACACTGATTCTGGTCTTACCATCAATCGTTATTGGAGCCTCTATCGCAATGATCTTTGGTGCTCTGGCTGCCTGGTATCGCAAATCGCGCCTGGATGTTGCTCTGTCTTCCATTTTCCTATTCGCCTATTCCATGCCCCATTTCTGGCTGGCAATGATGTTGCTTTTCCTGTTCGGCTTTCAGCTTGACTGGTTTCCGTTGGGCAAGGTTTCAGGCGGGGGATCAGGCCTGCCCTATATTCTCGATGTGGGCTGGCATATGGTACTGCCACTGGCAGCGCTCACTATCTTTAAGGCCTCCTATGATTTCTTGATCGTGCGCAGCTCGGTGATCTCAATCTATGGTGAAGATTATATCCTTATGGCCCATGCCAAGGGCTTGTCACAAATGACAGTTCTCTTTAAACACGCCCTGAGAAATGCGCTGGCTCCACTGGTGACGGTGACGGCCATCCAATTCGGAGCGATCCTTTCCGGGACATTGCTGATAGAGGTCGTGTTTTCCTGGCCAGGCATGGGCGCTCTTATTTATGAGGCCATAGGTGCCCGAGACTATCCGCTTCTCCAGGGCGCCTTTTTCATCATCGCCGTCTGCATGCTCATCGCCAATTTAATTGCTGACGTGCTCTATACCTGGCTGGACCCCAGGACGAGGTGAGCCGCAGATGCCAATCAAAGTGGACAAAATGACGTGGGCAGGCATGGCGATATTGGCTCTCCTGGTGCTGTGCGCTATTCTGGCGCCGCTTATCACACCTCATGACCCATGGGCATATGGAAAGCAGCCATTTCTCGATCCCAACCGGGAGAACCCATTGGGAACCAACGACGTCGGTCAGGATATCTTTTCCGAGCTTGTCTACGGAGGACGCACTTCACTTTTCATTGGCTTTGCAGCGGCGATAGTCGCAGTGGCAGCGGGAACGCTCATTGGATTGGTTTCAGGATTCAGCAAAGGGCGGCTCGATGAAGGGCTCATGGGAATCACCGACGTGTTCCTGGTCATTCCGGCATTGCCTCTGGTTATCCTCATGTCGGTTTACTTGGGGGCAAGTATCTGGAATATCATTCTGGTTATTGGCCTGGTGTCATGGCCAAGCACGGCACGGGTTATCCGTTCACAGACACTCAGCATTCGCGAGTCAGGATACGTGGAATCAGCCCACGCTATGGGCGCTGAGGATTTGTGGTTGATGTGGCGACATGTATTGCCAAATGTGCTCCCCCTCATCCTGGCCAAATTCGTGCTGGCAGTAGCCATTGCTATGCTCATGGAGGCCAGCCTGAGTTTCCTGGGACTGGGCGACCCGACCGCCAAGAGCTGGGGGATGATGCTTCACTACGCATTTGCCCGAGGAGGTTTCATCAACGGATTGTGGTGGTGGTACCTGCCGCCAGGGATGGCTATTGCACTCTGCATTCTGGCACTGAACCTGGTGAAATTTGGCATCGAGGAAATGTCGGACCCACGACTAAAGAGGGTCCTGGAACGATGAAGGAATTACTAAAAGTAAGAGACCTGCACGTCGCTTTTAATACGTCTGAGGGTTTGGTGCAAGCCAACCGCGGGGTCAATCTGGATGTCAAGGCTAATGAGGCAGTGGGTATCATGGGCGAAAGCGGCTGTGGCAAGACAGTGTTCTTTCTATCGCTGTTGCGCCTTCAGCAGCCGGGAAAAATCATCAAGGGCTGTGCGCATTTCGGCGGTCGCGATCTCGTAAAGCTTGGCCAGAAGGAGATGCAGCGCATCAGGGGCAGCCAGATCGCTCTCGTGCTTCAAGATCATGCCACGGCGCTCAATCCATCATTCACCGTCAGAGAACAGCTTTGCGAGGCTATGGTCATACGAAAAAACGGCGGAGACCTTTGGGGAACGGTATGGGGTCAGCATAAGCTGGATAATGTCGAGGTACGGCGCGAGATCGATTCAGTATTGCAAGACCTGGCCCTGGGCGACATGGTACACACGAACAAGCTGCTTGATAAATACCCGCACCAGCTCTCTGGCGGCATGCAGCAGAGGGTTCTCATCGCTATGGCGCTCTTAGCGCGCCCCAAGCTGCTCATAGCCGATGAGCCCACCACTGCCTTGGACAGAGCAACCCAGGCTCAGACCCTTGCTCTCTTTAAGAGACTGCGTGGACGGACGACCATGCTGATTATCAGCCATGACCTGGAGGCCATCTCCCAAGTCTGCGACCGGGTTGCCGTCATGTACGGCGGCAGTATAGTGGAGCGTGGAGCGGCGGCTGAGGTATTTGCCAATCCCAGGCATCCCTATACCAGATTGCTCCTGTCCTGCCAAAAGCTCAAGCGGGGAGAGTCGCTGCCCTCGGTATCCGGCGATGTGCTCAACTTGATTGATTTCCCGCCAGGATGCAGTTTCCATCCACGCTGCCCCCAGGCAATGTCTGTTTGCTCCCAGGTCGAACCAAATGAGTTTGAGATCGAGGGTGTGAAGGTCACCTGTCACCTGTTCGGCGGGGAGGGACGGTTGTGATACAGGTGAAGGACCTCAAGAAGCACTTTCGATTTCGCCACAATTTCATAACGCGGTTGAGGCACCCAGATCATGTCATCAAGGCGGTGGACGGTGTCTCTTTTGATATCAAAGAGGGAGAGACACTGGGGATTGTGGGTAAAAGCGGGTGTGGCAAGACGACTCTGGCCAAGACGATGCTGCGCCTCTATCTGCCCACAGATGGTCAAGTTCATTATCGAGGTCGTGATATCTTGAGCATGAGCAAGAAAGAGCTAAAAGCGCTGCGACGAGAGGTTCAAGCGATCTTTCAGGACTCAAATTCCACACTCGACCCTCGTATGACACTGGGAAGCATTCTTGAGGAACCCCTGCGAATACATCACATAGGCAGTGGGAATTGGCGAAAGCAGCGTATCGCCGAGATGATGGAAAAGGTAAAGTTATCGCCCGCTTTTCTTTCACGATATCCTTCAGAACTATCAGGCGGACAGCGGCAGCGCATTTCGATAGGTCGGGCCTTGCTCCTCGAACCACGCTTTATCGTTGCCGACGAGCCGCTTGCCGGCCTTGACCCTATCGTCAGTACTCAACTGCTAGACCTGATGCTCTCTCTCAAACACGGCTATGGACTCACTTACCTATTCATCTCCCACGATCTGGACACAGTTACCTACGTCAGCGACCGCATCGGGGTGATGTACCGTGGCAAAATAGTTGAGATGATAAGCGCTGAGTGCTTTGCATCAAGGGCAAGACATCCATACACAAGGTTTCTTCTCACGCCCGCTCCACAAGTGTCGGAGCCCGCTCTCAACAGTGGAGTCCACTTTCATGACCAGCGCAGCGAGAGAGGCTGTCTCTTCTTGAAGAAATGCCCACATTCAATCCGGTTATGTGCTGAACTATCTCCACCCCTCCGTGAAATAGTGCCTGGTCACCAGGTGGCCTGTCACTTGGCAGACTGATTACATCAGCATAGAGCAGGATGGTCAGCCTCCCAGATAGGAGTTCTTGATGGCGACCAATTTGACAGCATTACAGGAATGGCAGGAACGGGTGACTGCATGTCGCAGAGACCGGAAAGAATCAGACGACGAGGTGTGGCAGCGGCTGGCCCATTGGTACGATAACTGGATACAGCAAAATGATTACGTTGAACTTGTCCTTCCCCGTTTGCTGCAGCGAGTCGAATCCACAGCCCGGGTGCTGGAGATCGGCCCCGGCAGCGGTGCGTTCACCCTGCCCCTGGCTTCGAACGTTGAAGAGGTTGTTGCGTTTGAGCCCTCCTCGGCGATGCGACTTATATTGGCTCAAAACCTGACAAAGGCAGGCATCACCAACGTACGTCTGGTTCCCAGCCGGTTTGAGGATGAACTGATTGAGGTGGACAGGTCCTTGGACCCTTCGACTATGCTCCCCAATCCCTTCGGTTGGGGACTTCGCTCCCCTAATAAACAAAGGACTTCGCCCCACAAACTGAATGGGACTTCGCAGGACAGGTCCTTCGACCTGGCTCTGGCTTCCCATTCGGTCTACAACGTGAAGTCTATAAACGTGGTCATCCAGGGGCTTGTATGCTTGGCCCGTCATGTGTTCATCCTGATGGGATCGGGAGAGCAGAGAAAATGGTACCGGAGGCTGCATCGCCGTTTCACCGGGAAAGATCGGCTGTCTTCCCCTCACTTTCAGCATTTCTATGCCGTGTTACTAGAGATGGGCATTTACGCCGATGTTGAGATTATCAGGACAAGCGCGAATTACGTTTACGACAGCGAGGAGGAACTGATTGATTGGTGGATGATGCATTTCCGTCTCGAGGAGGATTGCCGCGAGGAACTAAGCGCCGCCATTATGCAAATTGCCGAAAGGCGGGGGAATCACATCGGAATATTCGATCATCGTCGTACGGCGCTGGTCCAGATTGACAGAGAGCGTAATTTATTCATAGTTGATGGCAAGGGGTAGTAGAGTAGATGTCCAGGACAGAAGCATCAAATATTGAAGCCTGGAGGCGTTTTTCTAGACTTCGATGCCGTGGCCGCTTCTGATGAGCGCATTCAGCAATACTACAACTTAAAACGATCTCGTCAAGAGACCAATATGTTGGATGATGACCAACGAGAGAATTGGGTGGATTGGTGGCAAGCAATTTCTCGGGAAGCGGATTACCAACTATTTATCGTTGAACGTAAATGCCGCTTCGAGGCCATCAAGTCTACAGGCAACAATGACTAGGGGGTTACAATGACCTTGCAAATAAGCGCACTATTCGCCCCCGATTTTACGGCGGTGGATACTCTCTGGCAAGATCACAAATCTTGCATCATTTTCGCCCTTTTGGATGGATGAGACTGCAGGAATAGGATAGCAAACACAATAGTCGCTGTGAAGGTATGGCGGTCGAGGATGTCTCTAAACAATCTAATAGACGAACACATTGCCCGGCATCCAGCAATGGAGAACAGCGGCATTGGAATTCTGAGGAGCGAAGCGACGAAGAATCTCACCCAACCACAGTGATACTTTAGACATAGCCGAGATTCTTCGCTCCCTGCGGTCGCTCAGAATGACATACATGAGTAGGTGTAAGACTATGAACCCAACGATGGTGAGAACTCTAGGACTCAACTCTCCCTATTTTGCCAGGTGTTAGCGAATAGTTCTTGGGCATCTTCACTATGAAGGGACAGGCTTGCGGACCCACACAGGACCTGCCGCAATCACTTATGGAACAAGCCGTCTGCACAGCCGCGATATTCAGATCGTCATCCCGCAATCTACCCTTACGTACCCAATAGTTAATCATTCCCTGCAGTGCGCTGCGCTCGACGCCCAGCTTGCGGCTGAGGCCGTCCAGATTCAGTGTGCCTTGGGACGTCTTAATTTCTAGCAAGACTTAAATCAGCATATTGAGGTTCCCTACCTACCCTTGAGGAGGCAGGCTCTATCATACTTATCGACATCTTCGAAAGTCATAACCCTTTCTGCTGGTGGATGAATGATTATCCCAAACCCAGCAGCTTACCACCCTGGAAGACGACGAAAGCCATAACCCATGCCAAAAGGAACTGACCCACGATGCTGAACCACATCCACTTCGTCCCCAGTTCCTGCCGCTCGGCGGCAATGGCGACCATGCAAGGTGTGTAGATGAGTATGAAGATTAAGAAAGCCAGCGCGGCCAACGCTCCGTGCCCTTCGCTGGAAGCTTCGAAACCGGTACCTACCGCAGCCATGAGGTCGGTGAGTTCTTCCTCTTCTTCGGCCTCGAAGAGATCGACGCCCACAATGAGCGGGATCGACTTGATCGTATCGACTGCAGCACCAACGAATGTGGTACCAATCTCGCCGAGATCCTCCACAAATGTCGTCGGCTCAATCTCTTCTTCTGCATCC
>CBDAFF010000086.1:0-49713 GCA_965195195.1 uncultured Anaerolineales bacterium | reverse complement strand
GCCGCGGGAGCGATTTCCGGTGATCCAAAAGGGTCCAAAACAGCCCATATACGCCGTTTCTACGGCTTGAAACTCGATTGTTAAGGTGCAATTGCCTGTATCATTGTTTTTGACGTTAATGAAATTAGTCAAAACTCAAGTAATGACTCATCCTGATAATCGAATGAGCCACAACCGGTGAATTCGGGAACGCTGAGACTGGTGATCGTGAAGGTTGCATCCCAGGCTATATTCCCAATCGTTCGCTGTTTAGTTACCTGCCCAACACCCAATGGGAACTTCATGGACTTGTATTCATAGGTGTTTTCCGTAAATACTATGAACTCGGCTGTCTGCCCGGAAAGCACTACGCCATCTACCTCCATGGTCACTTCTGCGCCCTCCGCCCATACTTCTTTAATATAGATTTCCACGCTGCAATCGCTGGCGTTGAAAGCACCGCGCACCTCAAAGTCAACATCAAAAATCGCCGTGGTATGCGCTGTTATACCCGTCATTCCAACATCTACCCCCGCCATTACGCCCGTGCCTTTACCTGTAGAGAAAAAGATGGGCGAATCATCCCCTTCGTCGAAGTAAACCGTAATCGGGAATTCTCCCGACACTGTATATTCCCAATCCTCACCGGTTATTTCCCCCACACGTTCAATCCGTATCGTAGCTGTGCCCGCCTCCCCACTCGGCGCCGTCGGCTTTACCTCTGAGTCAGGTTCAGGTGCGATTACCTCCGCTGAAGATCCGCCACACCCCGCAAGGAGCACCATGCTGAGGATGGCGATGAAGAGTGAGCGTGTATGAGAAGACGAAACAGCCATGGATCACCTCTGAGGTTTAATTCGTAACCGGACAATTGCGGCACTATAGGATGGATTGGCATACGGGGCAAGTGGATTTCATCAAGCTTTATCGTTCGACGGAGCTAACTCAATATGAAAAACACAATCGATGCAGCCCACCCAAGTTGGGTATTCCAAATCATGGCTCTATGGCCCAGAGGATCACGGATTCGTCGGTAGAACCTGTTGCCAGGAAGCGACCATCGGGGGAGAAGGATATCGCCGATACCCCCTCACTATGACCGATTAATGTGCGCAGGAGAACTGCATCCCTGAGCCGCCATAGATAAACGGCGAAATCCCTGCTGCCACCCGCAACAAGCGCGGTTTCGGGTGAAAGCGCTACCGCCTCGACCCAATCAACAGGGCCACTTAGAGTCCTTATCAGACCCCAATCTGGCACATTCCAAAGCCAAACTTCACCGCGCAGGCATTTTAGATTCGCATTGGAAAGGGCGCACATCGCCGTTGCTAGCAGGGAGCCGTCCTTCGAGAAGATCACACTCTTCCCTTGACCATCCTGCGCGAGGGTCTCAAGGAGTCGGCCGTTGCTTACCTGCCAGACCTTCACCGACCGATCAACAGCACCAGTTGCCAGGAATTGTCCTGTTGGAGAAAAAGCCATACTAGGTACACTGTAAGGATGCGCCCAGAAACTGCGAATGATGGTTTGCTTGGCAACGTCCCATATGTAAACCATCCCATTCCCAGCCTCAGCCACACCTGCGGCGAGCAGGCTGCCATCGGGTGAATATGCCAGGCTGTTGACCTCACCAGCATGTGTCAAACCCCCAATGCTGCTCAGATCTGCCGTGTCCAAGAACACAATCCTGCCATCCCTCAACGAGGTAGCGATCATCTCACCATCGGGAGAAAAGACCACATCCCAGGCGATTGCGTCAAATTCTTCACTGGTGGCGATCAGGTCCCCAGTGCTTACATCCCACAACCGCAAGCGGTGTTCCTGTCTGCTGCTGCTTCCACCGGTCGAGACTACCAGAGTTTCCCCATCCGGGGAGAAAGCCAGCGCCTTAACGCTATTGCCATGCCCTGTGAGTGTGTGAACAGCGGTGAGATCGAAGATATTCGCCTCCTCAATTATCGGCGGAAGTGGGGTTGCCGTCGGCGGAGGAGTTGTCGCTGTTGGTGTTGGCAGTGGCGGTGGTGCTTGCGTCGGGCTTGGTGGAAGCGGTGTTGGCGTCGTTCTGCCGGTGACAACACATGCGATTACACCCAGGCTCAACGAGAGAAGAGCGAACAGTGAAAGGTAGTTTCGCGAAGGAGTCATTAAGGGCTCCTTTCAGGAACCAGCACGGGAAGAGATGTTTTCACACTCCAATCAACGGTAACACGCAGCACATCTTCGTTTGTAACACACTTCGGCAAGTATATTCAATTCCAAGGACTCTGCATGAAGCAGTAGAGCCTGTGCGCGAATGATTGAAACCAAAGCATTGATGGGGTTATCTGGAAAGCAGAATCAATCACTGCTCTGTCAATCGCAAATCTGATTCTGAAATCACTTTCTAGATAGTGTACATTCTTTGGGACCTTAAAGTTATGCTCCCCGTCGCCGTCAGAGCATGCGCACTCCAAAGGAGTAGCGCCAGTTTACATTTGCAAATGGGTGGTGTTACAAATTTGAAGGATGGGGTCTCGGGACGGAAGGCTTCCGCGGTTGAGCTGGTTCTGGCAGGATGAATCGGGCAGCCAAACCTGTGGCTAAGAGAACAAGCCCGGTCACGACGAAGGTTCCCCTCAAACCCCAGGAAAGCGCTATCCACGAACCCAAGAGCGGCGCGACCGATCTCGCCCCGGATCGTATCGAGGTGTCCAAGCCAAACACAGCTCCTTCTGCGCCGCTTTCTGCATATCGGGCCAGGATTGCACTCAAGGTTGGGATTACACCCCCGAGCGCCACCCCGACCAAGATTGCCAGGATAAGAAGCTGCCATTCTTCCGTGACCAGACTCTGGGGGATGTAGAATAACCCAGCTAATATCGCGCTGGCGGCAGCCACTTTCCGATGCCCAACACGATCAGCTAAGCGACCCAAGAACATTGCGCTTACCGTGGTAGCGGCTGCTCGGGCGCCAATTAATAACCCAGTGAAGCTGTTCACCCGTGCCGCATCGGTCATGAGTTCCATCACAAAAAGCGGCATAACCGGGATAAGCATGCTGCGAGCCAATTGGATAAGGAAGCGAAGGCTGTATGTCGGTTTCACGCCGGGAAATTTCAGGAGCAGACCCCAAAAAGCGAAGACCCCCTGCCCTTTTCTCTCTTCCGAAATCTGCGGATGAAAATCCTCGCGGACCCCGATGAAAACCAGCACACCAGCCAGAAAGAGCATCGCCGCTGTTACATAGAAAGCAGAAGCGTAGCCAAAAGTATCGGCGACGATCCCACCGATGAGAGGTCCAAAGGCAACGCCAGCTCCGAGTCCGACCTGAAGCGTGCCCATCGCGTGACCCATGCGCTCTCTGGGAACTTGCGCAGCCAGCAAAGCAGAGTTCGCGGCGACAGTCCCACTGATCAACCCTTGTAAGGCTCGGAGAGCAACCAACTGTTCTGCAGTTTGAACAAAGGCCATCAGCAATAGAACGATCGCTCCACCAAAGCTGGCGCGGATAATCATAAGCTTGCGCCCATATCGATCCGCGAGTCGACCCCACACAGGGGCGGCGAGCATCATCGTGAACGCTTGAGCGGAGAACACCAGGCCGGCAAGAAGCTCGACACTCATGCCGGTCGAGGACCCGAGGCTCTTCACATAGAGCGGAAGGAAGGGGAAGATGCTGGAATAACCGATCGCCGTTGCCATCTGCGAAAAGAAAAGGACAATGAGCGTTCGCTGCCAACGGGGAATTTTGGGTAGAGCCTTCAGCATAAGGGGTAAATCATAGCAGAGCAGGTGGGTAAAACAAGTTTACAAGAGCCTGAATCTCTATCCCCGGGGAGTTCTCCTGACCTGCCGAATGGCGAAATATAAATTTCCTCACCTAGGGTTTGCTGCGCCAAAAGAAAACGGGGGGGGCTCCTATTAGATTAAGCCTCCCGTGGTAGCCGCAATATATTCTATTAAAGTAGACACAAGGTATTTCAGCAGGGTTTCGCGAAAAAATGAGATCCTTTTGAATCACGCAAGGACTTTAGCGACTTCCTCATCACTCGTTTCGGGCAGACGGAGCGGCAGGGTCACTGTAAAAGTACTGCCTACGCCCAACTCGCTCTCCACCTCGATATCCCCGCCCATCATCTGGACCAAGTTATAAGCGATGGCCAATCCCAGCCCGGTTCCCTTCACTTTCGAGGGGGAGGCGGTTCGGTCGAGTTGGCGGTAGGCTTTGAATATCGTCGCGAATTGATCTTCGGGGATGCCCGGACCGGTGTCGCGTACAATCATGCGCCATTTCGACGTGCCATGCGGCTCGATACGCACTTCCACTTCGCCCTCTTCTGTGAACTTGACCGCGTTCCCGGTTAAGTTCAGCAAAACTTGCGCCAGGCGATCATCATCGCCCCTCAATCGTTCTGGCATCTGTGGTGATACCCAAATGCTGCTGCTGAGGTTCTTTTCCTCGGCTAACTGTAGATAAGAGCTCTCGACTGTATGCACAAGATCCATCAACTCAAAAGGTTCGTCAAAGATTTCTAGCCCACCAGCTTCGATCTTGGATAGGTCTAGAATGTCATTGATGACCGTCTTTAGGTGCCTGGCGCTGTTGGACACGTGCTCTAATGCGTTTCGAAGTTTTTCATTCAACGGTCCGTATGCGTCCCTCAACGCCAGATCGCTGAAGACGATGATCGCGCTCAAGGGTGTTCTCAATTCGTGGCTGGTGCGGGCAGTGAATTGGGATTTCATCTCGCTAGCCAATTCCAATTTTTTGTTCATTTCGACAAGGTCATATGTCGCATTATCAAGCGCTTTGCGCAGATCCTGCGTCGTGAGCTGGTTGATGAAAACCACGAAGATGAACGTGATAACACCGAGGACGGCAATTACCAATTCGATCGCCGGTGGAGATAATCTCACAGAGGGTTCAACATACGTTAAAATAATGGTTACGGCCAAATACAGAGACGAAGCGAGACCAGCGATGATATAGCCTCGGGCTGGCGGGAGGATCATACCTGCGACCACGAGAAGTAGAATGTAACCAGGAACAAGCATCGCACTGATGCCATCCATTAAAACACTGTTAATTGCCAATAGGAGGAGAAAATAAAGGATGAACACGTAACTCCCGAAATCGGGTTTTCCCGAAATCGCGATCCGCTTGGCGATGAGGCTGATTGGAATAAGCCCCACACATAACCCATAGACAAGCGCCATTGCGGGAGAAAATTGGGGAAACATCATGATCGTCAATACGACGATCAAAGGGATGCTGAAGAGAATACTAGCATTACAAACTGCGATCACCATACGTCCACGGCGAGCAGTTTCAATTTCCTCGTAGGGGGATTGAGTTCTGAACGGATTCATTAGCTTCATGATCTTCCCTGACGATTACTTTCTTATATACCAATCCACAACTTGACCGCATGGATATCCGCTTACGCCTTGTTGGTTACACGAATTATGCCAGCCGGTGTTGCTATGTCGATTTCAAGTCCTTCTTCCTCGAACCACTTGACATAATCTTCACGCCAGAAGAAGCCATGGGAGTTCCTGCTGCTTCTTATAACAAGGTTCAAGTACGGATTTACATATGGTTTAAGAATCTGAGATCCAAAGATCAGCCCTCCCGGTCGGACCACCCTCACGGCTTCACTGATTGCCTTCTTCGGGTCAGCGGTCCAGTGCAGCATAAACGCCCAATAGCTGGCATCGAAGCTGTTATCGTCAAATGGGAGCCGGGTGGCACTGCCTTCTTTGAAAACCGGTCTGTTCTTTTCTGTTACCGGCGGATGCGTTGGGTCCGTTTCCTTCAGTAAATCCATTAAATTGTTCTGAGCCAATGCCAGCATACCTGGCACAGGATCCACTGCTGTGATCGATGTTTCACCGCCGAGGTGCAGCCAAATTTCTGCTGTTTCCCTACCGCTGCCACAGCCTATTTCGATCAATTTCTTACCTCGCAGCCACTTTCTTTCCTCGCTTGTGAGATAAGCGAAACATGCCTCGCGAACCGCTGAGTAGATGTTCGTATCCAGAACCTCATCGAACATATTTACAACGCGATGATCGTCCCGCTCAAATATCTCTGTCACGCCGATGTCTTTATCCTGCAATCGATCAAGTATGAGATGGGATAGTGGCTCCGCTATCTGGGGAACGAACTGTAGCTTCGAATCCGTTCTGGATAGGATGCTCTCAAGCGAAGGTATGGGGACGTCCCGATTCACTGCGTAGGTCCCGCTTTTTTGAACGACTACATTTTTTGAGTCATGCAGGAGGGTGTTGAAAACTTCCTGTGTGTATTCACTGTCGGAGAAGCCGAATTCAGCCAGGATTTCACCGTATGCTCTCGGCTGCTGTAAGAATTCGAAGAAGCCTAATTGGCTTAATGTCTCCAGGATAAAGTAGCGGAAGATTAGATCGCCCTGACGACCGGACTTTAAGGCTGACCCGGCACTCTTGAAGATAATCCACCAGGTCTTCAAAAATCTCATGCATCTCCTCTGGCCGCAGGCGGGATTACCTCGCGGTCAGATATGGTCGCATGAAATGTATGAACTCGTCAACCTCGATGGGCTTGGCGTAATAATCGTCGCAACCGGCTTCGAGAGCTTTTTCGCGGTCACCGACCATGGCATGAGCAGTAAGAGCAAGAATCGGCACCATCTTGAATCGAGGGTTGCTTTTAAGCGAGCGCACTACCTCCCAACCGTCCAGCTTGGGCAGGCTCAAGTCCATCAAGATGATTTCGGGGTCGTGCTCATAAGCCAGCTTTATGCCCTCGTGCCCGTCACGAGCGACGAGTAAATCATCCTGATCCAGCATGATCTCCAGAATATTGCGCACGACGGCGATATTGGCTTCCTCATCCTCGACAAGGAGGATCCGCCGGGTGGGCATCCGATCGAATTCCAGGACAGATTCTTCCTGTTTGGTTGTCGCGATGAACTCCATATCAACCCTCACTTGCTAACGCATCGACTTTGCTGTCAATATGCCTAATCCCCAATTGCTCTCCAGCGGTACATCCAGGCATCGAATCGCTGGAAATCAATCCAACAGCTCCCCTCAGGTCTGGGTTTCTTATTGGATCAAGGTGCAGATTTCATGCCATTGCAAAGATCCGTTCCCGACATCTCCTTGTCTTGATCCATACAATGAAGAACAAACCGCCGTTCCAAATGGACCTTGAATAATTAAATGTGAAAATTTTACTGCGAAGGAATTCATTTTCCACTTGCCGTGATTTTCATTTGCCCGCAAAATATGCGTTCATTTTGTGAGCACTGTCACAAACGACATGCAATCTACGTTTCAGGGATAGAAGCTACACACAATCCGCGGTCTCTGAAATGACCACCCGTGTGAAAAGCAAAAAGCCCTTGAAGGAGGCATCCCATGCGTCGCTATCTCATCCTAACTCTCACTCTACTGCTCGCCGCTCTTGCCCTGGGGGCATGTGCACCTGGGCCAACGGGCGGGGGAGTACCCGGTCCCTACTGCGACCCCGCAACTCTCGTCCCTCCTCAACTGATCGAACCAAATGACGGGGGAATCTTCGTGCTCTACACCTCTCACCTGTTCTGGGCCTATCCCGATGCCACCTGCGAGCCGGAAGGCTACAGGGCCGAAGTCAACACCGCGAGCGATTTCAGTGGGACGAATTTCGGCGCGACCACAACCATGCCAAATTCGTTTGGCTGGCCGATTCCCTTGAATCCCAACACAACCTACTTCTGGCGCGTACGGGCTACGGTTGGCGCGAGCGAGGGACCCTGGTCCGCTATTTGGTCCTTCAACGCTCAACCTACCTGTGAGCTGTCAACGCTCGTCGCCCCTACCCCGCTCTTCCCATCAGAAGGGTATGAATTCATGCTGGACGCCCCCTCATACCAATGGACCTACGCGGACAGCACCTGCATTCCAGCGGGCTACCATCTGCAGGTATCCAGCGATCTCGCGTTCACAACAATCGGGCTGGACATGAGGGATGAAAATCCCGAGATGCT
Source organism: uncultured Anaerolineales bacterium (assembly GCA_965195195.1). GTDB lineage: Bacteria > Chloroflexota > Anaerolineae > Anaerolineales > E44-bin32 > E44-bin32. The sequence goes on along the minus strand of CBDAFF010000086.1, from coordinate 41,740 downwards.
CTGGACCCCACCACCAGGCACATCCCTGGGGAACTGCTTAACCTGGTATTGGCGCGTTGCCGTCATCGACGGAGGCGCGGATGGCCCCTGGTCCGACCCGGTGAGTTTCAACATCAATGTCGCTGGGGCATGCCCTGTGGTTCCTTGCGCTCTCGAGGATTTAGTGGCGCCCGATCCTGTGGCGCCAGCCCATTACGGCATCGTCAACACACTCACACCGTCGCTGCAGTGGAATTATCCCGGCAGCTGTGAGCCCGGAAGCTATGCCATCCACCTCTCCGACGTTTTTGACATGACCGACACCAGCCTTTTTGGCGGCACCGGCACGCCGGCGACATCCTGGGGACCCGGTGTTCCCCTCGAACCCGCTACAGAGTATTGGTGGCAGGTTGCCGGTTGGATCGGTACATCGACAGGACCTTTCAGCCCCAAGCGAGCCTTTTTCACAGGTCCCGAATGCGCTTCGATCAGTGAGATTGGCGCGCCGGATTTGTTCTCGCCGGTGGACGGGGCAACGGTTACAGAGAACCCTGCCTGGCTGCACTACAGCCATAGCTCCACAGGATGTCTGCCGGATGGTTACTTCGCTGACCTGCAGACCGTCCCCGACTTCAGCGGAACCAACGAGTTGGGGGAATTCTATCTCCCGGGCACGTACATCATCACAGGAGCCCTTAACGACTGTACGACGTACTACTGGCGCATGGCTGCAATACAGGACAGCACACACGGTCCTTTATCCGAAACGCGCTCCTTCACCACGAATTTCGACGGGACTTGTCCGCTGTCTCCTTTTCAGCCATTCGCAAAAGCTATTGAAGATCTCATCTGCCGCTTCGGCCCTGGACCGCAGTTCGATATCCGCGGTTACTTCCTAATGGGGGAGGAGTCGCTCATCCACGCACAGGATCTGCGGCATGAATGGTGGGTGATTGACAACCCCGACAACCCGGTCGAGCTCTGCTGGGTGCTGCAGAAAGGTGTGGAACCGCAAGGCGACACCAGCGGTGTACCGATGTGGAACGCTCCAGAGGAGGAGAAAGAGCCTACAGATCCTGTGTGCAGTTCTGATCTAGAGACCCCAGAACAGTGTGAAGCTGCAGGCGGTACATGGATAAAAGATAACCCGCCTGGCAAGGAATGCCTCTGTCCTTAGTAGTGATATGCACAACTATCCGTGGGCTGTCTAATAGATTCGCTTTAGACAGCTCACTACCACAACAGATCTCAAAGACCGACCTACGTGTCAGACCCCCAACCTCCCGCAGGTTTCGAATCTGCGGGAGGTTGGATGTGTGATTCCGGCGACCCAACACACGGGTCGGCATCTACGATATCGCAATGTTTTAGATCTGGGTGCCGGAAATCTGCTTGTTCACTCACACAATCTGGAGGGCAACCTGCTTTTCTTCTTGATGGGTGATATCATGAGACCAAAGTGCGAAAAGTTCTCCCAAAAGTGCTCGGTACCTGAAATGGAGAGAGGAGCGCGCGATGAAAACCCGCCACAGTTTAATCCCACTGCTAGTGGTCCTGCTTCTCATATCAGCCTGCGGGGCGAACGAAACCACACTTCCACCCGATATACCGGCCTCGACAACGGAAGAAATTCCGGTCACTGAAAGCGTTCAAACCAGCACGCCTTCCCCTACGCCCCCCGAGCCTACTCGTGACACGTCAACAGTGCCGGTTCCAGAAAATGTGACACCTATCCCACCGCTCACGGCTGGCGAATCGGTAACGATCACATCCATCCATATGCTCACGGAGCTTGGTGGGTGGGCTATCGGCGGCGACCAAGACCCAGGCGATCATGTCTTGCGCACATTGGATGGCGGTGAGACCTGGGCGGATGTCACTCCGCCTGAACCCATCGAGTCCACTGTACCCGCGCGCAAAGCTGCTGTGGGATCTTTCCAAAATCTCGATCGAGCCTGGGTTCTTTTTTATCCGGACGAGTTTTACGGCGGCGTAGCCCCGGTGAGTATTTGGTGGACCGATGATGGGGGAACAAACTGGACACGAAGTGCGCTCAATAAAAGATTGGAGATCAATGAAGACCCTCCAAGCGTGTTATTTATTGACAATCAAACGGGTTGGGTCTTCGTTGAGAGCATCGTGGGGATGGGGCACCATTTATTCTACTTGCTGCGGTCGGAGGACGGCGGCAATTCATGGACAGTCCTGGCAGAACCCCCGGATAGTGTGACGACATGCCATCGCACAGCAATCACCTTTCTCGATGCCCAACATGGCTGGATGACCAGCCAATGCCCATTTGAACTTGCTGGCGGCGTCTTCCTCGAGACGACGAACAACGGAGGAGACTCATGGGAACGGCTCACCCTCTCCCCTCCGACGAGCAACCCCAATCTTTTTGAGCAATCCAGCCTATGCAGAACGCGATCCCCCAATCTCCTCGAACAAGGTCATGGGACGTTGATCGTAACCTGCCACTTAAAAAGTGGAGGCACTTCAGACCTCGTATACTCAACCTGGGATAACGGTTCAACATGGCAGACGAGCACCTTCCCCGGCGGTGAGCTTTCGATGCAAGCGGATGGCTTCGGCTGGGCTTTCGGGATGGAGATTTCTAAAACGTTGGATTCTGGTTTGACGTGGGAGCGAGTGAAGATCGTGAGCTGGGAGGGTCAATTCAGTTTCATCGATCAGGAACGTGGATGGGCAGTCGCACGCTCTGGCGAAGAAATTGCGCTCGTTCAGACCATCGACGGTGGAAAGACTTGGCAAGAGCTTGATCCGGTAGTAGCACCGTTTGTGACCATCTCACAGACAGAAGCATGCATGCTTTCGGCTTCAAGTGCCGTAATCGCTTATAACCGGCCGAGCCCCCACGCAGAACCATTCGGTGATCTGCCAGTTGGAATGTCACTCTATGCAACCGCTCGCACTGCGGATGGGTGGATCGGATTCGATCCGGCGTACGCCCAGGCGGCGAACATCGGCGTCTTCCACCACCGCTGGGTTCAAGAGGGGCCAGCCATCGATCTCGAAGGGGATTGTGATTCTCTCCCCATCGTCATCGGCCCTCCCCCGGGAATATGTTTCAACATGTTTATGATCGACGCGCCGCTCCTTGCGCAACCGCTGCCCGACGCCGATGTTCTTCACTTGATCTCGTCGGCGGACTACGCAATGGTGATTGGGAAATCGGCGGATGGCTGGCTGAAGATCGATCTGAGCGTGGGAAATATTGGACAGAATATCGAAGGGTGGATCGAGGGGATGAACGCCAATCTCAACGGTCCTTGCGCCGACCTGCCCATAATTGAACCCTGATCGGACCGGTATCGGCATTTTCCCGTGACAAGGAAATACCCTACGGATAGTGCATCAGGTTTTTGAAACTGAAGAGATCCTCATTGTGCGAACATCTCATATAGAACAGGGTTTATCCTTGACCAATCGGGAGCTAAAACCTGCGCACCGTCCGCAGTCGTAAAACCCTGGACCATCTCTCGGGAGATGATTCGGGCGTCGATTCCGCCAGGTCCGCTGCGTAACACTGCTACCAGCAAACGGGGCCAGACCCATGGAGCTAAATCAGTATCAACATGGGAGAGAAGTGACATAAAAGCTCCCGGCAGACGAGGCCACACACGCGGATCGGACATTTTACTTAGCAAAGCCTTGACGAATATCTGCCCATGCGCCATGCGGAAGAAGTCATCGCTTCCTTCCCTGTCGCGTACGAAAGCCAACGCCGACTCCCCATCCAACACATGGACCCCAGGAGACAAGCCTCCAGTTGATATTTCTAACTCGATGGGAACACCTCCAAGCGCATCGACAACAGAGATTAATCCTTCGAAATTGAACCTCACGAAAGCGTCCACATCCACTCCAAAGTTCTCGTGGACGGTTATCACCGCCGCTGCAGGACCTGACCCCGTTTTCTCTGCTTCTGCAAAGAAATGCGCGGTGTTGATGCGGTTTTCACCATTTCCTGGGATGTTCACCCAGAGATCCCGCGGGATCGAAAGCATGCCTACATAAGGTTGGGGAGGCACAACCGTGGTGAGAATCATCGTATCGCTCCGCCCCAGGTTGGTGCCTGTCGGCGAACGATCGATCCCTAGCAGCAAGATGTTCGTCCGTATGGGTACAAACAAGTAAATCGCGGTGACTAATCCAAGAAGAAGCCCAAGAAAGACTGCTCTTCGCCTCCAGGGTTTGCGAGGCTCGGCGGATACGGCCACTGCATATGTATTTGGCAGCACTTCTGCACGAGTCGATCTTACCCGGACAGGTTGGGTGTCTTCTATATCAAATTGGCCATTCATAGGGGCAGATTCTACCACTCATAAATATGATGGTGTTAAAGCGACGCCTCGTGCTTATCCTCCAATAGACCAACGATAGAACTAGAAGGTGATTGCGTAATCTATGTTATGCACCGTAAAATTATTGAGAACCTTTGAAAGAGAAACGCCATGGCAAAATCCTTGCTCTTATTTATCCTTCTGTTGTTTGTCGCCACGTGGCTTATTGCTAGACCCGCCGTGTTTATCATCCCACCCATGTACGAGTATCCAGCGGGAGCAACGCTACTTTATTACGATCGAGCAAATGGAGCCTCCTTCTTCACTTCAACCGATTCCTATTGCCTGTACTCGACGGGTGATGTGACCACGAGGTGTCGCAACGCGGCGCTTAATTCGATCGATCCCTTGCTCACGAACCTTCTCGCAACTTTACCGTATTCAGAATGGGCATATCTGCGAAGCACGAATGGGGTGATGTACAACCCGTAAGCGGATCAAGCTGAAATATCGCCTTGTTCCCCAACGGACAAACCCTGTGATTGACCTCGATTCCTAGAGGAGCCGGCTTTCACCCATAAATAAACCATGGATAATCGCGATCGTCCCCCACCTTCGAAGCTGTTCCTGAAAACCTTCATAATCACAATTTTCAGCCTCATTGCATTAACCCAATTGTCAGGAATACTCGTTGCTGGACGCGGCGGGGTCGCTGGATCGTTCGGAATCCGCTCAATGACTCACGATTGCATTGGAGTGCGAATCAATACAGAGAAGGCGATTGAATTGTTCCCTGAAGGTGAAATCGAATTTCATTTTCTGTTCTTCCACTTCCGCTACTCTGTATCATCTGAGTTCGCTGATCCGGACCGAGTGGTTTGCATCGGGCAAGATATCTGGTTCGGGGAATAGCTGGTAGCCAGGGAGCAAAATCTCGCTTCGCCGGGAATCGGAGCTGCGTGTGCGGAGAGTCTACAGACATTGCTTTTTCTATTAGAACAGATCGGAAGCGAAATTATGGATAATAATAGCAGTTCTTTCCCACCATCCCCCGGCTAGGATTTTGGTATATTTTATCCTCTTTCTTCTCCTTTACTACCACCAATAATTTTGGTAATATAACCAATAATAGTGGTTATATTACCAACGAAAGTGGTTATTAATATGCTTGAACCAATAATAGGATCAGAAGCTCGCGAGAAAGCATTAATATTTATTCTTTCAAGGGAGAAAGGGTACGCAACAGAAATTGCTCGCTTCTTTAGTACCGATCTGTATTCTATTCAGAAACAGCTCGACAGACTCGAATTGGGTGGGGTTCTAGTAAGCTATAAAGCTGGCCGTACTCGTCTGTATGAATTTAGTCCAAGGTATCCATTCTTAAACGAATTAAAACAATTATTGAAGAAAGCTCTTTCATTCTATCCGGATGAAGAGCAAGAGAAACTTATGCTAAACAGACGAAGACCGAGGCGTAGAGACAAACCCCAATGAAGTCTATTTCAGAGATGGATCAGGCCGAATTGGGAGCCTATGTTCAATCGCATCTACGGAAAAATGGAATTCATGTGGTTCTATCAGGTGGAGCAGCGGTTGCTTTATATAGTGAAGGACTCTATGTCTCTAATGATCTGGATATGGTGAATATCTATGCGGCAAGAAGACGGAATATTTGTAAGGCAATGAGTGACCTAGGTTTCTCAGAATACTTAAGATACTTTGCTCATCCGGATACAACACTCTTCATCGATTTTGTGTCTGGACCACTGGCAATTGGCAAGGAGCCAGTAGATCAAGTGGAAGAAATTGAATTCTCGACAGGTGTTCTGAGAGTGATTTCTCCAACCGATTGTGTAAAAGACAGGCTTGCAGCATTTTATTATTGGGGAGATCATCAATGCCTGGAACAGGCAACCATGGTTTCTCAAACGACGAAAATCGATATCGAGGAAATTGAAAGATGGTCCAAGGTTGAAGGAAAACTAGAAGAATTTCAAAGGATAAAAAGTCGTCTTGTACGGACAGTGGATAAATTTTAGTAGATCCAAATGGATACCCTCTAATTATCAACCTGGCACCAAGTACCATTAGAAAAAAAGAGCCGATCGCGCGATCGACTCTTTTTACAGCTCATTATCTTGTCATGCCGAAAGCGGGCCGGTCTCGTTCATCTCATTAAATACTCTCGTTTTCCCACCCGTTTCGGCATCCGCCAGGATGACGCCCTTCAGTTCGGCAAAATTGGCAAAAAACTCAAAGAAATCAAAAAGAGGCGCCCTGTTTTTTTGATCTAAAAGCTCTCCCATGAGATTATCACAAACAAAAGTTATTCGGGTTCGGATGGGTGAGACGGAAACCAGATGGGCAGTTCCGACAACGCTCTCAGCTGGAGGCTCGATCTGGGGATCGCGAGGTTGAGAATAAATCGACACGCGCAATGCGCTTGTCATTGGAGAAAAATGCAGCGATGCTGGATCCCCGCGTAAGGAAAAGAGGGAATAGCTATATTTTTCAATAGCTTCAATAAGAAGTTCTATCGATTGGGAGATGTTGCAAGCAGTGTATAGGACAGACGCTGTGTCCATTCCTCAATCCATTCGGGTTGAAAGAATAGGCATACAAAGGTATCCCCCAGCGCCACTCAAACCGTCTGAATATTATATCACGGCTGGCTTTCCGCGCCAGACTGTAAAGAGTACTAAACACACTCACATTCCGACCGCTGGTCTGCTCATCGGCCAGAAGATGCAAAACCCGAAAATCCAATAGGCTCTGACTCCGTTCAGGAGGACTCGTCCCCCAAAACGAGGCGGATTCTGTGCTTCACGGGATCACTCTTAAGCAGGATGATGCCATCTTCAAGCAGACGGCCGTCCATCTCAAGTGAGCGAACGCCTCGTTCAACATGATCCGGGTTCTGAACCTCGATGGAGTAAGCCGCCTCGCCATAGCGGTAAGTGAGTGTAAACCCATCCCACCAACCGGGGATTACAGGATCAAGGTGCAGCCGCTCCCCCTCAAGTCGGAAACCGAGGATCTCTTCAAGCCACACGCGATACATCCAGGCAGCCGACCCTGTGTACCACGACCATCCCCCTTGCCCAACGCGCCCCTGCAGATGGTACACATCAGCCGTGACAACATATGGTTCAACCCTGTAGCGCCACACGTTTTCCGACTCTTTGGTTTGCTCGATCGGGTTCATCATGCGCAGCAAACGCGCCGCCCGATCGCCGTCCCCTTTGCGCGCCATTGCCATCGCCAACCATAGGGATCCGTGCGTATACTGGCCGCCGTTCTCACGAACACCCGGAGGGTATCCCTTGATATACCCGGGGTTCCGGGGAGATTTATCGAAAGGAGGCGTGAAAAGCAGGACCAGTTTATCCTCCTCGCGCACAAGCTGCCTCCAGGCTGATTCAAGGGCGATGCTCGCTCTTTCAGGATTCGCCGCACCGCTCAACCACGCCCAAGATTGCGGCAGTGAATCGATGCGCGCTTCCTCATTCATGGATGATCCGAGTGGGGTCCCATCATCGAAAGTCGCACGGATGTACCAATCCCCGTCCCAGGCCTCCTGCTCGATGCGCTCGGCAAGGATTTGCGCCCGCTCCAAATACTGGACCTTCAGGTCGCCCTCATCAACGCGATCGGCGAGGTCGGCCATCCTGTGCAGTACATCCACCAGGAACCATGCCAGCCAGACACTCTCCCCCCTGCCACCCGCCCCCACCCGATTCAACCCGTCGTTCCAATCCCCTGTACCGATGAGCGGTAAACCACGCGGCCCTTCCGTTAGCCCGCGGTCAAGCGCTCGGCGGCAATGCTCAAAAAGGCTGGCCCGTTCCACTGTAACGTCGGGGACGAGAAAGACTTCATGCTCGCCCTCCTCGAGCTGCCTGGCTTCAAGGAATTGGATTCTCTCCGAAAGGATAGCTTCATCACCCGTGACACGGACATACTGCGCCGTAACATAGGGAAGCCAAAGCAGATCATCCGAAATCCGGGAGCGGATACCGGCGCCGCTCGGAGGGTGCCACCAGTGCTGCACATCTCCCTCCCGAAACTGACGGCTGGCAGCTAACAAAAGATGCTCTCGAGCAATACTCGGCATTGTGTAAAGGAAAGCCATCATGTCCTGAAGTTGGTCGCGGAAGCCAATCGCGCCGCCGGATTGGTAGAAGGCAGAGCGACCCCAGATTCGGCAGCTCAAGCTTTGATACAACAGCCAGCGATTAAGGAGGAAATCCATCGAAAGCTCGGGCGAGTCCACCTGGATCGTCCCTAGAATTCCATCCCACCAACTCCGGGTGCTTTCCAAGGACGCATGAACCGCCAAATTCTCTCGGTATGTGCGCACGATCCGAACGGCTTCCTCATCTGAGTCCGCTTGCCCGAGGATGCAAATCAATTCCGTCTCTTGCTCCGGTGCGAGCTCGATCTGAACCTGAATCACCGAGCACGGATCCAAGCCTACTCCCGTACGCCCTCCCAATGACATGCGCTCCAACCCTACCGGCTTTACCATTGTCCCATTTCGTCCAAGGAATTCCGCACGATCAGCGGTGTAGGAAACTGCATCCAGGCTCATCGCTGCGAAGGCCACTCTCTCAGGGAAGTCCGGGTGATAGCCGTTGCGAGCGAGCAACACCTGATCGCCCTCCTGCCATTGAGTGACAACGTGCATTTGAGATGTCTCCCGATTCTCACCCAGAGTCCATTCAACATAAAAGAAGATGGATAATTTCCTGATCTTGGATGAGTCGTTTCGCAGCTTCAGAATCTGGAGACGGACAGGCTCCCCACCATCATCATTTTGAGGTACGAAGACCGTCAACTCCTGCTCGATCGCATGGCTGTTATGCTCGAAAACGCTGTAGCCGGCGCCGTGTCTGGTCCGATAGGCCGGTCTTTCCCGAATCGGCAATGCCGTGGGATTCCAAAAAATGCCGCTCTCATCATCGCGAATGTAGATCGCATCCGAGGCGGGATCTAGAACGGGATCATTTGACCATTCGGTGAGACGATTCCGCTGACTGTTGCCATACCAAGTAAAACCCGCACCGGATTCGCTGACCATCGTGCCGAAATGCTGATTAGCGATTACGTTCACCCAGGGCATGGGGGTATTCGTTTGCGGACCCAAATAAATCACGTATTCGCCACCATCCTGCGTGAAGCCTCCAAGTCCATTGAAGTAAGGAAGCTCCATAAAGGAAAGCCGTGCGGATGGTTCCTCCGTCACCCGCTTCGTGCGCATCTCCTCTGGAAGTTCAACGCTCTCAGAGGGCGTCCCTAATTGCTGTGGGAGAGGGCCGCGAGCAGCAACCAGGGAAACATGGGCAGTGGCAAGAATGAGTTTCAAATCCTCCTCGGGGATCTGGTCGGCGCTGCGCAGGAACACACCCCCGGGTTGATCAACGCCCGTATACATCGAATTAGCCTGGATCAACCGCTCAATCTGTTCGTTGAGCGGCTGCTCGTAAGAACTCGACTCCTCATTCAAGATAACGAGGTCGACCACCAAGCCATGCTGACGCAGGTAGGTATGCGCTTGGAGCATCTGGCGTACAAGGCTAATGTCCTGCACCTCCCCGATGCTCACAACTGCTATAGGCAGATCGCCGGAGATGCCATACGGCCATAACGAAGATTGGCCCTTTAGGTTGCCTTGGATGCGTTCGAGCGGCGGTCGTAATTGGGCATTGTTGTAGAGCATATGCGCCGCCAGCCGCTGGAAACGACGCGCATCATCGGGGTGGATCCGCAGCAGCCTCAATTCAAGCTGAGCATAGACCCAAGCTAATTCCATCGCCCGCGAGACCGCGGTTGGTTCCCCATATTTCTCCATGAGCGCCAGAACGTCATCGCGCGACTCCGCCGCTCCCAAGATCAGTGAGAATTGGGTAGTCTGACCCGGCCGCAATATCACCCGCCGGCGCAGGCTCAAGATGGGGTCCAGGACGTAGCCGGCGCTGTTGGTCAAAGTACGTCCCATCGCCTGTGGATGGACCTTGGAACGCCCCCGCCCGATGAAGATTTCCCGATCGGTTTCATACTGCATACTTGCTTCGGCCTCGCGCTCGAAGGTCAGGCGATGGGCGACGTAAATGGGTGGATCATCGTCATCACGCGCTCTACGTGATGCAACCAGCGCACGCTGAGCCGCGACAGCTTCTGTCTGGATGAACAATTTGTTGAATCCTGGGTGCTGGCGGTCGGCGGCGTGCGGAGCCATGGCGAGTTCGATATAGCTTGTGACCTCGATTTGGTGCGTGCGGGCGGTGCGGTTGATAAGCGAAACACGGCGGATCTCAACATCATCTTCCGGAGAGACAACGATCTCCGTCTCGGTCTCGATCCCATTATCCGATCGGTGGAATACCGCCCGGTCTATAGAGAAACGCACTCGATACGATTCGGAATCTTCATCCACAGGATGATAGGTGTTGGACCAAATTTTGCTGCTATCCAAGTCCTTGAAATAGCAATATGTACCCCAAGAATCGCGTGTCGTATCCGCTCGCCATCTCGTCAGGTCAGAATCGCCCCATCGGCTGTACCCACCGCCAGCATTCGTCACCATCAATGAATAACTGCCGTTGGATAGCAGCTCCACTTTTGGCATTGCCGTGTGGGGTGTATTGAATTTACTGACGGAAGGTGCGATCTCGGAAACTGATACCCGCGATGGAGGTCCTTCACGTGTAGAGATGTGATGGACAGGCGGCGAAACAGGGATGCGCTCATACAGCAAGGGCTCCGCCGCTCTAACGCGTGGATCGGCATGGAACCAGCGTTGAATCGATCCTTCGTGGAGCAGGTTGGAAAGCGCAAGAAAACTCATTCCCTGATGATGGGCCATATATGCCCTGATGATCACCCCGCGCTCACCTTCGCGTACACGTTGGCGGCTGAAGTCTATGGATTCGTAGTAGCCATAGTCAGCCATCAGACCATCCACGGCGAGTCTGCGCAGATTGGAGACGGCTTCTTCAGGCGAGACACTTACCGCCAACAGCGTGGCATAGGGGGCAATAACGAGATCCTCCTCCAGCCCACGCTTCAAACCCAAACCGGGGACGCCGAAAGCCCGATATTGATACGTCTTATTCAGGTCCAGATCTCCATAAGCCGATTCCGAGATTCCCCACGGCACCTTTCGCTTCCTGCCGTAATCGATCTGTACCATCACGGCTTCCTTCGCCGCCGCGTCGAGTAAAGAATTGGAGAAAGTGCGTTGGAAGAGCAGCGGCATCAGATACTCAAACATCGTACCCGTCCAACTCAAGAGCGCCATCTTGCCGCTGATCGTGCCATAAGGGCGGTGCATAGAGAGCCAGTGCTCATTGGGGACATCACCGCGGGCGATGGCGACGAAACTGCCCAGGCGGGCTTCGCTCGCTAAGAGATCGTAGAACGAGCTATCCAGCCTACCCTTGGAGAGGTTATAGCCGATCGAGAAGAGTCTGCGCTCTGGATCGTAAAGAAAACGCATGTTGATCTCGCTAGATAGCTTGCGGGTCTGTTCACTGATCGCCTCCACCTGTGCACACAATTCCCCCGCAGACCGCTTCGCATCCGAGTATGATTCCACCAGGCGTTTGAGCCATCCTTCAACATCCTGTGACCCTTCTTCCTGAGCTCGGGTGAGGAAGGCGATGGCCCGCTCGACGTCGGAATCACCGGAGGCGAGAACCCTGAGAGAGGGGGCTTCTTGCAGGGCGGAGAAAATCTCCTTCCTGACATCGTCCCCCAGCGACTCAACCCATACCTGCTGCTCATCGAGGATCTCTACCCAATGAAGGTATCGGTGGATCAGATCGAGACCCGCCGAACACATCCTCTCGACCTGCCGCGCCCAATAGGCTGCGCCGGTCTCAAAACCGGCATGCTCGCGCAGGTGATCGGCAAGTTCCATCGCATCGGAACGCACGTCGTGCACCCAATGTAAACGATCCACCAAACGCGCCGGTGCTTTATGCAGCAGAACCATCATCCGCTCCAGCTCTGGGAATTTAATGCCAGGCTGCTCTGCCTTCAGCTCGCTCTCCAGGATCTCGACCGTATCCAGAAGGCCTTCGGCAAATCCGGTGTGCAGGAGCGGACGATCCAGCATCTCCCAGATCCCTTGCTCCAAGGTCCATAGACAACTCAGGAGATTTCCACTGTCAACCGCGGACACGTATCTGGGTTCCAACGGAGCGAGGGTCTTAAGATCATACCAATTCAGGAGATGGCCCTCGTACCTCTCAAGTTTGCCAAGCGTGGTGAGTGTGTTACCAAGGCGATCGATCACCTGGTCAGGCGTGAGATATCCGAAATCATGCGCGCTCACTGCGGTTAATAACCACAGTCCAATGTTGGTCGGGCTGGTCCGCATCGCCAGCTGGTCTTGATGCGAGACCTGGTAATTATCAGGCGGCAGCCAGGATGTTTCCTCTCCCACGAAATCATCGAAATAGCGCCAAGTACGGCGCGCTATGCGGCGCAGCAACCGCAAATCTCTCTCGGGTAATTTCTGTTTCTGTGAGCGGGTAACAGGTTTAGTGTTCATGCCCCAGCCGATGATCGGGGTGAGGAACCAAAGTAAAAGAAACGGGCTGGCAACAAGTAGACTGTCAGGCGAGAGCTTATAAAGCGATAACCCCACCACTAACGAGAACAGACTGACTAAACCCATATGGATCAGGAATAGAGGCAGCAGTCTGCTGGATCGCCATTGAGTCATCTGTGCCGTTGTCCACTGCAGCAAACCTCGATGGGTGACGGATCGGCGATACATGACGCGGATAACTGCGTCCAGCGTCAACCCAGCCTGGTGGGGAAGAAGTGCGGCATCCACGATAGAGCGTCGGATGTCATGTGCAATTTGCCGTGGCGAGAACGAACGTAACCCCCAGCGACTTGTCGCCCAAGTCAGCGGCTGCGCCAACGGTTGGAACAAAAGCCCCACCCCCACCAAGATCGTCGAGACGCTGCCCATTGTGGGCGAGATCAACCATGATAGAACCATCAACGCAACGCTGAACACAGGGACCATGCTGCGCCGTAAGTTGTCGAAGATCTTCCATCGGTTCAGGGGAGAAAGCGGGTTGGGAACACGCCCGCCATCGGTCGAGGGCACGCGCGGCAGTATCCAATCGGCGATTTGCCAATCGCCTCGAATCCAGCGGTGCTGCCGGCGCGTGAAGGTTAAGTAATCCGGTGGAAATTCATCAAATAATTCAATATCACTTACCAACCCCACACCGACATGAGCGCCCTCGATCAGATCGTGACTGAGGAGCCATTGCTCAGGAAAACGGCCGCGCAGCAGCTTGTCGAAGACGCGCGGATCGTAGATTCCCTTCCCGTGGTAGGAGGCCTCGCCAGATAGATCCATATAGGCATCCGACACTGCCCTAGTGTACGGGTCGATACCAACGGGGTCGGTGAAGAGACGGCTGAAGGGCGTCTGAGTCGCGCTGGGCAGCGATGTGCTCACTCTGGGTTGAATGATTGTGTAGGTCCCATCCATGACCTCGCCCTGAGTGGTCAGAACCGCGGTGTTGAGTGGATGTGCCAGTGTCTCCACCATCCTGCGTGCTGCGTCGCGCGGTAGTTGTGTGTCGCTGTCTAGGGTGATCACAAAGCGCACATTCACAATTCGGTGCGGGTCGCCCACTTGCACGATTTCAACTGCCCCGGTGTCTACACCGCCAGCGATCAGACTATTCAATTCCTCAAGCTTGCCGCGTTTCCGCTCCCAACCAATGTATTTTTGCTCAGATTCCGTCCATGTGCGTTGGCGGTGAAAAAGGTAGAAGCGGTCTGAGCCGTATTGTCGATTTAGATCCTTAATGCCATCGGCCGCCTTCCGGAGCAAAGCATCATCACCTACATGATGATGCTCAAGCGCATCGCTGAAATCCGTAAAAAGGCTGAAGATGAGATTGGCTTCCGGATTCGCCAAGTAGCGGATTTCGAGCTTCTCCAAATCCTCCTGAATCGCCGCCTCATCGAGCAGCAGGATCGGGATGACGACCAACGTTCTGAACGCCTCAGGGATGCCGCTGGGTCGGAAGTCCATCTTCGGAAGCGTATTCGGTGGCAGGAGGCGCGTGAGGAGGTAATTCACGATCTGAACTGCGAGCTGGCTCGATGGACCTAGCAGCAAGACCCCCAGGGAGATCTGGAGGGAAAGCGACATCCCCCGAGCGCCGATCATGAGCCCGAGTGCTGTAAAAAAACCACTGACCAACCCGATCGAGGTGAGGTAGATCCCCGTGGGATGGCGGCGAACCCATTGTAGGAGTCGGAAACGAAGCGGTTCGCTGCATTCCACACGCTTCACGAATTCACTTCGCTTGGCGCCGATTAGATATAGGCCAATGTGGCTTTCGCGCGAACGTCCCACCGGCCGAGAAGTCTGTGCCGCGGCGAGGTCAACCGCCGCGTGCGCAACGGTCTCCTCCGACGCCTCGCCCCTACGAGCGATTTCTTCCACCGCCTGGCGGTACCGGTTGCGCGTATCAAAATCCATATCGAGGTACACGCGTGCCGGATCGCGCTGCAATATCTTATCCACCACACTATGGCGTTCGAAGACTTCGCGCCAATCGAGCAAGGATAATTGCCGCAGACTCGAAATCGCATTGCCGATCGACACCTGCTCAGCAGCCTGACGGCCCTGCTCACGCAGGTTGATCTCGCCAACGGGGTCCCGTAGTGTTCGTTCCAACCAGCTCTGCATCGGGACCAAGGCGGCATCCTCATCATAGAGATGCCCCATAATCTGTGAGCCGAAATAAGCGCTTGGATTCGGTTGATCCTCGGTGAGCTCAGCTAACACAGCAAATATCTGATCCGGATCCCGCCTGGCCGTCGCAAGCAATCGATTCGCCCAGAAATCTGCCTGCTCGCGCTCTCGAAGCTCTGCCATCATCCGTTTAGCCATCTGCTCAATCGACTCGACCAGCGTGATGCGGAGCATCATCGGAACCGCCCATAGTTCGCCGATTGTGAGGTTTGAAACCGATTGATACGCAGAAAGGAACTCATCGATGTTCTGGCGATCCAGACGTGCATCGGTGTGCATTACGAGTTCTTTCGCCAGGCTGTACACGCGCGGGCGGCCTTTATTTTGTTCGCTCACCAATACGGGGAGTTCGAAAAAGAACTTCTTCGGTAGATTAATCTGAACATCGCGAATGTGGCTCTGGATCAGATATTCATTGTCCAGTATCCACTCAGCGGAGGGGGAGATGGGCTGTTCGAGCCTCTCCGCTTCGGCCAAATCTCGCCGGACCGACCGTATGACCTGTCGGGCTTCTTCCATCCGGCGCAGACATGAAATATCACCCCGACCACCTAAGGCGACGCTATGCTCTTGCGCCAGCCGGATTGCGTGCTGTTGAATCTGCGGCGAAGGAAGCGGGATCAACTCAAACCGATCGTCTGCAGACGGATACTTCCGTTCAGGGTGGAGGGTGAAGATGGTCGGTTGCATCTCTCCATATTCACGTAGAATTGGGACCGCCCACCTGAGCGATTCGATATCCTGCTGCAGCAGAATGAGGAATTCGTCTTCTAGGATCCAGCGCGCGTAACGAGCGGTCAGATCGCGCTTAATCCCCAAATCCAACATGCGAACGATGAAGAGGCCCAGGACCACGCCAATCGCATACCCCAGCAATGCAGGAATCGCGCTACCCCAGAGCTTACCAACACCAAGTTGAAGCCCCCCTAAGCCCCAGACGAGCAGGAAGGTTGGCAAGCCAATCAGTAATCCACCTAGAATTCCGCCGACCCATCCAAAGAGGCCCGTCGCCTTGTTGATTGAAACACTGCCGTCAGCGGATTTTTTAAACAGCGCTACACGACGGACTCCGTGCTTCTTTAGAGCCCGGTAAGCAAGGGAGGCTGCTTCATCTTCGGTATAGAACGCCAGGATAAGACCTGGTTCCCGCATGCTTCTTTCACCCTTCCACTTATTTTTGCGAAGTTCCCGCTCTCAGCACTTAACAGGCATTAATCGCCCGCAAACCCATCGGCGGTTGACACGTGGAACGCAAGGCGATGACCCTTTGGTGCAATAGGTTGATATGCCTCATGTTTTAAGCTGCGCAATGCCGAGCTGAAGATCGACATAATGTATCTTATCACTAACCCTCAAACTGATCACGGTAGCTTTTCTGAAGCCGATTCATGCGTAATGGGCTAGGAATCCGCGTCAGACGGACATATTTCGTCTTTTCACTGATACAGACGGTCTCAGCAGCCAGAATCGTACTCGTGAGGGCTGCGGCACATTATGCCAGGCTCAAAAATATACAAGTTGGTAACCCGCGAGAAGAAAACGAAAAATCCTCTTTGATTGCGGCAATTTGTAGATACAATGGGGTTTGTTCTCATTTCCGTGAGGGGTTAGGGGGAACCCTTGATCCGGTCGGAAATCACGGTTTCGATAAATTCAAGGAGCCACGTCCGAGGAACCATTGCCCGCCGATGATCATACCAACAAAACTTTTACTTGAAGATCAACGCCTGATCGATGCACCCTACAGAGTCCACTCGCTCGATAACCTTAATCGGCTTGAGCCTGATGGAATCTACACCGTCTCGCGAACATATTACGCAACAAATGCCGTGATGCTGGATGCGCACTTAGATCGACTCGAAGAATCCGCAGCGTTGGAATCAATCCCATTACAGTTGGATCGTGTGCGTCTGCGTGGAGCCCTGCGAGATACCCTGGCTGCCGGCGGCTATGAAAATGCGCGCTTCCGCATAACCATCTCCCGCGATAACCTGAATCAAATCCTTCTCGCAGCTGAATCGCTTAGAGAAGTCCCAACCGAGATATTAACGAATGGAGCTGAAGTCGCTACGCATTGCATCACCCGCCCAAACCCACGCGCCAAATCGAACGCCTGGATGGGATTAAGAGCGGAAGCGAGCAAGGCGTTTGCAGAACATATCTACGAGGGGATCGTTTGCAATTCGAGAGGCGAGCTGCTCGAAGGTTTTAGCAGCAACTTCTACGCTGTTAAAAACGAAAAACTGTGGACAGCGAGTGATCATGTGCTCTTCGGAATCACCCGGAAAATCATCCTGGATGTCACGCGAGACCTGTTACCTTTACATCTTCACCCTATCACGATCGGAGATCTCTCGTCTTTGCAGGAGGCATTCTTATCCAGCAGCAGCAGAGGCGTGGTCCCCATCGTGAAAATTGACAACCATGTTATCGGGGAGGGAAGGCCAGGACCGTACACACTGGAAATAACCCGGAGGTACAACTCATGGGTTGAAAAGAACATCGAACCGATTTGAATTGGTGGAACAACAACTCGATTCCATATCCAGACCTCCTTCTTTTGCGATTTTGAGCGCACTTGTCGGGATGAGCGTTATCGGTTGTCTCTATCTAAAACAAAAACCCCTTCCTGCAAGTCGATTTTTATCGGCCATGCAAAAGAGAGGGGGTTTCTTCTTGACAATTAGCTGGGGTTTTTTCTATGGCAATTTCATCTAAGAGCGAGTGGATCTCAATATATGCCTGCGCAATGCTTGCAGCTAAGCAAGTGGGCAGGGGGTGAGGTCGGGTAGTTCTCGGGTAGGCAGGTAGCAATAGCCTCCCTTTTCCTACATAGGCCGCCCGGCGTCTGCACCCCTCACAACTGGGACCTTTATTTGGAGAGTTTCTCATCGGAGTTGTCTGAACGTGTATGAAGCAGGGGGAGTCATCTTGCAAATACGGCAATAAAATGATATCATAATGTAACTATTGATTAAATGTAGTAATAAGAGACATTATGAAGCGAACTCAAATTCAACTCACGGAAGCACAGTTCTTCGAATTGAAGAGCTTATCTTCTTCACGCAATACCTCAATGGCAGAACTCGTCCGCCAGGCAGTTGACGCTTTTCTCAATTCGTCGCTGGTTATCAACCACGATGAACGAAAGCGTCGGGCTATTGCTGCTGTCGGGCAGTTCCATTCAGGACTTGGCGATCTCGCAGCCGATCACGATCGCTACCTCGACGGTGCATTCGCAGATGACGACGATATTCATTGATACATC
This sequence comes from uncultured Anaerolineales bacterium, assembly GCA_965195195.1. Classification (GTDB taxonomy): domain Bacteria; phylum Chloroflexota; class Anaerolineae; order Anaerolineales; family E44-bin32; genus E44-bin32. Next base: position 23,388 of record CBDAFF010000086.1, on the reverse strand, counting down.
AGCTCTTCTGGCTATACTCGACGCCGACGACGACCATCATGGTTCCGCCTCGCAGGAATGGGAGCGCCTCATACTTGGCAGCGAACGTTTGGTTTGCACAAACTACATACTTGTAGAGACCTTTGCACTCGTTCAGCGAAGACTGGGAATGGAGGCAGTTCGCAAGCTCTACGAAGATATCCTTCCAATGCTGGTTGTCGATTGGATGGATGCCGATTCACACGCTACAAGTGTTGCAGCTTTGGTTATCTCAGGTCGCAGGGGTTTGAGCTTGGTTGATTGCGCCAGCTTTGAGACGATGCGAAGACTCGGACTCGACACTGCGTTTGCATTCGATCGTCACTTTGGCGAACAGGAATTTCACACACTTCCCCAAGAATAGCTTACGCTATTCGAGTTTGATCGCCGTTGCGTAGCAGTAGCAGGTTATAACTTGCGATTTCCCAATATCCCCGCGCACGTGGATGTGCCCGGCAGTTGGAGCCCACCGGTCTTATGCCGCAAGTCCCTTCGATCGCCTCGAAATACTCATTCCTGCACACATTCTCTTCTCCCCCTCACGATCTGTGCCTCAATGGTCCACTTAACCCAAAGCCCCGGGGCTTGCCCGGGGCTTTGATAGGAGGAGAAGAAGAGGGAGAATACTTTGCCGCTCTTGAACCTTTGACGGTGTGATTGGCAGAATTCTTACCTTCTTCCCTCTCGCTTAGCTGCTGGCTTGATAGAAGAAACCAACCAGCAGTTTCGCTTGCTGTCGCAGCGTACCGATGATCACGGTTAGAGCGACCGTGATAGCGGTGAACAGGAAGGACATGCCCACTAATCGCAGCGGGTTCAACCAGAAGTGGAACGACTTGACCACACCGAGCTGCGCCAACAGCGCAGACCCCGGTTCAGCCTGATTCAATACATTTGCAATCGAGTGATTCCAGTAGGAAGGAACGATACCTGTCGCTAGAACAATGCCGACGATCAGAGTTCCTATAAGGATCATCACACCCATCAAGGTGCTAAGCTGAAACCAGCGCACTTGCCCAGGAACGGGCGGCATGGGTGGTCGGAAACTGGATGACATATGCCCAGTGATCGTCATTCCCATGTGGCGAAGTTTCTTAGCGATAACCCCGAGAGCCATCGTAATTGCCATCAACCCCAGGCCGAGCCCCAAGAACTTAAACTGCGGAACCCAGGCTTCGATAACATGAGATGTGACGTTCGCATTCACAAAGAGTGAGCCCGCTTCCGCCGCCTCGCGCACGGCTTTCGCGTCCGAGAAAAACGCGGACTGCGCAGGTGCCAGGGTGAACAATCCGATCAGGAATGCAATCCCTACGAACATCCAGCCCATTACGGCGATCATCGGGTACATCGGCATCATGCTTTCGATCATATTGAACGGAAAGCGTGCTTTTTCTTCAGGAAGTTTTACCTTTGCCATTTTAATTTCTCCTTTATGGTACTGCTGCCTACTCGCCGCTCTGCTTCACGATCAAGGGGAAACACAGACCCATGACGTGTCCACGATTGTCGAGCAATTTAGGGATGGACGAAAACTCAAGTGCTATTCCGACCATGAAAGCAGCCACACCCAGAAAGGCCAGAGGTTCCAGCCAGAGGGGTGTGACGGTGAGGACGCTTAGCGACCCTAACAGCGCAGAGCCTACCTCGGCCGCATCGCGAACTGCCTTTGCGTTCTCACCCCAGTAGCTGGCTGCGTTGGAAGACAGCACGAACAGGCCGATGATGATCGAAATCGTGATTAACACCCAACCCAGCAGGGTGAAGAATGGATACACCCGCAACTGCCAGGTATCTTTTGGTTCATTAATAGTAGCCATCGTTTAACTCCTTTGTTTCGGAAACAATCAAACCGTTATCTACGCCGGTACCCGCTCGTGCTTATTTTCAACTTTGGCGCTGCCCTGCTTCATCGATCGCCCGAGCTGGATGCCTTTGTCTATCATCTCGGTCTGGTTGCTTAATATGTAGATGATCGTGCTCAAGCCCATGGCGATCGCGAGGAATTCTGTCGCAATAGCGAAGAACTTCAGCGGTATCAGCCACGCCAGTGTTGAGTGGATGGCCTGAACCTGTACGAGCAACGCAGAACCCGCCCCGGCTGCGTCAATCTCCGGCAGCGGGTGAGCGAAGAGCGCTTGAGCGATCCCGGAGAGATCTATGCTGACGATCAGGGCGACGATAAACATCGTCAATCCGAGCATCATCACAACCGGCATCCATAGTCCATACCAGGGCGTCGCAGGTAAAGCAGGTCGCTTACCTTCGGGCAGATTAGCAAGCACCTGGTTGCCGGCGCCTTTAAGTGCATCGATAATGACCCGCAAGGCCATCACGATGCCGCTCAGAATCAAGCCGATGCCCAGGGACTTGAAGTAAGGCAGCCACAGCCCGACACTTTCGATCGTCGCTCGCTGCGCCATCAATGTCGTCTCTCGAACCACCTTAGATTCAGCGAAATACGCTGCCGCCGTCTGTGAGTTCAGATAACCAACCACAAAGGCGGTAATCACGATCATGAACCCCATCAGGATGAATAACGGGTACATGCGCGCCATTTTTCCGATTAACTTTTGCATTTGAACCTCCTTATAGAAATTGAATCCTTCTGAAATTGACTTGAAATATGAGACCGAACTGTACTGATCATCTGACTCCTTTCTCGGATCAACGCTTTGGGAAAGAGCAACTCTCGCGATTAGCGCCAATAGGAATTCGAGCGGATTTCGACGGGGATCCGTCGAACAGGCGGCTCTTCGTCGATGCGGACAGTTATTCGAACTGGATCCCGCACGAGACCGCGTGAGCCACTTATGAGCACCCCAATAAAACCCACAGCGGTCATAACTACGGCAAGAATGAAAACTAGACCAGTCATAAACTACCTCCCAGACTCCTTGGCGCTGAAACTGCCACCAAGGTTCATCCTCGTAGACGCCTTGCTTACCATCTGTCTTACTTTTCGGGTTGCAGCATAGAACTTCTCAGAGCGTGGATTTGTAGGGGGGTGGAAATGAGATTATGTGTAACCGAAATTCGGCTACCCTGGTTGTTAAGTACAATCGATGAGAACGAAAAAGCCCGGTGCTTACGCACCGAGCATGATTGATCTTGGCTCAGGAAACTGGTTTATTATAGATCAGGGCTTTCAAGGATGCGTACAAGTGCTTCGTACTCCTCGAAGCAATCACGGCACATCTCGAGATGGTGTTTTACCTTTGGGAGCATCGCGGACACATCTTCGCCGCGGACCATCGCCTCAGCGTAGATGTCCAGCACTTCGAAGACCTCTGCGCAGTCCATTTCCTGCTCATGGGTCTTCTCGACCATCCCGAGTAATTTCTTGAGCATCCTTCCAATGTCCTTCATCAAAATTCTATCTTTCCCTTTGACAATGCAGCGAGGTGATTTCTTACCCCTGCCCAAACGCGGCAAGGATCTCCTCAGGGTTCAATCCCTCAGCTGCCATACTTTTCTTTAACCGCAGCCGGGCATCGTGCAAGAGTTTGTATAGTGCGTTGCGCTTCATATTCATCTTGCGCGCCACTTCTTCAATCGGCATACCATGTACACCGATGGCAAGCAGTGCTGTTCTCTGCTTCTCAGACAGATCATCCTGGATAACTTGTTGGATTCGCCCCATGATGTCAACTTGCTCGGCGGAGAGATCTGGATTGGGAGTCATCGCCGCGATTCGGTCAAACCCCGATACTCCATCATCTCCTTGCACCAACTCATCAAGAGAGACATCTTCCCAGCGTTTACGTCTTAATTCCGTGAGCGCGATCCGAACCGCGATCTTATGTACCCAAGTCGTGAATTTGCTTCGACCCTCGAAAGACCCGAGATGATCTAATACTCGCAGCAGGGTCTCCTGAACAACTTCGTCAGCTAGTGCGTCGAAATTCGGATCAGATGGGGTCAGCCACTTTGAGAGCGAATACGGCAGTCCCTTCCGGATCTTGACACGCAAATCCTCCAGGGCTTCGTATTGTGCACTCCCTGATGAACGCAGATCGGAAATCCACTGCTCGTTGGTGCGTTCCACTATTTAATCCTTTTGTTCTCGAAGCAATCTGTCTTTATGCTGGTTTGTAGTCTGGATCGTGATAACCGTGAAAAGTATACTCGAGTTTATGAACGACCGGAAATTGTACCCGCGCTCATATTGACACTAGTTTCCGTACTCCGACATAACGATCCGCTGTTAGCGCGCTGCACGCCACCCGCAGCAAAGCTTCCAATCACGCTTAGTAAAAAATCGATCCCTCTAAAAAACTACCTGCAACTTGAACTAGAGTTGCAACGTAAGAAAACGGCTGAACAAAACCATCTATATGTGTAGAAAGTCATTCACAACCTGCTCCCTGCCCCACATAAACATCAGCCCAAATGGGCTGTTGAGAAGATAGGGACCAGGCAAGATTAATTGAGTAAAAAGAATGGAGGAGTCATGCAGGATATTTTCGGTTTTCTCAGTGCCAGTCATTGGCTAGCGATCTTTCGCATTGTTGTTGGTTTGTGGTGGATCAAGAGTGTGTTGCACAAACCGCTGCGTAAATTCATCGACGGAGGCATGGTCGCTTGGACGGTTTCTCTAGCGGATAACCATCCAGTGCCGGCGTTCGCTTCTCTGATCAAATCAATGGTCAGCAAAAACCGCGGCTGGTTCCCCTACCTCGTCATCGCTGGCGAGACGGCAACAGGGATCGGGCTGACGCTCGGATTTCTGACGCCAATTTCGGCACTCGTCGGGATCTTCATGAACCTTAATTACCTTGCGCTTGCAGGCGTCAAACCTAAGGATAGATCCGTCAACCCGGGATATCAGTGCGAGCAGGGTCAGAACCTGATGATGATCGCAGCTCAGGTAATCATCATTGTGTTAGACGCTGGCGCCGTTTGGAGCCTCGATAGTTTATTAGGCATTTTCTAAACATCACTTTAGCGTAGAGCCAGGGAGGTCGCTCACGACCTCCCTTTTTGATTTAAACTGTCTTCACAGCCCGAGGAATCACGCTCTCTCAGACATATCCACAGGGCCCGACTAAGCTTTACATAATTGCTAATCCAAACCAACTACTTGACATTAATCCGCAAACCCTATAGAATTACTCAACTTGTAATAACAAGATTACAGGTAGTTAATAACGGTATTACAGGAAGACACGGGATAGGGACGGAACACCGATGACACCGAGAAGTTCAAAACCGGTAAAACAGGGAATATCCATCGATCGGGATTCCCCTCTTCCTTATTATCTCCAGCTTAAAAATGCCCTGATCGAGCAAATCGAGAGCGGACACTGGCAGCCCGGCGATCAGCTCCCGAGTGAACCGGAACTCTGCCGACACTTTGAAGTCAGCCGAACGGTTGTACGACAGGCATTAAAAGAAATGACGTACGAGGGCATGATCCTGCGCGAGAAAGGCAAGGGCACTTTCGTCGCCGAGCCGAAGATCAGCAGCACGAGCCTTGTGCACTCACTCGTCGGCTTCCATCAAGATATGACCGAGCGGGGATTAAAAATGGCGGACAAAATCCTCGAACAGTCGATCTTGCCCGCCTCTCAAAAAGTCGCCGCCAATCTTCAACTGGAAGATCTTTCACCGGTAATCAAGATAGACCGCTTGCGATATGTCGAGGATGAACCGGTTGTTCTCGTAGCTTCATTCTTACCCTATGAACCTTGCCGTAAGTTAGTTTCCGCAGACCTCACCGAGGAGTCACTCTACGCGTACCTAGAGAAAGAGTATGACCTGAGAATCGTGCGTGGTCGGCGGTTGATCGATGCAGTCGGCGCTAACGAGCATCAATCAAACCTTCTGGAAATCGAGCTTGGATCACCCCTAATCCGCATCGAGAGCATCAGCTATTTAGATGATGGCACCCCCATTGAATACTTCCATGCGCTATTCCGGGGAGACCGATCACGCTTTGAAGTTGAGATCCTGCGCTTTCAAGGTCAAGGAAAGCTGCGCGAGGCCATGGGCATCAATCGTGGAGAGGAGTTCCTGATCTGAGAGCGAAGTGATCGGCGGCACCCTGCCCCGCGCACCTGGCGATCAGTGTTTAGGAGAAGGCATTCGTGAGTGACGAGAAAAAAATCCGAAATCTCGTGAGTCGAGTTGTTTACAGAACGCTGGGAAAACAAAACCCTACCCCAACGTTACCAAGAAACGCGGCGCGCACCTTGGTCACCGAACTCGATGTGAATGACCTCCCCTATGGGGGAGAAATCAGGGTTTTAAAAGACTCAATAGTCACCCCTCTTGCACGTCAAGTGGCGATGGATCGCCATATCTCCATCCTTAGAGATAGTGAACCCGACTCACAAGCGCTATCGATCGTCCCAGACTCAAAGGTCAGCGCAGAGAAGATTGAGACGACAGGGAGACATTTCAGCCCGCCACAACAAACGACGGACCAGTTGGTCACCGAACAGAACTTCAAAGATCTTCCTTTTGGCGGATCCTTAACTGTCCCACCAGGAACGATTATCACACCCCTCGCACGCCAAGTGGCGATGGATCGCCACATCACGATCCGTGAAGGCGATTCCACTGCATCCCAATCACTCTCCATCATCCCCTCTACAGGTGTGAGCGAGGAACGAATCGCAAATATCGGCCATCACTTCCAGCCCGCTCAGCGATCGACAGGACAACTCGTGACGGAGCTGGACATCAAGGATTTACCGCACGGCAGCGAATTCAAAATTCCGCCGGGATTCTTGGTCACGCCCCTCGCACGGCAAACCGCCATGGAACGGCGAATAACCATGCTCAAAGGACAACTAGCTGCATCTCCTGCGAAGGTTGCGATCCCCACCCCCACCCCAGGAGGAGGCGGTGAAAAAAAGGTCGCTATCGGGGCGGATCATGGCGGATATGTGCTGAAAGAGAGTTTAAAACTATACCTAGGAGAGCTCGGCTACGGAGTCATCGACTGTGGAACCAACAGCGCGGAATCAGTCGACTACCCGGATTTCGCCTTTGCTGTGGCACAACTCGTGGCTGACCATCGCGCCTGGCGCGGAATCATCATCGACGGAGCGGGCATTGGCTCATGCATGACGGCGAATAAAGTACCCGGCGTCCTGGCGTCCATGTGTTATGACCAGGCAACGGCCGCAAATAGCCGGGAGCACAACAACGCGAATGTCTTAACGCTCGGCGCGGGACTCCTGGGCGCTAATTTATCGAAGCAGATTGTGAAGACCTGGCTGGAGACTGCATTTGGCGGCGGAAGACACGCTCACCGCATAGACAAGATCATGCAGATCGAACGTCGATTCACAAAGTAATCATCATTAATTCTAGGAGCTAGATTGGTAATGGAAATGAATTTACAGGTAAAAAAGACGAGAGAGCTGGATGACGCGACCATCGAAAGCATCATCGAGCAAATCACACGCCAGGTCCTGATCCTGATCCAGGATGACCAGGCGATGCCCTCCGCTAGAAACGGCGGGGCACGCGTCCCAGACATCTGCCCCGACACTTATATGGACCACGTCCACCCCGTCGTCACTGCAGGTGCTGACCGCGTCGCCAGCACGCTTGGCATCGCCCCGACGGACACGAGCGTCGCCCATTTCATCGACCACACACTGCTAAAAGCGGAGGCGACGCACGATCAGATCGCCCAGCTTTGCTACGAAGCGCGGAAATATCAGTTTGCATCGGTATGCATCAACCCGACGAATGTAAAACTTTGTGCAGAGCTTCTCGAGGGAAGCGGGGTGCCTGTGTGCACAGTTGTGGGTTTCCCGCTCGGCGCGACGCCGACGGAGGTCAAGGTCTTCGAAACTCAACAAGCCATCCGCGACGGGGCGACCGAGGTCGACATGGTCATCAACGTCGGCGCACTGAAATCCCGCGATTACGAACTCGTCGAGCGCGACATCGCCTCCATCGCCCGAGTGTGCCACGCAGGGAATGCGATTCTAAAAGTCATCATCGAGGCTGCATTGCTGTCGGATGAAGAGAAAGTCATCGCCTCGCAGCTCTCCAAAGTCGCAGGAGCGGACTTCGTAAAAACATCAACTGGATTCGGTCCAGGCGGGGCGACACCTGAAGATGTTGCCCTTATGCGCCGAGTCGTTGGACCTTCAATCGGCGTAAAGGCGGCAGGCGGCATCCGCACATTCGAAGATGCCCAGAAAATGATCGCCGCCGGCGCTTCTCGCATCGGCGCCAGCGCAAGTGTCAAAATTACCCAGGGATCCACAAACGGAAATCAGTAAGGAGGATCATCTATGACCGTTGATCTACGCACCTACGTTTTTCTCGATAACCTGCAGCTGCAGCATGCCGGCTACTTAGGCACGGTTGTCAAGGGATTTCTCCCCCTCCCTAACGATACATCTCTATGGGTGGAAATATCCCCCGGCATTGAAATCAATCGCATTACTGACATTGCCCTTAAAGCAACCCGAGTGCGTCCGGGTATGCAGATTGTAGAGCGCTTATTCGGATTGCTCGAGGTGCACCACAGTGATCAAGCAGAGGTGCGCGCAGCTGGCGCAGCAATTCTCGAAGCGCTTGGTCTGGAAGAATCGGACCGCATTAAACCGCGCGTCGTTTCCAGTCAGATCATACGCAATATCGACGCCCACCAGGTCCAGCTGATCAACCGCATGCGCTACGGGCATATGTTGTTAGCCGGGCAAACCTTGTATGTTTTGGAAGTGGAGCCCGCTGGCTATGCAGCCCTCGCCGCCAATGAAGCGGAGAAAGCCGCCAATATTAACATCCTTGATGTGCGCGCCTTTGGGAGCTTTGGTCGGGTATACCTCGGCGGCGAAGAGCGTGACATCATGGCAGGATACAGCGCGGCAGTAGCCTCGATCGAAGGTGTAAGCGGTCGTGAAGTGGCATCGAAACGCAAAGAGTGAGTTCGATGGCTGTCCAAAGAAGACGTGAAACAATTCTATTCACGTCAGGTGAAACAAGATTACAAAATAATTGAGCCGGGATTATCTATCAACGAAAGTAAATCTTGCTACTCAGGAGGATCACATGGCAGAAGAATACGGAATGACGGAAGCACTCGGCATGGTCGAATGTAAAAGCTATCCGGCGATGGTCGAAGCCGCGGACGCAATGGTTAAGGCCGCCAAAGTTGAATTGGTCTCGTACGAGAAGACCGGCGGAGGCTTTGTCACCGCCGTCGTACGCGGCGACGTCGCAGCGGTTAAAGCTGCTGTTGAAGCCGGCGCACGCGGAGCGGAGAAGGTCGGTGAAGTTGCCGCCATCCATGTAATCCCGCGCCCGCATGCAAACGTGGACGTCACACTGCCGCTCGGCCGGGGACCAGCGGAGAGCTAAGCTCACGCTGCACTGACCGACGACATTGATGATCGTGTACTGAGGGCGATTCGAAATATCTTGACGGGGAATCGAGAACGTGTTCCTCGAGGAAGCGGAGCAGAACAGGACCGCATCTTACAATACGGCTTGCTTCCCCGTCAGCAGCATCGTTTTGCCCAAACCCAGCGGTCATCGAAACGGAGTGCCCTATGCTACTAGGTAAAGTTGTTGGCACGCTTGTCGCCACTCGAAAAGAGGAAAGCCTCGAGAGTCTCAAGTTCCTTGTGCTCAAGCAGCTCGACATCGAGGGCAAGGAGACTGGCGGTTATCGTGTGGCTGCGGATGCCGTTGGCGCAGGACTAGGTGAAGTCGTGCTATACGCCACAGGTAGCGCCGCCCGGCAAACAAAATTCACCCACGAGCGACCTTGCGACGGCGTAATCATGGCCATCGTCGATGTTCTCGAAGTCGATGGTGTCGTGAAGTATGACAAATCAGGGGCCGGATGATGTTGGACGACACACGAATTGACGCCATCGTACAACAGGTTATGGACGAACTTCAGCAAGGGGAACGCGTGCGGCATGGACCACTGCCGGAGCCAAAAGATCCCGTGCAGCCGCCCCCACCAGCGCCCGTTCTGCGCCATGGCGACAACCTTTTCGCGGATGTTGATAGCGCTGTCGCCGCTGCAAGATTGGCGTATACGCAGCTAAACGAGTTACCCCTCTCCATCCGCGAGCAGATGATTCAACACATCCGCCGCGTGATGCGTGAAAACGCTCAACTTCTCGCCTACGAAGCATGGCAAGAAACGGGCATGGGGCGCTATGAGGACAAGATCGATAAAAACCTGGTGAATGCGAACAAAGCCCCTGGCACCGAAATCCTCGACCCGAAAGCCTGGAGCGGTGACGGGGGACTTACGCTCGTCGAATATGCACCCTACGGCTTGATCGGCGCTATCATTCCCAGTACCAACCCGACTTCAAGCGTGATTTGCAACGCGATTAGCATGGTCGCAGCCGGAAACGCTATTGTGTTTAACGCACACCCCGGCGCGAGAGCATGCTCCAATCACGCCGTGCAGCTGATCAATGAAGCCATCGTTGAAGCTGGAGGTCCGTCAAATCTGGTTTGCGCCCTTGCCGAACCAACGATAGAAACCGCACAGCAGATCATGAAACATAAAGATGTGAACCTGCTCACCGTGACCGGCGGGATTGGTGTTGTGCGCGAGGCTTTGAAGAGCGGGAAACGGGCGATCTGTGCTGGCCCCGGAAACCCTCCCGCGGTCGTGGATGAAACCGCCGACATTGAGAGTGCTGGCAAAGATATCGTGCGCGGCGCATCCTTCGACAACAATATCATCTGCACGGACGAGAAAGAAGTCTTCGTCGTCCATTCTGTCGCCGATGCATTGAAACAGGCGATGTGCGCTCATGGCGCCTATGAGATCGACTTGCAGCAGGTGGAGCAATTGATGAAATCGATCTTCACTGAAATTCCCCCCGCGGGCAAGCATGGGATGATGAACAAGGCTTTCATCGGCAAGAATGCCAACGTTCTACTGAAAGAGATCGGGGTCGAAGTCGGGGATGAAATCCGCTTGATCATCGTGGAAGTACCCCACGACCACCCGCTCGTACCCTCAGAGCAGATGATGCCCATCATGCCCATCGTGCGCGTGCGCGATGCCGACGAGGGCATCGACCTGGCGAAACATTACGAACATGGTTTCCGGCACACAGCCACCATGCACTCGAAGAACCTGGACAACCTCAGCCGCATGGCCCGGGAGATGGATTGCAGCATCTTTGTAAAGAACGGCCCCTCCTCTGCGGGTGTAGGTTTCGGTGGTGAGGGTTTTTGCTCTTATACGATCGCCAGCCCCACCGGAGAGGGAATCACCAATCCCATCAGCTTCAGCCGTGTCCGTAGATGCGTGTTGAAAGATTCGTTCCGAATTGTGTAGACCATTATGGCCAAGAAGAAAGTAACCTTTGGTAAATTACTCGAACCGGCGCTCGCGCTGGTTGAGTTCGACAGCATTGCCGCCGGCATCCATGCCGCGGACGCCATGGTCAAACGCGCCCCAATTTACCTCATCAAGACGGGAACCGTCCAGCCAGGAAAGTATCTCGTCTTGATCGGGGGCGAAGTCGCCGATGTGGAGGAATCTCTCGCTGAGGGTCGCGACCTGGGTGGGTCGCACGTCATCGATTACGTCTACCTGCCACAGGTCCACCGCGAGGTTGTGAGCTCGATTGGCGGGGGACGGGTACCCGAGAAGACGGATGCGCTCGGCGTGATCGAGACAAAGACCGTTGCCGCTGCGATCCATGCAGCCGATGCGGGCATCAAGGGCGCTGAAGTCCGATTGCTCGAGGTTCGCCTCGCCGATGGCCTGGGAGGAAAAGGGATCGTGCTTTTCTCCGGCCTCGTTGCCGATGTTGAAGCAGCAATCGAGATCGGCGTGGGCGCTCTTGAAAGTCGCGACATGCTCGTGTGGGAAATCGTGATCCCACAACTGCATGAGGCGATGTGGAACAACCTTGGAGATGCGACTCGCTTTCGCACTCAGGTGATGGACAAATTATGAAATTTGGACGCGTCGTCGGAACGGTTGTCGCCACGAGGAAATACGACGATCTGGAGGGGGTGAAATTCCTGGTCGTCCACGTCCTGGATGAGAACCAGCAACCCACAGGGAATTTCGAAATTGCTGCAGATGCAACCGAGCAGGCTGGTCCTGGCGAGCTCGTATTCATGGTTGCCAGCCGTGAGGGCTCGCAAGCACTACCAGAGTGGTTCGTACCGATAGATCTTGCGATCACGGGCATCGTCGATGAGGTCGAAGTGGAAACCGGTCCCCGCCGGAACGAGCCAACCGCACACTGGTACAACGCGGGCGGGGGAAAGTAGTCGATGTACATAGGAAAAGTCATCGGCACAGTCGTCGCCACAATCAAGATCGATCACCTCGATAAGCGCAAGCTTTTGCTCGTGGATATGCTGGATCTAAAAGGGGACGAGACAGGGTACTACGATATCGCCGTCGATGTCGTCCAGGCTGGTCCTGGAGACACGGTATTAGTGATCGATGAGGGGAACGGCGCCAGACAGATCCTTGGCCTCGACCCCGGCGCCATTCGAGCCGTAATCGTCGGCATTGTGGATGAGGTGTCCATCGCGGCTTAGTTGGCGAACAAATAACCGATTTATTTTGGAATATTCGAGAGTATAGCAAGCGCTCGGTCCAGGGATCGAGCGTTTTTTTCAAATTGTGTGAGTGATCTGGCGGATTTGCGATACCCAGAACATTAGTAAATCGTAAGAGTCGACCCGTGTGTCGGCCCGACCCCCTCCTGCAACCTATTATCCCCAACCTCCCGCAGGTTTCGAACCTGCGGGAGGTTTAACGCGCCTACCTCATTGCGCAGGCTGTGCCTGCGACCGGAAGCAGAGCTTCCGCACTCCACATACAACCAACAACCCCTCACCCGCGTGGGCAGAACCACGATGTACAGATCATAGCGCTGCTAAGTGTTCCTAAGAGACGTCCCTTCGAAATGCAAAGCTGGATCGATCGTTGTCAGGTGAACATAGGGGGGAAGAAAAAGAAAAAAACGGATTCATCACACCTGCGGGTTCCGGCAAATAAAAGATCCATCAACCAAGGTAATCGCGTTTATGTCTCCTTTCCACAGTAAATGGAGGAGAGCCTTTTTTCTTAATGCAGGAATTGGCTGGCGGTTAATCGGAATTCCGAAGTGGAAAAACTGGCGCGAGCATCCTTACTGGAGTGAGCATCCTGAGCGGAATGAAATGCAGGCAAAGGCTCGCAAGCTCAATGGCTATGTGCAGTATTTTAACCTTCCTGCTTTTTGTCAAGGCTAAAGCTATGCGGCCCTATCAAGAAGTGAGCGAGGCCTGTCTAACGAGCTCCACGAATTCGGGTTTCAAACTCGCGCCGCCCACTAACGCCCCGTCGATCTCCGGCATGGACATATACTCTGCAATATTCCCGGTGTTGACGCTGCCCCCATACTGCACTCTCACTTGCTGGGCAGCACTTTCCCCGAAGGTCTCGGCGATCGTCCCCCGGACAGTAAGACCGATGATGCTGTTTGCATCGACCGCGGTCGCCGCCTGCCCCGTCCCGATGGCCCAGATCGGCTCGTAGGCAAGCACACACGTCGAGATCTGATCCTGGTCAAGCCCAGTGAGTGCGGCTCTGACCTGTCCGCTCACAAATGCCTGCGTCTCGCCCGCCTCTTTCTGGCTCAGGTTTTCACCGACACAGATGATCGGCGTCAATCCATGGTTGAGTGCAGCTTGGACCTTCTTATGGATCGCTTCGTCACTCTCCCCCACCCCCCCAATCGCCCGCCGTTCGGAGTGCCCGACGATCACATACTGGCACATCGCGGCGATCATGGGTCCGGATATATCCCCCGTATGCGCGCCCGATTCCTCCCAATGGATATTCTGTGCTCCAAGGCCGATCTTGTTGGTCTGGATCACCTCCGCCAATGCAGCCAGGACGGTGAAAGGCGGACAGATAACGCGATCCACGTTTTCGATCTCGTAAAGAGGCGAGCGAATTTGACGCACGAACTCCAACGCCTCCCCTACACGGCCTAAATTCATCTTCCAATTCCCGGCAATAATCGGTTTTCGCATGTCACATCCTCAATAAGTTGTCGTCAGTCGACGATTTATCCTGATACCCCATCCCCATGAGTTGTGTGCTAGCCAATAGGTGCACAACTAGCAGTCATCATCTTTGAATAATAGATGGCGGAGCACGAGCACACATCCGATACAGAAGCAATAAATACGAATATCAATCCGTATGATAACCCGAGTGCCGATTCTAATCCAGCCAGGTCAAGATGGAATATCTATCTGTGTTTAGCAACTAAAGAGGGCTTAATAAGAAGGCAGACGCGAATTCCCTCTTGACATCAAGAGATAAGGATGCTATATTATGCACATTACCCGATATTGCGGGTTATCGCAATAACCATTTATTTGCCTAACGGAGAAGGAAATGCCCACTCTTGAAAGCGAACTCATCCTCACCCCTGAGAAGAAGGGAATCCGGGTAGCGATCGAACCGGCGGTGAACGCGCTTGGCAGTCTAATCTTCCTGAGCCGGGTTGACGACTACTCCGGACTCGATTCCTGGGTTGTGAAGACAGCCGCATCCCTGGATCAGGAATTGCTGCAGGCCAATCTGGTCGTAATGCAAGGGCTCTTTTACGCCTGGGAACCCGACAGGAGTTGGCCCTCTTTCATGTCCTTTGTTGATCACCTTGAAGCCACAGACCCGTTGGTGCTTCGCGATCGCGTACTTGATACGTATACCGAACTTCCGTGCAAGAAGGAGAATGAAATCGATGTCGATCCAATCTCCAAGGACGAGCTACTCTCGGACTTCACTACGTTCATCGCCTACCTGCGATCAAAATTCGGGGAAGAACACGTGGATGAAACCATCGAAGAAGAAGCCTACCGCCTTCTTTTAAAACCCAAGAAAATGCGCTCTTACATCGTCTCTCATTTCCGCACGATGTGGACCGAGGTTCTCGAGACCGAATGGGAGAGAGTATACCCGCTCATTGAGGAGTCTGCCCTCGCCTTTCAAAAGGTGGACTTTAGCCAGATGACTCCACAAGAAGCCGTGCGATACATCACCGGTCAAACCGACGATAAGCTGGGTTGGCTGATCGAGAAAAGCAATCATTTGGTCTTCATCCCCACCACCCACAGCGGACCTTATTCTTACCCCTTCATATCCGAGGACACTGGGTGGATCTTGTTCAACGCACGGCTTCCGGAGGGATTGCCCGGTAGCGCATCCGTGCTCAGCCGTACCGAACTACTTGTCCGCCTCACTGCACTTGCGGACGAAACTCGCCTGAGCATCCTCGCCATTACCAATGAGCGCGGGCAGATTTGTTCACAAGAGCTGATCGACATCCTGCAAATGAGTCAGTCATCCGTATCCCGTCATCTCAGGCAGCTATCCGCATCGGGCTTCCTGCGAGTGCACAGAACGGAAGCGGGAAAGTGTTACACCCTAAATCCAGAAAGGCTCAAGGATACCCTGCGCGCTCTGGAAGTATTGTTCAGCAATGGTTCATGAATCTTAATTTGCAGCAATGTTCTCAAAGGAGGATATGACGGTGCACACAACAGGACGTGATTTCACCACCGCGGAATACAGAAGAGAAGACATGATAAAGCAGGCGGAGAAGGAACTGCTGATCCGAGTCACTCGAGAGAACGCATCGGATCAAGCGCCGATCCACCAGCGAATGCTTGTGAGATTTGGAACCTGGTTAGAACAACTTGGCTGCCGCTTGAAATCTCACTACATGGAAGTCGCAGATCTTGAAATTCGGAGCACTACAGTCTCATGAATCACGCTGCAAAGCTAGAGAGCTTACACCATCATATCTGTGAAAAGCGAGGGTTAAAACCTTGATCTTCAAACGGCAATATTGGCGCCTGCGTTCCATCTATAACGAGTATCCTCGCCATTTCTGGACTCTACTTATTGCGACCTTCATCGATCGTGTAGGCGGCGCGATCTTATTCCCTTTCTTCACGCTTTACATCACACAGAAATTCGGTGTGGGGATGACAACCGTCGGCATGATCTTCGGGACCTTCGCAGTGACGGGAATGATCGGCAGCACAATTGGCGGCGCCCTGGCGGATCGATTGGGACGCAAACCCTTGATCCTTTTCGGTCTTGTAGTGAGTGCGGTCTCCAGCTTGTGGCTGGGATTGGTTAATGAACTCGGACTGTTCTTCGCCGGCGCAATCTTCGTTGGACTATTCACAAATATCGGCGGGCCAGCGCGGCAGGCAATGATCGCGGACATTCTTCCGGACGAACAGCGCGCGCAGGGATTTGGTATCTTCCGTGTAGTCGTGAATCTAGCGGTGGCGATTGGACCCGCAATTGGTGGCTTCCTCGCCTCTCGATCCTATTTATCGTTATTCTTCACGGACGCAGCTATCAGCACTTTCGTCGCCATCCTGCTCTTTATTGTCCTGCCAGAAACACGGATCGCCCGCAAATCTCAAGAAGAGGAGAGTATCGGCCAGACCTTCGGGGGGTATGGGACCGTGCTCCGCGATAGCTTCTTCATGTTCTTCTGGCTCGCATCCGCCCTTTCTGCAATGATTTACATCCAGATGAACGGCACACTCGCGGTCTTCCTCAGAGATGTCCATAGTGTCAGCTTGCAAGGATTCGGCGCGATCATGAGCTTAAATGCGAGCATGGTTGTGATATTTCAGTTTTACATCACTCGCCGTTATGCAAAGTATCCCGAATTAGCAGTAATTACATTGGGAGCTCTCCTGAACGCTGTCGGATTTGCACTCTATGGCTTCGTCGCCACCTATGGGCTTTTCCTGCTGGCGATGGCCATCATTACCATCGGGGAGATGCTCTGGGCGCCAATCTCACAATCGATCGTTGCCCGTCTTGCGCCAGACGATATGCGCGGCCGCTATATGGCTTTGTATGGTTTCAGTTGGGCAGTCCCCTTCGCAATAGGCCCTCTGCTAGCGGGTCTGGTTATCGATTATTATGACCCCAACTGGGTGTGGTATGCCGGCGGGTTCTTAGGCCTGATCTCCGCAGCGATGTTCGCTTTGATGTACCTTCGATCAACTCGCAAAGAGAAAGTGATGGTGGCAGCCGATTAGATCTTAATTTATCCATTTCGGGCTCTGGCGAGGGCTTTATCTCCTTCTAGTTTTTTTTCTGCATGCTTAGCGGCGTCTCTTATGGACGCCGCTAAGCGCGAAGGACATTCCTCCCCTATCTATATGAGCCTTTTCACTATCTTTTTCCCCCTTGGTAAAATATCGTACCCATGTTGCCCACTTTGCGGTATTTCGTTTGATTTCTAAAGTTTCTCAAACGGCAAGATTAACCCGGAGGTGAGAATGAGGCGGCTCCGACATTACTTCGTCGTCCTGACTTTGATCACATTTTTCATCATCATCGCTGTCGCCCTTGGGACACCAAAAGCGCAGGCGAGTGAGACTGTGGATCCCATCCAGGATCCACCATCGTCCCTTTTACGGCTCGCATCTGTCCACCTCACAGAAACCACGCCGCCACCGCCCCCCGAACAAGACACATGTTTGCATTGCCACCTGAGCGGCTCGATCGACAATATCTGGACCCCATTGGCCCGCTGGATCGTGTTTGGCTTCGGAGGCCTGGTCTTTCTCGTCGGAGCTTACCGGACGGGCAGTGGATGGGTTACCCGGAAGCCCTGGAAGCCGCTTTGGGCACGCGCTGTCGATTGGCTTGACGACCGGTTCCAGATCGTCGAACCAATGCGTGCAATTCTCGACAAGCCTGTTCCCATGTTTGCCACGCGCTGGATGTACTGCTTAGGCGGGATAACATTCACTCTTCTCATCATCCAGGCTGTGACCGGTACCATGCTCGCCTTCTACTACAAGCCAACACCTGAAGCAGCCTATGCTAGCATTCAATTCATCGAGACTGAAGTTCGCTTCGGCGCTGCCATTAGAGCTATCCACCATTGGTCGGCGAACGGCGTGATCGTAATGGTCGTCGCCCATATGGTGCGTGTGTTCATCCATGGCGCCTACAAGGCGCCGCGTGAGCTCAATTGGCTGTCAGGAGCGCTCCTGCTCATCCTCGCCTTCGCGTTTGGGCTGACGGGTTACCTGCTGCCATGGGATCAGCAAGCTTATTGGGCAACGACTGTGTCAACCGAGATCGCCGGCGGCATCCCCCAGATCGGTGATATCTTACTCGTGTTCATGCGTGGTAGCTGGGATGTCTCTGCAGTAACTTTAAGCCGTTTCTATGCGCTGCACGTTCTGGTGCTACCGGTCGCCGCCCTGGGGCTGCTGGGTATCCATTTCCTGATGATTCGCCGACAAGGCATCCATCGACCACTTTAATATCAAAGCTATGGAGGAAGCATGAGTGAGGGAGAATCCAGTCCAAAAGAAGAAAAAACCATCCCCTTCTTCCCTGACCATATTACGACCGAGGCGAAAGTCGTAGTAATAATAATGGTGTTGATGATCATCGTGGGAATCGTGGGCTTGATATCCCCCATCGGGCTTGAGTCACCAGCCGATCCGATGGTCACGCCACACGTGAAGTCTGATTGGTACTTTCTCTTCCTTTATGAAATGTTGAAGTATGTACCGAAAACAATCGGCGTGTTAATTCCCATTATCGGGCTGATCCTGATCGTGATCTGGCCATTCCTCGATCGAAAGGGTGATACGCTCCGAGCACGAAACGTCCGCTGGATTATTGTAGTTGTCGGCTCAATCGTCGTGATCGGCCTTACGATCATGGGAGCCCTGAGTTAAATACCGACGAGATTTCCTATTCGTCAATCGGAAAATGGAGAGCCCTATGACAGACCACGAAGCGAAGGTAGAGCGCAGAGGCTTCCTGAAAATTCTGAACAGCCTGCTCGCTGCTGTGGGATTGACCGCAATCGTTGGACCCGCAATCGCCTACTTCTGGCCCTCTAAGCTGGAAGAAATGCCCTCAGAGCCGGTTTCCGCAGGGAGTGAAGGATCTATCCCTGAAGGAGAAAGCAAGACTGTTAGATTCGGTCGTTACCCTGCGTTAGTGATCAATACACCGGAACGTGGGATTGTCGCCTATTCCGCTGTCTGCACACATTTCGCCTGCCTCGTGGATTGGAACCCCGAGACCAAGAGGATCGAATGCCCTTGCCATGATGGCTTCTTCCGCGCCGTTGATGGCTCAGTCATCAGCGGTCCTCCCCCTCGCCCGCTTGATGAGATACGCGTCACAATTGTCGATGGGAATATAACCATAGGCGGTGAAGCTTGACCACAGACACAGCGCCCTCTTCAACGCAGCCCGAAATTAAAAGTGGATCTCCACGCTGGCCACGAGCGATTCGAGAATTTTTACTTCACGCCATCATCCAGGACAGAGTGCTCAAGCGTGCTTATCCCGGCGTGATGCATTTCCTGATCTTCTGGGGAATGATGATCCAGATCCTCGGGACCGTGATCAACCTGCTGCAATACCCTCTTTTCCTGCCTATCGAACTTCCCTGGCCGCGTGGCACCTCATTACTCTGGTTTGAGTTGGTGATGGATATTGGTGGCGGGATGATCATCGCCGGACTTCTATTGGCTCTCGCCCGGCGAGTGTTTTTCAGGCCGACTTACCTCAAGAACCGACTGGAAGATGGCTACACTCTGCTCTTGCTTTTCACGATCACGATCATTGGTTTCTTCTCCGAGGCGGTTCGGTTCCTCGCGACCCAGCCCGCATGGCAAAACTGGAGCCCGATCGGGAACTTGCTCGCACAAGCACTTTCAGGCGCCGGTGTAACTATCGGTCCGAATGCCCCCATCCACGCCGTCCTTTTTTGGACACACTCGGTCGTGGGTTTTCTCTTCGTCGTCAGCCTTCCTTTCACAAAACTCAGGCACATTATCTCGGGTCCTTTAAACATCATCCTGAGACCGTTTCGGCCATTAGGAGAATTGGACACGATCGAGGACCTGGAGACAGCAGAGGTCCTTGGCGCGGGCGAGATCGCCCAATATCCATCGGTCTCCCTCTTATCATTTGACGCCTGCACGCAATGTGGTCGATGCGAGGACGTATGCCCGGCAACAATTAGTGGCATGCCCTACTCGCCGAGAGAGTTAATTTTCTCGCTTCAGGCATCCATGCACAGCACATTAATGGGAGAGGACGGAAATTCGTCCGCTCCCCTGCTCGGAGGATTTATCGAAAAGGATAACCCCTGGCTGTGCACAACCTGCGGCGCATGCCTGTACGCATGCCCTATATTCATCGACCCTGTCTCCGCGGCGGTTGAAATGCGGCGCTATCTGACGCTTACTACCGGGGAAATTCCTGGGTCGATCGGTGAAACCTTGATGCAAATGGAACGCCGGGGCAACCCCTGGGGACTGCCTCGTGAGGAACATGCTCCCTGGGCACGTGAGACGGGAATACGCGTGCTCCAACCTGGTGATGAAACGGACATCCTGCTCTTCATCGGCTGCGCCTACGGTTACGACAGCAGAAACCAGGCCGCCGGTCGTGCTCTGAGCGAACTGCTTCAAGAGGCGGGCGTCGATTTTGCCATCCTGGGATCTGCTGAAGGCTGCTGCGGTGAAACCGCGCGCAGGATGGGACACGAGCATGTCTTCCAGGTAATGGTGGAAGAGAACATGGCCGCTTTCAACAATGTGCGCTTTAATCGCCTCGTTTCGGCTTGCGCACACTGCTTTAATACGCTCAAAAACGAATACCCTCATTTCGGCGCCGACTTCGAGGTCATACATCATACAGAACTGCTCGCTGAGCTCGTAGCCAGCGGGCGCTTGCAGCCGAAGGCGCAAGCCGACGGAGGCACCTTCACCTACCACGACTCCTGCTACATAGGGCGCTACAACGGGATCTACAATGAGCCCCGACAGGTGTTGGACAGCATTGAGGGATTGAACAGAGTGGAGATGCCCCGCAATCGTGAAAACGCGTTCTGCTGCGGCGGCGGCGGCGGGCATATGTGGATGGAGACCGATCCAAATACGCGCATCAACCAAAATCGCCTTTCAGAAGCCGTTGACCAGGCGAAGGCAGACGTGGTTGTCACTGCATGCCCCTATTGTCTGATCATGTTCGATGATGCCATCAGCAGCAAAGGCATGGGGGAGAAGGTAACTGCAATAGACATCGCCGAAGCGCTCTCCGCGAAAAAAACACCTTAGCGCACGCTCACTCACCCCAATCTGAGAGCGAACCAGGTTAAATTCATTCTCATTCTCGGCAATGGATTCTTGTCAGCACAATGCGCATGGTCACCTCTACCATTTCTCCGAAGGAATCTGGAAAATCCTTACCTGAACCTTCGATAACATATCCATGGTGTAATATTGTGAGGGAAGATCCCTTCGCTGTGTTGTGGAATTCATGATTGTCACGGTTCTACTAATCGCCAATGTTCGCAGCGCATCCAATGAAAATGTCATGGGAAATTTGACGTGCACCGGCGCAAATTGAGCCCTCACGAGAGCATTGAAGCTCGGTTGGTGTTCGAAGCTTCGATCGCTTACGAGCGGGTTGTGATCATCGAGGAAGTTGCTTGGCCCAACTGGGTAGGTCGTATTGGCTCCTGGCTTTCGAGAGCCGAGGCGCCAAGAAATAATGCCGTCGCACTCGGGAATAAACTCTACTTCCCTAAACGTCTGCTTACGGACAATTCGGCTGACCCCGCCGTTTCTTTAAACGACATGGCCTGGTTGATCCATGAACTCACACATACCTGGCAGTACCAGCACTTCGGGTTAGCCTACCTGCCCCAGGTACTATGGGCTCACCTTCGGAATGGATTAGAAACCTACAACTACGGCTTTGAGCCGGGTTTACAAAAGGCGCATACACGGGGCGGACGACTCGAAATTTTTAACCGCGAACAACAAGGGGAAATCGCAAGGCACTATTACCACCGGTTGAAAAAGGGAAAAGATGTCTCCGCCTGGCTGCCGTTTATCGCAGAGTTTCAGTTCAGTAGATCATCCACAGCAATGTGAGGGTTGTGAGCGCAAATTACTCGTTGAAAAGCTCCCCTACCGAACGCCCCTCATGAGCCCTGATGATTACCTCACCAAGCAAAGGGGCCACGGATAGTACAGTCATATTGGGAAGAATTTTCTCTTTCGGGATCGGCAGAGTATTCGTCGTAACAATCTCTTTAATCGGCTTCTCTTTAAGTTCATCAATAGCGGAGTCAATGAGCAGCGCGTGAGTGAAGCTCAGGTAAATATCCTTTGCGCCATTTTCCTTCAGGATATCCACGGCTTCACAAACTGAACCTGCTGTAAGAACTTCATCGTCCACCAGGATAACATCCCGATCCTTAACATCACCGATGATCGTTGTCGAACGCGCGCGTGGATGATCGCCCTGGCGGCGCTTCTCGACGAAGGCCAGCGGAAGCCCTAACTTTTCTGCGAAGTTGCGACCTTTTTTCGCAAAGCCCAGATCGACAGTGGCAACAACTCCATTCTGGATATCTTTCTCCAGGAAGTAGTCGCTCAGAATGTGGAAAGCGGTTAGGACATCCCCGGGGATGGAGAAGAAACCCTGAATTTGCCCTGCGTGGAGGTCGATCGTCATGTATCGATCCGTGCCTGCAACCTCAATCATATCTGCGATCAATCGCGCGGTGATAGGCACTCGCGGTTGATCTTTTTTATCGGATCGAGCGTAGGCCATATAAGGAAAAACTGCCGTGATACGTCCTGCGGAATCCCGCTTCAGGCAGTCGATCATGATCAACATCTCCATGATGTTGCGATGGACTGGAATGTCCATCGATTGGATCAGATACACATCCTGACCGCGGATGCTGCCCCGCAGTTTGATAAATAGGTTCTCATTTGGAAATTGGACGAGGTCGTACTCCTCCAACGGTACCCCGATATATTCACTGATCTCCTTAGCAAGGGCGGTTGAGCCCGATCCTGAGAAGAGCTTGATGTCGCCATATCCGAATCGATCTCCCATCCTAGCCCTCGCCTTCCTCTATAGTCTTCCATTCCACGCGCAAAATGCCCATGATCACTACGTCGACATATTTACCATCTATGAAATGATCCTGACGCAGCCGACCCTCTTCAACGAAACCTATCTTCTTATAAACTTGCATAGCGCGCAAATTGGTCTCGAACACCCGTAGAACCACTCGATTGAGATTTAACGTATCAAAGGCGTGGCGCAGAAGCGTGCGCACGACGTCTGTTCCAAAACCTTGATCCCAGGCGGATTTTTCGCCGATGATGATTCCCAATTCCATTCGGCGGGACTGTGGCTCGAAGTCAAGTGAATACTCCCCGCAGCAAGCTACGGGGCTTCTAGGGACAAGCCCCGAGATTGTATCCCCAATCTCAAAATGTTTATGGCCGCATTCTGATCTCTATCAAGAGTGAGGCCGCAAAAAGGACAATCATGAATACGAACGG
>CBDAFF010000085.1:0-23984 GCA_965195195.1 uncultured Anaerolineales bacterium | reverse complement strand
GTACTTTGTGCGAAGTGTAGGAGATGAAGTGACAGCAGAGGTGATAAGGAAATACATTCAATATCAAGAAGAGGAACGAGACGAAAGTCAACTTCTGTTGTGGGACTAATGCCCCGTAGCTTGCTGCGGGGTAGTTTACTTCGTTGCCGTAACCTTGACGACGATCGGCTATGGGGATTTAAGCCGACGACACCAACAACAAAATTGGTTACAATATTCCATGTCCTCAACGGGGTGATTTTATTGCTGATGATGTTCGACATATGATGATGGTTCTCGCCATGCATGGAGCTGAATGATGACAAGCACAAATGAACATACAGACAGGTCGGGAGAGGTCGAGGCGCAAATCCAAGCGATCCGCAGAACAATCGGCGCGCAGTCGAGTGAAATCCTCTCTGCGGTTTTACTCGCCGCAGTCGCCATCGGCACCGCCTGGAGTGGTTATCAATCCGCGCAGTGGGGGGCATCCAGTCGATACAATTCAGCAAGGCTTCCTCCCTGCGGGTTGAATCTACGCGCGCTTCCACAATGGCGGGTCAGTTGGTCACGATTGACGTGATCCTCTTCAAGGGTTGGGTGGATGCATACGTCGCGGAGAATGAGGATTTGTTGAACTTCTATGAAGCTCGTTTCCGAGACGAGTTCAACCCAGCCTTCGAGGCCTGGGTTGCAGCCGATCCAGTCAACAACCCGGATGCACCCTCTCAACCCTTCCTCATGGAGGAGTATCAGGTCGCCTCAATGCAGGAGGCGGAACAATTAGAAGAAGAGGCGAGCGCATTGTTCGCCGAGGGAGAACGGGCTAACCAGACGAGCGATGATTATGCCTTTAGCACGGTGCTGCTGGCGACTGTACTCTTCTTCGCTGGCATCGCCACCCGCTTCGAATGGCAGCCGATCCGCTGGGTGCTGCTTGCCATCGGCATCGGATTGCTGGTTTTTGGGGTGTACAATTTACTGTCACTGCCGATTGCATGATTCCTAGGTACGGCCGATTTATTACCAGGTCAGAGTTTCTAAAACCCTTACTTAGCCATTCAAGGAGGAAACCATGGCATTCAATCTTCGTAACCGGAATTTCCTAAAACTCCTGGATTTCACACCTGAGGAAATCAAATTTCTACTCAAGTTATCTGCAGATTTAAAAGCTGCTAAATACGGTGGTTACGAAAAACCAAGTCTGCTTGGGAAGAACATCGCCCTGATATTCGAAAAAGCCTCAACACGGACACGTACAGCATTCGAAGTCGCGGCGTTCGATCAGGGAGCTAATGTGACTTACCTGGGCCCTAGTGGTTCCCACATCGGTCACAAGGAAACCATGAAAGACACCGCCCGTGTTTTAGGGCGCTCTTACGACGGGATCGAGTACCGAGGATTCGGCCAGGAAATTGTCGAGACTCTTGCGGAGTACGCCGGTGTGCCCGTGTGGAACGGATTGACGAACGAGTTCCACCCTACACAGATCCTGGCAGATGTGCTGACAATGACCGAGCACAGCTACAAAGACCTGCCGGATATTGCCTACTGCTACATGGGTGACGCCCGCAACAATATGGGCAACTCGCTTTTGGTCGGCGGTGCTAAGCTTGGTATGGATGTGCGTCTGTGTGCGCCAAAGGCAAACTGGCCTGAGGATGAATTGGTTGCAACATGTAAAGCAATTGCAAAGGAAACTGGCGCGCAGCTGACCCTCACAGATAACGTGGCCAAAGGCGTGAAGGGTGCCGATTTCCTCTACACAGATGTCTGGGTCTCCATGGGTGAGCCTGAAGAAGTCTGGGCAGAGCGCGTTAAGCTCATGCAGCCCTACCAAGTGAATACGGAGGCCATGGAGTTAACCGGCAATCCAGGTGTGAAATTCATGCATTGCCTGCCGGCGTTCCACAATGCAGAGACCAAGATCGGCAAGGAGATGAAGGAAAAGCTGGGTCTCGAGAGCATGGAAGTGACCGAAGAAGTATTTGAATCGGCGGCCTCAATCGTGTTTGATGAAGCAGAAAACCGCATGCATACGATCAAAGCCATCATGGTGGCGACATTGGGGAACTGACCCGTTATGGAGTCCTAAAAAAGCGAACTTTGTAAGTCGGATTTTCAGTTTCTGAATACAAACGAGCCCGGAGGTTATTCATGCAAACCGTTGGAAATAAACCAAGTTTTCTGCACTCCATATTGCGTGTGCTGGTCATCTGGGCGATATCTTCTGTTGCTCTCATCATCATGGCGTTTCTGCTGAATGGAGTCCAGATCGAGAGCGTCGGGGTGGCGATCGCGGGAGCAGCGATCATCGGGCTTCTCAACGCGCTGCTGTGGCCACTGCTGAGCTTTATACTGGTCCCGTTCGCCGTTCTGACGCTTGGTATAGGGGCACTACTGATGAATGCCCTCGTCGTGTGGTTTGCCTCGCAGTTGGTAGATGGACTCAGCATCGATGGCTACTGGACGGCGTTCTGGCTGGCACTGGGCATGTCGGCGATTAACATCATCATCAGTACCTTGCTCACAATCGATGACGACACTTCCTATTTTCGCAACGTCGTGAAACGCAGTATGCGGCGGTCTGCCCAACCCGAAGAAACCGATGTACCAGGGGTATTGTTCCTTGAGATCGATGGGCTGGCGCGACCCATACTGGAGAAAGCCCTTGCCGAGGGTCACGTGCCCACGCTGCAGCGCTGGCTGGAGAGCGGAAGCCACACGCTGTCGAGCTGGGAGACGGATACCTCTTCGCAGACCTCCGCCAGCCAGGCGGGGATCCTGCATGGAAACAACAGCAACATCCCCGCTTTCCGCTGGTATGACAAAGAAAGCGGCGAGATCGTCGCCTCGAGCAACCCGAGCCTCCTGCCCGGAATTGAACAATCTCACTCAGATGGGAACGGATTGCTCTCTGATGATGGCGCCAGCCGCGGGAACCTTTTCTCGGGCGATGCGGTGTACGTCATGGCTACCGCAAGCGCGATAAAAGATAAGACCAAGTTTCACACCTCCGAATTCCAGGCGTATTTCACCAATCCCTATAACTTTTCCCGGACGCTGCTGCTCTTCTTATGGGATGTCATTCTTGAGTGGCGCCAGTTCCGGGCGGCACGAAAGAACAACGTTCAGCCCATCCTCGACAAGAGCCATCGCGGCGGGCTCTATCCCTTCATCCGCGCGGCGATGACAATCCTGATGCGCGAGCTGAATATCTACACGCTCATCGGGGACATTTTCGCCGGGCGGAAATCCGCCTATGCCACGTTTGTAGGGTACGACGAGATCGCACACCACTCCGGCATTCTCGACCCGGGCGCGTTCGATGTCTTATTCAAGCTCGATCAACAGTTCGCTCGTTTGGAAACTGCCATTCGCGATGCGCCGCGCCCCTATCATCTCGTGATCCTCTCCGATCATGGTCAAACCGGTGGGGCAACATTTAAACAACGTTACGACATGTCGCTCGAGGAGTTTGTGCAGCAGCTCATGCATGAGGGCGTCGAAGTTGGCAGCTATGAGACGGCTGGAGAAGCGTATGGCCATTTGAGCGTGGTCATGACGGATACCCTTCATAACGAAGCCTCGGGAGCTTCAAAAGTCATGGGAAGAGCGCTCAAGGATCAGACCGTGGATGGGCAGGTGCACATTGGCCCGGAGGCAGAACAGGCTCTCGAGCGCGCTCAGAAGGAAGATGAGGAGGAGAAACCTCATGTAATCGCGCTGGCCTCGGGTAACCTGGGCTTGATCGCTTTTACGGAATGGGACCATCGAATGACATTGGAGGAGATCGAAGAGGCATTCCCGGATGTGATCCCCGGTTTGCGAGCACACGAAGGCATTGGTTTCATCATGATCCGCTCTGAGAAGGATGGACCCGTTGTGATGGGCGCAAACGGCGCGTATTACCTCGGCGACGATCGGGTTGAAGGTGAAAACCCGCTGGCCCCCTTCGGTTCGAACGCGCCGGCCCACTTGCGGCGCACCGACAGTTTCCCGAATTGCCCCGACATCCTCGTTAACAGCTTTTACGATCCCGAGAATAACGAGGGCGCAGCCTTCGAGGAGTTGATCGGCTTCCACGGCGGTCTGGGCGGCACGCAGACGCACCCCTTCTTGCTGCATCCATCTGATATGCCTGTCGATGGGGAGTTGATCGGTGCGGCGAGTATATATCACGTCTGTAAAAGCTGGTTGAATCAGCTTCATAATGGCGGAGGAACCGTTTCAAAGGAGGGGCAGATCGAAGGATAGATCCTACCGATCTGAACGTAATTATCCGGTCGCAGGCAGCTTGCGTCCACAAAGTTCATCCGGGCGATCCAGGGCATCATCTTCCTGCCCTGGTCGACGCTCATGTACGTCCTCGAATTCCCTGGTGGGATCATCGGATTTGACTGTATTTGGATGGGTCACGCGGTTGAATCTAGCCCCGAAAGGGTCGCAAAATCTCCTCATCTCAGGCGCGCGGCGAAAATTAGCAGTACAGATTTGAATTCGTGATATTTGCCCTAGTTGACATACCCCTTCGTGCTGTGCTACATTCGACCTACGATGAAACACAGACTGGGGGACTTGATGGTTGACAAACAAAGGTGATCTAAAAAGCGGCTGACGCAGCCGCTTTCTTTGTTCCATGAACATAGTATTGCGCGAGGAATTGCTGTACCAATAAAGAAGGATCTCAATATGGATGGCAAGCTGACACCGACACCGGAGACAACCCCGAGCTGGGCCGCAGGATTCCGCCGAAGGATCCCTTTCTACATCATCCTGGCGGTGCTTCTGGCTGCGTTGGCGGGGATTCTCACCTTCTTTTTCCTCAATCGCCTGCAGGCGAGCGCTCTCCCAACTGCGCGCGCCCTGGTGGCGCAGCAAGACCTGCGACCAGGTACGGAAATCGCCGCAGAGATGGTCGAAACCCGCCCTGTGCCGGAAGGAGTTTTGCCGGAAGGGCATCTGACGGATGCCGCGCAAGCGATAGGGCGGATGTTGATTGCGCCGGTGAAGGCAAACGAAGTGCTGCTCATGTCCGATTTTTCCGGCGAAAGAGGTTCGGGGTTGTCGGCGCGTCTGCCTGACGGGCGCTGGGCAATCGTGATCCCGGCGGGTTGGTTCGCAAGCCCAGTTCCGCAGGTGATCACGGGCGATCATATCGATCTCCTCGCCTATCTCGCCGGACAACCAGTTGAGGAGGCGGGCGTGATCGTCTCCTCGGTGGAGATCCTGGGCTTTGACGGTGTAAGTGATCATCCGGATCAATTGACGCTGGCCGTATCCATTGAGGAGGCGGTCGCAATTCTATACGCTCGTGCGAACGGTTTCTCCCTGTTGACCCTGCTCCAACCCGAGGGAGGTCCGTAGCGTGCCGGTCATCGGGATCCTCTCGGCGAAAGGCGGCGTGGGTGCATCGCTGGTGGCGACGAACCTCGGGTGCGTCCTCGCTGGCTATGGTCAAACGCTGCTCCTCGATCTCAACCCGGGATCCGGCGCTGATGACCTTCTGTTGAATCTTTCGCCGCAGCGTTCCTGGGCGGATCTGCTGCCGGTCGTAAAGGAGATCAGCCCAAAGCATCTGCAGCTCATCATTGCCCAGCATCCTTCGGGTTTGAACTTCATGCGGGCACCAGAGGCCTGGCTCAACGATGTCGATTGGCAGGCGGCTGTCCAACTGCTCGGTTATCTCGCAGACGAGAATGAGTGGCTTTTGCTCGACATGCCCACCGGGAAGCCTTCGGTTACACAGAACATCTTTTCGAAGATGGATATTGCGCTGGTCGTGACCACGGCCGATCCTCCTGCTTTGCGTGCCTCTGGGTATCTGATTAAATCCCTGCCGGCTGACTTGCGGGACCAGAGTGGTCTGGTGGTCAATCAAATCACGCGGCGGCACCCTGCAAGCCCGGCGGAGATCGCCCGCTCATTGGAAATTCCGCTGCTGGCGGCCCTCCAACCGGACCTGCGCGCCGTTGGATACCAGGTGAGCTTTGGAAACCCCTGCGTCAGCGATGGGCGCAGCAGTTTTGGGCGTGGGGTTGTTTTACTGGCAAAGAGATTACGGAAAGCGGTGGCGGGGCGCAAGGGATCGGGTCACGCGCCAATGATAAAAAACGCGTCGATAGAGCGTTAGCCGCAAAGGACCATCTATGGCAAATAAGAAGCCATCAACTCAACCCATTGATCTACTTGATCTTGAAGATCGCATCCATCGGCTGCTCTCGGATGACCTGGAAACCGAGATGGAAGCCGGTGATTTAGAGGGCGTGCCCGACCGGGATGCGTTGATCGTGCGAACACGCCGTGTGTTGGAAGGTG
Organism: uncultured Anaerolineales bacterium; assembly: GCA_965195195.1. GTDB lineage: Bacteria > Chloroflexota > Anaerolineae > Anaerolineales > E44-bin32 > E44-bin32. The sequence continues at coordinate 17,687 of CBDAFF010000085.1, read as the reverse complement.
AGGCGTTGATTCTCACCAAGGACCAAACTGAGAAACTCATTCGCGGTGTAGTAGACCGCATCGTTGGATTGGGTCCACTCGAGCCGCTATTAGAGGATCCGGCGATTACGGAGATTATGGTCAACGATGTCCGGAATGTCTTCATCGAACGCGAGGGAAGGATCGAGCGGGTGGATGTGGCTTTTCGTGATGATGCTCATCTGCGGCATGTGATCGACCGCATCGTCGCGCCGATCGGCAGGCGGATTGATGAGAGCAGCCCGCTGGTGGATGCCAGATTGCCAGACGGCTCGCGTGTAAACGCGATCATCCCGCCCCTGGCAATCGGCGGACCGGCATTGACCATCCGTAAGTTCGCTCGCGATCCGTTCACACTGGAGAAGCTGACCTCGCTGGGCACAATCAATGCAGAGATCGCGAAATTCCTGCGTAAGTGTGTGATCGATCGTGTTAGTGTCATCATTTCCGGCGGCACGGGTTCGGGTAAAACCTCGACGCTGAACGCACTTGGCCTTTGCATCCCGGAGGGGGAGCGCATCATCACAATCGAGGATGCTGCCGAGCTGCAGCTTAAGCACCCAGATCTGGTGTCGCTCGAATCTCGACCGCCGAATATCGAGGGGACAGGGGAGATCCCCATTCGAACGCTCGTACGCAACGCGCTGCGCATGCGGCCGGACAGGATCATCATCGGGGAGGTCCGGGGCGGTGAAGCCTTCGACATGCTTCAGGCGATGAACACCGGGCATCGCGGTTCCTTGACCACGCTGCACGCCAATTCTCCCGACGATGCCATGATTCGACTGGAGTCGATGGTCTTGATGGCTGGCTTCGACATGCCGGTGACGGCCATCCGCAGGATGATCGCCGGAGCGGTTGAGGTCGTTCTCCAGCAGGATCGTCTGGCTGATGGTCGTAGGGTGATCACAGCCATCACCGAGCTCTCGGCGAAAGAGGGTGAAGCGCTCAAGCTTGTCCCGCTCTTTCGCTATGATCTAAAGAAAGGGGTGTACAAGGAGCGCACGACCCCGAAACGGTAACTATCGGCATCACAAGACTTCAAGGGGAGAGTCAGCCACGTTTGAGAATATTCGAAGCCGCATTTTAAACCGTACTACACTGATTGGCGCTGCGCTCATCACGCTCTTCGTGCTGATCGTCTGGCTGTTCCGCCGGCAATTGCAGTCAGCTTCATGGGCGCATCCAGCCTTTTTCCCAGCGGTTACCCTCGCTTCTGCGACTCTGGTAGTCGTCTTATCGCTGATCCTGTGGGTGGAAGCGGGCACGATGCGCCGGGCCTGGAAGGCGCGTACTGCTGATGTTTCTCAACTTCCCGCCTTAGAACCGGAGCCAATTATCTTATGGCTGCTGCGCAGGATTCCAGACCCTCTGGAGTGGCTGGCGAAGCCCATTTGGAGGACAAAGTGGGGGTTCGCGCTGTTCGAGGAATGGCAGGACGCTGAACTGGGCGGTAAACCCTCACGCTACTTATTGCTCCTCATCGCCGCGGCAATAGCGGGTGGTTTCATTGGCCACCGCATCGGGGGTGTGTTGCTTGGGTTCGCACTGGCTTTGATTCTGCCGATTCTGCCGAGGACATTGATTCGCAGTCGGGCCCAAACTTATCGCCGCCGGTTCGGAGAGCAGCTGCCGCAGGCGCTTGACTCGTTCGCCTCCGGTCTTTCTGCCGGTCTGTCCTTCGAACAGGCGATTCGCTTCGCGCAGGAAGATCTGCCTTCGCCGATCAAAGAGGCTTTTACGAAACTATCAAGACGAATTGCCCTGGGACATCCGATTGATGAAGCCCTGCGTAAGCTTCTATCAGAGCACCCCGATGAATCTCTGGCGCTGGCATTGGATGGCTTGATCCTGCAGCGGCAGTTCGGTGGAGATATGGTCCGCATGCTGGAAGAGTCCGCCGACCTGCTGCGCGGACGCGTGGAGCTCGAACGCGAAGTGCGAGCGGTTACCACACAGGGAAGACTCACGGGCTCTGTTATCGCTGCGCTGGTACCCGTCTCCGCGGGCATTCTTCTGGCTTTTAACCCCCGCTATATCGATGTGCTCTTCGATACGCTCATCGGGCAGTTGCTTGTCGTGGTCGCGTTCGTCTTGCAGCTTGTTGGGTGGGCGATCATCTCACGCATGGTACGGATCCGGTATTGAACATGGAAAGCTCACTTCTCTCACTTGTGATCTCCTCGCTCACTGGCCTGGCTGTATTCATCATTGTCTATATTTCGCTGATGGGGGTGCAGGTTCGGGCGGGATCGCCCGGCGCAGGCAAGCAGATCAGTTTGGCGGAACGTATCACACCCATTCTGGGGGTCGTCCCTCTGCCTGAAGCTTTTTTTCGGGGTTGGCTCTCTCAAATCGGGGAGTCGCGATTGATGCATTCAGGAATGCCGTGGTCAGCCCGCGATTTTACCGCGCTCCGATGGCTTCTCCTGTTGGGATCAGTTGCGTTCGGCGTACTACTCGGCATCTGGCGGGGCTGGGATCTGGTCGGGTGGTTTTTCGCGATTGGATTGATAGTCGCGGGTTTTTTCGGACCTCAAATGTGGCTCGATTGGCGGGTCGAACGGCGCCAGATGGATATTGATAACGAATTGCCTTACTTCATGGATCGATTGACTCTGGGAATGGAAGCGGGGCTCGGATTTGAAACCGCACTGCGCAGGGTTGCGGAGAGGTATCCAGGATTACTCGGGGATGAACTCCGCCGAATGGTCCGGCAGCTAGACCGCGGTCATCCGCGCGGGCAGGCTCTAGAAGAACTCAGTGAGAGGAATCCATCCCCGGATTTAGGCGCATTCGTTGCCGCGGTGAGGCAAACCGACCGTTTGGGCACCTCGCTGGCTCGAATCTTACGGATTCAAACTGAACTGCTTCGGTCCAGACGCAGGCGCAGAGCTGAGGAGGCAAGCCGCAAACTGCCGATCCTGATCGTCTTCCCGTTGGTTTTCTTCTTCCTTCCCGCGCTGTTGATTGTCTACCTGGCGCCGCCGATCCTGCATCTATTCTTGGGGCGCTGATAGTGGATGCAAATAGTTTTCCTCTGGAAGATATTAAACCGGTGCAAATTTACTTCGTTGCATGAGAGCGAATGGGGCTGCAACCTGCGCCGATCAATTGGAATAGTGGTGATAAATCAGAAGGCGGAACGTCAAAAGTATTGCCAGGGTCAGGCGATCGTGGAGTTCGCCGTCGTCTTGCCAATCCTGCTGCTGTTGATGCTGGGGCTGATCAACCTGGGTTTGCTGATCAACGCCCAGATCATCCTCACGCAAGCAGCCTGGGAAGGCGCGCGCGCCGGGACCACGCTGAATCCGAGCTTGGGTGAGGGGGATACAGAGATTATCGGCGCTGTGCAGGCCTCCTTAATTGGGTTGAGCGTCCCCACTTCCGTGACCGTTAACATCCATCCAGACGAGGCGACGCGGGCCGTCATGCCGTGGCCAAAACCGCGGGGTGAGCCGCTTACGGTTCGGATCGCCTATCCCATGAATCTGGCTTTGCCGCTGCCCATTACTGTAACGCTTGGCGCGGAAGCAACGAGCCGCATCGAGTATTCGAATTAACCATGAGACGCAAGGGACAGATCCTGATCGTTGTCGCTGTATTGATACCGGTATTATTGCTCCTGCTAGCGGTCGCAGTGGACGCAGGGAGGTTGTTCATCGAGCGGGGGCGGATGAAGCGCGCCGCACAAGCGGCTGCGGACGCCGGCATCAGCGTCGTCGCCGAGCAGATGGTCACGCTCGCTGTCGCCCGCCAAACGGTTATGGCAAGCACACCCTCGCCCACACCGCCGGGCGTGATGACGGCAACGCCCTTCCCGGGGGATGTCCCCGCGTGGCTCCAAGACGAGGATCGGGCGACATTAGTCTCGGATGCGATACTCGGATTCGCGGTGACCGAAGCGGTCGAATACGCAAGCCGGAACGGCTTTGATGTCGCCAATCCAGACACACTGGCGATCGTTGTCACTTACCCGCAGCCCGGCTATGCGCCGGGGGACGCTGGCATCTCTGTACTACGGTTGTTGGTTTCCATTCGTCAGCGAGCGACGATCCTGCTCGCCGGGTTATTAAGCGATCAGTGGGTTGATCTAACAGCCGAAGGTCAATCGGAAATACCGCAGAGGTAGGCGGCAGATGTTCTGGACGCGCTTCTTACTCCAGGTGGTACCGTTCAGCCTGCTGGGGCTCTTGGGCTCTCTGGTAGGGCTGTGGTTTGGGCCACAGGAACCGGGCAGTACATTCATGCTGTTGGCTGGTGTGGTCAGCTTGCTGCTATTCATCGCTTTGATGACCTTCAAGTCCGTACCGGGATGGAACGTCGGTCTATTAGCAGCGCTCGGCCTAGCACTCGGTGTGTTCCTGCGAGCGCTGGCAGCGGAGGCGATGTTCTCAGCCTGGCTGCTCTCAGTCGGGCTCGCTGTGCTGGTGTTCGCGGCCGCCGCGTGGCTTGGGCGGAGAATGGGATCCCGGATGAAGGATGTGGGCATCGGGCTCTGGCTGCTCTCCTGGGCATACCTCATGGGCTGGGCAGTGATTGCGTTTATGGGCTTAGACCCGGTCTTTACGACAGCCTGGGCGGGGGCAGGGGTCTTGATATTCAGTAGTTTGGCAGCAGCCTGGTTCTCGTCTCTCGAGTCACAGCTGGACGCTCAGCCAGGCGCAGCGCTCGCCGCGGATCTCTTCTTTCTTTTCCTGAATCTCACAATTGCTATCAGAGTCTTATTTGGGGGATTAATCTGATTCAGCCTGGGAGTTCTTGCTCGAATAAAGCCACACTCAAGCTTTGTGAGAAACGGAGGATACAAATGAAAAGAGTGGAAACCACTGCTCTTCTGATCGTTTTTGTTCTGCTTTCATCCGCTTGCGGAAGGGCGTTTTCGCTAAACCCAACGGATACGCCAACGCCGACCTACACTTTTACACCGGAGCCGACGCGGACATCGACACCTACTGCGACTCTAAAGCCAACAGCCACTCTAGAGCCTACGAATACACCGCTCGCCTGCGATGCCGACTTATTGCTGAAAGACTTAAAAACAACGCTGCCCTATGATGAGTTTGCTGTTCATTACAATGAAATCGAGGGAACGCGCTCCCTGATTGTTTGGTTCGTTGACTCTGAGCTAGATCCTGCCGCCGCGGGAGAGGAGATCCAGGCCAACCTGGACCTTTCTTTGACACATGCTGCCGAGCTCTCCCATCAGATAAGGGTCCAATTTCCGTGCGTCACCGAGCTTTTCGACGTGATCAATCCCATTGTTGTGGATCAGAAGTACGCAGGGTGGTTCTCGGGAACGCTCGATCCAACCATCATTCCTGATGAGGAAGCGCTAACAAGTTCGAAAATCGATCAACTCGTTGGAATATTTACGGTTGGGTATTTGCTTGAGGCACTTCCCGGACCGATTCCAGCAGGAAGCTGCAATTGGCCTTCTGTCCGCGAATCTTTGCAGAATCACTTCTCACCAGAGCGGCAGAACGCCGCTTTCTATTTTGTCGTGGATGACTTCGGAGCGAATGTTTGGGCTCAATGGGATGGTCCAACCGATCCGATTTTTATGATGCCCTCGCTAATGAATGTGATGATGGAACTCGAGTGTTTCATCCCCACCGCCAACCTGATCTTCATCGTCGTTGACGAAGACGGCACTGCCGGTTTGGTTGGGGTTGTGCCTCAGGGCGGTGCCGGGAACTTGCAGATCGTCTATGAGCGCTGATTGCAGGTTGGGGGTGTATACGTTGTAATCTTGCCGTGCGATCCGTTTCTTGCTGCTGTGATTTTGTGCTGTAATATAGTTGAGACTAAGGATCGTATTCCCCGGGCCAGTGGATCGCGGGTGGTCCGGGGATTGTTTCTTAGTACTAATCAAGTTATATAATAGCCACAGTAAGTTCATTGAAACGCGTGCAACCCTATCTGTGCATCGTTAAGCATTCGCTTGAGGTCAGGCGCTATTCTCAAAGGAATTCAACAAGATGACCAAATACAAGATCATCCTTAACCCCACCTCTGGCAGGGGAACCGCTGAAGAAGCCGTTCCGGACCTGGATCGGTTTCTGCGCGAGCACAACATTGAGTTCGATCTTGTCCTCACCGAGAGACCCGAGCATGCGGTGGATCTGGCGAAGCAGGCCGCACTTGATGGTTTCGACGTTGTCGTCGTCGCCGGAGGGGATGGCACTGCGAATGAAGTGTTGAATGGCTTGATGTTAGCGAAACAAGCCGGCGCAGATGGGGTCGCCATGGGCGTGATTGCAATCGGACGCGGCAACGACTTTGCCTTTGGGGTAAATGTGCCTCCAGGTCTGGAAGAGGGGTGCCGCGTGCTGTTGGATGATTTCCGAACCAGTATGGATGTGGGGTTGGTGACGGGTGGTCTGTATCCTGAGGGACGCTACTTTGGAAATGGTGTGGGCATCGGTTTCGACGCTGTTGTCGGATTTGAGGCGTTGAAAATGACACGTCTTCAAGGTTACTTATCGTACATTGTTGCTGCTGTTAAAACGATCTTTCTCTACTTCAAAGCCCCGTTAGTCCGTATCGAGTTCGATGGGCAGACGATGGACCAGTATGCCTTGATGGTCTCCATCATGAACGGACGGCGGATGGGTGGTGGATTCATGATGGCGCCGGATGCGGGCATCGATGACGGTCTGCTGGATCTCTGTATCGCTGAGCAGGTAAGCAAAGCGAGAATCTTCGCCTTGATTCCCCGTTTTATGGCCGGGACGCAAGCCTCCCAGCCCTCAATCCAAACTGGCAGGACCCGCCGCATTGTCGTCACCGCTCTTGAAGGAAGCCTGCCCGCACACGCCGATGGAGAGACGCTCTGCACGGAAGGGGAGCAGCTTAATGTGGAAATCCTCCCGCGGCAGATCGAGATCATTCGCCAGAAATAGGATAGCAATTCATGACGCAAACGAACCGGTTGGTCAACGCGTTAATTAAACGCCTGACACGGATGGTATGCCGTGTCGACGATGAACAGGTGGTCCGCATTCCAACCCAGGGGCCACTCATAATCGTATCAAACCATATCAACTTTCTGGAACCGCTGGTTGTGTATACTCACCTGCTGCCTCGCCCGATGGCTTTCTTTGCAAAGGTTGAGTCGTGGGATAATAAATTGATAGGTTATTTATTCGACATGTGGGGCGGCATTCCGTTAAAAAGAGGTTCAGCCGATATTGGAGCGATCCGCCTTGGACTGGAAGTGTTGGAGACTGATAAAATTCTGGCCGTGGCGCCAGAGGGCACTCGCAGCGGCGATGGGGTGCTTGGGGAAGGTCATCCCGGTGTAGTGATCATGGCTTTGCGCAGTGGCGCGCCATTGCTGCCGATGGCCTGTTACCGGCATGAAGGTTTTTGGGATAACATAAGCCATCTGCGGCGAACCGACTTTCGGATTGCGGTAGGGCAGCCCTTCACCTTACAAGCGAATGGTGCGACGGTGACGCGAGAAGTGCGGCAGCAGATGATTAATGAAGTTATGTACCAGATGGCGGCGCTGCTGCCCCCTTCCTATCGCGGCCCCTACGCGAACCTATCCGAGGCGACCGAAACCTACCTGCGTTTTCCCGAAACGTCTGTGAGTAACGTTCAGCAGACGTTGGATCGAGAAGCATTGCTGTAGATCCTCGAGTTCTTCTCTTCAACTCACTATAAACCACTCTGAATCAACCGCTTGTCATTTCGAGCAAGCCGTGCAACGGCGACCGAGAAATCCCTATGATGTTGCTCGTGAAGGTCCCATCTGTGAAAACGACGAGATCCCCCTTTTAATAGATCCAAGAAACATGAATCGAGTCGTCTCAGGGATTTCTCGTCACTTTGGGCGCTGCGCACCCTCCGCTCCTCGAAGCAACTGTGTTATATGTCAAGCATAAATTTAAATTACACTAAGCGTCCAGGGACGCTGATCACGAGCCATTGCATTCAGGATCACGATCAGTTTCCGCATGCATGCCGTCATGGCAACTTTGTTCTCTTTCCCATTTGCGATTAGCCGATCGTAAAACTCCTTGATGACGGGATTGAACCTGATTGCCGAAAGCACCGCCATGTACAAGGTGCTTCGAACTGCAGCTCTACCACCAAACACTCTTCGTCTGCCTCGCTTTCGCCCACTATCCCTATTCATCGGCGCCACACCCACTAGCGCTGCTATCTCCTGGCGGTTCACTAACCCGAGCTCAGGCAATTGGCCCACAAGGGTGGTAGCCACAACGATCCCGACGCCTGGGACACTTTGCAGCAGTCTAGCTTTACTTTTGCATTCAGGATCCTCTTCCACAATTTGGGCCAATTGCTGGTTGAGTTCTTCCAATTCTCCATCTAGCCATGCTATATGTCGCTTAATGCTCTCTTCACCATACGGTCCTACACTGGACATCCTGTTTTTCTCCGTGGTAAGCATCCGCACAACCTGTCTACGGCGGGTCAACAGGGCAGAGAGACGTTCCTGAACCTTTTTTCTCATCGGTCTGACTTGCGGTTGAATGGCTTTACCGAATCGGGCGATCACCCTGGCGTCAATCTCATCCGTTTTGGCATATTGACCGCAGGCTTTGGCATAATTCCTTACTCGTGTCGGATTGACAATCACCACAGGCTGTTCTTCTTCAGCAAGATGGACGGCTGCCCTCTTCTCCAATCCGCCACTGGCTTCCAACACAATCAGGGTTGGCTTGATAGGTTTGAGATGATCGCATAACCCCCTGACCCCTTCTTCATCATTGCTGAATTCCCAGCGATCATGTCCTTCCCCAAGAGCCACTTCCAACATCGCTTTGGAAACATCTATACCAACATAAATTCCTGGACTTGAGTTCATGCTATCCTCTCTTATAATGAAGATGGACCCGCACTAGCAAATACGGACTCTATGGTCCCAACAACTGTTCGGGTTCAAACGATTATGGGCACGGCGATCATAGCTTCGAGACGGTCTTCTCTGACCGAATGACAAACGATCTGCCGTGCCCTGTCCGTTTAATCATACTAATGACATGCTTTAGAACGGCCCTTCATCTCCGATCGTTAATGAGCGAAAAAACCGCAAGGAAACTGTAATGAAACTCTAATACAAATTCGGGTTATCCTGTGTTAACATGGTTACCTTGTCGGCGATCAGCTGGGTTGTTGCTCTGTGTGAGCTGATCGTTTTTTAATGCAAACACGCCGTATAGATTCATTGAAGTTTTCAATGCGGCATACTTTAGCGGTGAGGTTTTTTTGTTAATGGAAATTGCTAAAATAGCAGGTAAGAATGGGCATGAAAACGGTGCGCTCATCAAAGTAAAGGATTTGGTGAAAGTCTACCCGACCGCTGCCAATGGGGTCGAAGCGCTAAAGGGGATCAACCTTGATGTTCACGAAGGGGAATTCCTCGCCATCTTTGGGAAATCGGGGGCAGGTAAATCCACGCTGATCAATATGATTACGGGCATCGACAGCCCGGACTCTGGTGAAGTACAGATCGGCGGAGTCTCTGTCCATTCCCTGAATGATGACGAATTAACGCGCTGGCGTGGGCGCAACCTGGGTGTTGTCTATCAATTTTTCCAACTTCTGCCAACGTTAACACTGGTTGAGAATATCACGCTGGCCATGGACTTCTGCGACACATACCCGCTTGCGAAACGCAGTGAGCGTGCTTTGCAATTACTCGATCAAGTGGGCATCCGTGAGCACGCGCATAAAGTGCCGTCGAAGATCTCCGGCGGGCAGCAGCAGCGGGTCGCCATCGCCCGTGCGCTGGCGAATGACCCTGATGTGATTGTCGCCGATGAACCAACAGGGAATCTCGATTCGCAAACCGCGGACGACATCTATGACCTGTTTTCTGATCTGGTTTCTCTCGGTAAAACACTGGTCATCGTGACTCACGATCAGGAGATCTCTGAACGAGCAAGCCGCATCCTAGAGATTTCCGATGGGCACATCATCAGTAGCCGATCAAGCGATGCGCCGCCAAAGGGTCGCGCTGCGCATGAAGCAACGCTCTCGCTCGACCGTGTCTCGCCGCGAATTAATGCAGCGCTCTAGTGAATTCTTAGGGAGATAGAGGACAGAATGCACATCCCGACCCGCTGGATAAAGATCCTGAAAGACATCTGGAGCAACCGCTCCCGGTCTCTTTTGGTCATCTTCTCCATCGCCATCGGTGTCGCTTCGGTTGGGATGATTACGAACGCAGGGATCATGGTACAGCGAGATCTCTACGGATCCTTCGCTGAAGGTAATCCGGCGAGCTTGGAAATTTATGTGTCACCATTTCAGCGAGACCTAACCAGCGCGGTCGAGGCGATGCGGGAAGTCGAAGATGTTCAGGCGAGGAGAGTCGAGAGAGCATCGGTTTTGAATGCTGAGGGGGACTGGGACGATCTTACGCTGAACGCCTTCCCGGATCTGACCGATTTAAAAGTGAATCGGGTGGACCTCGTCGAGGGGCGGATGTCGCTCAGTGTTCGTGAGATTGCCTTAGAAAAGCAATCGGCCGAAGGGCTGGGACTCGCAGTCGGTGACACAATCACGATCAAGATGGAAGGTGACCGCGCCTATGATGTGGATATTGTGGGCATCGTCCATGACCTTTACGGGATGCCTTACGCACTGTTGGGGGAAGTTACGGGCTATGTAACCCTTGAAAGCTTGCAATGGATGGGTGCGCCCTCTTACTACAATAAACTCGATGTCGTCGTGGCTGAGAATAAATATGACCAAGAACACGTCCTTGAGGTCGGCAACAGCATCCGCGATCGGGTGATCGAGCCTTCCGGGTACAGGGTCGGGAGCATGGGGGTCCCCGGGTTGGGTTCTGATCCGGGCAAGCACTGGGCGGAAGACCAGATCGATGGGTTTCTCCTCATCCTGCAGATTATGGGCGTCATGGCGGTTCTATTGAGCGGAGGGCTTGTGGTGAACACGGTCTCCGCCATTCTTGTTCAGCAGATCAAACAGATCGGTATTATGCGCTCCATAGGTGCGGTTCGTAATCAACTCATAGGGATGTACTTCTTCAATGTCCTCGCGTACAGCGTGCTTGGCCTTGCCGTGGCGCTGCCACTCGGGTTATTGGGGTCTTGGTGGCTCGCAGAATTTGCGGCTGGCTTCGTCAACTTTGATCTCACCACAGTAAATATTTCTTGGCAGGTCATGATGCTTCAGATCACTCTGGGTTTGCTGATGCCGCTTGGCGTGGCGATCTATCCCATTCTCACCGGAACCCGCATGTCTGTTTACGATGCGATCTATCAATATGGAATTGGGTCCGAGGGCAGCGGTTGGTTGGACCGGGCGTTGATGAAAGTTCGCAATCTCGCTCCGCCGATTGTGCTCGCTCTGAGGAATACGTTCCGTAACAAAGCGCGGTTGGTATTTACACTTCTTACCCTTACGCTAGCAGGCGCAATGTTTATCGCCGTATTCAGCACACGCGCTTCGTTGACCGTTCAGATCGAGAATGTTGCTCGTTATGTCGCCTTCGATGCCGCCCTTGGTCTGCCCTATGGATCTAGAAAACAAACCGTTGAACGGGAGGCGCTGAGATTACCCGAGATTTCGGCAGCGGAGGGGTGGGCTCAGTCGATTGGGGTCATCGTCAGGGAAGATGGAAGTGAGAGTGGGGAGCTTGAGATCGTTGGCCTCCCTTATGATGCGGTAACAATTGACCCGCTGATGATCGAGGGTCGCTGGTTAGAAGCCAGTGACACAAGCAGGATCGTTGTCAACGATGACTTGCTAGACGAGGAATCCGGGATAGGAATCGGGAGCGAGATTACACTGAAAATCGGGAACCGGGAGCGAACCTACCAGGTTGTCGGTGTGACCTCGAAACATCTTTCCGGTTCTCGTATTTATATGGAATATGGTTCATTTGGTCAGTTGACAAACAGACCGAACCAGGTTGATACGATCCGTGTCCGTGGAAATCTTGAAACCATCGGCAGCAATGCCGAGCAGGATGTGATCGCATTCCAGCTGGAGAATCGTTTTGAAAATGCAAGCCTGAGTACGAGCTCGAGCATCACCCGCCACGCGATTTTTGGCGATTTCACCGACGTGTTCGACCTTATCCTGGTTGTATTGATGATCATGGCTGGACTTCTGGCTCTGGTGGGGGGATTGGGTTTAACGGGGACTCTAGGGATCAACGTTCTTGAACGTACCCGCGAGATCGGAGTTCTGCGCGCAGTTGGCGCCTCAAACGTCTCCGTGCGACAAGTCATCGTCATAGAAGGCGTTGTGGTCGGGCTGATCAGCTGGGTGTTGGGCGCGCTGCTCTCGGGACCATCCGGCAGAGCCCTTGCGGGTGCGGTCGTGAATGCCGTAATGCAAGCAGACCTCAGCTATACCTATTCCTTCTCGGGACTGCTTCTCTGGTTGGTAGTTGTTGGGTTCATTGCTGTTTTCTCAAGTCTTGCACCGGCGAGGAGAGCCGTCAGGCTCACCGTGCGCGAAGTCTTGGATTATGAATAAGTGATCGTGGTGATCCTATGAAGACATTTTGGAATAAGTCAGGTTCAAACGGCTCAGGGGCTGGGAAGTATAAAGCGAACGGTCACTTGATCGCATTCAATAAGGTTTCCAAGATCTATGAAACGTCTGCGGGATCCTTCACAGCGTTGAGAGATGTAGACCTGCGCATTGACAAGGGCGAATTTGTGTCCATTGTTGGGAAATCAGGAAGCGGGAAAACGACTCTTATTAACATGTTGACTGGCATCGATCGCCCCAGCGATGGGGAAATCTATGTTACCGGCGCCGCTGTGCATGAGCTCAACGAAGGGGAAATCGCTATCTGGCGTGGAAAGAACGTAGGAGTTGTCTTTCAATTCTTCCAGCTTCTACCCACCCTCTCCGTCCTCGAGAATGTACGCCTGCCGATGGATTTTGGAGGCGTCTTCGATCGACAAGAACGCGATGATCGCGCGATGCACCTACTCGAATTGGTCGGTATCGAGGACCAGGCGAATGCGCTTCCAGCGAAGCTCTCTGGTGGGCAGCAGCAGCGAGCAGCGATCGCGCGTGCGCTTGCCAATGATCCTCCAATAATCGCAACCGATGAACCTACAGGGAATCTAGATTCCCATTCCTCAACCAAGATTATCCGCCTCTTTGAGGACCTGGTATCGCGTGGAACAACGATCCTCATGGTTACCCACGATGATGAGTTGGCAGGTCGGGCGATGAGAACCATCCGCCTTGCGGACGGGAAAGTGTTCTGTAATTCCCCTTTGAATAATCCAATTAAGTAGTCCATCAAATGCACTTAGCGTTAGTTCTGCCGAACTCCTTATAGCTGGAGTGCGCTCTGCGTTTCATCGATGAAATTTAAAATGGAAGATAACGCACGTAGAGCGCTACGTCAGCTGTGTAGGAACATGACCTTTCACATGGGTGCAGGCCGCTCGTTTTCAATGACACGGGCTTTTTCATGCTATATTCACAGAGGGGGCTCGCCAATTACGAGCGTGTCACAGATTGATACGAGTTTTCGTTATAGATATGAATCTAGTTCACCACAAGGAGAATGTATCCAAACATAGCAGGATTCGGTTCGTTCTACTGAACGTTTGGGGATCGAAGTTCTACTGAGCAGAATATGAGGGCTTAGCACCAAAGGAGGAAATGATGAATGGGGACATGAAACTTGGCAAGCGAGGAGTATGGATCAGCCTATGCTGCGGGTTCCTTATCCTGGGATTAGCGGCCTGCAACTTGCCGGGAACCGGTGCGGATGATCCAACGCCAAATGTAGCTGGCGGTGAGTCACAGGAAGTTGAATTGGAGCAGCAAGAGCAGGTGGCGAAAATTGGCGATTGCCCTCCTTACGAGACAACGTATAAACTTATATACAGGCACGAGGTCGTTCTACAATCGGGCGACATTGGGAAAGGGAGCTACTACTTCGAGTGGCAGGAGGAAGAGCCTGCAACATTTGATCTCGTGTTCGAACCTTCTGGGAAGGTGAGCAATGAGGACCTGCCGAACACCGTCACGATCGATGTCTTAGGCACGGTGGAGACTGGCTCTGAAAGTTGCCCCGTACAATATATCCAGGGTGCATGGACTCTATCAGCCGACATTCAGGGAAAATGTGAAAATGGTGTTGTGACACTGAAGGTCGTGGAACACTATGAGGATCACGAGCTGGTGGGCAGCTGCGATGACCCGATTTCCGTGCCGGGTCAAACATCCGCACCGGAGGTAAAGCTCACCTTTAAGCTTTCAGATCCAGGGTCCACAGATGGATTGATTCGTGGATCAAGGGGCGACCCGTCGTACGTGTTTTATTGGTATCAATTGATCCCCCCTGACACACTAGATATAGTCCCGCTAACCACCCCCTGAGGAGAGAGGCACAATCTCTCACTTAAATCCTGGATATCGCGCTATCGCGAGTCGCGTGAATTACGAGTGAAGTGAAGGTGGTGAATCGGAGAAGAATTGGGGAGACCATTAATGCCCGTGGAGTGGGTCCCGGTGGCATGCACAGGATAGAGCGCACCCTTTGTCTAAGCACCCCTGCCAAGGACCTTTTTGCAGTTCAGGCAAGTGCGGGTAAACGAGACCAAATTCCAAATAAATATGGGTTATCCTGTCACAAACGATAACAAACCTTCGTTAAAGGGATGAGTCTTGAAAGAAGAGCTGTTAAAACCAGCGCAGGGAGCTGACGTCGCCCTGGTTCGCCGAGCGCAAGCAGGTGATGGAGAGGCGTTCACTCAGCTTTTTCATCAGTTGCATCGACCGGTTCTCAACTATATCTATCGCACGGTTGGGGATCGGCAGGCAGCCGAGGACATCACCCAGGATGCATTTATCCGCGCGCATGAACGTGTCGATCAGCTCGGTCCGCCCTGGGATTTCAAATCCTGGGTTTTCAGGATTGCGAGCAACCTCGCCATCGATTACTTGCGGCAAGGCAAACGTTTTGTGGATGTAGAGGAGCCATTGCAAATGAGCGGCCCGCCTACCACGCAAAGACCATCTGAGCGCCAGGTTCAGCGCGGGGAGGCTCGTGAGGCGGTGGAAGCGACCCTGGTCCTCATGCCGACGAAGTACCGCCAGGCGCTAGTTTTGCGTGAGATTAACGGACTCGCCTACGGTGAGGTTGCCACGGCTCTCGAATGTAATTACGACAATGCCCGCCAGCTCGTGCACCGGGCGCGGTTGAACTTCCGCGAGCTGCATGGCATCCGCTTGATGGCTGCGAGCGGAGCCGCACAATGCCGCGAATTGGAAGAACTGCTCTCGGCATTTCAGGATGGCGAGTTGAGCGCCGAGAAACAGCGTGCAGTGAAGCGCCATATCGCCGCTTGCGAGTATTGCCAGGAGACGGAGGAAGACCTCAAGAAAGTAGCGGCGATGGTCGCGGGTTTGGTGCCTATTCTCCCATCACCGGGTTGGACCGAAGGGGTTATCGAGGGATTGAAATCCCTGAATGGGCCGCCGGAAAACCCGGGCGGAAGTGGAGTAGAAGGGGCTGGTGGGGGGATGGGTGGAGGAACAGGCGGGGGCGGTCTTGGATCAGCCTTCAAATCGCTGTTCTCAGGGGGCATGTGGGGCAAAGTCGTCCTGGCAGGAGCGATCGGGATGGCTGCGGGAGTTATCACCGTGGGTGTTGTTTTTGGAATGATGGACATTACATTCACCCTGCCGGTCCCTAATCCTCTACCGGTACCGTATACAACCGTCGGAGAACCGACATCCCCGCCAAGTACGCCATCCCCTGGCGAAGGTACAGCTATCCCGGCTGGTGATGGGAGTTCAATGGGTGTCGAACAAATGAAGCCCACTGTTGAACCGCCGCCAACCTTGGGGCCGGCGATCGCAATCGCCCTGGGTAACAGCAATTGTCGCTTTGGGCCTGACAATATTTACCATATTGTAGGATTTCTATTGAAAGAAGAGCGCGCGCTGATCGATGGCCGCAACACAGAAACTACGTGGTGGTACATCGAACGTCAAGATGGACCAGGTCACTGCTGGGTGGCGAGCTATCTTACAGACGAAGAAGGGGACATCGCCAGTGTTCCAATAATTCAAGCTCCACCAACACCTACGCCTGTTGACACCGAGCCGCCGGTTGTAACAATCTCCTATTCTCCGGTGGGAACCTGGAAACCGGATGAAGACGACATCGTGACTTTCTCGGCAACGGCGACGGATAATTTCGGAATTGGGAAGATCGAGATTTGGGTCCAGGCGCCGGGGGAGAAGCTCCCTGCGCTCGTCAGAATTTGTGAGAATACGTCAACCTGCAGCTATTCGGGCGGTCCATACATGCCGGGGACAGGCATGTATTACGCTATCGCTGCTGATCTTGCAGGAAATGAGGGGACGAGCTCGCAAAACACATTAACGATCTATGCGGTGGTTAAGTAATCGTATGTCAACCTGATGATGATGAATTGTCAACTCATCATATCCACGATGACTTTGCAGAAACCTGGAAAAACAATCCAACGATAGATGGAGCAAACATCGAATTGGAGGGTTCAATGTGTAAACTTCATACTAACAAGATATTCCTCTTACTCATGTCGGCCGCCTTGCTTCTCGGCGCCTGTAATATGCCGGACCTCAGCACAAGACCAACTCCAGTGCCCTCAGCTACGCCGGTGAGGGAGGAACCTACGGAGGTTACGGTTCCGCCGACAAAGGTTATGGATGATGCGCTAGATCCACCGCCAACTGCCGTGGCGAGCCTTGTCCCTTCGGCCACGCCGGTGCCAACGGAGGAGCCGTCACTGGTCACGGCGGGTATGAATGCCAATTGCCGTCGAGGTCCAAGCACGGGGGCAGATGAATATGCCTACCTTCTCAAAGGGCAGAGCGCCCTGGCGCAAGGTTGGAACGAGAACCCCGCTCTCCCATGGTTCTTGATCGATGTCGATGACAAACCAGACCCCTGTTGGATTTCCGGCTCCACCCTGGATTATACCTTTGACCCGGGCATCCTACCCTTCGTTGCGCCGCCGCTGGGTTCAATCGCTGGCGAAGTGTGGCACGAAATCTGTGAGCATACAGGCGGTCAGGGGGGTGAGCCGCTTGTGCTTGGACAAGGATGCGCGGAGGGATTAGTTCCTCCTACGATACAGGGCAATGGAATTCATGACAGCTTCGAGGACGGGTTCGCCAGTGTGACGATTCACCTGGGATCGGGCGCCTGTCCATCGACTGGCTTAGCGACGACACTCACCGACGCCAACGGGCAGTACGCTTTCACCGGCCTGACGGCGGGCACCTACTGCGTGTCTTTCAACGCTCTCACAGATGGCAACGATAGCATCTTGATCCCGGGCGGCCTGACGTACCCAACCGTCGGAGGAACGCCCCAGGTAACGGTGACCCTGCTCATCAGCCAGAACATGACCGGCGTGGATTTCGGCTGGATGTGGCAGTTCGGGAACTGAGGAATACCTACCCCGGCAAAGATCTGTCGCGAGTGTGAAACGTAATCGAGCCGGCTTAAAACTAATGCGGGGCTGTCCTAAAAGGGCAGCCCCGTTTCCTGTACGCCCGGCATGGGCGATAACTAGGAGGTGGAAATCCTCTGCGGACGTTGATCCGACGAACCGCTAGCCGACCCCACTCCGCTGCGCTGCGGGGACCGTGAGGCAACTGCGCTCGTGCGAACGGGTGTGGGGAGGAAG
>CBDAFF010000084.1:0-29406 GCA_965195195.1 uncultured Anaerolineales bacterium | reverse complement strand
AAACGGCCGAAAGTCCGCATGCCCACTAAACGATGCATATTTCGTGATCGCCGCCGTTAACGTCGTCTTCCCATGGTCTATGTGCCCCATCGTCCCTACGTTCATGTGCGGCTTCGTCCGCTCAAATTTCTCCTTCGCCATAATCTTTATCTCCTCGTTCTTTCTAAAAGAATTCTTTCGGCAATTAGAGCCCTCAAGGGGAATTGAACCCCTGACCCCGTTCTTACCAAGAACGTGCTCTACCGTCTGAGCTATGAGGGCTTGTACCACAGTCCCGAATTGTAATCACAAACCGAGCCTGAGTGGGCGGTGACGGATTCGAACCGCCGAAGGCAACGCCAGCTGATTTACAGTCAGCCCCCTTTGGCCACTTGGGTAACCGCCCATTGCCCTATATCGGTCAGCAAATGCCTTCCGCAGCAGCATCGCTCCAGTACAAACTAAACGACACAGCAAGCCGACGATGGGAGTCGAACCCATAACCTACCACTTACAAAGCGGTTGCTCTGCCATTGAGCTACGTCGGCATGATAATAAAATGCGCCTCACCTGCTCGGCGCTGTCTTATTATACCAGACTCCCTTGCCGACTTTGCTCGCCGAGTCTACCAAGATTCAGAGGCATCGTCAATGGAAATACGTATCACACTGCGTTCACGGAGTGTTTGAAACTTCGATACCTCGCCGTTCCAAGATGGCGTAAAGAGCAATTGCGCCCGCAACAGATGCGTTCAATGATTCGATTTCCCCTCGCATAGGGATCCTGAGCAGGAAATCGCATGATTCCCTAACCCTGCGCCGCATTCCCGATCCCTCACCGCCAACGACCAAACCCAATGGACCTCTGAGATCCGCGTCCCAATAGATAGATGCTTCTGGCGCATCCTCCAAGCCGGCAACCCAGAGATCTGCTTTTTTAAGGCGCTCGATTGAATCTGCCAGGTTGCCCCGAGCGATAATCATGTGCTCGCTCGCCCCGGAAGATGCGCTGACCACTGCCGGCGTTACAGAAGCGCTCCTACGCGCAGGAATGATCACGCCGTGGACACCTACGGCTTCTGCTGTGCGCAATAGCGTCCCTAGATTCTGAGGGTCCTGAATCATATCCAAAAGAAGTATCCAGGGGGGTTCTCCTCGCTCAGAGGCAAGTTCCAGCATCTCCTCAACTGACCCATATTCGAAGGGATCAACAATTGCCACAACCCCCTGGTGATTAGAGCGCTCTCGATCCAACGAGGTCCTCGGGACCCGTTTAATTCGTATTCCGCTCTCCCGCGCCAAATCGTTGATCTCAACGAGTAGTCCTCGCTCGACTACCCCTTCGGCGAGTTGAATTTGATGGATTCGGCGCCGCCCTGCCCGCATTACTTCTCGAACCGGGTTTCGCCCGTATATAGTTTCTTCTCTATTCCCACTCATATCGATAAACTTAAGGCCCGTTACCTTCGGGATAGAAATTCGCCCCAGCTCTTGATCGAACTGGGGCGTCGTAGTGTTCATGCTCGGCTAGCGGACTCTCCAGACCGTCCCCCCCTTGCCATCTTCAAGTGAAATCCCCAATTCACTTAATCTGTCGCGTATCATATCCGAGAGCTCCCATTGCTTGGCAGTTCGCAGCTCCCTTCTGATTTCTAGGAGCAGATCAATGAAAGGTGCAGCCTCTGCATCCAGTTGATCTTTCGGGGCAAGCGATAATCCAAACACACCCGCTAATCTACAAAGAACCTCCTGCGCAGCGCCCAGATTCTCCCCGTCGATCCCAGCCGTCCTCGCTTCGTTGATTGCCCGGACCAACTCAAAAAGATACCCCAGTGCTCCGGCGCTGTTGAAATCATCATCCATCGCCGTTTCAAAGCCAATCCGGGCTTGTTCTGTTGCCTGGACCAGGGTACCCACTTCGCCTTGGTCGAAATCGGGAAGGGGGGAGGCAGAACGCAAGCCGCCCTTCAATCGCTCTAGAGCGTGCGCCGCTTGCTCGATCACATCCTCATTATAAGTAAGTGGACTGCGATAACTGGCGTTCAAAATCAAGAGTCGCAGGACATCCGCATCGAACTTCCCTAGAAATTGTTCGACTGTAAAAACGTTACCGGTTGACTTCGACATATCCTCGCCACTGAGTTGCATCATGCCATTGTGTACCCAATAACTAGCGAAGGTTTTATCGGTAAAGCTTTCTGATTGCGCAATCTCATTCTCGTGGTGCGGGAAGATCAGGTCGTTCCCGCCACCATGAATATCGATTTGATCTCCCAGATGATGCAGGCTCATCGCCGAGCACTCAATATGCCATCCCGGCCTTCCCAGTCCCCACGGACTTTCCCACGTGGGTTCTCCGGGTTTACCCGCCTTCCAGAGAGCAAAATCCGCAGGGTCTTCCTTCCGGTCATCAATTCCAAGGCGAGCGCCAGCGCGCATATCTTCCAACACTCGCCTTGAGAGACGTCCATAATCCTCGTCTTTCGCCACTCGGAAATATACGTCCCCGTCTACGTCGTATGCATACCCTTTGTCCATCAGTCCCTTAATCATACCGATGATGGCTTCGATCTCGGTGGACACTCTCGGGAAGACATGTGCGGGCAGGACATTAAGTTCTCTCAGGTGCTGATCGTATTCGTCGATGTATTGCTCCGCGAGATCGAGAGGGTCGACGCCAAGATCCTGTGCGCGCAGGATGACTTTGTCATCGACATCCGTGTAGTTCATGACATGTTGAACGTCATAACCTTTGTATTCAAGGTATCGTCGGATCACATCGAAGACTATCGATGACATTGCATGGCCGACATGTGCCTTGTCGTACACCGTAGGACCACAGACATAGAGCCGGACCTTACCGGGATCCAGTGTCTCAAACTGCTCTTTCTTGCGGGTCATGGTGTTATAGATCGTCAACGTCATCGAACCTTACTCCTGAGCGTGAGCGTTCTCGTCATTCATCTTAAGCCGGGCGAATATCATCCTGCCTGCGGCTGTTTGCAAAACTTTTGTGACATTTACCAGAATCACACTACCAATTTGCACCTCGCCATCTTCGATGACGACCATTGTTCCATCGTCAAGATAGCCTACCCCCTGTCCGGCTTCTTTACCTTTTTGGATGACATCCACCTCAAGCGTCTCACCTGGTAGAAAAACCGCTTTTACCGCGTTTGCTAGCTCGTTGATATTCAATATAGCGACACCCTGCAATTCGGCGACTCGGTTCAGGTTATAGTCATTTGTTAGGACTTTGCAGCTAAGTTGTTTGGCGAGGACCACCAATTTATCGTCCACCTCCCGCACGCCTTCCACATCCAAATCTGTGATGCGCATCGAGATAAGTGGATCTTTTTTGAGACGGTTGAGTATATCCAACCCCCTGCGACCACGCTGTCTCCTCAACCCATCGGATGAATCTGCGACGTGTTGAAGTTCGTTCAAGACAAACGATGGCACCAGCATTGGGCCGGCAATGAAGCCTGTGCGGGCGATATCAGCAATCCGCCCATCAATTATCACGCTGGTGTCCAGCAGCACGCTGTTGTTGTCCCCCGAAAGCTCTTGATCTCCCTTACTCAATGACCCAAAACGGGACCCAACCATATTAAATATTTCGTTCTGGCGGGTTGTAAAAATGGTTATGCTTAAATAGCCAATGAGAATGGCGGCAATGAAGGGAAGCAACTCTCCAAACGGTTTGGGCAATAGTGAAAGGGGGAAGGCAATCAGCGCTCCAACGACCAAGCCAATGATCAACCCGAACAATCCGGCTACCATTGTCCTTAACGAAATTGTTGAGAGCTTGCTGCGAATGGCGCTCATTGGACGAGTGGTCAAAAACGGCGTTACAACTAGCCCCAATAACGCGCCAACCATTCCAAACACGATAGCCCAAAGAACAGGTTGATCTCCCGCAAAATTCGCCAGCACTGTCCCAAGGTAGACACCGCCAACTGATAAAGCGATCATTCCAACGATTCGAGCAATAAAGTCGGCACTCATAATTAAATCCCTTCGATAAAAATATATAAATAAAAACAGGGTCGACACCCGGTTTCGGTGTCCACCCATAAGGGAAGGCACATCCCAAAACATCCGTTCTAATGTCCCCCGCAAAACCTAAGTCCAGCGACACAAAAAATTATGCGGGGCATAAGATAATAAGGATTAAACCGGGCAGAGAGAGTAATACTGAAACAATAATGTTCTCCCTCGCATTTTAATAATACCATGTCGTGAAACGGAGCGCCAACGCGATGTCTTTCCCTGAACTGGTCTCACCGTCCCTTTGAGATTTACTTTGATCAGCTGCTGCAAGCGAGAAGCATCTCGAATTCAAAGGGCTCCGGGGAATTACCCAAGCGGGAACCAATTTCTGGCCGTTGGCGAACAACTTCATCTCCATCACTCCGCTCATCCTCGATCTCACCGATTCGCATAGGCTCCCGACCATCGAGGGCGGGGATCTCAAACTCTAGTCAGGCGCAGTACCGCCCCTTCTCAACTTCCAAGAGGTGCGCCTGCACTGTGCCCAGCTGCAGACCGGCTGAACGCCAGCGCCTCACCAAGTCGTGTGATTCAACGGAGCTATCAGAGTGACTTCTCTCACTTCTATTCAGCATCGGCGCAGGTTTATAATGATTGCGGTTTGCCCCGCCTGCTGGGTGCTTGACCCCGAATAATCGATCATACCTTCCAGCCCCAACACTCACGCGGCCGGTGCAATCCCAAGCAAGCTCTTTCCGATGCCCAATCGAAAAGGACGAAAAAGAGATGAGCGACACGGGATCCTCAAACAGCAAACCGAAGAAGGCTCCGGCACATCCAAGCGGTGATGACCGCTACGCAGCCCTCGATCGCACGATGAAGCGCTTCCATAATGAGAAGGATGCACTGCTCGAAGTGCTCCACTCCGCGCAGGAAACTTTCGGCTACCTGTCAGAAGAACTTCTCTTCTACATTTCTAACCATTTGCACGTGCCTTTAAGTCAGGTATACGGTGTTGCTACCTTCTACCATCTATTCACCTTTGAACCACAGGGCAAGCACAATTGCATTGTTTGCACGGGCACAGCCTGTCACGTTAAGGGCTCCTCAGAAATTGTCGAAGAGATGTCCGCCGTACTTAACATCCCCGTGGGCAAAACCACCGAAGACGGGTTGTTTAGCCTCTCGACAGCCCGCTGCTTAGGATGCTGCGGTCTCGCTCCCGTTGCCGTGATCAACGGCGAGATACAAGGAAAAGCTACCCCGGAGACGATCGCCAATAAAGTGGGGCTAATCTTGGCGGACGAGATGGTCCTACAGGATCAAGAGGAGGCCGGATGAGCCGCGATAAGCTTGATCAAATAGCTGAGAAGGAACAGGCGCGTCAATCCCAATTTGACAAACGTGTACATTGCTGCATCAGCACGGCTTGTCTATCCGCCGGGGCGGGTCGTACTATCCAAACCCTGCGCGACTCGGTCGAGGCCGCCCCGACCGGGAACGAGGTCGAAGTGGTACAGACGGGATGCATGGGGCTTTGCAGCCGTGGACCTCTCGTGCGCGTCCAGGAGAAGACGGGCGAGGAGGTCTACTACGCCGACGTTGACTCTGAATGCGCGGAGGAGCTTGTCGCCAAGACTGTGTCCTGGGATCCAGCGGAGGCGATACAACAGGAGCTCTCCCCGGAACTTCAGGCGGTACGCGACCGCCTCGAAACTGCCCGTAAGAAGAGATCGCTCAAGAAACACATCCTCTCTCCCGATCTACCTTTCTTCACCAAGCAATTCAAGGTAGTCCTTCGCGATGTGGGCTATGTCGACCCTGAGAAGCTCGAGGATTACCTCGCACATGGCGGCTATGATGCGCTGCATAAGGTACTCACCGAGATGAGCCCTGAGCAAGTGTGCGATGAGATGCTGCAGAGTGGCCTACGTGGACGCGGCGGAGCGGGTTTCCCCACCGGCTTGAAGTGGGGCTTCGTTCGTCGAGAAGAATCGGACGTCAAATACGTCGTCGTCAATGGCGACGAGGGCGACCCGGGCGCCTATATGGACCGCACCGTGATGGAGGACAACCCCCATCAAGTTCTCGAAGGCATGATGATCGCCGCCTATGCTGTTGGTGCCAGCCATGGTTATTTTTATATTCGTGCGGAATACCCCATCGCTGTGGATCGAATTCGCGGGGCCATTCGCGCCGCGCGACGCCACGGGATCCTGGGTAAATCCGTCATAGGCACGGACTTCTCCTTCAATGCCGATGTGCGCATCGGCGCCGGCGCATTTGTCTGCGGCGAAGAGACGGCCCTGATTCACTCCATCGAGGGAAAGCGTGGTGTACCTCGCATGCGCCCTCCCTATCCGTCTACATCGGGCCTGTGGGGCAAACCAACGGTGATCAACAACGTTGAAACCTTGGCGAGCGTCCCCGCGATCATCAAGAACGGCGCCGATTGGTACGCCCAGATCGGCACCGAGAAAAGCAAAGGTACGAAAGTTTTCGCCCTCGCGGGTCAACTCACTAACACTGGCCTGATTGAGGTGCCCATGGGCATCACCCTGAAAGAGATCGTCTACGAGATCGGAGGCGATGTGCCCGGGGACGCCGAGTTCAAGGCCGCGCAAACAGGCGGACCAAGCGGCGGTTGTATCCCGAATACACACATGGATACGCCTGTCGATTACGAGAGCCTCCAGGAACTGGGCTCGATCATGGGTTCGGGGGGGTTGGTCATCATTGATACCACCACGTCCATGCCCGAGTTCGCACGCTTTTTCATGGATTTCTGCGTAGACGAGAGTTGTGGCAAATGCGTTCCTTGTCGGGTCGGCACCGTGCAAATCCGCACGCTGCTGGACAAGATCATCGAGGGGCGCGGCGAGCCCGAGGACCTCGACAAGCTTGATGCTCTCTGCAAACTTGTGAGATCGACAAGCCTTTGCGGTCTGGGCCAATCGGCACCGAATCCGGTACTCAGCACGCTGCGCTTCTTCCGCCAGGAATACGAAGCGTTGATTCCAACTAACGCCTGAGCGATAGTGAGCATGGCAATCCATTGGCTGATAGGGAGTTCAACATGATCACCTTGAGCATCGACACAAAGACCATCCAGGTGGCGCCAGATACGAACGTACTCAAGGCCGCCATCGATAATGGAATTCATATTCCTCATCTGTGCTACCATCCCGAACTCAGCATCTCTGGAGGCTGCCGCCTTTGTCTGGTCGAAGTAGAGGGCCAGGATCAGCCTGTGCTGAGCTGCGGACTCACCGCAGCAGAAGGTATGGTCATTCAAACCCAATCAGAACAACTCACGGAATTACGGCGTGGAGTTCTTGATCTCTTCATCTCCGATCACCCCCTCGATTGCGTGGTATGCGACAAGGCGGGATCTTGCACGCTGCAGGAATACGCCTATGAGTACGGTCTTAAAGAGACGAGCTATGAGCCAACGGTCTCCTCTACTCTGTTTCAAGACGACAACCCCTTCTTCTTGCGCGATCATCAGTATTGCATCCTCTGCGGGCGCTGCGTGCGCGTGTGTGACGAAATCGTAGGTGTCCACGCGATCGATTTCGCTAATCGAGGCTTCGAAACCAACATCGCCACCCCGTATGACGGCCCGATGATCGACTCTGCCTGTGTCTTCTGCGGCAACTGTGTACAAGTCTGCCCCACGGCGGCGTTGATGCCAGTATCAAGACTACAGCGCGGTCGGGAATGGGATTTAGACCGCACTTTATCCGTCTGCGGCTACTGCGGCGTAGGCTGCCAGATCGAGTACGCCACCAAGGACGACGACATCATCTATGCCCAGGCTCCTGAGCATGGCGCGGCCAACGGGCCCTTTCTTTGCACAAAAGGCCGATATGGATGGGATTTCGCCACCAGCCCGGAACGTCTGAAGCAGCCCATGCTTCGTCGAGATGTCGCACATGAACTCGGACTGACCGAAGAAACCTGGGATCTGCCGGAAACCTCACCGCTGGATATTCGGAAGCCCAATGTTGAGCAGTATTTCGTCCCCGTCGATTGGGACACAGCGCTCGAGTTTGTCTCCTCCCGGCTGAGCGATATTACTGAAAGCCACGGCCCTGATTCGATCATGGGGCTAGCTTCCGCTCGTTGCACCAACGAGGATAATTACCTCTTCCAGAAATTCATGAGAGCAGTGATCGGCACCAATAACATCGATCACTGTGCCAGGCTTTGACACAGCAGCACCGTTGCAGGCCTCGTGAAGGCCTTCGGTAGAGGAGCAATGACCAATTCCATCCGCGAGATCCGCGATGCAGATTGCATATTCATCACCGGATCCAATACGGCGGAAGCGCATCCTGTTATCAGCTATGAGGTCGTGCGTGCGGTGAAGAAAGGCGCTCACCTTATCATCATCGACCCCCGACGCATCCCCCTCGTCGATCACGCTACCCTCTTCCTCCAGCCCCACCCCGGCACCGATATTTACGTTTTCCTGGCGATGATGCATGTGATCATTCGCGAAGGCTGGATGGATGAGACCTTCATAGCGGAACGCACCGAAGATTATGATGCGCTTGCCGCCACCCTCGAGGGTTACACACCAGAGAGGGCTGCTCTGGCATCCGGTGTTCCGGAGGAGAAAATTATTCAGGCAGCTCACTGGTACGCCCTGGGCGAACGCGCACATGGTGAGTCCATCTACGGGGAAGCCCACGGCCATAGCACTATTCTCTACGCCATGGGCATCACCCAGCGCAGCAACGGCACCGACAACGTTCTCACCCTGGCCAACCTGAGTATGCTCTGCGGCCAGATCGGAAAGCCATCCACAGGCGTCAACCCGCTACGAGGACAAGCCAACGTCCAGGGCGCCTGCGACGTCGGCGGATTAGTTAACGTGTTACCGGGTTATCAGCAGGTAACCGATGACAAGCTGCGCGAGGAGACGGCCAAGACCTGGGATGTTGAACAACTCCCATGCGATGTCGGGTTGACCATCGTGGAATCCACTCATGCCGCACTGGCTGGCGAAGTGCACGCCTTATACGTCATGGGGGAGAACCCGCTGATGTCGGATCCCAACAGCAATCACGTCGAAGAAGCCTTTCGAAAGCTGGACTTGCTTATCGTGCAGGATATCTTCCCCAGCGAGACGGCCTACCTTGCCCATGTCCTGCTCCCCGCCGCATCATCGCTGGAGAAGGACGGCACTTTTACCAATACAGAGCGACGCGTTCAGAGAATTCGCAAGGTCATCTCTCCTCCGGGTGAGGCGCTGCCTGATTGGTCCATCATCGCCGACATTGCTGCTCGCGTAACCCAAAAGCTTGACCGCAAACCGGGCCCTGAAGCATGGAAGTATGATTCGGCATCTTCGATTTTCGATGAGCTGACGCTCGTGACCCCGATCTATAGCGGCATGAGCTATGCCCGCCTTGAGCCCTCAGGATTACAGTGGCCCTGTCCGAGCGAAACACATCCAGGCACGCCCATCCTTCATGTGGGTACTTTCGCGAGGGGGCAAGGTAAATTCCACAGCGTCGAAGCTCGAGACCCAGCCGAGCTGCCGGACGAGGAATACCCCCTCACACTCACCACCGGACGAGTCCTGTATCACTATCACTCGGGAACCATGACCCGCCGCAGCGCGCCGCTCCACTGGCGTGAACCAAGGGGGTACGCCGAAATCAACCCCCAGGACGCTGAGGCCCTCGGCCTTAAGGACGGCTTTGCCGTGATCATCCACAGCCGGCGAGGGACGATCCGCACGAAGACGAAGATCTCGGAAGGGGTTCCCACGGGCACGGTTTTCCTGGCGTTCCACTGGCGCGAAGCGCCTGCTAACCGCCTTACCCAGGATCACACACTCGACCCGATCGCGAAGATACCCGAATACAAGATCTCCGCCATCCGCCTGGAGAATCCTCGCGCCCGCTGAGCGATATGCTCATAGAGCTTTCACTATAAAAAAGTCAGCGTTGATGGAAATGATGCCGCGCGCGTCAGATGGCAGCGTCGGTGGGTCTACCCGATTCGTACCCGAGACGATCAGGGCGGGTGTAAACCCTCATTGATCCCTGACGGGCGTAACCGATCAGCGTGATGCCCCATGCGCGCGCCATGGCAATAGACAACGACGTCGGCGAGTTGCGAGAGGCGATGATCGGGCAGCCCATCTTTGCCCCCTTGCGCAGCATTTCAGACGAAATCCGGCCTGTCGCCAGGAGTGCCAGCCCCTCGGTTTTGATACCCTGCAGCAAACATGAACCCCACAGCTTGTCCAGCGTGTTGTGGCGACCGACATCCTCCGCCAGAGCGATGATCTTCTCACCGTCGGTCAAACCTGAAGCATGCACACCTCGCGATCGAGCATGTAGGCCATCGGGAATGTGCAATTGGCGAAAGAGGGCAAACAAACGCTCGGGGGAGATTTGCAGCTCACTTGTTAGAGGTTCGATGTCCGCCTCGGGCTCCTCGAAGGTCACGCCCCCGCCACACCCGCTGGTGATGATGCCCCGCTTGGGCAATTCGACCGGGTCCTGAAGCCACACATCTACGCAGCAACCATCCTCACTGACATGGACATGATCGACGTCATTCATGCTGTCGATCACACCTTCGCTGACCAGGAAACCTATCGCCAGGAGATCTTGCTGACACGGCGTGCACATGAGGGTCACCCATTCCTCCGCGTTGACGCTGATCGTCACCAACGCCTCACCGATGGCCTCGCCCTCGGCTCGCGACCAACCGTCGCGGTAGAAATTCCATTGTGCTGAGACCGTACCTGCACTCATCCAATCCTCCTCAACGGGAACGGCGTGTTTGCATAAATCCTTACGCGACCGCCTGAAATTGTGGAGTCCACTAATTCTGACCATCCAATCTACTTCTGCAATTGTAGCCCATCTGCGATGTTGCCAAGGGTCATCTCCACGGAAATGGCAGCAAGCGGCCTTGTTGTTGCCCTGCCGCTCCCGCTGACATACAATTTGCAGCATGCCCCTCCAACTAGGTGACATCCTCCGCGACCGCTACCGCATCGAAGGCCAGCTCGGTAAAGGTGGTATGGGCGCTGTTTTTCTTGCCCATGACCTGACGCTAGATATCAAAGTCGCCGTCAAAGAAAACCTCAACCCAAGCCCAGAATCTGAGCGCCAGTTCCGGCGTGAGGCGCGCCTGCTGGCCACGCTGCGCCATCCCAACCTACCTCGAGTGACGGACCACTTCATCCTTGACGAACGCCAATACCTGGTGATGGACTTCGTCAAGGGGGTCGATCTACACACACAGGTGGCGAAACAACCACCAACCCCCGCTGAGGTGTTGACCTGGGCGGAATCCATCTGTGGCGCATTGAGTTACATCCACTCACGCAAGCCTCCTGTGATCCATCGCGATATAAAACCGGCCAATCTCAAATTGCAGCCCGGCGGGAACGTCGTCCTTGTCGATTTCGGTATCGCCAAGGTCTTCGACCAATCACAGACTACAACCGGTGCACGTGGGCTAACACCCGGCTTCTCACCTCCTGAACAATACGGTGGACAACGCACAGACGCGCGCAGCGATCAGTACTCCCTGGCGGCAACGCTCTACTCATTTTTAACTAATCAACGTCCGGCGGATAGCATCCAACGCATGCTTGGCAAAGAAATCCTTAAACCAGTCGGCGAACTTAATCCCGCTGTGTCAGAACATGTGGAAGCCGCGCTTGAAAGGGCGATGGCTTTGAAGCAAGAGGAACGATTCCCGGATATGGCCAGTTTTTGCATGGCACTGGCGGGTCGCATGCAGCTGGAGACGATTCGCGCCCCACTCAAACCTCCCGTTCCACCCAAATCCCGAAGGTTTGGCCTTTGGATCAGTATCGGAATTCTCGCTCTAATCTTGCTCGGCGGTGGGGCCGCGCTCGTTTTTGGCGGCGTCATTCCCTTCGGCGGAGGTAGCACTCAGCCAACCGAGACCACCGTGGCCGTGGTCTCACAACCAGAGAAAACAACTACACCGACGCCAATTCCCAACACGGCCACGCCCGTCCCCGAACCATCGTCAACGCCAACCCAAACACCAACACCGACAGCTACGACCGTTGTCATTGGCGGCGGTGGCAGAATCGCCTTTATTAGCGATCGAGAGGACGGACGCACCTTACAAATCTGGACGATGAATGCGGACGGGAGCGATCCGCGACAATTAACTTACGGTCCTGGCAACAAGGGCCAACCCAGATGGTCAATCGATGGAACGAAGATAATCTATACAGCACCGGGCGGTAGTGATACGTATGGCAACGATCTTGGGCTCGACCTCTTCGTAATCAACGTCGATCGTTCCGGGGAACCGACCAATCTTACTGAGAACATCGGCGATGATTTCGATCCCGCCTGGTCCCCCGACGGCAGTCAAATCGCCTTTACAAGCACGCGCGTAAATTCATTGAAACAGGTGTTCGTCACGGGCGTTGAGTGTAACCCAGCGCCTGAGAACTGCTCAATCACTGAAACACCGCGGAATGTCACCGCGGGATATGCTGTCGAATACGCCCCCGCGTGGTCCCCCAACGGACAAACGCTCGCCGTCATCGCTTCCATTAACCGGGCCCCTGGTCGCATCATCATGAGACCGGCAGAGGGCGGCGAACCTTCATGGTTTGATCTCCAGGACAAAATTATTGGCGCCGATCATCTATCCTGGTCATCAAATGGTGAATTCATCGCCTTCACCTGGCTCGTGAAATACGGCAAGCAGGAGATCTATATCGCTTATGCGCAGAACCCCGGCCTTGACCCGATCCCTCTCACGAGTTCGCTGGGAAACAAGGAACCGAGATTTTCACCCAACGATCAGTCGATCGTTTTCACGTCCACCCGCGACCAGAATCCCGAAATCTATATCATGACGAACACCGGCTCGGGTCAGACAAACCTGACCCAGAACCCCGGGCGCGATCTGCAGCCGGATTGGCAGCCACTTCCAGACGAATAACTTCAACGGGGCGATTTTCACATCAGATATTCATACAGATTGACATCTACGGAATGACAATGAAGCATGTTTTAACAGTTGATATTGGCACTGGCACGCAGGATATCTTCCTCTTCCGGGAAGGATTAAATCTCGAGAATGGTTTCAAGCTGGTCATGCCCTCGCCGACGATGATGGTGAGAGAGAAGATCCAAGAAGCGACTCGTCTTGGTGAAGACATCCTTCTCACCGGTGTGACGATGGGAGGCGGACCCTCACATTGGGCGGCAGCGACCCACCTAGAGCAAGGTCATCGTGTATTCGCCACGCCAGAGGCGGCGCAGACATTCAACGACGACCTTGAATGGGTTGAACACGATATGGGTGTAAAGCTCCTCAGCGAGGACGAGGCGCTGTCCCTAGACAACGTTCGGCGCATCACACTCCAGGACTTCGACCTCGAGGCCATACGGCAGGCTTTCAGCGCCTTCGGCGTCAAGCTCGATTTGGAAGGGGTTGGTGTGGCGGTCTTCGATCACGGCGCTGCTCCCCCCAATATCTCGGACCGCAAATTCCGTTTCGACTATCTTGAACGGCGCATTCTGGAGGAGAATCGCTTAAGCGCCTTCGCTTATCTTGCAGAACAAGTGCCCGAAATACTTACTCGTATGCGTGCTGTTTCAACATCTGCAGCAGGCCTAGATTGCCCGTTGGTGCTGATGGACACTGCCCCCGCGGCCGTGCTCGGCGCCTCGCTCGACCCTGTTGCTGCACAGCAAGCCCGCTCTCTTATCGTAAACATCGGCAACGCACACACATTGGCTTTCCGCCTCGGTCCCAGCGGTATTGAAGGCGTCTTTGAGCATCACACCGGGTTGCTCGACCACGCCCGTCTGGATACGCTGCTAGAGTCATTCGCCTCCGGGACTTTAAAAAGCGAGGATGTTTTCAACGATCACGGTCACGGAGCGCTCACGATCATCCCCGAACCGCTCTCTCTCGTGGGTGAGGATTTCGATGTGATCGTCACCGGGCCACGGCGATCGATGATGTTGGAATCTCGCCTGAAACATTATCTTGCAGCTCCTTATGGCGACATGATGCTCACCGGCTGCTTTGGCCTATTGGCTGCAATGGCTGACACAATCCCCTCACTGCAGGGTGTAATCCACACTGCACTGTACGGCGCTGGTTCTGAGAACTCACCCTGGGATGTCGATGATTAGACACAGGAACTCCGCCAACTGGTAACTACTCTGTTTTTCCTATAAGATCACTGTGGTTAGGCGATCGGAGCGACACACTTGACTCCAAAATTCATTGTCACATAAACTGGATTACTCCGTTATAGATATAGAGAGCAATTCGACTTCATTCTTTAAGGAGAGGAAAACCATGAATCATAAACACTCGTTACGCACACTCCTTCCAATCGTCATGTTATTGATATCGGCTTTAGCCTGCAGCCTGCCTGGTGGCGCCGGTCCCGCAGCCACACAGACGATGGAAGCGCTGGCAACGATCGTCGAGGCCAATCTGCCATCAGGCGAGGCGACGAAGGTGCCTGATGCGGCGAACCCGGTTGATGCGACCGAAGCCCCCGCGGAGGCAACCGAAGAGTCGCTGCCTACCGCAACAGTGGCGCATCAGATCCAGCCTTCGAACCCTGGCTCGATAAAAAGCTTTATGACCGATCGTTCGAGCGCAGCTCTCGCCTCAGAGCGAAGAGCCAATGCCGACATTTTTGCTATCAACCTTCTCGAGCGACCCTTCACTACCCAGGTGATGGATTACCAGGAGTATTTGGACATCACCCGTGCGGAACTCAGCATGGGACCACCCTGGGTGTACGTCACGATCTTCCTTGAAGGACCGCCTCCGGCCGGGTCAGAAGCTGCCTATGGCGTGGAGGTCGACCTGGACATCGACGGCCATGGCGATTGGTTGGTCCTCGCCGACGCCCCGCCCGACAGCGAGTGGACCACAGACGGCGTGCGTGCATGCCGCGATGCCAACGGCGATGTCGGCGGCCCCACAGCGATGATTCCGGATGGTCCGCACGCTTCTCGAGACGGCTATGAGGATTGCGTGTTCGATAGCGGGTATGGCATCGGGCCCGACGAAGCCTGGATTCGTCGCGATCCCGGGCATGCCGATCGCATCCAGATCGCCTTTCTCTATTCGCTCATCGGCAATGACGGCGAATTCATGTGGGGTGCATGGAGCGATGAAGGCATCAAGGATCCTGCCTGGTTCGATTACAACGATCACTTCACATCGACTGATGCCGGCTCACCCGCTTCAGAGAGCAGCCAATACCCCCTGAAGGCGATGGCCTCGATGGACAACACCTGCCGCTGGGCTTACGGCTTCATCCCCACCGGCTCTGAACCTGGCGTATGCTACATCCCACCGACGCCGACGCCGGTTCTGCCCGGTTCGATATCCGGGATAGTCTGGCGGGATTTCGATTACGACGGCAACCGCGATATCGGTGATGGCGGTATTGGCGGAAAGACGGTGACGCTCAGGTCCGGCGGGTGCAGCGGCTCCGTGGTTGGCACGACGACTACGAATGGCGCCGGTGAATACACCTTCGCAGATATTACCCCAGGGAATTACTGCGTATCCGTAGATTACCTTGGTTGTGGATGCGGAGGCGAATGTAACAGCACCGCCCACCCGCGATCGGTGACGGTCGGTTCGGGTGAACATGTGGGCGGCGTCAATTTTGGTTTCTACCTAGAAGGACCCTGCTAGCCCGGCAACCCTCGACTCCACAGCTCCCCGTGGGCATCACTCATGGGGAGCTGTATGATTCTCGTTGAAGCGTGATCGTGCTTTCGGGTCGACAAAGTTCCAATCTGACGGAATTCGTCACGATGGAATTGCCGACCAGTCGCTTGATTTCCGCACCTTATGTACATACCTCCCTGCAACTTGATGTGTTGCGGGGAGGTCTTGTATTCTCCATAAGTCAAGTATCAGGGTCACATCGCGACGATACTCGTTCCAACTATGGCCGCTCTACCGTGAACAGAACCCGATCACTTTCCGCCACATTCCCAGCGAGATCGATCGCCCGAACATAGACCTCATGTTCACCTATGGCTGCCATCCGCCAACGGATCGAGTACGGCGGCGCGGTCACCGTTTCAACTTTAATGTCGTCGACATAGAACTCGACCCGCTCAACCCCGAAGTTGTCTGTCACCTCAACTTCGATCACCATCTCCTGCCGACTGTTCCCGCGCAGGACCTGGCCAGGCTCGGGCAGCAGGATCTCAACGTGCGGTGGTTGGTTATCCACCGTAACATGGATGGCATGGGTTGAGATATGACCATCGAGGTCAACAACAACAAGTTGAAGCGTATACAACCCATTGAGACCCTCGGTCTTCCAACGCACCAACGTTCCCCCCCGTACTTGCTTGTGATTATCATCCCCAATTTGCACCCAGCGAGTGGGGTTTAGCCCGCTGCCATATTGAAGGCGATAGTAGTCAAAATTCTCCGGGTTCGCATACCCTCGCACCACGATATCGTCACGAAGATAGGAGAAAGATGCAGGCGTGGTGATGCGAACATCTGGATGCTGATCTTCCAGATTTGTGAGAGTGTCATATTCTTGAGGGGGTCTTTCTAGTCCAGCCAGCTGTGCCCACTCCGCAGCCTCTGGAGGCGGGACGAGATATATTCGTTCTTCAACAAGGTCGATCGGCGTGTTCAGAGTCGCGAGCTTGCCCGTTTCCTTGTTTACCAGGTAGGGCTGGTAAAGATTATCGAAAGTTATCGGCTCAGTGCCGTTGATGAAAACTTCGCTCACAACCGAAGGGCAGTATACTGTGGGTAGCAAGCCCGAGGGATCACAGACATATATCCGGTTCACCCCCGGTGGTATCTGCCATCCAGCAGCCGGCAAATCCTTTGTCGCGTAGCGTATCAGGGCATGCCACACCGGCGCGGCGCTGTTCATCTCATGCAAGCCAACCGCTTCGGAGCCGTCTGGATTTCCAAGCCAAACACCTACAACCCGGCTCGGAGTGTAGCCCAGGCTCCAGAAATCACGGCCGTCCGCAACAGATGCAATTGCCCCCGCTGGTCTGCCAACCTCTAAGGCATTCGACTGCCCCAGGGCTGGCCAGCGTGCCGTCTCATCGGTCAACACATCTGTCATCAAATAAGCCAGCTGAGCGCTAAGAACTGCTTTCTGTTCTGGTTCGAAGCGATACGCTGACCTCCTGGCACCATCTTCAATCGTTGAAAAGATCGACGGCTTCAAAGGGTTTCTCACTGTGCCATTCACTGGGGCTGACTCACCGATCATCGTTCCTTGATTCGCAAGGACAGCATAGGCGCTGGTTAGATCCATCAGGGAAGCTTCCCAATCCAGATCACCGGATTCGCGAACCTCTTGCGTATCGTATGTTGCTGACGCAACGCCCATTGAACGTGCCGTCCGCTCGACGCTGTCCACGCCCATCAAAGACTGGATTCTATCGCTTGCGGCTCTATACCCATTCGCCAGCGCTGTGCGGATGCGCACAGGTCCGTTATATAGCGCCGCCTGGGTTTCAGGAGTCCCATTTGTAAATTCACCATCGGGAGGAATATCCAGGACCAAACTTCCCGGCGAATAACCTTGCGCGAAAGCCGATAGATACACAAGTGGGGAGAAGATCGTTCCGGTCGGTCTAACTTCAGATACAGGTCCCGCGAGAGCGAGAATCTCGCCATTGTTCGCATCGAGAACAACGAAGCCTCCTGATTCGATTTTGTGATCGAGATTTGCGTCGCTTGGACGAACCGGAGGGAGAAACCCCGCGGCAAGGCATCCCGTTCCATCTGCCGCAGGGAGAATGACGCCTGGCTCAAGCCCGGATAGTCGGGCGGAATGAGTTTGTAGTGTGCAATGAGATTGCAGCTGCAGATCGTAGTCCACCGTTGTTTGGATCCGTAATCCGCTTCGCCTCAGGACATCATCTCCAAACATTTCAAGCGCCTCGATCTGGAGATACTCCGCCAGAGTTTGGAGATGGTCTGGATGCTCAATGGCCTCATGCTTGATCTCCAATGCCTGTGCAAGGGCTAGCTGTGCTTCATGGTTTGTGATCGCTCCCATTCGCACCATCGCCCTCAAGGTCTCCGCCTGCCGTTCCTTCGCCTCTTTTGCAGCGTCAACCGGATTCAGTGATGGGTTTAGCGGGATGGACGCCAACATCGCACTTTCGGGGAGGGTGAGATCTGAGGCATGCTTGGCGAAATACACCAACGCAGCGGCGTCAATACCATAGGCATGATTTCCATAGTCGGCGCTATTGATGTACCACTCGAGGATTTTTTCCTTTGGGTACTCCTGAGTGGCCTCGGCCGCCAGGATCATTCTTTGCAAGGATTGTTTATCGGGAGAACGCATTCCGCCTGCGAGTGGAAGCAATTGTGCCTGTACCAGCTGTTGGCTTATGGAGGGGCTTATCTCTTGAGGTACCCGAAGATCGAGATAGCTCAGAAGCGCTTGAACCACCTCTTGCGGGTTATATCCAGGATTTGACCAGAAGGTTTCGTCTTGGATCGCGATCGTAGCCTCAAGCACATGCTCGGGCAGATCGATCGGTCCATCAGGGTCCAGGTACAACCAGCGCCGGCTCTGTGCCTGCGGGTGAAGCACATCTAAAAGGAGTTTATCGCCGGTTCGATCATAGAATTTGACCGGACGGAAAGACTCTCGCCCTGTGGAACCGAAGATCTGTTCTAAATCTTCCGCAGGGGGAAGATTCGAGGTTAGATCGGCATAAGACAAGGCCATCAGGAGAACCGCTGTTCCAATTCCCACAACCAACAGAAGGGCAAACACAAAACCAACCCGCCCAAGCAGCCTCTCACCTCTAGATTGGAATTCCCGGCGGCGCCGAAACCGCCTGACATACGTTACCTTAGCCATATGCGAATTTTACCCGTAAATGAATGTGTGTCGATAATCCCTGCAAGACCTGTGCCTGCAGGGACACCGCACTTGCCCTTGAGGGACATCCAGGGCATGGCCGGAATCATGCACGTTAGCTAAAGGAGGCCAAAGCGTAAGTCTATTTCGAGCACGCGGGCTCCCGCTATCTCTGTAAGTCTGGCGTTAGCAAGATAAGGGTGATGAGACATGAAGAAAATCCTCTCCATTGACGGCGGTGGCATCCGCGGCATCATTCCCCTGGCATGTTTGGTGGAACTCGAGAAAATTCACAGGAGGCCGTGCCGAGATATCTTTGATATGGTTGCCGGAACTTCTACTGGAGCCGTTATCGCTGCTGGCATTGCCCTGGGCATCAGCGCCCGCGGACTCCTGGCGCTCTATCGTGAGTTGGCCAAGCACGCGTTTCAGCGTCTACCCTTGCATCAAATTCTCTTCAACCTCGGCAACCACCGCTATAGTAACGCCTACATTACGAATACTCTCCAAGAGATCGGTGCCGATAGACCTCTGAACTCATTAGGAATCGATATATTGGTCACTGCAAAGAACCTGGAAACCAGCCAGACCGATTTCTTCGTAAAGGATGGGCCCGGTAATGCCAGCCTTTGGGGAACGATGACCTTAAAAGACGCCGTCTTGGCCAGCATCGCCGCCCCGACATATTTCCCCGCGCACTCTGCTAATGTTCTTGGAGCGAAGCATACCTGGGTCGATGGTGGAGTTGGTGTTTCCGGTAATCCGGTATACCACGCTGCCGTTGAGGCGATCCACTACAGCATCGGTTTATATCCTCCGGGCGACACTCTCATGCTATCGTTCGGCACCGG
This sequence comes from uncultured Anaerolineales bacterium, assembly GCA_965195195.1. GTDB lineage: Bacteria > Chloroflexota > Anaerolineae > Anaerolineales > E44-bin32 > E44-bin32. Next base: position 9,694 of record CBDAFF010000084.1, on the reverse strand, counting down.
AAGGCGTCCTCACACAATCGATGCCCGATCTGCCAGCATCTTGAAGTGGGGGTTCTGGGTTCTAGCGGAAACAATGGAAGACGCCGGCGAATGGCAGACTTACGTGACCCGGCGGGAATATGAAGAGACCGCGAGAATTGACCTGCGTCGATACCAACTCGATTTGTCATCCAGCGTTATGCGCGAGCTCGGTGTCGTTATTCCCGAAGGAGTCGATATCAGCGAGATCAGTTTAGATGCCACCTGGGCAGCCGACCTTTTAGAGGACATTGGCCGCGCTTTCGCGGCAAAGATAGACTTCAACGATCCAGACGGTTTGGCGCTGGAGACTCAACGCCAAAGTGATTGAGACCTCAATATCTATCGGTTGAATGATCCGGGTTTTGTCTACAACCTTTCTGGAATATCTGGAGTCGGGAAGCTCTGCTTCCGGTCGCAGGCGCAGCCTGCACTTTGAGGTCTACGAGTTAACCTCCCGCAGGTTTAAAACTTGCGGGAGGTTGGTGTATAGCCGATTGCTTGATGGTGGCGGGCCGACACATGGGTCGGCCCCTATGTATGATTGTGATAATGAAGTTGAGTAGCGCCAGTGCGCCTTGTCACCCACACAATTTAGAATAGAAACTTAAAGTTTTTACGTACGCCGGCACTCGTGTAGGAAGTTTGCTGAAATCAGCTGGTTATATGCGGGGCATGATCGTTAGAATTCTTCAGTTTCGCCGGGAGAGTTGCCCAATATCGTTTCTATCTTATCTAAGATATCCGGCGTAAGCATTTCCACGAACTCCAGCGCTTTCAGGTTGTCATCTAAATGCTCGGTGCGCGTCGCTCCTGTGATCACGCTGCTCACCTCAGGAATGCGCAGGAGCCAGGCGATCGCCAATTGGGCAGTCGTCGCGCCAATTTCGTCCGCAAGTTCAGTCAACCGCCGAACCACCTCCACCCGTTCTTCTGTTATGATTTTCTCACCCCATTCAGGTGCTCGCGTAAGACGGGTCGTCTCTTTAGGTAAACCGTTGTTGTATTTGCCGCTCAAGAGACCGTATTTTAGAGGGCTCCACGTCACCATGCCGAACCCCAAATCTCGCGCCGCCGGGACGAGTTCATCCTCTACCCTACGACGGACGAACATATTGTATTGCGGCTGCTCGACAACTGGCGGATAAGCTTGCCACTCATGAGCAACGGCGTAGGAACGTGCAATCTGCCCCGCTCGCCATTCGGATGTGCCCCAATACAACACCTTACCCTGACGGACAAGGTCGTCCATCGCTCGTACCACCTCGTCCAGCGGTGTCTCGTTATCGTAGCGATGACAAAAATACAGATCCAGATATTCCAGGTTCATTCGTTCCAACGAAGCGTGACAGGATTCCATAATGTGCTTTCTGGATAGACCCCGACCGTTGGGTCCCGGCATCGTGGGCCAATAAACTTTACTTGAGACCACAAGGCTCTCTCGGGGTAAATCCTTAATCGCCTCTCCCATTACTCGTTCTGAATCTCCGTTTGCATAGATATCGGCGTTGTCGAAGTAATTAACGCCCGCTTCATGTGCCCGTTGTATGAGCTCTGCAGCAACACTTTCATCAATCTGGTCGCCAAAGGAAATCCAAGATCCCAAAGAGATCGCGCTCAACTTCAAGCCAGAACGTCCCATCCTGCGATATTCCATCATCAACTCCTGCCTCTTGGTACTCGAGAACCATAGTCAAAGGATTATAACTCGCCCAAGATTGGGTTTGCGGTGTTAATGCTATACTCCGAAAAACCCTTATCCTTACGGAGGCACTCCGCAACATGGCAGAAACGATGCAGGCGGTGGTTAAAGCCCACGCCAATCCTGGTCTTGAAGTCCAGCAAGTTCCCATTCCCACTATTAAACGCGACGAAGTACTCGTTAAGGTTCGCGCCGCTTCTATTTGTGGTACCGATTTACATATCTACAACTGGGATTCTTGGGCAGCAGGTCGAATGCACCCACCGGTGATCGTCGGCCATGAGGTCTGTGGAGATGTCGTTGAGCGCGGATCCATGGTTGAGACACCAGAGATAGGAGATTTTGTTTCCTTAGAATCACATGTTATCTGTAATCAATGTTCCTTCTGCCGCACGGGCTTGGGCCACATTTGCGAGAACACAAAGCTTATCGGCGTCGACCGCGATGGCGGTTTCGCCAAGTACATCGCCATTCACGCTCAGAACGCTTGGCCAAATCCTGAAGATCTACCAGTGGAAATCGCTGTATTGCAGGAGAACTTCGGCAACGCGGTTCATACCGCCTTCGCCGCCGACTTAAGGGCCAAGAAAGTCCTCGTCACAGGATGTGGTCCGGTTGGGTTGATGACCATCGCCGTCGCCCGCGCCATCGGCGCTCGATCCATTTATGCCACCGACATCAGCGCCTACCGTATTGACTTCGCGCGCCGGATGGGAGCGGACCTGGCGCTGCATGCCATTGATGACCCGGTGATCGATATGATTCAAGATGCGACCGACGGTGAGGGGGTCGATGTGCTTTTAGAGATGTCCGGCTCACCATCGGCGATCGACCAGGGTTTCACACTTCTAAAACCCGGTGGTGAAGCGGCGCTCCTCGGTGTCGCACCCGGACCGTTTGAATTCGATTGGGATAACCACATCGTTTTCAAGGCGGCGCGCGTCTTGGGCATCAGTGGACGCAAGCTCTGGCAAACTTGGTATCAGGCTCGTGGGCTTATCCGCTCCGGTGCCGTTGATCTCGCACCGCTCGTTACCCATCATTTTAAAATGGAAGAATTCGATAAAGCCTTTGAGACAATGACTTCCGGCGAGTCCGGCAAGGTCATGCTCACCCCATGAAGGATGGACTAAGATGAGTGAGGAGAAAGGAAAATCTCTAAGTACCGAACGCATTATCTTGATCGTCGTATCCACACTGCTGGTAATAGCACTCATATATCTCGGCGCCTCTGCATTGGCTCGCCGCGGGCAAGATGCACCGCCCCCTGATGCAGCGCCAGTCGAACCTGTCGAGGAGCAACCAGCAGCGGTGCTGCCGACTGAGCCTCCTGAGGTGGCAGATGCGGCTGTTGATGCTTCCGCAGCCACACCGACAAGCTCGGTTCAGCGTCTCACCCTCGAGCCAACTCCCACTCCGTTTACCGTCAGCGATCCGGATGACCCGCGAAACATCCTCGACCTGACCAACCCGGATCATATTGACTACTTCAACAATCCAGATACCTGGTACGAATACGTAACGGAAGGTATTGCATCGTATGAAGTTGTGGATGGGAAACTCATCGGAACCGACTTCGATGCACTGAACACCGCTATTTGGTGGTCCTACACTTCCGTCCAATCCGGACGGGTTTATGCCGAAATTTCTGCAACTAATGGTGACTGTATGGGACGGGATGCAGTTGGGTTGGTCATTCGGATTGAACCCGACATCACCCCCAGCGGATACACTTTCGAGGTCTCTTGTGACGGCGAATGGCGTTTTATCCGCTTGTCCCCGGGGAACTCCGTCACTCTTATCGACTGGACACCCTCTGACGCTATTTTCACCGGCCTTGGAGCGACCAATCGCTTGGGAATCTGGGGCTACGATGGCAAGTTCTACCTCTTCATCAACGGGTTCCAGGTGACCGATTATTGGGACTCGGGCATGCTATCAAGCTTCGGTTATTTTGCCGCTTATGTCCGTTCACAAGTGACGTACCCTCTGACGGCAACCTTCGACGATTTTGCCTTCTGGCATATTCCCTGGATTCCGTGAGAGTGTCGAAAAGGCTTGGAACCCTTGTAGCAATTACTTGGCTGGCCGGGGCTTGCACCCGGCCGGCCCCTGTGCGCGAGCTGCCAGTTGACAGCACACAGACCATGGATTCCGCTCTGGTTAACGCACTTCCATCGGTTACGGCTCCTCCCAGCGCAACGAATATCACCACACCTACTGCGATAATCACCTTAACCCCAACACCTGAGCTGACGATTACACCAACCCCGCCCCCTCTTTCGCCTGATGATCCACGCTATGGGCTCAATCTCGCTGCGCCGCACTATTGGGACGATTTCTCATCTAACCTGACCTGGGTCGGTCCTAATTTCGATGGGGCAATGAACGTGTGGGAGGATGGGCGCCTGCGGGCCACAGATTTCCTGGCAGACAAGTTTCTTTGGTGGAGCACAACCATACCGGACGTCGACGCCGGGGAACTCTACGTCGAAGTGACCGCCGAAGTCGGAGAGTGCTCCGGTAAAGACGCCATTGGCCTGGCTGTAAGAGTCGAACCGGAAAATCGCGACAGCGGATACACACTCGAATTCTCTTGCGACGGATCCTATCGAATACGCAAACTTTTTTCCGGAACGGTACAGAACCTGCTCGAATGGACTCCCAGTGATTCGATCCTCTCCGGATCGGATACCACGAATATTCTCGGATTCCTCGCCCGCGGCACAACGTTGACCGTCTTTGCTAACGGCGAGGTCTTAGACTCAATTGAAGATAACTCTTTCTTCAAAGGGAACTTCGGCCTCTTCTCCGACGCCGCATCCACACCGGGTTTGACGGTCTACTTCGACGATTTCAAACTTTGGTATCTAACTCCCTGACGGATACCGCTTGCTCTCCAAACCGCGAGATTTCCCACAATCCCTCAGATTGTTGTATCCTCATACAAACCAACCTGCCTTTAAGGGAAAAAGGATGAGCAATCTCATCGGCCAGCAGATGGATGGTAGCAAGCGATTCCGATTTACAACAGTTTGCATTACTGCTTGCACACTGCTTCTATCATCCTGTGTTAGCGCAAGACCCGCACCCACATTCACCCCGGTGCCTACGCCCCCTGCATCCACCCCTACTGTCTTCTTCCCCACTTTAGTCCCCTCGCCAACATTGACACCCGAACCCACACCATCCCCCACGGCGGATATCGCCTCTGGTTTGGGCTCGATCCTTTTCCACGATGACTTCAGCCAGGATTTAGGCTGGATACATTTGCATTCAAGCGTCGGTGGATCGAGTTTATATGACGGTCGCTTCAGCTTGTCCGTCCGGCAGGCAAACGCTTTTTACACCGCCCTCAGTCCTGTTAAAGAATTCGTTGACGGTTATCTCGAGGTAGATGTTCAAGCGGTGCTATGTACGGATGATGATGAGTTTGGTTTGATGTTCCGCGTTGACCCTTCAGGTGGACACTACCGTTTCACCCTGACCTGCAAAGGGGAAGCTCGCGTAACGCGTATCTCTGAGGGTTCTGAAGTTGCTGTCATCCCCAAGACCCTCACCAATGCTTTGATCCCCGGGATGCTCGTCGACAACCGCCTGGGAGTCATCGCCGAGGGCGAGCACTTCCGTTTCTTCATCAACAGTGAGGAGGTATTTACGGCGCGCGATCCTGGATTACGCTGGGGAGGGCTTGGCTTGTTCATTCGCGCTAGGCGTGGTGGACAGACAACCGCTTCTTTCGATAACTTCATCGTCCGTACGCTGCTGCCCACTCCAACCCCAACACTCACACCAACACCCTGAGCGTCGATAAATGGCAAAAAAACGAACCTTTCGCAACCGCATGAACGACTTATCTCCCAAGGACTGGATCAAATTCCAGAAATCCTGGTTTAGCCACAATCCCCCTCCCAGAAATAAAGACGTCCTTCGCCATCCCGCGAAATTTCCAGAGACGCTCGCCCAGGAATTCATCGAATTCTTCACAAAGAGCGGACAGGTGGTCTTCGATCCGATGGTTGGGACTGGCTCGACACTGCTGGCCTGCTTGCGAAGCGGAAGAAGTGGTTTCGGATTGGAGTTAAACCCCGCTTATGCTGAAATCGCACGAGAATTGATCGATGAAGAGCGCGAGCTCCTGGGGCCGCCTGCCAGCGAGCTCCACGTCGAGGTTATCAACGGTGATGCGGCCGATCTCCAATCGCTCAATCTACCCCAGATCGATTACGTCCTGACTTCTCCTCCGTATTGGGACATTCTCCACGCGCGAGGGGCTGAGACTCAACGCCAACGCCGGGATTCATCTGAACTTGATGTAACCTATTCTGACGATCCTGCCGACCTGGGGAACATCGCTGACTATGATGAATTTCTCGATCGCCTGGTCCAGATCTACACTGACCTTAAATCATACCTGCGACCTCGTGCATACTTGACCGTGATATTGAAGAACGTCAAGAAGAAAGGGACGATTTACCCGTTAGCGTGGGATGTGGCTCGAAATCTCGCCGACGTGTACACACTTAAAGATGAGCGTATTTGGGTGCAGGACAACATCCCCCTCGCGCCCTACGGCATGGGCAACGCCTGGGTGAGCAACATCCACCACCACTACTGTCTCCAATTCCGCTTTGAGCCTTAGGCTTTTCACAAGAGCCCAACTCAGGTTCTCCTATCCTGCCTCCTTACCACTTAAAATAGATCCGAGGCGGGATCTGGAAAAATAAAACAACTGCTCCGCTCTCGCTTCAACGAATACAATGGGAAGAAAATATTTTTTTCGCTTGAATTAACCCCCATGAGAGTTGCATCCTCGTTTGAAGGCAAGTATCCTTGGTCAGCGAAGAACATCACCTTCAATCAGGAATCTGAGATTACGATATGTATCTGGCAATCGAAGGTGTAATCGGCGTTGGGAAGACCTCTCTCGCCCGCCTTCTCCAGCCTGCTTTTAATTCAGAATTGCTGCTCGAGATTTTTGAGGAGAATCCTTTTCTCGGAAATTTCTACGCGGACCGTGACCGCTACGCATTTCAAACCCAGATCTTCTTCCTTCTCAGCCGTTACCGACAACAGCGGGAGGCTGTGCCCGCGGCGCTTATTAAAGGAAATCTGATCGCCGATTACACCTTCGAGAAAGACTCACTCTTCGCAGATCTGAACCTTAATAACGATGAGCTTGACACGTACAGCCTCGTTCACAAAGCTCTGGCGGAGCGTATTCAAACCCCTGACCTGATCGTGTATCTTAAAGTCGACACCGACACCGCGATGCAGCGCATCATGATGCGTGATCGCTCCTACGAGCGTAACATGGACCGGGAATATATCCACGCACTCAACGAAACTTACGAGTCGTTTTTTGGGAACAGACCTGGCGATTCGGTCCTCACTATAGACAGTACACCGCTAGACTTTGTAGTGCACAAACCCCATCTCACCCACATCATTAACCGCATCAACTCCGCTCTCGGGATCCCCCCATACCAGCCAGAGCTTCCCCTCGAAGAAGGATCCGGTTCGTGAGGATCTCTCGCGAACTTTTGATCGACCTGGCACGCCGTGAAACGGAGCGGCGCGGCGCTGAAAACGATGTACTCTCCGGATATCTAATCGGCAGCCTGGCAAGAGGCGACCCCCAATTTGGCGACAGCGCCGACATCGATCTCGTGTTGATACACAGGAACTCGCCCCCAGCCGAGCGGGAGATGATGAGGCTTTCCCAGCAGGTTCATCTGGATATCGCCCATCATGCACAGGACTTGTATCTGAAACCGAGTGAATTGAGGGTTCACCCCTGGCTGGGGCCATCTCTTTGTGAGCCAATCTTCCTTTATGATCCGGAACATTTCCTCGAGTGGGCTCAAGCCGGCGCACGGGGTCAGTATTACCGGGCGGACCACACACACACGCGCGCTCGCGCCTTTCTTGATCGCGCCCGGCAATCAGCATCACTGCTCCCTGTTTCAAGTCGCTGGGTGCGGACATACTGTCGAGCTATTCTCGAGGCAGCGAATGCGGTTGCCTGCCTTACAGGATTCCCTGTTGCTGGGCGACGGCTCAGCCTTCAACTGAATGATGCCGCCCAGACCCTCGAATACCCTGAGCTCTATGGAGGCTTCCTTCAACTTTTAGGAGCCGATTCGCTCCACGACTGGTCCCTCCCTGAGACCCTGAGCGCCTGGGCGCGCACATTCGATGAGGCGAGCGATAGCTCGTCCGATCCTCTGCTGTCATCTTGCCGTCGGGATTACTATCTAAATGCGTTCCAGGTATTAGCCGAGGAGGGTGAAGCCAAGGCGATCCTTTGGCCTATGATCACCACCTGGGAGCAGGCAATGCACGCACTCAACCAATCCGAGAACCCGGAGCAGCATCACTCTGAATGGATGCGCCTCCTGGGAAACTTGGGAATGTCTGCCGATAGACAATCTTCCAGAATGAATGACCTGGAACAGTATCTAGATCGTAACGAAGCTTTTATCGAAGGTTGGGCAGAGAGGAGCGGCGCGTGAACGGGATGATTGAGGGTGGTTCGAAGAAACGTTTCGTTGCTGTGGCTGGCAATATCGGCGTTGGTAAATCAACGCTTGTAGAACTGCTTTCTAATCGTTTAGGCTGGGAACCGTTCTACGAACCCGAAGGGGAAAACCCTTACCTCGCTGATTTCTACGCCGATATGACATCCTGGTCTTTCCACTCTCAAATATTTTTCCTAACTCGCCGGCTCCTGGCGCACCGTCAACTATTGGATCACCCGACCTCCGCGATTCAGGACCGCAGTGTATATGAAGATGCGGAGATCTTTGCCTGCAACCTCTTCCATCAAGGGAATATGGTCGAACGTGATTATCAAACCTATCGCGATCTTTATCTCGTTCTTACTCGATTCCTGCCGCCCCCAGATCTGGTTGTATATCTGCGGGCTTCTGTGGACACACTGCTAACACGCATCGCTTTTCGAGGTCGCGACTACGAACGATCGATCAAGCCAGAGTATCTCACCCGGTTAAATGATCTGTATAAATCGTGGATTGAAGACTTCGCCCTCTGCCCTGTGCTCACCGTCCCTGCAGACGATCTTGATTATGTTGCCAATGGCAGCCACCTCGATTTAGTTGTCGAAAAAATCAATCACAAATTGGCGGGGAAGGAGGAAGTCGTCTTCGGGGAGGAGGAGGTCGCGCGCGTCAATGGCTTGATTAAATAAGAGAGTTGTTTTCCCTGATACTTGCCATGCACAATGATTTCCTCTTGATAAGCGTAATTATCCGATTACAAAAAAAACCCGCTTATTGGCGGGTTCTTTTTTTCTTTGCTTGATACGATTATGCCCAGCCCTGGCCTTTTAGAAATTTGGTGATTACTGGTATTTCCGTGTAGTTCCCCTTAAAGGCATCATATGCAGGCCATAGGGTTGCGAACCACAGCAATGGAGCACAAATCCCTGCAACCCCAAAGGTTACGGCTACGAGGATAATGATTAGCACCCAAACTGCGATGTTTAGCGCGATCGACTGAACGGCATGGAATCGCAGGAAGGGGACATCTTTCTTGTCCTCCATGAACAGGAGAACTAAGGCAATAATTGGAATTGGATAACCGAGCGCTGCCCATAATCTGTCGTCACTGGTTGTTTCTTCACTTGTTGATAACGGTTGATCTTCCATGGCTTTTATATCCTCCACTTTTGATTGGGCTGTTCCCAGAAACAGTTCTTTTTAGAGAGCAAGCGAATAAGGAGATCCTCTCGATTTAAGTGCTTTCTCACACAATATTACACTACTTAACTTAACACTTCACCGTAAGATTAGGTGTGATCCAATGCTGCTGCTGAATAAGTTCAGATAGATGTGAGACAGTAGCGAAGAAAAACAATTGGAGCCATCCTTATGTTTGCGACAAAAAGGAGAGGCTCCAATGCGGATAGTAGGACTACCCAGACCATTCTACTATGTTTCCCGAAGACGCCCA
>CBDAFF010000083.1:0-76792 GCA_965195195.1 uncultured Anaerolineales bacterium | reverse complement strand
TAGTCACAGCCTTTGATGCCGCCAGTCAATCCTCTCGGAGGTGAACCACCGACTGGAGAGCCGGATGCGGGAGATCCGCACGTCCGGTTCGGAGGGGGGAGGGACCGGGAACTCAACCGGTCCTTCCTACCCCTATCACATGATACAGAAGAGTTTGGATAAACCCTGGATCGTTCAACTGTAGGATACCGAGGTCTTGACTAGCAGGTGACGGGGGATGAAAGGGGTTGTAAAACCTATGCTTGGATTGTGCGCTGTTACACCTGTACAGCTGCAATCTCGCTATTCAGACAGGTAATATGTCATATGCTGCAGGTGAAGGAGCGGGTCTATATATTCCACCCTGACGTTGTCGGGTACGAAGAGAGATGTCGGCGCGTAGCACATTATGGCCTCGATGCCAGCTTCGACTAGCTTCTCTGATACTTGCTGGGCTACGGATGCAGGAACGGCGAGCATTGCGACTTTTATGTGCTGGGTTCGAATCTCATCAACCAAATTTTCGGTGCTGCGGATGAGAAACTGCCCAACGGGCTGACCGACCTTTTCTGGATCATTATCGTATATGGCCGCGATTCGAAAGCCTCGATCGAGGAAACCTCCATAATTGGCGACAGCACTGCCGAGATCTCCAGCACCAATGAGGACGACATCCCATATGCGTTCAATTTTCAAGATGCGCTTCAGCTGATTAAAGAGAAAGCTGATGTTGTAACCGGTACCTTGCTTCCCGAATTCGCCAAATTGTGAGAGATCTTTGCGGATCTGAGCTGAGGAGATGCCAAGCTGCCCACCCAGTTCTTGGGAGGACGTTATCTCCTTCCCCTCACCAGCCATTTGAGATAATGCTCTCAGGTAGAGTGGAAGACGGCCAACGACGATGTCAGGAACCTTGTTTGCAGGCATGCTTTGCTCCGTGTGATGACACTAGTAATATTTGCCAAATCTAACATATCTACGAGGGTTGTGCAAACAAATCCTACATCTACCACCATTCATCTCAAATGATTAAGGATTGAATCTATCAAGAGCTGCTTAAATAGTAATCTCTTGGTTCTTAAATATGTATGGCTGATCAAGCGGATTTAATCAACCCAGCTTCGAAGGATGCTTGCCGAGTATAATGGCAAGGAAAGCGGAGAAGTATTTGTGCGGAAGGATGGCGATTTTCTTGACGAAGTGAGAATCCAGGTCTCCTCAGGCAAGGGAGGCGATGGCGCTGTTCACTTCCGGAAGGAGAAATATGTCCCCCGCGGAGGTCCTGACGGAGGCGATGGTGGGAAGGGCGGGGATGTGGTTTTTGTTGTTGATCCAAAGAGGACGACTTTATCCGCCTTCAGAGGCAAGCGGCACTTTCGCGCTCAAGAGGGCAAGCCAGGGGGAGGTAACAATAGGACTGGAAAAAGCGGCAAGGATGTACAGATTCTCGTCCCGCCAGGCACGATTATTCGTGACGACAAGACGGATGCGCTTCTAGGAGATCTCGTGGAACCAGGTCAGGAGCTCATTATCTTCCGTGGCGGTCGCGGTGGGCGCGGAAATGCACGCTTCGCAACGTCACGCAATCAGACGCCTAGAGTGGGGGAGAAGGGCGCTCCGGGGGGAAAACACTGGATATACCTGGAATTAAGACTAATTGCTGATGTTGGGATCATCGGTGTGCCGAACGCTGGGAAGTCAACTTTGTTGGCAGCTGTAACGAATGCCAAGCCGAAGATCGCTGAATACCCATTTACGACGCTTTCTCCAAATCTAGGTGTCGCCAAGCTCGATGTCGACGCTGTGCTTGTCCTCGCGGATATCCCCGGGCTTATTGAAGGAGCTCATCAAGGTGTGGGTCTGGGATTTCAATTTCTACGTCACATCCAGCGAACACAGGTACTCATCCATCTTATCGATGGTTTATCTCCAGACCCGGTAGCGGATTTCTCGCAAATTAACGCGGAGTTAGCCTATTTTGACCCAATGCTGGGGGAGAAACCTCAAATTGTGGCGATTACCAAGACCGATCTTCCAGAAGTCAGGGCACGCATTGATGAATTGAAGAGCAGATTTGAATCTGCTGGGTACCAGGTTTATTCGATATCTGCTCTCGCCCGGGATGGCTTGCGGGAGCTGCTTTTTGCTGCCCTCAAGGAATTGCAAACGATTCCTGCTCCAGAGTTAATCGAAGGAGAGCTGCCTGTTTACCGGCCAGAACTTGAGGCTAGAGATTTTGAAATCACACGGGAAGCGGATGGCGGCTGGCGAGTCTCAGGGGAGGCGGTTGAGCGGGCAGCAGCAATGACGTATTGGGAATATGATGAGGCGATTCGCAGATTCCAAAAGTTTCTTGCGCGGCTTGGTGTTGAAGCAGCGTTGCAGGAAGCTGGGGTCAAGTCCGGAGATACCGTGCGCATCGGGGAAAATGAACTCGAATGGGTGATTTAATCGGCGTGCTTGGAGGGACATTTGACCCTCCCCACCTCGCCCATCTAATCCTGGCTGATGAGGCTCGATACGTTCTAGGTTTAAAAAGGATCCTCTGGGTTGTAACCGCTCAACCACCTCATAAACAAAATCAGTCCATCTCATCGGTCGACCACCGCGTGGCAATGGTCAAGTTAGTGACCGATGCTGATTCTGCATTTGAATTCTCGCCTGCGGATCTCGAACGACCACCCCCTCACTATGCACATGGGACGATGGAGTGGTTGAGGATGCGTTCTCCCGACGCTAAATTCGCATATTTGATGGGGGAGGATTCACTGCGTGATCTCCCTGATTGGAATTTACCTAGGCGTTTCATTGAGTCCTGTGATTTTATCGGTGTCATGAATCGCCTTGCGGTGGAATACGAAGTGGCGCAATTGGAAGAGGAGATCCCGGGGTTGGGGGACAAGCTGGTTTTTCTGGGCGTTCCACCGATCATGATCTCTGGCAGGGAAATCCGCCGCCGTGTTAACGAGGGACATCCCTATCGATATTTAATCCCCCCTGCTGTCTCAGATTACCTTCTCGAGCATGGCCTTTATTCTTGAGTCTGAGCCGCGAGCGATTATTTATCTCCACAAGAGCTTGCGGAAATTTCCTTTAAAAGCGAGCGTCTGTTGTTGCTTGCCTGTGTAGAGCATTCCTCCCCCTGAGTGGAAAGAAGGGGATCTGAGAATTTGGTAATGGAGCGGGGTTCTTGAAATCGAGATATGATGTATTGGTAAAAAGTTCTTTGGAAAACTGCAGCGATGGGTCAAGAGAGGAAACCGATGAGAGAGAAAAATATCCCACGATGGCTGCTTCCTGCCCTGGTATTTATCTTCCTAGCGGCCATTGTCATCTTCCTGGTCGTTAGAGGCTTGGACAGGAGCCAACCGCTCGTCTTAAGTCCATCCTCAATTGGGGTTATTCAACCTGGCGAGATCAACCCGGATAGACAGGAACCGACAACACCAAGGGATCCATGTTCTCTGCTTATGTCTGATGAGATCGAGGATGAACTGGGTATTCAATTAGGCGAATCATCTTTCGAGGCGGCAGACAATCCTATCGGCGAGATGATCTGCACTTTCCATGGAGTGGATGAAGATGATCTCCCGGTTGTCCGCCTTGTACTCGTCTTCAATGAGGGAATGGAGGGATTCCTACGGCAGAATGGGTATTCCGTGGATCACCTATTCGCAGGGCGGAATGTCTCGGATAGGTATACGAAGCCGGTCGCAGATATTGGGGACGAGGCGTTTTGGGGGGGCAGTGGTGTGGAATTGTGGAACGGTCTTCATGTTCTTCTGTGGGACGTCTATTTACAGATTGACGTAAACAGCGGGGATGAAGGCAACGATCTGGAAGCGGCGCAGAAACTGGCGTTAATCGCACTGGAACGTTTATTCATTGAGTAGTTCTAGCCGTTTAGCATAACAAGTCCCTGCACACGGTCATTTCGAGGGGCGGTCTGTGAGTAAGCCACCGCTCTCCAGCAACAGACTCTCATAACCTCCCGCAGGGTTGAACCCTGCGGGAGGTTTTTTCAGGGAATGCAATATTGGTGGTTGTAGAGTCGCAGCATGCTGCGTCTCTACGCGTAGGATATGTAGTCAAGGCAAATCGCCCTCGACAGGTACACCGGCAATGGGAGCAGAGCTTCCTGATTCCACAAAGTGCAGAAGCATCGTAGGCAGGCTCTGGATAGATCAACTGGATGATGTTGAGGATCAGTCAGGCTAAGGGCCTGTTTCGATCGGCCTGTTGGGATCACTCGACCACTCGGACCATGAGCCTGCATATAATCTGACACCTTGGATTCCTGCATAGGCCATGGAGAGAACGTTATGGCATCCGGTTACGCCTGATCCGCAATAGACGATGGTATCTGTTGGTGCGATGCCGCCGAGCAAGGTGTCAAATTCCGCTCTAAGGATGTCAGGGCTTCTAAAACGTCCGTCTGCGCCGAGATTCATCTGCCAGAACCGATTTACCGCTCCAGGGATTCGACCGGCAATAGGGTCGAAGGGTTCTTCCTCACCTCGATAACGCTCCGGCGCGCGCGAATCAAGGACGAGGCTGGAGTCCTGTGATCTTCTTTCAAGAACTTCATCGGCTACGACCTTTAACTCCGGTTTCAACCGTGGGACGAATCGTCTGGGGACCCGGGAATCTTGATTGGCCCGGATCGGAAGTCCGAGTCGTTCCCATTCTGGAAAGCCTCCGTCTAAAACAGCGGCCGCTTCATGTCCCAAGTATTTGAGCATCCACCATAAACGTGCTGCTATACCCCCTCCGCGCGAATCGCAAATTACGACTTGGGTGTTCTCGTCAATTCCTAATTCAGAGAAGTATTCTGTGATAACCTCGATACCAGGGAGAGGATGGCGCCCGTTCGTTCCGCTCTTTGGCGCGGATAGATTATCGTCAAGATGAACATAGACAGATCCAGGAATGTGTTCGATCAAATATTGTTCTTTGCCCCAGTGCGGTTGAACCAGATCAAAGCGGCTGTCGAAGATCGCCCAATTCGCTTCTTCTAGATGAGGCTCGAGCTGATTTGGGGTGATGACGGTCGTGTAGTTCATAATTGTCTCCTATGCTGGCGCACAGCAGGTAATGCCGAATAGTGCAGCCCCACTCCTGGCAAAGGTGTCACCAAAAATTTTAGGCGATCCGTCACCCCACGATCTGGCGATAGGCCAGACGCCAATTTGGTTGTCTGAGGCTGGTGGGATTTGGAATCAGCGGGCTTTCAAGCGAGATATCACTCGCGTTGTGTGAGATGTCAATCATCCTGGGTCATCCTGCTGCCTGTTTTGAAGGATGTAACGCCCATCTGGATGAATGGCAAGGAGTAAGTTACCTTCGCTGATAAGGGCAAAAGGTTACGAGATGCCACTTTCAACTCGTTAGTCCTGCTTGCTGTCCTCGGTACTTTCTTCGCTTCTTGGTGCTGCCTTCCTTAATTGTTCGATTGAGATGCGGTTGGCATGTCGGCAGCCTGGACAGCGGACGTCGTAATGATTCCCTTCGCTTTCCTCCAGAGCTTCAAGTGCGAAGGCGATTTCCTCTTTCTTGATGTGGAAATTTCTGCCGCAACGATAACATCTGGTTTGCATTTGATAACTCCTGTGATGAATTATTCGTTTTCGCAATCAACTGGTCGCTGCTCCGCCCGGGTCGGTCCGGATCAGTGAAAACGCGACCCCGAATAAAACGATTGTGGCGCCAGCGATACGTAAGGGCGATGGCAGCTCGCTAAGCACAAGATAGGCTAAAACAGCCGCAGCAATGGGCTCGCCTAAAAGTGTGATCGAAACCTTAGTGGCGGGTAAGTACCGCAATGCCCAATTATAAGTTGAATGGGCTAATAATTGTGGGAAGATCGCAAGCAGCAGGAACCATAGGTATGTGATCGGTGGGTACCCAAAAAGGTTGTGCCCAGATGAAATCACGGCAAGGATCAAGAAGATCGCTGCAGAGGAATACACAAGACCGATATAAATGAGGAGTGAAAAATCAGATCTAAGGCGGCGCCCGATGATGAGATAAACTGCTCCGGCTGCGCCTCCCAAAAGAGCGAGCAGGTCGCCAAGCAATACATTCGTTCCGCCGCTTGATTCTGCGGTAACACAAGAAAACCCCTCACTGAAAACACAGTAATCGCTTAATGCGATCATCAATCCACCGCCGAATGCTAGTCCCAAACCGATCAAAGTTCTACGCGAAGGTACCTCTCCGAGGAGAAGGGGAGAGAACGCGGCGACGAAAAGGGGGGTTGTTTGAACGAGGACCACTGAGCTGGTAACGTTGGTATATTCGAGTGAGGTGATCCAGGCGCCGAAGTGCAAGGCTAGAAATAGCCCCGAGAGGAAGGCCAATTTATATTGTGCCATGGAGAGTTCCCGCAGTTTTTGGCGCTGGCGGAAGAGAAAGGGGGCCAGGATCAAAGATGCGATCGTTAATCGATATGCCGCTATTACCAAAGATGGAGCATCGTTCTGGGCGAAGCGAATAAAGATGGATGAGGTGGAGGCAGCGACAATTCCCAGTCCCAATGCAAGAGCTGGAGGTATACGGGTTTTATCTTTAGGCGAGAATGTTGTTCCGGGTTGCTTCATAGACATCATTTCGCTTGACAAATTCTGATTCTGAAGACTACAATCCATTCACAAATGCTATCGAGATGCATTCACTAATTTCCTTGGATAAGTATAGTGTTTAGAATGGAATGAAGGAAAAGGAAATGGCTTTCGAATTACCTGCGCTAGATTAACGTTGCGAAGCGAGAAAGCCAATTTTGGGACTTGACGTTTGGGAATATGCCTATTACCTTAGGTATAAGAACGCAGACCAGATTATTTCGCCGTTTGATGGAAAGCTGTGAACTGGCAGGAAAGTACACGGTGCTATAGAGGCTAATCTGTCTTGCAGTGGGCATAGGGGTAATGCCCGCTCCGTCTCTCAATAATCATACTGGAGGTATGAATAATGACCCATATTATCACCAGCTTGTGCCTTCGCGATTCGGGCTGTGTAGATGTATGCCCAGTGGAGTGCATCGTTCCCGGGAAACCGGCCGATAAGTGGCCGTGGTACTACATTGACCCGGACACGTGCATCGACTGTGGCGCGTGCATACCCGAATGCCCGCTTGAGGCGATCTTTACCGAAGACGAAGTGCCATCCGATTACGCCGCCAAGGGTGGTGAGTACTTGAGTATGCCAGCAGGAACTGCTGGCTTCGATACGGTTTACGATGGAGAGAACCACCATGGTGAGGCCGTACACCTGGAGCACACGAAGATTCTTGAGGCTGGAGAAGTCGTCGATCTTTCCCCTGACATCCAGCCGAATTATGACTTCTTCACAGATGGTCCGGGGTATAGTGTGCTGGAAGGTTAGCTTACACTAATAGAACGCAATATCGAGGGAGCCAAAACGGCTCCCTCTTTTTTTGTTAAAGCTGAGACTGTTTGGGTACAAAGCTTACGAACGCGTGATCACGACAGAGAAGTTTAAGGGGTGCGAGGGGCTCTCGGAGGTTAACGGATGGCGGTATACTCAGATACACTCGCTTGGTTTAATTTGAAACTTCCAGGGGAGTCTCCTGTTGGTGCAGGCGAGATTATTAGGATCAAACATCCATTATGGCTCTCTCTATCTCGTGTTGGCGCCTAAAGCAATGAGTCGTTGAATATTATGTCGAGCAGTAATCTATCTTTATCGAGCGAGCAAATCGAAGAGATGCAGCGCCATGTCGAAGACTGCTATCCGGAGGAGGGCTGCGGAATCTTAGGAGGCTTCTCTGATCGTGTAGCATGGGTGATTCCCATCACGAACACACTGCACTCGTCAACGCGCTTCCAGATGGATCCCCGGGAGCAGATCGACGCTTTCTTCAAAATCGAAGATGCAGGTGGGAAACTTATCGGTATCTACCACTCGCACCCAAACGGACCGGAGTTTCCCTCGGAATCTGATGTTCGCGAGAGCGCCTTTCCAGAAGTAGTTCATATTATCTGGCATCTTCTTGAGGAAGAATGGGACTATCAAGCCTATCGGATCGACCCAGTGGTGGGATTTGTTGCGGCTGGAATAAGTTTGCACAAACCGTAACAACTTCTGGTTTTTGGTGTTTTCTAATGTGGTAATCGAAATGAGGAGGAGCTATGTGGGTTAGGAGTGTCGTCGCGCTCATAGCAGCGTATTTACTGGGGTCGATCCCTGTCGGATTATTAATGGTGAGGGTCGTTAGAAGACGGGATATCACAAAGTGGTATAGCGGTAGGACAGGGGGGACAAACGTAATGCGTGTCGCAGGTTTTTGGGCGGGAGCCGGAACGGCGATCGCGGATGTCTTAAAGGCTGCTGCAGCGGTCTGGGTCGCTCGTGCATTGACAGGAGGAGGAGAACCCTGGATCGAGGCAGTCGCCGGAGCCCTTGCGATTCTGGGACATAACTATTCCATCTTCCTGCTCCAGCGAGAAGACGGCAAGATTAAATTGCGGGGCGGAGCGGGTGGCGCATGCTCCTTTGGCGCGGCAATGGGGTTATGGCCACCGGCAGGGTTAATCATTCTCCCACTTGTGGGCGCGATCTTCTACGGAATCGGCTACGCTTCAGTGACAACGATGAGCGTATCATTCCTGGCCGGGATCATCTTCGCAATCCGGGCAGCGCTCGGCCTCGGCCCCTGGGCGTATGTCGGCTATGCAATTCTGGCAGAATTATTGGTGATCTGGGCATTGCGCCCGAATATCAAACGCCTTTTGAATGGCGATGAACGACTTGTGGGGTGGCGTGCTCGAAAGAAAATTAAAGAGGAACACGGAATATCGAGACAAGAGACGGACTTGACCGAGTCCGAAAACTCTTAGGGGTGTTTCGCGACAAGCTTTGCTTGGGAAAACGAGGCGAGCATTCTTGAACAAACCGCTGTTACGAAAACACGAGGATCCCTGTTAAACCAACGAGCGCGACGGAGGTAAGCTCGATCAGTCGTGCTCTACTCATCTCCCCAGCGCGCAAAGTCTCTATCAATCCATTGCTTATATAAACAAACAAACCTACGATCAAAGCGAATCGAAATGAGGGCAAAGGCCAGTAGTGCAATGCCCAAACAAGCTGTGCCGAGATTCCACCAACGATCAGGGCGGAAACTGCAGCCAGGCCGTCATCCGATGTAGAAAGCTGCAGTAGCCGCCAACTGATGACTGCGACAACAACCAACGAAAGTGGGACACGGTATACCGAGCGTAAATCGACCGCATGCATCGTGAACAGAATACCGACCATCAGAAGGTAAGCCAGGGTTCTCAAGACCAGAGCGGCGAGGTCGTGTCGAGGGTCTGCTGGATCGTGGATTAAAAACTCCGATAGGAGCACCGCCATTAAGAGTGCAGCCCCAGCCACCAGACCGACCCAAAGTGCAGGCCCTTCCGGCAAGCGCGTCACGATGATCCCCGCCGCTAGTGCGGTCAAGCCAGGAACGATCCAATGCTCGAATGTCCGCTCGCCTGATTTCAATGATGGGTGGGAACGGAGCAACCAGTCTGCCCCGGCAACAGTGAGCGCCGCTGCAAGAGTCAACATGATCAGGCGAGTATCCACCTTGAATTCGAAGATCAAGCCTGCGAAAGTGAGTTCTGCCGAGAATATAGGCATGACCACGATTCGGATTAAGGCATAGCTCAGGATCACCAGCGCCGTTAGCGTGCTAAGACGGTCCCGGTCGGGTTGGGGTAGGTCACTACGCATAGGAGCATTCTAGCACTCGTTAAGCGAGGATGCCTAGTCTAATTGCTGTCTGATGGTTTAAAGGAATGAATCTTTTCGGATCCTTCGTTGCAGCTACTATAAATAATACAATTCAGGGATTTCTCGCTTCGCTCGAAATGACAGGATCCTCGCTAATGTCATTCTGAGAGACCGTAGGGAGCGAAGAATCTCGTTCCAGGCCAGGAGAACCCATCAGTTCGAAGAACGAGCTTCACGGAGTTTATCCTGCGAAGTCCCCCGTACTTTGGGGGGCGAAGTCCCCGACCGGAGGGAGTGGGGAGCGAAGTCGAACGGGTTCAGCATGCCATATCGAGAATGGGATAACCGCGGTGATATTCCAAAGAAAATGTATAATCAGTCATTATGATTATTGCCGTTGCTATCCTCGGTTGGTCCTTCGGGGTCGCCATCAACTGGCTTGCAGACAGCCTCCCGTTTTTTCGCAAACCGGCGGTGCCACGCTGCCCTGCATGCACAGCCCCTCTCTCACCGATCTCCTGGTTCGCTATTCCTGCGGTCATTACCCGAGTTTGGCGCTGTGAGTATTGCGGCACCAGACGGCAGACGCGAACTTTGCTTGTTGAAATGCTGGCCATCGCCGGATCCATTGGAATTTTCTTCTGGAGCAATTCCCCAACGAATTTCTGGCCGGCTTTTCTTGTAAGCGCGGTTTTCCTGCTCATCATCGTCATCGATATGGAGCATAAACTCATCCTCCATGTTGTTACTTTTCCGGCTGCTGTCTTATTTATATTGCTCGGCCTATTGAATCCGCAGATGAGTCTGGGCAGGATACTTCTGGGTGGGGCGGTCGGCTTCGGTCTGTTCCTCCTGCTCTATCTGCTCGGAGGTATATTCGCTCGCAATGTTTCTGGGGGGCAAGACCAGGACGACGATGAAGTCGCTCTTGGTTTTGGTGATGTGACTCTGGCCACGATCATTGGGTTGGCGGTTGGTTTTCCAGGGGTGATCGAAGCGTTGCTGCGCGGTATCCTGGCAGCCGGTTTGTTCAGTATCGCCTATTTAATATTCATGAAGATGCACCGCCGTTACAACGCGTTTACACCGATTCCTTATGGTCCCTTCCTCATCTTGGGCGCCTGGTGGGTTTATTTCTGGGGGTGGGCATGGTTGGAAAATATCCTCAATATGTAGAGGAAAACTCGTATCGAGCTTTGGTTTGTTTTGATATTGTTACAAAGACGTCTCAATGACCTGACAGTATGCTCTCTTGGCCCCGCGGTACTAGCCCTCGAGTTAAGCCCGGCGCGTATAATGATGAATGTCACATGGATGCCATTGCTGATGGCATGGGATTAGTGGAAATGGAAAAAACACGAGGCCTTCCTAGGTTGCGCTCAAATACAACACGCAAGAAATCGCGTGGGCAAAGCATCGTCGAGTTCATGGTTCTACTGCCGCTCTTGGTCATGATGCTCTCAGGCTTGATCGAATTTGGTTTCATGCTTAACTACTATCTGGATCTGATCGATGGAGCCAGGGAGATCGCAAGGTTTGGCGCGAATCTGGACCCGCTTGAGGGGGATGATGGGGTTATGGATTGCTTCAATACAACATACTTCTACCGGCTGCTGCCATGTATGGCCGATCAGGTTCTCTCTGAGCAAGTCGTTCTAAATCCGGCGACCGATGATCTTGTCATCTCAGCCATCGCGGCTGCAGGCGGCTCAGTGACTCAACGCTTCCCGGACGCGGATGGTTGGAGTTACAAAGGCAACCATGTTTCGAAAATTGATACAGCGAAAATCAACAGTATGCTAAATGGCGCTGCGCCGGCCACCGGAATGGTCATGGTCGAAATCTTTTACGATTACCACATGGTCCTGGGGCTTCCCTGGATCACGATGTTCGTGCCGGACACGATCACACTTCATGCTTATAGCATAATGCCAAATGCCTATGTCGAACCAACACCAACCCCGTAACGCTTCATCTAAACTCCAGCGCGGGCAGGCGATGGTACTCATCGCCTTGGCCTTCATCGGTCTGGCAGCTTTCATCGGTCTGACCGTTGATGTTGGGATCCTTTTCATCCAGATCGGCCACCTGCGCCGCGCGGTTGACTCAGCATCCCTCGCCGCGGCTAACCAATTCCGTGAGGGGCGCACGGTGGCTGAGATCGAGGCTGCCGCCGATGAATTCATCAGTTTAAACAGCCTCAACCCAGCCAATGCCGTGATTTTCATTTGTGATATCACCGACCCGACGGCGGGAAACACCAACGTCTACCACGATATTAATCTCTGCCCTCCGGATATAGATGGAGATGGAATTCATAACGATGAACCGCCGCGTAAGTTCGTGCGCGTTGAAGCGACGATGCCGGTTGAATTCGCTTTCCTACCCATTATTGGCTGGGGCTCGATCGATATTCGTGCAGAAGCCATCTCCGAGACCGCCTCAGTGGATATCGTGCTCGCGATCGACACCTCACAGTCGATGGCCTACGATGCAGAGTGCGGCGATAACGATGATGATGATGCTTGGGCTGAAACTAACCTTGTCGGGGGATTAGGGTTTCCCGATGGGGCTGACGATTGCAATGTTGGTGGGACCGTCCCCCAAGTTGGCGGTTTCGCTGATGATTGGGGACGAGATCCCGATAACTGCAATGACCCTAACCCTGCAGCCGGTGTCCAGGGTGAATGCTATCCCTTCGAGCATGTACGTGCGGCCGCGCTCGCACTCGTCGATCGAATGTATTTCCCTTACGATCGCATGGCGGTTGTTAGTTTCGATAAAAATGCTGTTGTCCAGCTCATACCAAGCGACAACGCTTCCTCAATCAAGTCATCAATCGGTAGCCTATTGGTGTACAAGCTGCCTAGTTGTGCTGGGTGGGCATTTGGTGATCCAACCGGTTGCACGAATACCAACATCGCTGACGGCTTAAAAGTTGGAGGGGCACTTTACGCTCCTCCCTACCTTCGTCAAGAAGCAGTTCCGATCTTCATCCTGCTAAGCGATGGCTCTGCGAATGCGGCAACGGATGATACTCTTCCGGTCGCCAATATCATCTGCCCCAACGCCCTTGGTGCGGGTAAGCCAACCTGGGTCGAGCCTTTTTGCCATGACGAGGACTTCGAGGTCAGCGATCCGCCTGGCCAGGCGAGTACACTGGGTGCTTATGGAAAAGATGCAGAGGACTGGGCAGTTGAGCGGGCTTATTTCGTCGGCTGCCCGGATGCAAACGCGTACGACCCGACGACCACTTCTTGCCTCGGACCAGGGCAGGGAGCGGTCATCTTCACGATCGGCCTTGGTGATGAGTTGATTAACGACACACATTGCGATCTCAGTGCTTACCCTGGCGGATGCGAAGCGGATCAGGGTGAGCAATTGCTGCGCTATATCGCTGCTGTCGGAGACGACGGCGATCCACACACAGATCCGTGCTCGAGCATACCAACTGGTCAATCCTGCGGAAATTACTATTTCTCGCCGACCGGCACAGGGCTCATTCAGGTATTCGAAGCGATTGCATCACGTATCTTTACACGCATCGTCCACTAACGAGGGAGAATCACGATGTACGTATTACCAGCCAGCCAATCTCCCAGCGACCCTCAACATAAGCGGCGTTTCCGCGGGCAGACTCTTGTCGAGTTTGCGCTTGTGCTGCCGGTTATGCTGCTGGTCCTGTTCGTAATCATAGAAATGGCGCGTCTGCTGCACGCTTGGCTCGCGGTTGAAAATGGGGCGCGCTTCGGTGTTCGCTATGCAGTAACCGGGGAATTTGATGATACCTTTTGCTCAGTGTTCCCAGGAGGAATTTGCGACGATCTTCCAGAGCAGGAATTTGCCCGCATTCCCTCCATCCAAGAAGCGGCACGAGCGGGAGCCGTCGCCATCATGCGCAACGAAACTGTCCCAGTCGCTTCGCCGGGTTACTTTAAGATCACGCTTTGCTCCAGCAAGCGAACCGGGGCTGGACCTCTTTTTTCTTATCACGATTCGGTCACACCTTTGCATCAGCCGGCGTGGTGTGAGGAGGTTGCCACAACAAATCCAATAGAAGACGCAGGCGGACCAGGCGATCGCGTTTCCGTGACCGTCGATTTCGAGCACCCGCTAATCGTGCCACTCATCAGCTCGGCATTACCCCACATCCACCTTACGTCTAAACGAGAAGGCATCGTTGAGCAATTCCGTGTCGCCCGCGTTGTCGGCTTACCGGCGACTATCTCTGTGCCGACATTCACATCGACTGCCACAGCGACAAACACACCGACGGCAACTACTACACAGACGCCTACTCCTTCGACTACGCCGTGCAAGGTGCCCCCTGTCGTTCAAATCATCTTTCCAGCCAATGGGGGGACATATATCGATAAATTACCCGCCCAAGCAGTAGCATACGATCCAGATAACGCCGATCCTGTAGCCTGCGCGGGCGTTGGCGTCGATGGCGAGGGGATCGTGCAGGTAGATTTCGCCATCGATTACTGGAATGGGTTTGCTTGGGTGAGGGTCTACACGTCCACAGATGTCGCACAAGCCTACTGTGGTTTTCTTGGGAATGCGCCCTGCAGTGAGCATCCGACGAACACGGCATCATGGCCCGGTGGAGCTACAATGAATTCGGGTCTGCACCGCATGCAGGTGATAGCGACAGATGACGAAGGCGAGCTGAGCCCCATTGACGAAGTGCAGTTTTCGTTAAATGTCCCGCCAACGCTGACCCCCACGCCTACCTTAACTCCAACCGTTACTCCAACGATCGACTGCAATAATATCGTCGTGAGAAACTACTACACTGCTGGCGATCAGCTCTACATGTGGGTAAGAAACGATAATCCAATGACGATTTACCTTACCGGCTCCAATACGAATTGGACGGAGATGAGCGCCGCCCACTTCGTTAACCAACTACAATTCAACTGGATGCAGTATTATCCAGGCGATGATTTCAGCTCGCCGACAATTCAAGGACCGGCCGTTCCGAGCTCCTTCCCGCATCCATCCAGCGCCTCGATTTACTGGCGGGCGGATTTCGATAACACACCGGCCGGTGTACTGTATGGCAATTTCGCGACGACCCTGACATTCGATTATGTATGTCCGGTATCCTCATCGATCACAATACCAACACCGACGAGCACGTCGACCGTGACCAATACGCCGACTCCAACGCAGTCGGTAACACCGACGGTTTCACCTACGATAACGCGTACTCCGACTGTGACTTTAACACCGACCATCACTCGGACTCCTACTATAACTCGGACTCCGACGATCACACGCACTCCGACAAGAACCCCGACAAGAACACCAACGCCAACGGTAACGCGTACACCAACGATCACGCGTACCCCGACAAGAACACCAACGCCAACGGTAACGCGCACACCAACGATCACGAGAACGCCTACATCGTCTCCTACGTCTCCAAGTCCGACTCCCACAAGGACTCCGACGCGTACGGGAACACCAGATTTCGGCTAGCGACCAATAATGAATATCGGCCCTGCTAACAAGCGGGGCCGATACTATTTCTGTTCTTGCCCCCCTGATTTAGCTGACATACAATCGCCTTGATGAACGAGAATTCACATCTCTCCGAGCTATACAGTCGGCATTGGCCGGTTTTTGTGGCCCTGGTTACAGCATCTTACGTCCTCTGGATAGCGCGAGCGCCAGAGACGATGGAAGGCAGCTTGTTTCCTGCGTTTCTGGTTTTAGGCGTCAGGCTGATTGTCGCCTGGGCTGTGGTTAAGACGCTTCCTGGCATCCGTTTGAAATCCGAGCAGCGCTCCTGGCGGCTGCTCGCCGTCGCACTGCTGATTTGGGCTGCCGCGGATGTGCTTGCCGTCCTACTATGGCTTTTACGCGGTCAACCCCTATCCCCGCCGACTTTTCGCGAGTTATTAATACTGGCGGGTTATCTTGCTGCACTTACAGCATTTATCACCTATCCTACCGAGCAGCCGGGGCGCTTCGGGCGTTTGCGGGAAACGCTTGATCTCGCCATCTTGATCCTCTCCGTCTTAACGATCTCCTGGCTCATCTTCTTGGGCTCCACATTCCGCGCACGAACGCTCTCTCTAGGGGATGCTTTTTGGTTGAGTGTTCTTCCCACTTTAGACCTTATACTGCTCGTTCTTGTTTTGAGATTAAATCTACTTCGTAGGCATCCCCAGGAGCGCTGGGTCTTTCCGCTCTTGGCGATAGCTTTTATAGTATTTTTTGTAAGCGATTTAGGAAATGGTCTGCTGCGCGGCGAGGCGCGGGTTGGGATGCCGAGCTTTGTCGAGGCGGGTTGGATGGTGGGAATGGTGCTTATTGGCATTGCTTATCAGATCTTACAAGGCCGGTATGCAGACCACCGTCAAGAGGAATCCGGGCGGAGGGAGTGGCGGCTGCGGATAGAACTGCTTTTGCCTATAGCCTTCACTTATGCCGTTGTTGGCTACATCCTTTTTGATTGGTGGTATACAGATGCTCTGGATTGGGTAAGTATCGTCGCGGCAGGGATCCTGATCCTGCTTCTGTTCGCCCGCCAGGGCGTAATTACCGGTCAGCAGGAGATGGTGCAGTTCGCGGCGCTCATCAATGCGACCTCTGACCTGGCTTTCATTTGCACTCCGGCGGGTGAAATACAGCTCTCTAATCCAGCACTGCGAAGGGCGATAGGCGACGAAAAAGCTCAGAATGTGAATTTATTCTTCCAAATCGAAGGCGACGAGCCGGCGTCGTTTGATACGCTCCTCGATAGTGCTCTCGATGGGGGTTGGAGCGGGGAGGTTGTGATCGTTGGAGAGGGTGGCTCGAGGCTTCCGGTGCAACTTTCACTCAACCCGATAGAGGCTGCCCGCGGCCAGAGTGCCTTGCTGGCGGGTACCGCTTACGATCTGACGATGATCCGCGAGCGTGAGACCGACCTGCGAAATGCTATGGAGCAAATTGCTCAGGCCCGCAACGACCTTGCCAGATTGAACGCTGAACTGGAGGAGAAGGTCGAGGGGAGAACCCGAGAATTAGAGGACACAGTCGCAGATCTCGAGAGGTTAAATGAGGAGTTAAAAACGCTCGACAACCTCAAATCGGAATTCGTAGCCCTCGTATCACATGAACTGAGGGCGCCGCTGACGAACATACGCGGTGGGATAGAGCTCGTCCTCAAGAACCGTTCAAAACTTGGGAAGAAGTCGAGTCAATCTCTGCAGCTCGTTCAAGACGAGACAGAGCGCCTTTCTCTATTTGTTGAGACTATCCTGGATTTATCGGCATTAGAAGCCGGGAGATTTCAGCTAACGCTCTCGCCGCTCTCGATTGCCGAGGTCCTTGAGAGGACGATTGCACGCTTTCCCGCCCGCACCGTCAAATCTCGAGTAAAAACGAAAATCGGGGAGGACCTGGTCCTGGCGATCGCGGATGTGCGCGCACTCGATAGCGTCTTCTTCCATTTGCTGGACAACGCGGTGAAGTATGCACCATCTGGTGACATCATCATCGAAGCTCATGAGGAATCGGAGAGGGTTGTTATTACAGTTGTCGATTCGGGTCCGGGAATCCCCGCGGACCAGCGCGAGCATGTCTTCGAGCTGTTCCATCGATTAGATGCAAGCGATGCACGTGAGGTCTATGGCCACGGATTGGGTTTACCCATGGTGTCACGATTACTGGAAGCTATGGGAGGCGGAATTCGAGTGGATGAAAAAGCGATGGCGGGAACGTGCCTTGAATTTTGGCTGCCGATAAAGTAAGTGAGTGGGGGAAGGTTTCCTTGTTTCCTGGTTAGGTTCATCGATTGAGGATCACTGAGAGAGCCTTAAGTTTTTCAATCTATGGAAGCAATCCGATAATCGGGAATCCATAGTTGGTGAAAGGATTATTTACCGAGGTTTGCCATGACGAATAAAGTGCTTGTCGTCGATGATGATAAAACTCTGCTACGCTTTGTCTCTGAATACTTAGAGAAAGAGGGTTTCCAGGTTTCGATCGCAGACCGTGGGCAGAAGGCGCTGCGCCAATTCTACAAGGAGCGTCCGGCGATTGTGCTTCTGGATGTCATGATGCCCGGGATGGACGGCTGGGAGGTTTGCGCCCGCCTCAAGGAATTGGCCGATGTGCCTGTAATTCTACTCACGGCCAAGACCGCGGAAGCAGACAAGCTGCGCGGCTTCCGTCTTGGCGTTGACGACTACATCACTAAGCCATTCAGCATGGCCGAGCTCGTTGCCCGCATTCAAGCTGTGCTCGCTCGAACACAGTCGGACAGCGAGGATGATGTCCTCTTCGCTGGTGTGATTGCAGTGGATATGCTAAAACGCGAGGCGTGCATAGAGGATCGAGTGCTCGACCTCACTCCAACAGAATTTCGACTTCTCGCCGCGCTCGCTCGTCGTTCTGGAGAAGCTGTTTCGCAGGATGATCTGATAGCAGATGTTTGGGGGGAGATGCGAGTTAAGAGCGGCAGCGCGCTGCGACGCTATATCTGGCTTCTACGCCGGAAGATCGAACCAGACCCGGAGAATCCGACGCGGCTGGTCACCGTCCGGGGCTACGGCTACCGCCTGGAGACGTAAGCCCTTAGCGCTTGATTCTCTTCTCGAAATGACAGCATGCAGGAACTTGTCATGCTGAACGAAGTGAAGCATCTCGTTCTTAGAATTGATGGGTCTCCTGGCCTGGAACGAGAATCTTCGCTCCCTGCGGTCTCTCAGAATGACAACTCCTCATATTTCCCCATGACTGAACAATGCTTTCCGTATCGCCACCGGGATTTCTTTCTTTAGACAGACTCCCCAATCTCCCGCTACCGAAGCCGTAAGTTGGTTGTAAGGACGAATTAAGACTCCCGCGTGTAAACTTGGAACAGGTGACGAACGACGATTAATGTCGGGTTGTTTGATTAACTTGGATGTGCGGGGCGAAAAAATTATGAAAGAAAAAGGACACTCGAAATTCAAAGGACAGGCACTTGTCGAGTTTACACTCATTTTGCCTGTCATGCTCCTGCTTCTCTTCGCGATCATCGAGATCGCCCGATTGCTGCACGCCTGGGTCTCGATCGAGAATGGCGCTCGCTTTGGTGTTCGCTACGCCGTCACAGGTGAATATGAACAGACTTATTGTGCCGGGTACCCCGGGGGGATCTGCGATTCAAAAACGGAGGAGGATGGCGCTCGCATCCCTTCGATTAAAGACAATGCCTTATCTGGATCAGCGGGTATTCTGCGGGACCTCTCTGCACCTCCCGGTGCGCCGGGTTATTTAAAGATTACAGTCTGTTCGAATAAAAAGGATATTGTCTATTTCCCCTCGGATTCATCTGCCAGTATATCGGCAGATTGTCAGCTGACTGAAGATGCGGGCGGTTCGGGCAATCGGGTTTCGGTTACGCTGGATTTCGATCATCCGATCATAAGCCCAATCATAAGCTCATGGATGCCGAAAATCCGGCTTACTGCTAAGCGCGAAGGCATCGTTGAACAGTACCGAGTTGCCCGTGTTGTTGGCTTGCCGGCGACGATTTCGGTACCGACGTTCACGCCAACAAACACCGCGACCCCTACGTCAACGGCAACTCCTACGATGACCCCTCCCCCAACGCACACACCGACGCCGACGGAGACACCCTGCAAGGTACCGCCGTTGATTACCATACTACGACCATCGCCAGGTGATATATTCAGCGGTCCGGGCTCAAAGATTCCCGCTTATGCACAGGCGTATGACCCGGATAACTCCGACACGGCGACATGCGCGGGTGTTGGACCTGATGGGGACGGGATCATGCAAGTGGATTTCCAGTTCTTCTGGTGGGATGGTGCTGGCTGGGCTTGGCGCTATACCGAGGTGGATTACACAACGGATTACTGCGCATTTGGCGGTAATGCTCCTTGCAATGGTCACCCTGTGGTAAGTGCTAAATGGCCCAACGGGCAACCGATAGAGTCGGGTCAGCATAAACTCTTGGCGAGAGCGCTCGACGATGAAGGGATTTGGAGTAATTGGGCTGATGTGGTGTTTGAAATCGGCGTCCCACCGACACCGACACCAACGTTGACACCGACACCAACTTTGACGCCGACACCTTCTTGCGAGGGTGTGAGCTTTGGCCAGTTTCGCTTCTTCAGTGACGCTCGCGTCGCCCAATGGATCAACAACACCAGCTATCCAGGGCTGGAGGTCGTAGGTGTGACGGCCAATTGGAATCCAGTCGAGCAGGCTTCAAATCAATATGGTTGGAATGAATACCTCGACTGGATGTATTGGTATACATCAAAAGTCCATAATGGGAACGACTACAGCTCTTCAACATCGGCAAATACAGGCTTGCCGAAACCAGTGGCATTGGGGCCGAACTCGACCTACATCTATATGAATTTCAACGGCGGCTTTGAGGGCTACTTTTCCTCTTCGCCGCTGAATCTCAATTCAAGCCACTTTGGCTTCACGATCCAGTTCAGCGACCCCGCGTGCAATCTATCTAGCGGGGCCGCGCCGATCACCTTCCCAACAATTACACCGACGCCCTCTCCTACGGCGACGGGAACGGCGACGCTCACGCCGACGATTACACCCACATCGACGATTACGCTCACACCGACGATCACGCCCACACCGTCCAACACCCCGACAGTAACGAACACGCCAACGATTACGCCTACTCCGACGCCGAACTGCAATCTACTGCAAAACATCGGCACCCGGTTGAAGAATAATACCTTCGGCATTCGCCTGATCAACCACAACCCACAGACAGCGTACCTGACGAGCTCAACTCTGCAATGGAACACAACTTATGCGCCGCCGATGAACTTCGACTATTTCAAGTTCCAGGGCACCTCCTACGGCGGATCTTCGTTCAGCTCTCCTGTCTCTGCGGCAGCGCCTTCGATCCCTCTCTCGACGGGTGCGGATCGCTGGTGGGATACGTACTTCGACTTGAATGGACAGCCCTTCAACGGTTTCTACCGCGGCACCTTAACGTTTAATTTCCCGGGGTGGGGTACCTGTCAGGTGGTAGGTAGCTACTGGGCGGAGCCACCGCCAACGCCAACGCGGACACCTATCTGGACGGCTACGCCAACGCCCACAAAAACATTTACGCCGCCGCCATTTACAAGCACGCCGACGGTGACGCCCACCCCGACAGTGACGAGTACACCACCAGATTTCGGTTAGGCGAGAGAATAATTAAGCAGATAGCCCATTGAAGAACCCCGCAGTGATGTGGGGTTCTTGTTTCGTATAACCATACTTGCTTTGCACTTCAACATGACATAAAATCCTCATAGTACACAGTGTATGAAATCAGTCCGGTAGATGGTTATCGGAGCAGGGGGCAACCTCGTTTTTTTTCGGGACGGAGGTTGGCTTAGTTTGTGTTTAAACGGGTTCACGATTTACAAGAAGGAATTTCAGCAGAAATATGAGCTTTTGCATGATGAATCCTTCTCAAAGGGCTGCTGTTTAGATGTAGGTCGGTTGCAAGGTTTTTTACCCGCTAATTCAGGTAAGATGTGGGTGAAAAGTAACGCTTGTACCGCATGTGGCATTAGGTTTTCCGTTTTAGAGAAGCCCACATGGAGGATATGTCTTGACTGAAGATAAAAAGAAAGGCAGCATGCAGGTTGGAACGATATTAATCGCTGAGGATGATCCAGATTATCGGCGGCTCCTCTCTCGCCGCGCCTCCCGCATGGGTCTCGAGGTCTACCAGGCAGCGAATGGTCAACAGGCGATGGATGCGGTGAACGAGCGTGAATTCGACGCGCTTGTACTCGATTTATACATGCCTGAGCATACCGGCTTGGAAGTGATCGATGCTGCGCGTAAGATTGATCCGGATGTTCAAGCGCTCATTCTCACGGGAAGCGCCTCCGTCGAGACCGCCGTAGAGGCGCTGCGGGCAGGCGTATACGACTACCTCACCAAACCTCTGGAGTCGATGACCAGTTTTGAACTCGCCTTATCTCGTGCGCTTGAACGCAGGTATCTGGTGAAGGAAAACAAGCGCCTCTTCGAGGAAATCCAGCGTCTGGCGGTGACTGATTCGCTCACTGGTTTATACAATCGCCACAAGTTGCAGGATAACTTAGATACGGAATTAGAACGAGCGAAACGATACAGCCGGCCGCTGTCCATCATCATGATCGATATGGATAAGCTCAAGGCCATCAATGACAGCTACGGCCATGCAGCCGGGGATGAAGCGCTGAAGCTTGTAGCGCGATCCATCCAGCATTCGATTCGAAAAGTTGACCTGGGTACGCGATTTGGAGGTGATGAGTTCATTGTTCTTCTCCCGGAGGCGGACCGTGAGGAAGCGG
This sequence comes from uncultured Anaerolineales bacterium, assembly GCA_965195195.1. Classification (GTDB taxonomy): domain Bacteria; phylum Chloroflexota; class Anaerolineae; order Anaerolineales; family E44-bin32; genus E44-bin32. The sequence continues at coordinate 54,752 of CBDAFF010000083.1, read as the reverse complement.
CTGCAGTCGCGAAACGCATTCGTGAGGCTATATTGAACGTAGAGTTTGAGTCAGGGAAGCTCTCTGTAAGCATGGGAGTCGTGCAGTGGCACTCAGGATTTGACACATCGAAAGACTTCGTCCATGCAGCCGATGAGGCGATGTATCTCGCCAAGCGCTCTGAGGGCGAGAGGCTCCATGTTCTCGCGGCTGAGGCCCAAGGTCCTGTGGAGTGAGTGCTATGTCCTCTGTTGATCGTGATTTTGGTTTAGAGAACCCATTCCCTGGAAGCGAGAAACTTTCCGGTCGCGAAGGCATCGCTTTGAGCATTCCACCATTGAAGCACCAAATTGAGACTCCGTACAGCAGTAAGAACGAGGGTCGGATCTGATCGTTAGAATGCTTATGGATATTAGAGCCTGGTTTAGAGAGAAAGCTCCAAAGGACGTCCTCAAACGGATGAACAACTTCTTTGAGAGCGTTATTGCCCGCATCCCCATCTTCTCGAGCCTGCGCGCCAAGCTCATCGTTCCCTATGCCTTGTTAACTCTCGTCGTTGCAATGGTTGGCGTGTTTATTATCACTCGCCTCGTTTCGGGTTCTTTTGAAGAGCGTTTTGGAAATCAAATGGTTGAAGCTAGCCGAGTGACGGCGGATGGAATTGTTCGCAAAGAGAAAAAGCACTTGGAAGACCTGCGCCTGCTCACTTACATGGCAGGCGTATCGGAGGCAATTGAGAAACGGGACCGTGAGAGTCTCCAAGCGACGTTTGAGGGGCTGGCAATAAATAACAATATTAATGTGATTGCCGCAATTGATGATCAGGGGAAGGGGATTATCACCTTAACCTATGATCCCGAGGCTGGCAGCACAGAATTCTATACAGGGGATGATTATTCATCCTTCGTATGGGTTCAAGACGTTCTCTCTGGACAGTATGATGAGATTGGGGATAAGTTTGCGGGTATCCTGGATACTCACTTGGGGAAGTTCATCTTCACCATTGCACCGGTTAGGGATGCCGACGAAAAACTCGTCGGGGCACTCTTGATTGGGACAAAAATCGGTATTCTTCTGGATGAGTTAAGACAGCAGGCTCTCGCCGATATTCTTATCTTGAATCCGGATGGTTCATTGGTCACGACCACGCTGGTGGAACCGGAAGGAGGTTATGGCATCCTCGAGATTGATGGGGAGTCGCTCAGAGATGCGGGTTTGACATCCCTAAATCGAGAGATGGAACTCTACGGGCGCGATTATGAAGTCCTCTACACCCCATTAGTGATCCGCGACGCCGAAGCTGGTTTCATCGGAGTTGTGACCTCCAGCGAGTATATCGCCAATGCTCTGTCAACCAACCGCAATACCTTCAGCCTAATCTTCACACTCGGTACTGGAGCGGTAATCGTACTCGGCTATCTGCTCGCGCAGCACGTCGCTCGTCCGATCCTCCAACTGCGCTCAATGTCACAGGCAGTCGCGGGGGGGGATCTTGAGCGCAGTAGTGGGTTAGTGCGGAGGGATGAGATCGGCGAATTGGCGAATGCATTCGACATCATGACTTTGCGATTGCGGGAGCGTACCGAGGAAGCTGCACGCCTATATAAAGAAGCCATTCAAAGGGCGAAGGAGTTGGAGGAGATGAACGCCCGACTGCAGGCGACACAGGCGCAGCTGATCCAGTCTGAGAAGCTCGCTTCCGTCGGGCAGTTGACAGCGGGCATTGTTCATGACGTCAAGAACCCGCTGGCAGTTATTAAAGGCTTAGCCGAAGAGTTGTCCGAAGAAGGTGACCTGGATGAGTTTGCTGTAGATGGCCTTGAGACCATTCGTGACAGTGCATCCAAGGCGAACACGATCGTCACCGACTTGCTCAAGTTCGCCCGGCAATCAACGCCTGAAATGCAGACTCGTGATATGCGCGCTACGCTGGAGTCGGTTTTCCGCCTGACCGAATATCTCGTGCGAAAAGGAAACGTCACGCTTGTACAAGACCTACCTCTGACTTCGGTCATGGCGACTTATGACCCGCAGCAAATCGAACAGGTGCTTATCAACCTCGTGACGAATGCCGTCCAAGCGATGCATGATGGAGGCACGCTGGACGTATCGTTGAAAGAAGATAATGATAATCTCGTTATAACTATGCGCGATAGCGGGGTGGGGATTCCTGAAGAGAACGTCGTTAGAATTTTCGATCCTTTCTTTACCACGAAACCCGAGGGAGAGGGAACGGGTTTAGGCCTCTCCGTGAGCTACGGCATCGTTTCGCGCCACAGAGGTCGCATCGACGTAGAGAGCGAGGTCGGCATCGGAACAACCTTCATCGTCTCTCTACCGTTACGAGCTGACAGCTTAGATGAACAACCCATGGAAGTTGAGAAGAATGTCGCGAGTTCTAGTCGTTGATGACGAGGAAGCCTATAGCACCTTGATGGCTGGCCATCTGGAGCGAAAAGGCTTCGAAGTCGAAAAAGCGAGTGATGGGAAGCAGGCTCTTGCGCGTCTGCAGGAAGAATCCTTCGAAGTCCTTGTGACCGATTTGATGATGCCAAAAGTGTCAGGGCTGGATCTACTGCGCCAGGCGAAAAAATTGGATCCATGGCTTGAGGTTATTGTCATTACCGCATCAGGTCAGGTTGAAAACGCCGTCTCGGCGATGCGGGAAGATGGTGCTTTCGATTACCTGCTTAAGCCGCTGGAGACGATTGGAGAGCTATCGCTAGCAGTAGGTCGAGCTGCACAACATCGGAACCTGCTGTTCGATCGTGATCGCCTGAACGATCAACTGACGGCTGAGGCCTCACGCCTGCAAGCGTTGATGACTCATAGTGGTGATGCCATTATCTCCGTCGATCAAACCGGTACGATCTCCGTTGCCAACCCATCCGCAGCGCACTTGTTTGGGAGATCAGATCTAATTGGCTCGAACGCGCATGAGGTCTTGCCGATGGCATTGGTGGATTTGCTGGATGGATGGCAGACGATTGGCGATTCAGAGCCGACGGTTGCCGAGTTAAATTGGCCAGATGATGCGCTGCAGCTTGTAAGTCTGGCTTCGATCGTTGAAGGAGGCGATGGTGGACGGGGTTGGGTCATGATCTGCCGAGACATTACGCATCTGAAGAATCTCGATGAATTAAAAATGCGGATGTTAACAGAAGCAGCTGGAAAAATCCGTCTGCCTTTAGCACAAGCTGTATCACGATTAGCCGAGTTGGGAGATGCATCGGAAATCTCTGATGAAGATCGATCAGCAACGGTCTATCAGCTCGCTAAGTTGCTGGGCAGGATACAAAATTGGATGGATGAATTAATCTCCTTGGTCCGTGTGGAAGCGGGGATCGGGTACCAGACGGGCGAGGTTGCGGTTACGGAGGTTGCGAACAAAGATCTCCAAACACGTTTTGACGAGTTGAATAAAGAGCGCGATATACACTTGGCCCTCGAGATCGAGGATGATCTTCCTGAAATCCGTGTAGAGAAAAGTGTCTTCGAGAGGATGCTTCAGGGCCTCATCAATCGTGCAGCCGCTCGAAGTTCGCGTGGCGGTTCCGTAAGAGTTTCCGGGAAGAGGCATCAAGATCTTGTCTGGATTGAAGTAACGGATGATGGTTTGCAGAAACGGAAGCCAGGTACCGTGGAAGAAAATGAATTAGAGGGGGCGGAATACCTGCAAGAGCTCGAGGGTTTTGGATTGGAGATGGTCAAAGCAATTGTTAATCGAATGGGAGGCCAGGTCTGGGTTAGGGGACAGGGCACTGTAGGAAGCACAATCGCGATCTCCTTGCCCATTGCCGAGGGGGAAAGGGAGCTGGCTTGACGACTTGGTGAATATCTTGAACCGTTTGTAGGATTAGGAAAAAGCTGTAGAGAAGGAAAGATGTGAAGAATGGCTAACCCAGTTGTTTTAGTCGCTGATGACGATGCAGCGATGCTGCAATTAATGGTCCGCAGACTGGAGAAACAGGGCCTTGAGATTCATCAAGCTTTAGACGGGCGTGAAGCGCTCGTTAAACTTGAGAATGTAAGCTTTGACCTGGTCGTGAGCGATATCTATATGCCCGGGGTTACCGGATTGGAGTTGCTGCAGCAGGCGAAAGAAGGCGATCCGCAAACCCAGGTGATCATCGTCACCGCCGGGGCCACGCTTGAAAACGCGGTACAGGCATTGAATAACGGCGCTTTTGCATACCTCGTGAAACCCTTTGATCATTACAGCGTCTTCGACAATGTCGTCGCCCGTGCGCTGCAATTCCGGCAGGCGCTTCTGGATAACGAGCGTCTGGCGAAGATCCAGCAGCGGAGGGGCGACATGCTGGAGGAAGAAGTAACCGATAGAGTTGTTCAACTGCAGCGAAGGCGGCGGGAATTGCAGGATCTGCTCGCAAGCCTGCCGGATGGGGTGCTGGTTGTGGAGCCAGGCGGGCGGGTGGTAACGAGCAACCCAACCGCCGATATCTGGCTGGCGAAGGATCGTTCCGATCCAGATCACCCAATCCATAAATACCTTGAGTCAATGCATGAGGAATGGGCTTCTTCCGAGTGGGAAATTGATCTGGATGGCACTTCTCTCGAACTCAGCATGCGGCCTTTACCGAAAACCACAACTGTGGAGCGAAAAGTTGTGGTCATTAAAGAATTGGGGAAGCAAGAAGAACAACCTATTCTCGATCTCCCATGGAAGGAAATCGAGGGCAGCCTGGAATGGCTTACTCGTCAGCCTGTGGGTGAGGCTGTCTCAACTAGGATCAAGGCGCTGCGGGATCTATTCAGAGATCTCAAGATAAAAGTGGGCGGACCAGGGGTCCGCATCAGTGGATTTGCACCGCAATGGAGCGAATTGACTATTTCAAAGAGCTCGGTAACGAAGGATACTGGAGAAGAGACCAAGGTGGCAGAACCCGCTGAAGTCGTGGTTGAAGAGGATCTGAAGAGTAAAGATGCGGCGAGTGGTGAGCCGCCGCTCAGGAAGGAACGATGATCGACGATATCGATCGTAGAACGCTCATGGGAGCTGATAAAGAGAGTGAAGGCGACCGCCGGCAGCCTCTCTTCTGGCTGCTGTGGGCGTTATTAATCTTCTTTGTGCTCTTCGGATGCGGGCAGACCGCCATGTGGTTCGACTCCGGTGGTCTTGAAGATGTGGAGATTCATTCAGGGCTGACGGTAGATTACGGGATCTGGACGCCGGTCGCCTTTGGCGGCATCAATCCGCTCATCATCGCCGAGGCCGCGGGTGACAACGGCGGCGGGATATTTCTCGCTTCGGATCCATCAGATTCCTGTTTCCTGCTCGGGAACTGTACGCCAAACCCGCCTTCTCCAACGGCTCTGCCGACGAGCACCCCCACGGTAACTTCCACGCCGACGAGCACGCCAACACCGACGAATACGCCCACAGCAACAAACACGTGGATTCCAACTTTCACGCCGACAACTACGGACACACCCACAATTACACCCACGCCCACTAATACGCCGACGCCGACGCCGCGTGTGTATCCGGTCAAAATTGCCAATCCCTATAAGATCCCACCTGGACCCGCACCGGTCACGGTCGATTTTGAAGTAATGGTGATAAATTGGGGAAGTATTCCACCTGCCGAAGTAACCCTCATTTGTGATTTTCTGCCAGCCGATATGACATATGTTCCTGGTTCAGCTAATCAAGGTGGGACTTTCGGACCATGTCCTGATCCCGATGGAGTCCTTACAGGCCCTGCGGTTTACTGGCAATTCAGTCCGGCGTTAATTATTTCGCAAGGTGGCTTCACATTGCCGAGTTTCACCTTTCAGGCGAATGCGCAGAATACAGTCGCTGGACAGGTTCTCATAAACGAGGTTCATACTTGGGGGGACAATATCGAGACTGCGGTCTTTTACAGGCCTGTCTATGTCTTTACTCCGACCCCGACCAGCACACCTACTGGGGCGCCAACTGCTTATGATGACGATTACAGTATTAATGAGGACACAACTCTTGTTATTTCCGATCCGAATTCGGACGCTCCGGTTGGGGGCGTCTTGGGGAATGATGTAGATTTACTTTGGAATGGGACTCCGGATGTGCTCACTGCGCAAGTAGTAAGCGGCCCATCGAGTGGAACATTGAATCTGAACCTGGATGGCACTTTCACCTTCACACCCGAACTAAATACCAACGGACTGGTTACTTTCAGCTATCGGGCGTGTGATGCAGGGAGTTTGTGTGATATTGCGGATGTGGAGATTACTGTCATATCCATTCCGGATGCACCTATCGCAATCGATGACTCATACACGATTGATGAGGACGGTCCCCCACTTCAGTTTGCGAGTCCTGGTTTGCGTGTTAACGACAGTGATGGGGATGACTTAGTCCCACCGGATTATTGGGATACGCTGACAGTTAATACAACTCCAATAAGCACACCAGATGCGGGTGGCTTCCTGACTTTATATGACACGGGCGCCATTTACTATGATTCAGTCCTGAACTTTAACGGAATTGAAACTTTTGTTTATGAGGTGTGTGATCCTGGAGTGCCACCGCCATCACTTTGTGACACAGCGACGGTGACGATCACGGTGAATTCCGTGAACGACCCGCCAGAAGCGGATAATGACAGTGCGACCCTGGATGAGGACAGCATCGACTTCAACATCGACGTGACCGCGGGTGACACGGATGTAGATGGGACGATTGATGATACGACGGTAGTGGTGACCACTGGGCCGAGTAATGGTACGGCGACGGCACAAAGCGACGGCACAGTGGATTACACGCCGAATGCGGATTACCGGGGCTTAGACAGCTTCACGTATACGGTGGATGATAATCTGGGAGCGACGTCGAACACGGCGACGGTATCGATCACGGTGGACCCGGTGAACGATGTACCGGTGGCGAACGCCGATCCTGGATACAGCACAAATGAGGACACGACGCTTAACGCATCGGCGCCGGGCGTGCTGAGCAATGACACGGGCCTGGGCGATATTCCGCTGACACTGAATTTGGTGAGCGGGCCGACAAATGCGGCGCCGAGCGGGTTCACACTGAACAATGATGGATCTTTTAGCTATACGCCGGCGGCGAACTGGTTCGGGACGGACAGCTTTGATTACACGATCACGGACAGTGGAACGCTGCCTGGGGAGACATCGGAGACGAGTGGATCAGCGACGGTGACGATAACGGTGAACTCGGTGAACGACCCGCCGGTGGCGGATAATGACAGTGCCACACTGGATGAGGACAGCATCGACTTTAACATCAACGTGGTTGATGGTGACACGGATGTGGATGGGACGATTGATGTTACGTCGGTAGTGGTGATAACTGGTCCGACTAATGGCACGGCGACAGCAAAAAGCGACGGCACAGTGGATTACACGCCGAATGCGGATTACCGGGGCTTAGACAGCTTCACGTATACGGTGGATGATAATCAGGGAGCGACGTCGAACACGGCGACGGTATCGATCACGGTGGACCCGGTGAACGATGTACCGGTGGCGAACGCCGATCCTGGATACAGCACGGATGAGGACGTAACGCTGAACGCATCGGCGCCGGGCGTGCTGAGCAATGACACGGGCCTGGGCGATATTCTGCTGACACTGAATTTGGTGAGCGGGCCGACAAATGCGGCGCCGAGCGGGTTCACACTGAACAATGATGGATCGTTCAGCTACACGCCGGAGGCGGACTATCGTGGTACGGACAGCTTTGTATACACGATCACGGACAGTGGAACGCTGCCTGGGGAGACATCGGAGACAAGTGCAGCGGTAACGGTGACGATCACGGTGGACCCGGTGAACGATGTACCGGTGGCGAACGCCGATCCTGGATACAGCACAAATGAGGACACGACGCTTAACGCATCAGCGCCCGGAGTGCTGAGTAATGACACGGGGCTAGGGGATATTCTGCTGACACTGAATTTGGTGAGCGGGCCGACAAATGCTGCGCCGGGCGGGTTCACACTGAACAATGATGGATCGTTCAGCTACACGCCAGCGGCGAACTACAACGGGTCGGACAGCTTTGTATACACGATCACGGACAGTGGTGCGTTAGCGCCTGATGAGACATCGGAGACGAGTGCAGCGGCCACGGTGACGATCACAGTGAATTCGGTGAACGACCCGCCTGACGCGGTGGGTGACAGCTATAGTGTCAGTGAAGATGAGATTCTAAACGAAGTTGCACCGGGGGTGAGAACAAATGACAGCGATCCTGCGGATGATGTGACCGTGCCATTGTGGGACACATTGGTGGTGAATACCACGCCGGTGACCGATGTGAGCAATGGGACGCTGACGCTGTATGCAGATGGATCGTTCGATTACACGCCGAACGCGGACTACCGAGGACCGGACAGCTTTGAGTATGAAATATGTGATCCTGGAGTACCTTCGCCAACGCTGTGCGATACGGCAATAGTAGACTTGGCAGTAACGCCAGTGAACGACGTACCGGTGGCGAACGCCGATCCTGGATACAGCACGGATGAGGACGTGACGCTGAACGTATCAGCGCCGGGTATGCTGAGCAACGACACGGGCCTAGGTGACATACTGCTTACGCTATCGGTGGTGGCAACGCCACCGCCATCAGAGGGGACAGTCAACCTGAATGATGATGGCTCCTTTAGCTTTGTGCCAGCGCCGGATTACAACGGAACGACGACCTTCCAATATGAGATCACGGATAGTGGTGCGTTGGCGCCTGATGAGACTTCGGATACGAGCCCAGCGGCTACTGTGACGATCACGGTGAATGCGGTGAACGACCCGCCGGTGGCAATAGATGATGGACCTTATAACGTCGATGAAGACACCCTAACCCCATTAGTTATTACCGCTCCAGGTGTGCTGACGAACGACTACGATGTGGATGGGGATCCGTTTTCACCCACGTTGGTTTCGAATGTCAGCAATGGAACATTAGCGTTCGGAAGTGATGGTTCCTTTACCTACATGCCAAACAACAATTACAACGGAACGGACACGTTCACCTATGAAATCTGTGATCCAAGTCCTGTATGTTCCTCGGCGAGTGTGACGATCGTAGTCAATCCAGTTCCTGATCCACAAATGTTTATCAGCGTTTCGCCTTCTGCTGTAACTTTGAATCCAAATGAAGTTTTCACTTTTGACTTGCTCTTTGGCAATAGTGGACCGGGAACCGCTTATGGAATAGTGATAAGCGGAGCAGTAACCGGTGATTGCACACTCTTGACACCAAATCCCATCATTACATCAGGTTCGATGGATGCGGGAGATGGTCTTCTCACCACTGCAGACGTTCAAGCGGGTCCTTCGGGAGTAGCTTGTACTTTCACGGCGACGATCACATCGACGAACGGCACAACTGCCACCGGCCCTGCAGAGATTAATGGACCTACTGCCTTGGGGGCTCCCTTCTCATCTTGGGCAATGGCATCAACGCAATCCGATGGAACCATCGAAGCAGCCATCGCCTTCCTGATCCCTGTAGCGATGCTCGTGACCCCATTTATCCTCTCCTGGTGGGGGAAAGTGAAGCGCTCTCCACGGCCGAGATAAGAGAGGCGAACGGCAACCGGCTCGAAAATCGAGGGTGAAATATCAGGCCAGACAGCAGATGTCTGGCCTTTTTCGTATTCATTCTATTCCGCTGTGTTTCAAGGAAGGGACCATTCTGAGTAACATCATAGGGATTTCTCGCATCGCTCGAAATGACATTTGGTATTGCAGAACCCTTCCTTCATTGTCATTCTGAGCGACCGCAGGAAGCGAAGAAGCTCGTTCTCGGCGGGAAGTACCCATAATGTCGAAGAACGAGATGCTCCACGGAGTTTAGCCTGCGAAGTCCCATTCAGTTTGTGGGGCGAAGTCCCCGACCGGAGGGAGCGGGGAGCGAAGCCGAATGGGTTCAGCATGACAGGTGGCGGCACACTATCATTCCCTTACGGTTGCACGGTTCACTCGAAATGACAGCCAGGAAGGTCTGTGGCGGGGAAATTAGACCAGCCTTAGCTTGAAATCCCTTGAAGCTGGACCAAGATCTCTTTCAAGACTTGCTCGGGTGACAGGTCATCCGTTGAGACATAGATATCGCAGTGCTCTCGAGCGTGCGCCAATCGACGGAGTTGCTCTGTATATTCATGCTGCTTCCAGTTTAGCGCCTTCCGCTCTGTGCACGTTTCATAGCTCGCGTCCAGGTAGATTAAGATATCCGGTTTCGTCAGCACCTGCCACATATCTCGTACGAAGGAGTGCTCCTGTGCGATCTGACGGGCATGATAATCGTGCTGCTTCAGTCCGTTGACCAGGACGGTTTTACCAGATCCGCAGGGGCCCACAATCGCGATCCTCATTCTGATTATTTACCGTGCTTTCTAAGGGGACGAATCTAAATAATCTATCTCAGAGTGGCATCCGCGCCAGCAGCCGACGAGTCTCACCATCACCTTCTCGGGGCAGCGCCGCGGCGATGAGAACGCTGATATCGTCTGCCGGACGTCCCTGGTCGAGTTCGACTGCACGCTCGAGCAGGCGATCCGCCCATTCTCTCGGATTTGGCGGGCCTTGCTCATAGAGTGTTTGTACAAACGCGAGAACGTCGAAGGCGGTACCTGAGCGCGACCCGGCATGAATTAAACCATCGGTGAAGATAATCGCTGTAAGACCGATTTGGAGTGGAATTTCTGTGATCGAAGGGCGGATTCCCCGCCGGACTCCGACTGGATCGACATCCTCATCGAGAACCCGGATTTGTTCGTCCTCGATAAGAATTGCCGGTGCATGATTGTTTCGTGTGATTACCATCGTTTGGCTTGATAAATCGATGGAGAGGATATTCAATGTAGCCATGACCTTCCCGGAGCGGTATGTATGCAGGTAATCTGAGGCGGCGCGTGCAGCGGCGCCATCACGCACGCCCTCTGCGAGAAGGCTGATTGCTTTCCGGGCGACAACGTTTGCGATCAGCTTTGCAGATTTACCGGAGCGTTGGCCGTCAACCAGAACAAAGGATAATCCTCCGCCAGGTCTTTCGGTCATTTCAAGTGTGTCACCGCTTTCGGAGGTTGCGTATTTGCCGACTTTTACTACCGCTACTTGAGCTTCCATGAAATGGATTCTACAATGCAGTGGCGTCAGTGTCCAATTTGTTATTGTTTTGCAAGGTGCATTGGTTGGATTATCAAGTAGAGTAGAATGGTGATTCAGCTAGTGAAAAATACAACGCTCTTGACAAGAGCTGGGTTTAGATATGTCCGATTGGGTGTATATACAAAAAACAATTGAAAAAGCGATAGCTTCGATTTCGGAGACCGCCGGGGATAGACCGGTGTCAGTAATTGCGGAATTCCCGGCGCACTTACCGGCAATAATTGCTGACGAAACTATCCTGGTCCACGCATTAGGTGATTTACTCTCACAAGTAATCGCGGGAACTGTGCGTACGGAAGTGCGCGTACGGGCACAGATTGCTCCTGGCGACAGTCCCTCACTCGATCATCTCTCACAGACTGAAGTGACCGGCGAGACGCTGCATAGCGGACCATGGATGCTGCTCTCCATCTCAGATATTGAAGCTCCTTTCGCTGAATCTGGAGAAAGAGGCGACTCTTCTGTCCTTGAGCATGTAGAAATCAAGATCGAGGAAAGCAGAGCTGCAATCGAAGGATTCCATGGTCATCTTTGGCAAGAGACTACGAGCAGCTCGGACATCCGACTATGGATTGCGATGCCGCTCAGAGCAGCGATCGAGCCCCTGGCTGATATCTCCGAAATTCGCCGGGCGGTTGAAACGCACATTCCGGAAGGCTCACAGACAGTAAACACTCTTCTTGTTTTCGTCGAAGATCCAGGCTTGCGCGATCTCTTAGCGAATGATCTTGTGGAGGCAGGGTATCGTGTCATTGTGTCCTCTAGTGCAAATGATGTGAACGCGTTGGCGCTGGCTGAGACACCCGATCTGATCATCCTTGATCTTAGTGTGCGGACTCCTTCGGCATTCGATCTGGCCTTGCTGTTGAAAGGGGACCGCCGTACTCAAGAGATCCCTGTCCTGTTTCTTACCACGTATCCCGGACCCGAAGGTGAGGTTCAGATGGGGACGGCGAGTTTTCTTTTCCGGGCAGAGGGCACGGGTGCTCTCCTGGCAACAATTCATACTGCGCTGAACGGCGGCATTCATCCGGCCTCGAGAGTGCTCATCGTCGAACCGGATGATGTTCTGCGGGAGAACATGATCCTCCGCATCCAGGCTTTTGGGTATCCCGTTGTTGAAGCGCGCTCAGTGGGGGAGGCGGTTGCTCTAGCTGAACGCGTACGGGTTGGGCTGGTGCTAACTAATGCGCGGCTTGCTCAGGAGCGAGATTATTGGTTGATTAAGCAGCTGCGGCAAATACCGGCGGAGATGGAGATGGAGATCTATGTCATCGCGGATGCGCTCACGGATGAAGAAGGGCAAGCCGCGATCAGTCATGGCGCAAGTGGGTATGGTGAGACGGGAAAGCTTGGGGATCTGTTCGACCGTGTGAAGGGGGAGAATGGAAAGCGATAACCGTATTACAGGAAACCTTCGTCAATACGTTCCTCTCTGGTAAGACTTCCTTTCTGTTGGAAATACACTTGGTTAATAGATATACACGGGTGTCCCATGCCCCGTTGCTAAGATGACATCCGCTTCGATGATCGGCGTGGACCAACGGAAGAGCCATTTCGCTTCCTCAGGTCGCATGTTAATACAGCCATGACTCTGAGGTCGTCCGTAATCGCAGTGCCAATATGTGCCGTGGAAGGCTACACCTGTGTTGGTGAAGTAGGATACCCAGGGTACGCCCGGAAGTTCATAAGCCTCGAGATTTGCAGTGATATGGCCGTCCCCCATATGGCGGAGAGGCATCTTCTGGGTGATGTAAAACTGTCCCCGTGGTGTCGCCGTCGGGATTCCATTGGGACGGGGACGGGAACTCGGGGTGCCGCTTGCGATCCTTGTTCGCAATACCAGCCGATCATTCTCGTAAGCCATTAACTCCTGATGAGCGAGGGAGATGTCTATCCGTTTAGCACCTACAGGCACTTCGGGGGATAGTGGCTTGAGCTCTTCTGGTTGAATTCGGCGCAGGTGTTCAGCGCGTACGAAATAGTTGATTTTGAGCAGGTCGTCAAGTAATTGATACCAGAGACGACCATCCGTACCTTCAACAAGTGCCTCAACCCATGCAATCGATTGATAATAGAGGCGATAAAGTGGATCTGATTGCGGATCAGCCTCGCGGTAACTGCGTGTGTATGGGACGGCGACTTCAAATAGGGCGCCTGTCTCGGGGATCTTTGTCCAGGGTGCCTGCGTATTCCATTTTACCTGCTGGATTTTCCCTGAATGAACATAACCGTCGGGAACCCGATACCAAAGCGGATTGTGGAGCGGACCTTCATCGGAGACTTCGCGTTTCAGCAAAGTTAGCAGGGTATCTCGGTGGATGGTTGTCAGCAGAGGGGCGCTGAAGCTCGGTTCTTTATAAAGACCAATCCAGGTATCCGCGACTCGTCCGAGGCCGTAAGGTTTCATAAACGGAGTTGGAGGAGGGGGTTTAATAACGGAAACGCCGGCAGCGAGACCTGCCAGCTTCATGAAATCCCTCCTCTTGAGCTTGAGCACCATAACGCAATTCTACCTATTGAATGGGATTGGATCAATAGGAGAACCCATTTATCGACAGAATGGGCGTTTGTTCTATACACAGGGAAATTGCGTATAGCCACACATCAAAGAAGGGATCGCACAGCAAAATTCCACAGTAACCGGTACTGTTTGTATAAATCAGACTTTGACGGGGCGGTGAGTTTCAGGTAAAACATGCGTATGATGCGGACGTTTGTTGCGGTGAATATCCCTGCGGAGATCAAGCAGAATCTCAAGATGGAGATCGAGCGACTGCGAGCTCTCATTCGTGGCGAATCCGTGCGCTGGGTGCGGTCCGAAGGGATCCATCTAACGCTCAAATTCCTTGGCGAGATCTCCAGCAGCAACCTCGGAGAGATTCGTCAGATCCTTGAACGAGAGATCGAAAAGCATCCTATCTGCACATTGAGCGTTGGCGGGTTCGGTTGTTTTCCTAATCGCCGTAGACCAAGAGTTTTATGGATTGGAATCACCGAGGATCAGGGCACGCTCGCGCAGGTACAATCCTCAATCGACGAGAGAATAGTTCCCTTAGGATTTGAGAAAGAGGGAAGGCCATTTCACCCACACCTCACTCTGGGGCGGTTAAGGCGTAATTGTTCAATATCCGATTTGACCCAACTCCAGGATGCAGTTAAGGACTTCGTTGTGGGGCAGATCGGGCAGTTCGAGGTAAGAGATATCCACCTCATAGAAAGTATCTTAAAACCCACAGGAGCCGAGTATTGCACACTGGGCGAGTATACTTTAGGGAATAAAGGCGACGGATGACAGGGAAAACAGTTATCAGTGTTATCGGACCTGGTGAATGCTCTGAATGGGAAGCCCAAGCGGCCGAGAGTGTGGGCAGACTGCTTGCCTCTAACGACATTACTGTAATTTGCGGCGGGCGAGGGGGTGTAATGGAAGCTGTATGCCGTGGAGCCCATGAAGCTGGAGGGATCACGATAGGAATACTCCCGGGATTGACTTTGGATGAGGGGAATCGGTATTTATCAATCGCTATTCCAACAGGGCTTGGGGAGGGGCGAAACGTGATCGTCGCCCGGGCAGGGAGGGCTGTGATCGCCATTGGCGGCAAGTTTGGTACCCTCTCAGAGATTGCATTCGCGCTTAAGATGGGGAAGCAGGTAGTGGGTTTGAGGACGTGGGACCCGCTTTCTGCAGATGGGAGTCGAACGCCAATTCAAATCGTAGAAACACCTGAAGAAGCAGTAGAACTGGCGTTAGAGGGAATCCTGTAAAATTGAACTCCTAGGAGGCGGCGATAGAGAACGCATTAGAACTTGCTCACATCATCGTGGATACACTCGACAAGAAGAAGGGTGAGAACATCCTCCTTCTCGATCTTATCGGCGTCTGTTCTTTTACCGATTATTTCGTAATTTGCTCCGGGACGAGTGAAAGGATGCTCCGTGCACTCTCCGACGAGGTACAGGTGTCTCTCAAGAAAAGCCATTCTATCCAGGCACAGAGTGTCGAGGGTAAGACGGGTGTAGGTTGGACCCTGATCGATTATGGAGATTTAGTCATCCATATCTTCTCTCCCGCTGTGCGGGAATACTACGCTCTCGAGGATTTATGGAAAGAAGGAAGAGTGCTCCTTCATATGCAATAGGCTCTTCTAAAAAGCTCTATTGATCCACCCACTAATCCTGTAATCCAATTGTCGCTTTACACCGATAGATCTATTCGGCGTTTCTTCTGTGTTGTTCTCGATGGAGGGGACTTAGAGCAGAGAGATAATCCGTTCGATATACCTAAGAGACCTTCGACGCCGCGAAGGTAGGGGCTCCGCTCGTAGCTGATGCCCTCGCAACTGTCAGGGCGACGAGCCGGCTCAAGGCTAACTCCATACTGAAGTTTGGGTGTGAAGTGAGGGTATTGTCAGGCTTCGAATACCCAGCGGTCCATATCACGATCCCACTTGACCAGATCATCAGCCCTAAACCAAAGTTCGATCTCTGCTCGAGCTGTCTCAGATGAGTCGGATGCGTGGGTAAGGTTTCTTCCCACTTC
The DNA here is from genome assembly GCA_965195195.1 of uncultured Anaerolineales bacterium. Classification (GTDB taxonomy): domain Bacteria; phylum Chloroflexota; class Anaerolineae; order Anaerolineales; family E44-bin32; genus E44-bin32. The sequence continues at coordinate 39,082 of CBDAFF010000083.1, read as the reverse complement.
AAGGGCAAAATCGTGCCTGAGCGAGCCTGGGGCGGCTTCAGTAGGTTTTGTAGCCCCCATTGTTTGCCGAACCGCTAAGATCGCTTTGGGACCCTCCCAGACCATCGCCATCACGGGCCCAGAGGTGATGTAGTCAATTAATCCATCGTAAAAGGGTTTGCCTTTATGCACTGCGTAATGAAGTTCTGCGAAATCTTTCGAGATTTGCTGAAAGTTCGCACCGACCAGTCGGAGACCACGGTTCTCTAAGCGGTGAATGACCTCACCGATGAGACCACGTTGAACGCCATCCGGTTTTATTAGGACAAGAGTTTGCTCCAAGGTGTTACCTCCATAAAATATAAACTCGGGGAGACCCCGAGTTTAGTTTGAATAGTCGAGAGATGGAAGCGATCAAGCGACCTCCATACCTCGTTGATATGCGTTGATCGCTTCTTGGAGTTGATCTGACTTCATGTATGCATCTCCCAAAACTTGCCACATCGTCGGCAGGTTCGGGTAGCGCTCCAACGCGTGCTCCAAATCGCTGATCACAGTGTCGAGATCCTGTTTTCTCTCGATCAACTTCTTATAATCTGATAAGGCTCGTCCAGCATCGCCAGCGGTGAGGGCCTGGCGTGCGCCCTGGAGTAATTGCGAAGCAGGTTCCTTATATTTCGATGGTGCAACTTCTACAGCAGGTTCTACCTTCTCGGCTTCCGGAGGGGCTTTCTCAGCGGCCGCGGCCGGGATGTGAGGAGCAGCTTCTGGCGGGGAAATGGCCTCCTCGATGGGTTCAGGGACAGGAGGGAGCTCGACCACAGGTGCAGCCACGACGGGAGTTGGTTCCGGAGGATGAATTTCCTCTTTGATGACAGGAGGGGTAGCTTCTTTTGCCGGTTCAGGGGGTACCGCCTCTGCGGCAGACGTTGCTTCATCGAGCCAACCGGGTATATCCGGCATGGGCTCTTCTTGAAGAGTCTCCTGAGCAACTGCCGAGATGATGGTCTCATCGTCTGGAGCAATATCGCTTATAGCGTCAATTTCCTCGGTTGGAACCGGGGGAGGCTTCGAGACAAGCGTCTCAGCAGGCGATGCGTCAGGGGCAGTTGTTGCGGCGATATCAACATCCATACCTCGCTGTGAGGCGAGATCCTCGAGCCATTGCAAACTCTCACCAGCTTCTTCAGGAGGAATCGCTTCGCTGATCGTCGGAGAGGGTTCCCGGGTCGCTTCAACTGGTCTCTCCGTAGGTGGGGTTAGAGGTTTGCTTTCCTCAGCTTCTTGAGTCTCAGCAAGATCCTCCAGCCAGCGGAAGACTTCATCATCGTCAACTTCATCGCTAACGCCTAGGGTATCCGGTGGAGATGCCTCACCTGCTTGAGCACTAATCTCCTCCTCAAGTTGCTGGAGAGATTGTACGTCAATCTCAGGTTCGTCAACCTTACTCACAGGATCTGGGATTTCCTCAGCTGAGTCGGCAAACTCATGCAACCAGCCAGGTGCCTCTCCAGGCACTGCCGCAGCTCTCTCTGTAGGCTCTGGATCTGCTTCCGCTAGAAAATCCTCGTCAACAGTCCTCTCAACTACCGAATCGGCGATGCCCGTCAACCAGTCTGGGACATCATCCTGTGGTTGTGCTGCTTCAGCAGCCGGCTCCTCAGCCGCTTTCTCGACCTCAGAGGCCCAATCAGGAGGTCCAGTTTCGGGATCTTCTGCCGGACTCCTGGCCGCATCGACTGACTCGGGTTCAGCGATGCCTTGCAGCCAATCTGGCGCATCATCGCTGGCGGGTACGGGGGCAGGCTCCTCTTCCAGTTCACTGATCCCTTCAAGCCACTCAGGCGCAGCTTCTTCATCTAGCTTTTCCGGAGTTTCAGCACCGACAGCTGGCTCGGGCTCAAGGTCTTGTTGTGATGCTGCTTCTGCTAGACCGGCAAGCCATGATGGGCTTTCGAGTTCTGGTTCAGGGGCTTCGGTTTCGAATTCAGGGACTTCATCCCCTTCTGCGATCTCGTCCAGCCAAGAAGGGACTTCCGCATCCGCAAGGGCGTCTTCAATGGCTTCTTCTACTGCTTCTGTAGGGAGTTCTGCTTTCTCAGGTTCTGCATCCTTACTCGGGCGGTCGTCGAGCCAGGTGATGATGGTAGATGTTGCGCCTGGCGCTTGTGGATCAATCCACGTGGGTACCTCAGGAGCATCATCCTCCGCAAGTAGATCTTTCTCGGCACTTCCCTCAACGCTTGACGGATCCGCGCTCAAAACGGGTTTAGCTTCTTCTAGTGGCTCATCCGTAGATGAAGGCATCGGGTCAGGTGTAATCTGCTCCGCGTCAGAGGCGATATCCGAGAGCCATTCGGGCATAAATTCTGCTTTGCCCACTGGGGCCGCTGCCGGTTCGTCGGTTTCAGATGAAGCGTCGGGAATCTCAGGGGCGATTTCTTGGACCCAACCAGGGATGTCCGCGGGGGCGAGTTCACCAGTTTCCTCTTTAGTATCCCCAGCGTCGATTGATTCGAGTTCAGCATCCGAGAAGGAAATAGGAGCTTCTTCAACCTCGCCGCTGGATGGAACCCATCCTGCTTCCTCCATCCACTCAGGTATTTCGTCTTCTGCAGCGGGTTGGAGGGCATCTGCTGATACTGCAGGAGGAGTGCTCCCGGGGGTTGTAGCTTGATCGATCTCTGCCATCCAGGGGGGAGCATCATCGGCTTCAAGGGGAGTAGGCGCCGCTTCACTTAGATCTACACCAAGGGATTCAACCCATTCTGGTGGGCCAGACTCGGCAGTTGGAAGTGGTTGGCCAGGGACCCAACCCGACCGTTCGATACGAACGGCCTTGGCGTCAATAGTCTTTGGGTCGGCGGTTGTACTTTCTAGGAATGCGAAGTACGGGTCCAGCGCCGCTAAATGCCGATGATATCTTGCGGCATCCGCGTCATTATCTTCCTCGTGGAGTATTGCAGCCATGTAGCGATTAGCATCAAGGCAGTATGGGAGCTTCTCCAAGATTTGGCTGAAGACATCCTTTGCTTCCGCGTGTTGATCCGCTCGCCAGTACATCTTCCCCAGTAGGACTTCGAGATCAGGGCGGTCGGGGTCTTCGCCGAGTGCGGAGCGGAGTTCAGCAATTGCCTGCAAGTAAAGCTCTCCTTGCGCATATTGTCGGGCGAGTGCCCCCCGAGTAAGGCGTATCTTGTGTGGTTCGAGGCCATCTCGACGACCTATTAGGCGAGAGAGTTCTTGGCGAATTGCAGGATTCGCGGGGTTGGTTTCGAAGGCGCGCTCCATATGCCAGATCGCCGAGTCGAGATTACCCTCATCTTCCCGCACAATGGCCATGCCGATGTGAGAGACAAAATCATTGGGGATTGCAGAGAGAACGCGTTGAAAAATATCTGCGGCATCTCCGAATCGCTTCGCTTCGAGGTAGGCTTTCCCCAGCAAGCGGTAGGAACCGAGATGTTTCGGATAAGTCTGAAGGATGTGGCGGCAGTGTGCGATAGCCTCATCCAACTGATTTCGTTCTATAAGGTCGTCAATTTCTTTTATATATGCGCGTAAATCCATTTCTGCCATTGCAGAACCTCACCAAAAGTATGCCTTATCTATTCTTATTGCGCAAGAAGGAACACAAAATCCAGCTCGCATATCACAGACCATCCGAATCATTCTAACTTTGTAACAAGAAATGTGCCAGAAGGAAAGGGTTCCTAAAAATGTTAAAATTCGTGGATTTCACGTATCCCTTCGACAAGTGTATTTATAGATGGTTCATCAAAAGGTGCAGGGCCGAGCCGGTCTTCGTTTATTGGTTTATGCGCCAGCGCAAGAAGACATGCTTGAATGTTATCCGCGAGCGTCTCGGGTGCATATCCGCCTTCAAGCACGAAGAGCATTCGGTTTTCACAGAATCGGCCAGCCAATTCAAGCAGGCGGCTGCTTAATCGATGATAGCCCGACGTTGTTAATTGAAGACCGGCAAGTGGATCATCCCAATGGGCGTCGAATCCCGCTGAGACTAGGATGATATTCGGTAGAAAACGCTCTGCAGCAGCGGGGAGGATCTCCTCCCAGACTCGCTCAAACGCTTGATCTCCAGCGCGAGCGGGGAGGGGGACATTAATGATCGATCCTTCTCCATCCCCCTGCCCGGTTTCCTTTTGGTGTCCGGTGCCTGGATAAATCCCCCATTGATGTGTGGAGAAATATAAGACGCTCGGATCGGTCTCGAAAATGTCTTGAGTTCCGTTGCCATGGTGCACGTCGAAATCGACAATCATCACCCGATCAATTCCTCGGATTTGAGCGTGTCTTGCGGCGATGGCGATGTTGTTAAAAAGGCAGAATCCCATCGCCTGGGACTGGGTTGCGTGGTGACCGGGCGGTCGGACGAGCGCAAAACCGGTATTCGCAGTTCCGTCAAGTATCTGGTCTAGAACTGAGAGTGTCCCCCCAGCGGCATTGAGTGCAGCTCCAAGGGATGAGGGGGTAGCATAGGTGTCGCCGTAGTCAAGGTAGGTCGGTGCACGTTCTACAGCTTCCTCTACCGACTGGATGTATTGCTCCGAGTGGACGCTGTCAAGCTTGTCAGGTGTAAGAGGTTCAGGATCGATGATGACCAACGAGTCAGAGATGGGACTGCTTTGAAGCTGGTCGAAAAACCGAAAACGGCCGGGACTTTCCGGGTGTCCAGGAAAAGAATGGTTTGGAGAGGGGACAAATGTTACAGCAATTTTTTGATGGGTCATTTCAGGCAATCATACGCTGGAGTTGATGATCGGGCAATGGACGTGTAGACGAGAAGGCTGAGTATAACTTGTATAGGCCGGTCTATCCGCATCTGTGCTCTAGAATACATAAGTTAATAAACCTGTTCGGCTTCGTCCCTGATTTCAGTCGATGTATCCTTCCTGAGACAATTTCATCTCGATGAAGGCAGCTTCCTCGTAATTGCCTTGTTCACGGAGATAGTCAATGACTATAGATACCGTCACCAGGTCTTTTTCACTGAGGTTTAATCGGTAAAGTTGAGGTACAAGATCTGGTTCAGGAAAAAATCTTCCATAAGTGCGTCCATAGAAAGACCAGGAGCTGGAATGATTCAAGATCTGATTGAAGCCCTGTAGAACGATGTTTTCAGCAGTTTGTCGGTCTCCTTGAGCAAGTGCGATCTCCGCAGCGGTGAAGGATACCCTAGCCGAGTTGCCACCGACGAAATACGCCGTGTCAATTAACTTTTTCGCTTCCACAAGTTCACCCATAAGAAGAGAGGTTTGTGCGAGACCTCGATAGGCCTCCACATTCAGGGGATTCTGATCTAATGCGTTGGTAAAGGCGGCATGAGCCTGGAGAAGATCACCGTCCTGCAGAAATTCCCAACCTACTATGATTGGCGTTTCTGTTGCCTGTAAGTTCTGTTCCTCAATGTAACTTGAAAGTGCTTGCTTACGAATGGAGGACAGTTCGAAGAATTTGCTGTTCGCTAAATGTGGTCCGCTTTCCAGCGCTTTGAGATATGCAGATTGTGCTTCCACGGGACGCTGCAAAGTCTCCAGCCACATTCCCGCATTCTGATGAAAAATACTTTGCCGAGGGGCAGAATCACGCGCAAAGTTCAATTCTTGAATCGCATCTTCTTGTTCTCCAATTGCCCAGAGCAAGGCGGCATAGTTTGCTTGGTGGGGAGGCCAAAAAGGATCTATCGAAAGACCATGCTCATAAGCTCTGATGGCTTCCTGAAGGTGGTGGACATCGTGTACTTGATCGTCAAGGTAAGCCAATGCAAGGCCACATTGAAAAGAGTAAAGGGAGAAATCAGGATTCTTATCAGCAGCTCGACATAGATTTTCAGATGCAAGCTCGTAATCTTCTGCCCGTGCGGCAGATATTCCACGCCAATACGTGAATGCACCTCGAGATGCCAGGGACCATCCTCCAACTGCGAGAAGGAGTAGGGGAAGGAAAATTAATATTCCCTGGCGGGGGGAAACGACGATGTTGCCCCGATCTCTCGACTGACGAAGTGTGAGTGCAAGGATGACAAGCACAGCGGCTGTATAGGCAGGACTCTCAAAGAGATAATCAAACAGATGATGGATTGCGACTGCTGCTCCAGCTCCAATGTAGGCAGATAATCGGATTCTTTCTTTCGCATCCGCTCTTCGATATATCGAAGTGATTGTGACAGCGAGTATTACAACAGCGGCAATAATCAATCCAAGACCCACCAGACCACTCTGAGCAGTGACCTGCAGAAGGGCGTTGTGAGCGTGACTCGTGGAAAATCCAGGTGGGAGCTGGTTAGTTTGGGCGAAGAGTGTAGAGAAAGAGCCAGGACCATGCCCGAATATTGGCGATTGTGAAATGATTTCCAATGCAGCTGACCAAATTCCAGTGCGAGCTGATGTGATAGGGGCATGGCCGGGGGAAACCTGAACTTGTAGTATGAAGATTACGCCAAGAGCAATTATTAATCCAGCACTCAAGGCGAAAATGGTAAGGTTTTTTAAGGTTCTACGTTGGACCATTGTCCGGCGGCCGTGCAAGAGAAATGCTCGAATCCGCGGCCAACGGAAAAGGAGGATAGTAATCCCTAGACCAGCTATGGCGCTGATCCAACCACCTCGTGATGATGCGAAGTATTGGACCAGAATAAAGAGGCCAATGACAAACCCCCAGAGCAATCGCAGTCGAGTATTCCGACTTTGGATTAATCGCAAGAGGACAATTGGAAGCAGGAGGTTGATATAACCCGAGAATACATTCGCATGTCCAATAAAAAGACCAAATAAACGATAACCCACAGGTGGCAAAGAGAAGATCGTCCCTGCGATGTTTGCCCATCGTAGGTACCATGCTCCTGCAAGGGCAATCTCAAGCAAGGAAAATACTACTGCAAGGTTTAGCAGGGCGTTTTCCCAGGTATTATTTGACCAGCCAGCCTCGAGTGAGTCGCTTACGATAAAAAAAGCGAGAAAGAGCAGGATATTGATTGCCCACTTCTCTAAGCCGGGAAGAGGTTGGGGAGAGCGTAGTATAAGTAAGCCGCAGTACAGTATATAGGCGCCAATAACTACAAGGGCTTTTGGGATGCGGATAGGGCGGCTGCGGTCACGGAATATGAGGAATGCGAATCCCATGCTAATCGAGAAAACCAGTCCAAAAGCCTCGAGATAAGGGTTTAGACTTTCATAGCTAAGGCTGATGACAAGCAGGAATAGAACTGAGAAGGCATAAGTGTAGAGAGGGCGCCGATTATTTTGCATTGATGAGATTGGTTTTTCTCCATAATTCGGCGGTAATAGTGATAATGCCGACCGCGCTCACGAAATCCGTAAATCGAGAACCTTCATCATGTGGAGAAACTCTCAATCATAGACGCAGTCCAAAGTGTAATGACTTGCATGGATACTATGACCACAGTTGAGCATCAAACGTTTGCCCGATATTGTACAACAGCGGTGTTTTACAAGAAAGTAAAAAAGCCCGGCATCATGCCGGGCTTTTTGGAAAGCGGTTCAGTTACGGTTTTGTTTATGACTCTGCAAGAGCCTTTTCGATTTCATGGTGCTCCATCGGGGTGGAGCTTTTGCGGATGGCCCAGATCGTCATCAAGAGTAGGATGCCGGCAACGATCCATGAGCCAATTGTTCCCTGGTATTGCACGATTACAGGTGCCGCCAGGAGACTGATGAGATTGACGACCTTGATCATCGGATTCAGCGCGGGTCCGGCCGTATCCTTTAGTGGATCGCCGACCGTATCACCTTCGACGCCGGCTCGATGAGCGGGTGAGCCTTTGCCGCCGAGATGACCATCCTCGACGTACTTCTTGGCGTTATCCAGCGCGCCGCCGGATATGGCCATAAATACAGCCAGTAGTTGTCCGGAGAGGATTACCCCAGCCAGGAAGGCGCCGAGCGCCTCAACATTGAAGAGGATACCCACAAGTAGAGGAGTCGCCACGGTGAGTACGGTAAGACTGAGAAGTTCTTTCTGAGAGGCGGCTGTAGTAATACTGACCACCTTGGCGTAGTCAGGAGTAACCTTTCCTTCAAGAACGCCGGGGATGCGGAACTGTCGTCGCACTTCCTCGACAACCAGGTTTGCTCCACGGGCTACAGCTTTGATGCTGTATGAAGAGAAGAGGAAGGGCAGAGCGCCACCAATTAAGAAGCCAATTACGGTGTCAAGAGTCGATATTCGAATCGAATCAAGAACCTCCACGCCGAGCCGTTCCTGCATGAGGCCGATATCGGTTACGTAGGAGAAAAACAAGCTGGTGGCAGCGATGACGGCTGAGGCAATAGCGATTTGTTTTGTGATTGCCTTGGTGGTATTACCGACTGCGTCGAGCTCAGCCATGATTTTCCAGGCTTTCTCGCCAACGCCAGCCATTTCACCAATGCCGTTTGCATTGTCGGCAATCGGTCCAAACGAATCCATCGCAACGTTGTTGCCGGTGTGCGAGAGCATACCGATCCCGACCATGGCTACGCCGTACAAGGCATAAATCGGCGCTTCTCCTAGATAGAGTAAGTAGCTTGATGCCAGGGCTACGCAGATAACTAATACACTCCATACGCTCGCTTCTAGACCAACTGCGAGACCGGACAGCACAGTCGTTGCCGTGCCGGTCTTCATTGACTCGACGATTTCCTTCACTGGCTTCTTATGGTAGGAAGTGAAGTAAGAGGAAAGCGGGTTGAATACTACCGCCAAACCGACGCCGATAGAACTAAGCAATGCCAGCTTCCACTCACCCGCATAGAGCATAGCGAAGACGAAAGTCCACACCACCGTGTTGATGCTGGAAACCTCGTAGGAGCGGAACATGGCTTCCTCTGCATCCTTCGCGCGAAGTAACTTTATCGGGAACTTTTCCCAGATGGGGACTGTGAGAGTCCCTATGATAGAGGAGATCACGCCGATCGCGCGCACGATAAGGGGGAAGACGATCCAGAAGGTATCCCCGGTTATGTGAAGCAATACGAGTCCGAGGATTAAGGTGGAGACGATTGTCACTTCGTAGGATTCGAAGATGTCTGCCGCCATTCCGGCGCAGTCACCCACATTGTCGCCGACGAGATCTGCAATCACGCCGGCATTGCGGGGGTCATCCTCAGGGAGACCCTCTTCGACCTTGCCCACGAGATCTGCGCCGACGTCAGCGGCTTTCGTATAGATCCCGCCGCCAATGCGCATGAAGAGCGCTACGAGGGTTCCACCGAAGCCGAAGCCGAGGAGCGCGTCGGGCGCTGCGCGGCCGAAGATCATGAAAATTGCTGTTCCGCCAAGCAAACCCAAGCCGTCGACGAGCATTCCTGTGAAGGTCCCGGCTCGGTAGGCAACTGTCAAAGCTCCATTGTAGTCTTCGCGTACCGCTTCTGCAGCGACGCGGATATTACCTTCAATGGCCACACGCATGCCTAACTGACCGACAATCGTGGAAAATGCCGCACCGAGGATAAAAGCGAGTGTACGCCCGACGGCGATGATGATCACAGCATTATCACCGAACCGTTCAACAGCCTCTCGTGAGGGTGGGATAACGTAAACGCTCAGGAAGAGAATAACTGTCAGCGCGACGACGACCAATGCAATGGTTCGGAGCTGCTTGCGCAGATAGCCTTCCGCTCCCGCTTTAATGGCGAGCCACACATCCTGCATTTTTTGCGTGCCTTTGTCTTTGCCTATTGTTTGTTTCCATAGCCAGTAAGCATAGATAAGGCTGATGAAGGCAACGGCCATCACGCCCCATAACATTGTCTGCTCGATCGGATTAAGCTCGTTCATTTGGTCTCCTTTTTAATAATCGGTCATGATACTGTGCTTAATTTTCACTTTTGATTTAATATCAATTAGCGACAGAATATAAATACGAGCCGGTTTGGCTCGCCCAAGATCCCTGTCGCTCATCTCTCATAAAACGTGTCAGCCAACATCTATGAGCATCGTTAAAGTATCAGAGGAGTGGAGCTTACAATTGTTGGTTTGGAAGCCGAGAGATTGTAATGTGCGCTCTAGGTGATGTCAAGATGATTTTTCAATAAATCAACCTGCTTGTCATTTCCGCTTCTGCAAACTTCGAGTATTCAGGCAGAGAAGGGTGACACCTGAAGTCAATTGCATATTGACTTCGGTGTTCCCTTTATGTATAGTGTTTTGGAGGTTCGGCACATTTTTTGGTCTTCAAAAGCACATGTTGCCTTCCATTTCGCGGCAGCGGTGCTTTTTCTACGTCTGATCTTGCACCTGAACCCGCTGAAAAACCAAGATTTCCAAGTCTGCGCTTAATTTTCTGGAAATTGGACAATTTAAGAAAACTGATTGTCTCACACTAGCGACAGTGCCTACGTTAGTGGTCATATAAGTTCGACTGTCTCGCTATTGAGTGTACCTGATGGGTATTGCGGGGCGGGGCGGAAGAATGTATGCTGGAGTCGGAGTATCGTAGATTGAGTAATAAGAAACGAAGTACAAAATCAATGAAATTGCCCTTAGGCGAAAATAATAATGGCTCGCGCCAGGAGAGCATAGATTCCAATGAGAATCTTGCCAGCGAACTAGAGAATCCCGCGATCGACCAGCTGATCGAACTCGGGAAAGATCGTGGTTACATCACGCTAGATGATATCCTCGGCGCCTTCCCAGAAGCCGAGCAAGATTTAGATCAGCTTGAAGAGATGTATTCAGCGCTCCTCGCCGCAGGGATAAATGTAGTAGATGAGAGTGCGGAGGAAGAAGGCACTGAGCGAGAAGCTAAACCTGAAGCACAGGTAAAAGACAAAGCGGATGAGGATGTCCTGAGTAATGTAGATACGGACGATTCAGTTGGTCTTTATCTTCGGGAAGTGGGTGGTGTCCCATTACTTACCGCTCAAGAAGAAGTTGAAATCACTAAGAGAATCGAGCGGGGTTGGCGAGCTCGGGAGAAACTTGCTCAAGAGAGTCTTTCCCAGAAAAAACGCGCTGAACTTCAGGTCTCGATTGAGGATGGGTGGGCCGCTCGCGAGCACCTCATTACCGCAAACTCGCGCCTTGTGATTAGCGTGGCGAAGAAATATCTCGGTCGGGGTGTGCCGTTCTTGGATTTAATCCAGGAGGGGAATATTGGATTAATTCGGGCTGCGAAAAAGTTCGATTACCGCAGAGGGCATAAATTTTCTACGTATGCGACATGGTGGATACGGCAAGCTGTAACCCGAGCTATTGCCGATCAAGGAAGAACGATTCGTGTACCTGTCCATATGGGAGATCAAATAAATAAAATGCTGAGGGTTTCTCATCAATTGACGCAGCAATTGGGACACACACCCACATCTGAAGATCTCGCAGAGGCGCTGCAAATTTCGCCTAGAAAAGCGGAAGATTTAATGAAAGTGTCCCGCCGTCCTCTCTCGCTTGAGATGCCGACGGATGAGGATTCGGATTCAATCCTTGGCGATTTCATTCAGGATGTTGAATCTCCTGCTCCTGTTGAAATTGCGACGCAAAATCTGCTTAAGGAGAACCTCAGCGAAGCTCTAGGTACGCTCCCGCCGCGAGAGGTTCGGATTTTACAGCTACGCTATGGTCTTTTAGACGGACGGAGTTATACCTTGGAAGAGGTTGGTCGAAAGATGGGTGTTACGCGTGAACGTATAAGACAAATTGAAGCCCAGGCTCTGACTCGCCTGCGTCATCCGAACCATCGCGAGCGTTTGGTTGACTTTCTCGGGGAGTGACACCAGCTTATATTTAACCAGTCGTATCGCCTTAGACCAGAACTTGAGACTTAACATCCCCCTCATATGGTTTCGAATTTCATCGTTTAACACGAACGTAGACTAACATCCCATCCGACCCATAAATATCCGTCTGGTACCGAAATAATAAATCATATTCGTCCAGGAACTGCGGATCCATAAGCAGGCCATTTCGACCGTACACCTCCAAGAATATAAGGTAGTCTGGTTTTTCTTGGTGGATGAGATCAGGGGGAATTGCGTAGTTGGTGATATAGAAATCGTCGGGAAGCGGGTAGTAAACCTCACTCTCAGGCGAGATTAAGCCGACAGTGTCCAGAATGCGAGATCCTGTGTAGTAACCCAAAACCCCTATGTCCGCAGCGGCGAGGATCTGCTCCTCGCGAATCTGTCCCTGAAGATCGGATGCGACCTGCCTATAAACTTCTTCAAGTTTAATATAGGCCATCTTCGGTGCCGGTCTATCCAGGCCATGATCCGGATGCAGTGTCCATCCGTGGAGCGTGAAGCCGAACGCTAATATGCCGCAGATGGTAAGAGGGAGCGGTGAATGAAGATTCCGCCCTAATACCTCAATGCCGATAAAGATCCCCAGAAAGTATATGGGAAGCGGGGGTGTAAGGTACCATCGAAAAATTAGCGGATTAGCGATTGAAAATACGAACAAATAGAGGATCGGGTAGATGGCCAGGGGCCATATGCAGGTTCTATCCCGTATGATTCTCCACCAGCCAATCATGAAGAGGGTCGGAAATAGGATGATTCCAATCGCGATTGAGAAGGCTCCAAAAACAAGGTGGCTAAAGAACGGTGTAGCATAATGCTGAAGCAGTCGAACGATTCCGGCTTCAGGTGGAAGGTAGTAGGCAACCGCTTTTGCCGCCATCGAGCGGGGGAGAGGATCCCCATAGTAGATAGTACTAATAATGGACCATATGAGTACTGGAATGACGAAGGATGCGATCTCTGCAAGTGGCAAGCGACGATTGTGCGAACGGAATATTCGATAGGCGCGCTCAAGACCTAGAGGAAGGAGAAAAAGAAGGGCATCAGGGCGGGTTAGCAGGCTGAGTGAGCCGATAAAGGCAGCGAGGACTGGCTGGTTGGTCGAATGCATGTAAAATGTGCCCAACATTAGGAGGATGAATAGGCTCGTCTCCATGCCGCCAATCGCGAAAGTGACAGACATCGGAGCAACGGCCCATATCAATGCAGCAGCTATACCAGCACGGCGGTATCCAAGGTTCGTCGAGAAACGGATGATAATCAAGCAACTCATCGCATCGGCAATAGCGCTAATTACTACTGCGATTTCTGGATAGGGAGCCTGGATGCCACCTGTGATAGAACCTATGGCGGCAATCAACAAAGCGTAAAGGGGCGTCGTCGTTCCTAAAACCCATTCGCCCGGGTTGTACACAAGACCATTCCCGGCGATGAGGTTTTGGGCATAGCGGAAGGTGATGAAGGCATCATCGACGGTTCGAGCTCCGGGTATCAGTCGGAGTGCAATAGCGAGAAGCGGTATGAGACATTGGGGTTTGAAGAATTTATTTAAACGCACCCGCGCATTATACAGAGGCTATCCGTGATGGGAAAGTCAGATCAAACGCGCCAATTGTTGATATGGATACTCATTGGTCTGTTCTTCCTCGCCGTCATTTTAAAAGTAGCTCTTCTAAGCGTAGGGGCTTTCCCCTTTAACGCAGATGAAGCGATTGTTGGCTTGATGGCTCGCCATATCCTGGAAGGGAATTGGCCGGTCTTCTTCTATGGACAAACCTACATGGGAAGCCTGGACGCGACTCTCGCCGCGCTGGGCTTCACGATCTTCGGCAGCGAAGTCTTCGTCATCCGGGCGATCCAAATTCTGCTCTATCTCGGGACGATTATTCTGGCCGTAAATCTGAGTGCGCGAATATTTAGGAGTCAACTCGCGGGGCTGGTAACAGGTTTGCTCTTAGCCGTACCCACAGTGAACTTAACCCTCTACACAACCGTCTCTCTTGGCGGGTATGGGGAAGCGCTTCTTATTGGAGCAGTGCTCCTTCTCCTGGCGGTCCAAATTGATGAGCAACCCGACAATACTATGAACTACCTGTTGTGGGGTTTCTTTTCCGGTCTCGGTTTCTGGGCATTTGGGTTGACCATCGCATACATCCTACCGACGTCCGTTATCGTAGTACGCAGCTTGATTAAATCGCGGCGGAGTCGATGGTGGGTTCAAGGAGCGTTGATCTTTATTGCGGGAATTATCGGCGCTTTACCACTCATCATCTGGGCTTATGAAAATGGTGTCAGCGTTTTATTTCAAGAACTCTTTGGGTCCGCAATTGTGGTCGATGCAGGCTCGGCGTTCCTATCAACGATAGCCAAACATATCCAATATATTTTCCTCTTTGGAATTACTGTGACTCTTGGATTTCGACCCCCATGGACGACCGAACCCATCGCTCTTTTACTAGTGCCCTTGGCTTTGGTCTTCTGGTTGTTGGTGTTTATCCAAATTTTTCACAGGTTGCGGGATGAGAGCTCGCGGCGAGCGATTTACTGGATGGTTGCAGGTGTTATGGGTGCGGTGATCCTTATGTTTGTGGTTACTCCATTTGGATCCGACCCGTCAGGTCGGTATTTTCTTCCTGTTTATTTCACCTTGGCAATTTTCGCAGGAGACTTCTTCGCCCAGCCGGCTTTCAAGATCAACGCACGATTTCGTGCGTTGATCCTGGTATTTGTTGTAGCGTTCAACTTGTGGAGCAACCTGGAAGCAGCGGCCCAATATCCTCCTGGGATGACCACACAATTTGATGCAGTCACCAGGGTTAATCACAGGTTTGATGAGCAGCTTGTCGATTTTCTATCCAAACATGGAGAGACGAGGGGGTATTCTAACTATTGGGTTTCCTATCCGCTTGCCTTTGAGTCAGACGAGGAGTTGATCTATATCCCCAGGCTCCCGTACCATCTGGATTTCCGATACACCGCTCGGGATGATCGCTATGAACCATACCAGGTTCTCGTGGAACGAAGTGACCGCGTTGCATACATCACTACATTCCATCCAGCCCTTGATGAGAGCATCAGGGCGAGTTTCCGTAGGCTTGGAGTAGTGTGGGAGGAGGAAATGATCGGGGATTACCAAATCTTCTATAATCTCTCACGCCCCGTGCGACCCGAGGAGATCGGCGAAGCCTGGTTGGGAAATTAGCTGCAGCAAGCAGCCTTATCAAGGCAGCTTGGGTAAGTTTGAAGCTGATGAGTATTCTTCTGCTATTGGCACAGGAGATGCAAGGGTGAAACTGGATAATTTGGGGTGGATGTTTATACATCTGCAAATTGGATCGGGTGGTTCTCCACAGGAAAATATCATGCATTCATCATCCAGCATTAGTAGATGGAAGGCACACCTATGACGTTCAAACGCCTGGTGTTTGGTATCACTTTCCTGGCTATTTTCACCATGGCTGTCCGTGCCTCCATTGGCTACGATACGTGGTGGCATCTAAAAGCGGGTGAGTGGATGCTTGCCAATCGGGCGATCCTGCGAACGGATCTTTATTCACTTACACGTCAGGGCTCTGCTTGGATTTACCCCGGATGGCTTGCGCAGATTCTTCTCTATGCCGCCTTTCGGAACTTCAGCTTCGCAGGTTTAAATTTATTCACTGCGTTGATGGTGGTGGCTGCTTTCGCGTTCGTGTGGTGCACGCTCGAGGGTCGAGACCTGCTTAAGGCTTTCGTTATCCTGCTCGCTGCGTCTGCTTCCGGAGTGTATTGGTCCGCACGACCGCAGATCATCAGCTTTGTTCTTGCAGGCTATTTCCTATTCGTGCTCTATCCTCCTCGGAAGCGAAGAACGTGGTTGCTATGGTCACTTCCGTTGGCGATGATTCTCTGGGTTAATGTGCATGGAGGTTTCGCGATCGGCTTTTTGATCCTTGGAGTTTATCTTTGCGGAGAAACCGTCCAGCTGGTCCACGAAGCTTTTCAAGGTGACGGGGATTGGCGATCCGCGTGGGATCAGCACAAAAGGGAGATATTCAACCTTCTTTTGGTCAGTTTTCTTTGCGCTCTAGCGGTTTCAATCAATCCGCACGGACCACAGATGCTTCTTTACCCCTTCAAGACGGTCTCTATTCAGGTTCTTCAGGATTACATTCAGGAATGGCAATCTCCAAATTTTCATCAGGCTCAGGTTTTACCCTTTCTTCTGATGTTATTGCTTCTAATCGGAACTTTATACAGGTCTCGCCGCAGGGGTGATCCCACGGAAATCATCCTTGTTCTCGTATTTCTAGCGCTTGCTCTTCTCGCTAGCCGGAATATCGCATTATTTGCACTCGTTGCCGCGCCGGTTATCACACGCCATCTTGATGAAATTCTGGATGATATGCACCTCGGCTCAGGTTCTGCGGTGCAGCTTCCGCAAAGTGCCGCCAAGTGGGTGAACCTTACTGTATTTTTATTATTAGTTGTAGCTTCGGGCTTGAAGATCTCGTTGTCGTTATCTTCTCAGGTGAACCAGGATGCAATCGAGGAGGAATTCCCGGTTCGTGCGGTTGAATATCTACGGTCTGTCAAGCCTAACAAGAACCTTTTTAATTCATATAACTGGGGAGGTTATGTTATTTGGGAGCTTCATCCCGATTTTCTTAGTTTTGTAGACGGTCGAACGGATCTCTTCGACGACGAGATTCTGGATGAATACCTCATTAGCTGGCGAGGCTTACAAGGCTGGGAACAAGTCTTTGAGACGTGGGATATCGAGATAGTGTTGCTCGAGCCCTGGGCTCCTCTGAGGATACGCCTTGAATCGCAAGGCTGGGAAATCGACTACGAGGATGAGCTTGCGGTCGTTCTCAGCTTTCCTCAATAGGGATGATGTTTATGGGATCTCACAATGGGGAACAACTAACTATCGAAAGAGAATCGATAATATTTCGTTCCTCGAAGAGTATGGTTTGTCGAGCCGTTTCCGGGGGTGAAGTTTGAAATACTATCTGCCAAACTGGCTAAGAATCGCTCTTCTGATTGGTCTATTCGGTTTTCTTATTGGCTTGTTTGTCGCCAATTACAGCTTTGTGCGCCAATCTCCCGGGGGTAATGATTTCCTCGCCCGATGGACAGGCGCGCATTACTGGCTGGTTGAAGGTGTCAATCCATACGATGAAGAGGTTAGTCTCGCCGCGCAGACGATGATTTATGGCCGACCAGCCGACCCTTCAAAGGGTGAAGATATCGCCCATTTTGTTTACCCGCTTCCGGCTATGTTGTTTTTTGGACCCTTCGGATTATTGCCTTTCCCGATAGCACGCGCAATTTGGATGACACTCCTTGAGATATACCTGGTGGTCCTAGGCCTCATAGGTCTTCGTTTGGCGCGCTGGTCGCCGAATCGATTGGTGCAGGCTGCCATCATCCTGTTTTCTATTCTCTGGTATCACGGCGCGCGGGCGGTGATCATAGGTCAATTTGCGGTGATAGAAGCAGTCTTAATCGCGATCGCTCTTCTCGCTATTCAAAGGGAGATGGATGAGGCTGCCGGCATTGTCCTGGCATTGACGATTGCCAAGCCGCAGATGTCTTTTCTAATTATCCCCTTCGTCCTCATTTGGTCTCTCCGCGCTCGAAGATTAAAGATCGTGGGGTGGTTCCTTGGGGTGATAACGGTTCTTATCGCCGGCTCTCTCATTGCCTTACCGAGTTGGCCGTTGGGGTGGTTGGGTCAATTGCTTTCGTATCCCAGTTACACCGATCTGGGGTCACCGATCTCGATTCTAACAAGCTTCCTACCAGGAGGAGGCGGGATCGCTAACCTGATCCTCACCGGGTTGCTATCTCTTTATTTATTATGGGAATGGATTATGGCAGCCGGCAAGGATGATCCATGGTTCCAATGGGCGGCCGCGCTGACAATTGTGATCACGAACCTCATCGCTTTTCGGACTGCTACGACGAATTTTGTCGTCATGCTGCCTGCTTTGTTGATAATTTTCAAGACCTGGGAAGATCGTTGGGGCAAAGGCGGATTGATCGCGTCCTTGCTGACACTCTTGGGGTTGTTAGTCGGGTTGTGGATGTTATTCTTGGTAACCGTGCAGGGGAACGTTGAACACGCTGTGATGTATCTGCCTCTACCGATCCTAACCCTGCTCGGGCTGCTCTGGTCGCGTTGGTGGGTCATAAGTTCAACTCGTCTACCAATGTGGGAGGACTGAATTTATGGAACGGGTGCTTATGCTCAGAGAGAAAAGCGAGGAACTTTGACAGTATTTTTGCAGAAAAATACGAAAATATTATTACTCGCGCTTCTCGCGCTTGTCCTCGCCATCCGAATTCCATCCTTAGCTTCACGCTCTCTGTGGTATGACGAGGCATTCTCTATTCTATTTTCGCGCACAGGCCCGAAGGCAATGCTGCAGGGAACTCTGGGGCTCGTAGACGGAACAGCCGCGGATGTGCACCCGTTGCTCTATTACACGCTTCTCTGGGCTTGGATGCTGCTTTTTGGCCAGAAAGTCATCTTCGTTCGTTTCCTATCGGTTCTAATTCACCTCGCATTGCTCATCTTGCTATGGTATCTGATGCAAGAGATGTTTGGATTGAAGCAGGCTGTATTGGCAGGGTTATTATTTTCCTTCGCGCCTTTCCAGGTGCATTACGGACAGGAAGCGCGTATGTACGGCCTTCTCAGTCTATGGATCGTTTTCGCCACTCTGTGCGTTTGGAGGGGCATCCAAGGGGGCAAGTATTTCCCATGGGTCGCCTTTGGCATCTTTGCGGCTCTAGCGATGTATACGCATGTCCTGGCAGTCTTCTATCTCATCCCTCTCTGGTTATCCCCGCTGTATTTCCGCAAGGTGAGATTATTTCGACCCGCATTACTCTCGGCGCTTATCGCGATTGTTTTGTATTTACCCTGGGGACTTCAGCTTCCTGCACAAGTTGCGAAAGTCGAACGTGCTTACTGGATTACGAAGCCTACGCTGGTGGACCTGGTTCAAACAGTCCTGTCCTTTATTTCTGGTCTCCCTATCAATGTAAGTTGGCTTCCGGTCACTCTTTTTTGTGCATTGCTTGTGATTGTTCTTGCGGGAGTAATTACATTCCGGGCGGTTCGAGAGGGGGATCCTCGCGCAGAGCGGGTAATTTGGTTGATTTATTTAAGCGCTGCCCCAGTTCTTCTTCTTTTTCTTGTCTCGCAGATTCGGCCCCTGTTTGTCGTGCGGGGCTTAGTGCCCTCCGGCGTCATCTTTCTACTCTGGATCGCGTGGGTTATTGCACCCCGTGCGGGGCGACGCGTGGAGTCGTACCTCATGATCGGTTGTTTAGCTTTAGCTTTTGCGATTGGGTTATTCTCTCGTGTAGCCTATCGGGGATTTCCTTATGCTCCATTTGAAAATGTGAATGATTACATCAACTCCGAGATAGAAGAGGGAGGGGTTGTCTTGCACTCGAATAAAATCACAATGCTCCCAGCTTATTACTATGATGAGTCGCTTCCGCATACTTATATTGCCGATCCACCTGGATCAGGGAGCGATACCCTCGCGTTGCCGACACAAGAAGTACTGGGTCTTATTGCCCAACCGGATGCGATCCACGCGGTTGGGGACGCGCGGCAGGTATTTTTCGTGATGTTCGGGCGCGAGCTCGACGATTATGATGCGCTTGGAGCGAAAAAACATCCCCACCTTTCATGGCTGGAAGAACACTATAGCCTGGTTGAACAAACCGCCTGGGATGATTTATCCCTTTACAGGTTTGAAAGCAGAGAAAATGTAAACCTAGATTGATCTTTTGGATAGGGACACCTTTTAAAGCTAATAGAGATTAACGAGGTAGTTCTCAAGATGCGGACCTGGCGTTGGATATCGCTATTTGTTCTTGGACTTTTTGTGGCAGGGCTTGGGGCCATTTGGATTCAAAGCCCTGGCTACATGGATGCAGATTACTATTTTGCTACGGGTCAAGAATTATCACGAGGCCATGGGTTCATCGAACCATTTCTCTGGAATTATCTGGATGATCCGACTGGATTACCGCATCCGTCACATCTTTATTGGCTGCCACTCACATCGCTTATCGCAGCTTTGCCGATGGCTTTCTTAGGGCAGGCATTTAGAGTGGCGCAGATTCCATTCATCATGATGAGTGCGTCGCTTCCTTTGGTCACTGCTGCACTTGCTCTCCAGGTTCATGGCAATCGAAGCTGGGCATGGTATTCGGGCTTGCTGGCTCTCGTCCCAGGGTTTTACTTTCCATACTTTCTGACCACGGATGTTTTTATTGTCTACGCTCTAATTGGAGCCGTTTTTTTCTACTTTACCGGGAAAGGTTTACGTAGCGGAAGGAACGGTGCTTGGCTCGTCTCAGGAATGATGATCGGTCTGGCGCATCTCGCCCGCGCCGATGGGCTTCTCCTTTTCCTGCCTGCGCTTGCTGCCGTCTCTTATTCAAGTGAGAGGAAACTTCAGCGCTTCGCATTGATGGTCTCCGGTTACTTCCTAGTTATGGCCCCGTGGTTTTTGCGAAATTATCTGATCGTGGGATCACTTCTCTCCTCGACAGGAGCAAAGACACTGTGGTTGAGATCGTATCCAGAACTGTTCAGCTACCCTAGCAGCATTTTGACCCTCCAGCACTTCATCTCACAAGGTTTATCCGCAATTCTGCAGGTGAGGTTCGCTGCACTTTGGATAAACCTACAACGGCTCATTGGCGAAAATGGCTTGGTCATACTGGCTCCATTTATGATCCTTGGTTTCCGTGAATTGTGGCAGGCGTTTGAAACCCGCCTGGCTGCGATCTATCTCGTGGTTTTATTCCTCACGATGAGCTTCGTTTTCCCTTTTGCCGGGTCTCTTGGAGGACTCTTCCATTCCAGCGCGGCGTTGATGCCGCTGCTGTGGGTACTCGTTCCTGCCGGGCTTCATCGAGCTATTCAGTGGCTGAGCCATCTCCGTCGCTGGGATGAAGCGCAGGCGCAGCGGGTGTTTGCGGTCACGGTATTTGCAATGGCGGCCATGCTCACTGTAGGTCTCTTTGTAACGAAGGTGATAGGAATTCAAACGAATACTCTTCTCTGGATGGGACCGAAGCGAACCTATGATGCAGCAGCAGCAACATTGAATAACTTCGATTCTGACGACAGCATCGTGGCCATCAACAATCCGCCGGGTTTCTATCTTTCATCTTTGCGGGGTTCGGTCGTAATACCGAATGGTGGGGAAGCTGAATTACATCAGGTAGTGGATCGTTTCGCAGTCGAGTGGGTCATACTTGATGTAAATCACCCAGAAGGACTGGCGGATCTTTACCATGGCCAGATAAAGGTGCCATGGATGAAGGAGCGGGTGAGGTTCTTTGATCACAATAACGAGCCGGTGCTGATTTTCGAAATCCAATGAGCGAAATAAAGGTGAGGGTGTGAAGGGTTCCACTAAACGAAAGTTATTTTTATTTGCTGTCATCGCAGTGGGGGCTCTCTCCGCTGGGGCTTTCCTTATCATATGCGCGCAAAAAATTTCTCTTGGCTTCCCTCTAGACGACGCGTGGATTCATCAAACATATGCCCGTAACCTCGGGGAAATGGGGGAGTGGTCGTTCATTCCGGGTCAAGCAAGCGCTGGTTCGACGGCTCCATTGTGGAGCGCCCTAATTGCCCTCGGATATGTATTAAAGATCCCATACAAATGGTGGACTTATGGGCTTGGTGTAACTGCATTGATTGCGACCGCCTGGCTAGCTGTCGACTGGGTTAGAACCAGGGATCGTTCCTTCAGTGTGTGGGGAATTGGATTGGCAGCACTACTTCTTTTAGAGTGGCATCTTGTTTGGGCAGCGTTGTCAGGAATGGAGACCATTCTTCTTGCATTTATCTCCGTTCTATTTTTTTGGATATTGGCGAAGGGGGTGTTTGGCTTCTTTAGCTTGGGGGTGTTGATTGGCATCGGTATCTGGGTCCGTCCGGACGCGTTGACTCTTCTCCTTCCGGCAGCCTGGATTATTTTCATCATGCATCAAGGGAATCTACGGCAAATTGGAGCCGCATTGCTGCGAGTTATCGTTGGCATAGCTGGACCATTTCTGATCTACTTGACCTTGAACTGGTCCGTGGCAGGCTCGGTTTGGCCAAGCACTTTCTACGCCAAGCAAGTGGAGTACAGCGTCCTTCAGCAGTCACCCTTCCTCTATCGTTACTTCGATCAACTTAATGCGATCGCCGCCGGGGCTTTAATCATTCTGCTGCCGGGTATTCTGTTTTATATTAGCCAGGCGATTAAATCCCGTTCATGGGAACGGCTAGCTCCGATCATCTGGGCAGGTGCCTATATAGGTGCTTACGCTTTCCGACTCCCCGCCACCTACCAGCACGGCCGTTACGCCATCCCAACAATACCAATTCTACTGGTTGTCGGTTTCGAGGGGATCCGGATTTGGTACTCACAGTATGAGGAATCGAGGGTAAGACGTTTCATCCATCGCTTTTGGATTATTTCGCTCGGAGCAGTCGTGGTTACTTTTTGGTGGCAGGGTTCTCAGGCATATGCTCTTGATGTCGCCATCATTGAAACAGAGATGGTAAGAGCTTCCCGTTGGATAGCGGAGAACACGGAATCAGATTCGTCCATCGCAGCTCATGATATCGGAGCCCTCGGTTACTTTGGAAAGCGAGGGATCATCGACCTTGCCGGCCTGGTGACGCCAGAGGTGATACCTATCATGCGCAGTGAAGTTGCTCTTGATTCCTTCCTTGATCGACATTACGCTGATTACTTAATGACTTTCCCGGGATGGTATCCACGTTTAGTCAGCGGCCGCGAGTTGATATACTCCACGGACTCGGAGTTCTCACCTCAAGCGGGCGGGGAAAATATGGCCATCTACCGATGGCGTTGACGAGTTTGCCCGGCATCATCTGAGTATGCTATACTCCCCGCGGTCAAATATTAAAGGTGGCGATATTATGGAAAAATTCAGTATCATCATTGTCGATGATCATCCGCTTTTCCGTGAGGGGGTCCGAAGCGTCATTGATGCTGAGGATGATTTGAATGTTCTGGCGGAAGGGACAAGTGGCGATCAAGCGCTGCAATTGGTGCGTGAATTGCGCCCCCGTGTGGCATTGATCGACATTAATATGCCCAACATGAATGGTATGCAGGTCACGCGGCAGATAAAAGCTGAGCGTTTAGATACATCCATTGTGCTCCTGACGGCATACGACGATGTTGAGCAAGTCCTGCATGCTTTCAGTGCGGGCGCCTCCGCATATTGTTCGAAGGATGTTGAGGCGGGGAAGTTGGTCGATATTGTCCGGCAGGTCGCCCGTGGATTCTATATTGTGGGTGACCAGGTATTTGATGCAGAGGGTCTTGAAGATTGGCTTTCTCGTGGTGTTGAAGCCGTACGGCGACCACATCTAGATGGTGATATTGAAGCCTTCACGCCGCTCTCACCCCGCGAGATGGAGATTCTGCAATATGTCACACGAGGCATGAGTAACAAGGAGATCGCAGCCAAATTGGGAATCAGCCATCAAACTGTAAAGAACCATATGACAGCTATACTTCATAAGTTAGACGTCGAAGACCGAACCCAGGCTGCTGTGTATGCCCTCAGGCATGGATGGGTACGGCTACAGGATACGAGGAAATAATCCGGAGCAGTTATGACCGAGAATGAAGGTGCTGTAGAACTCACTCCCCTCGAAGCCTTCCTTGAGGAGTCCCACGCTCACCTTGACAAGGCGCAGCGAGGGATTACGGAAATTAGGCTTCTTGTCGAGCAAAGCCATGGCGAGGTTGAAAAGTTAGCGAAACGCAACGCTAATATCACAAGCCGCATCCATCAACTGCAGGCTCATTTCGACACTGTCCCGCGTGAGGATATCCGCACGGCCTATGATGACGCACTTGATGCTCAACAGCGCCTTTACACGATGCGCGGACAGCTTGAGAAGCTGCAGAGTGATGAGGAGCATCTTCAAACATTCTCGGAGTACTTGACGCGCACGCTGAAAATCCTCGGGGAGAAACCTGATATCGGTGTTGAAGAAGCGGAAAGTCCATTGGGGGGTTCGGAAACCGTGTTTGGGAAAATCATTCAAGCCCAGGAGGATGAAAGACGTAAGATTTCGCGTCAAATGCATGATGGCCCTGCTCAGGTTCTGACGAATTTTATCCTGCAAACTGAGATTGCTGCCAGGTTATTTGACACGGATGTCGAATTAGCACGCGAAGAGCTTGAAAATCTCAAGGAGGCGGCAAACTCAAGTTTTGTAAAAATTCGCGATTTTATTTTCGAATTGCGCCCGATGATGTTGGATGATCTCGGGTTGGTGCCCACTATTAAACGTTATGCTGAAGCGTTTAAAGAAAAAACGGGCTTAGATGTCGTTGTACTGAACACGGGCATTGAGCGTCGTTTAGAATCTCATCACGAGGTTGTGCTTTTCCGTGCAATCCAGACATTGCTTGCTAATGTACGCGACCATGCACAGGCTACGCAGGTAAAAATCACGATCGATCTTGACGAGAAGAACGCGAGAGCTTCTATTGAGGATAATGGCGTAGGCTTTGATCCTGAAATTATCGAGACTGAGGAGTACGAATCGCGATCGCTCAATGTACTCTGCAACCAGATTGAACGCCTCGGGGGAATGGTGGAGATAGACAGCAAACCTGGCGAGGGTGCAAGGATCGTCGTGCGATTATCTACAGAGGATCAGGTGGAATAATAGAAACCCGGCTTTTATACACACCAATACCCTTTGAAAAACGAATAGTTCTCTCTTCCCCCGGATATTGGTCCTATTGAATCTTCTATTCCACCTGAATATAATGATTACAAGCCTGTAACATAAAACAGGCGAAATATTAACGAAAGGAGGAAACTGCTATGTTATTTGCCCCAAAAGAGAAAGGACAGGGCCTCGTCGAGTACGCCTTAATTCTTGTTCTAGTGGCTGTTGTTGTGATTGTCATTCTTGCGTTGCTCGGCCCTGCCATCGGAAACGTGTTTAGTGGCATCGTTAACGCCATATAATCGATAATATGGTGAGAATGAGAGGGGGAAAGAGTTTTCTAAAAACACGGATCACCCAGGAGCCCTATCCTGTATAGGGCTCCTTGTGTAAGGGAAATGTAAGCGAATATTCTGGCACACTTGTGTTAGAGTATGCACAACTTGACTTTTATTTCCATCAGCGTATGATACTCGCGACTCGTGGGTTGCCCACGAGAATAAGTTCATCGGTGTAGTTAAGGAGGTCCCATGCGACGTTCCCGCATCTTCATACTGCTTGCGATAATCCTTCTCCTGGGCGCTGCAGCCGCTTATCTGTTCTTAGGGAGAGGGGGCGGTACTGGCTCGGAAGGTGAAGCCACACCACCCCCAGTCGATGTCGTCTTTGTGGCTATTGCTGCTCAGGATATCTCGCGTGGAGCGAAGATCCCTGAAGATGGCGTAATCATGTCCCGCATGAATGCGAACTTGGTCGTCGAAACGATGATCAGCGGCCAGGATGAGGATGAAATCCGCTCGCGGATCGTCGATCGCATCGCCCGCCAGGATATCGCCCGGGGAGTTCCTCTCACTGAGGCAATGCTTACGGAGACTTCTGGCGATTTACTCGCGGGCGGATCAAATGCTGCCCTGGCGATTCCAGCGGGTTATACAGCGATTGCTATTCCCATGACTCGACTTTCAAGTGTAGCCTTTGCCATGCAGGATGGAGATGTGGTCGATGTCCTGATTACGCTGTTGCTTGTAGACCTTGATCCTGACTTCCAAACAATTCTGCCTAATCAAACGACGCCTCTATTCGGTTCTGGAGGAACGGCTGAATTCCCTGCGGGCTTTATCACCGGGGGCGTTGTGGGAGCTGAACCCTCAGAGGATGTTAATATTCCACCTCTTCCCTTTGGAAAGGTTGAGACGGAAGAAGTGACAGGCCAGCCGTTTCATATCATTCCGCAGGAACGTCAACGGCCGCGCACGGTATCGCAGCGCTTGATCGAAGCTGCCATCGTATTGCATGTAGGAACCTTCCAGCTTGAAGGTGAGGTTGCAGGAGAGGTGATTCCTGTTCCTGAGGGAGGTGTTGGAGCTCCCGCGCCTGAGGGTCAAGCCCCTGCGCCAACCATTGAACCTCCTGACATCATCACCTTGATCGTCACTCCCCAGGAGGCCTTGGCATTAAACTGGGCTATGAAAGTTGGAGCAGATCTCACGTTCACTTTGCGCGCTCCGAACGATGGAGAGGTAACAGAAACGACCAGTGTTACACTGCAATACCTGCTCGATACGTATGAGATCACGGTTCCAACCAAATTGCCTTATGGGATGGAGCCCGGACTTGATAATCTGATCATCCCAGAGCTGCCGAATGATCAACCACCTGCACCGCCGCAGCAGTAGCAAATATGCTCGTTGGTGTTCGAATGGAGCTAATAAATGACAGATAACGCGGAGGTGATGATCCGCGTCCTGATCGTCGATGACATCGCCGAGACACGAGAAAATATACGCAAACTTCTTCAGTTTGAGTCCGATGTCGTCGTCGTAGGTGCTGCGCGAACCGGCATAGAAGCGATTGAAATGGCTCGTGAAACGGAGCCTGATGTCGTTATCATGGATATCAATATGCCGGATATGGACGGCATCACAGCCACTGAGGGGCTGGTGAGAGACGTTCCCTTCGCTCAAATCGTCATGCTTTCTGTGAACAATGACGCTGACTATGTTCGCCGGGCGATGCGAGCAGGAGCCAGGGATTTTCTAGCAAAGCCGCCATCTGCGGACGAGCTAATATCCACGATCAGGACATTGGCAGTTTTTGCACACGAACAGAAGAACAAGATAAGCCAATCTCTGCCTTCAGTCGTAGTTCAAGGTCCAGGAGGGGGACACACTGGATCGCTGCGCCCTGAAGGAAAAGTCATGGTTGTTTATAGCGCCAAGGGCGGTGTTGGCTGTTCCATGCTGGCGACAAATATCGCCGTTGGTTTAGACACCGCAGATACCCCAACAGTGCTCGTAGATGCTGCGCTGCAGTTTGGCGACGTTGCCGTCTCATTGAATTTGCAAGCGAAGAACAGTTTTATTGATCTAGCCAGCAGAGCGGAGGAACTAGATGCAGAGTTCGTCGATGAGGTCCTGCTCCGGCACAGTACCGGATTGCGGGTTCTCGCCGCGCCGCCGCGACCGGAGGTGGCAGATGAAGTCACCGCCGGGCAAGTACGTAATGTCATCCAATTCTTAAAACGGAATTTCGCCTATGTCGTTGTTGACACAAGTTCCAATATGGATGACATTACATTGGCAGTGTTAGATGTTGCTGATCTACTGATCACTATTGCGACACCAGAGATACCCTCGATTAAAGACACCAGACTGCTGTTCGATTTACTGGGTGTCTTAGAATTCCCGAAGGAACGAATTTTCTTTGTCTTGAATAAGACCGATAAGCGTTCGGGGATATCGTCTGATGCGGTATCAGAAAACCTAAAGTGCACTGTGGATGCGGAGATCCCTCTCGATGAACGGGCGATAACGACTTCAATAAACCGCGGTTCTCCTCTCCTTCTCAGCGATAAAGGTCAACCAGCGGCAAAGAGTATTTTCAGTATTCTTGGAAGCATTAAAGAACGTGTGCTGATTGACGTTTTGGAAGATGAAGAGGAGATTGAAGCCGAACGTACGGGTTTATTCAGTCGGTAATATTTGTGTTGTGGAGCGAATCGCCGCTGAGTAAGGAGCGTGCAACGTGTCGTTATTGAAGAGAATCGAACAAGGCCAAGCTGAAGAAAACGTACCTGCCCTCACCGAAGAAAACAATCAAGATGGGGGAGAGATTCAGAGCTCATCGCGTATGAGCGGCCTCTCAGCACGTCGTGTTGCACCGCCAAGTTCTGGGCAACGAGATACTTACCACGATTTGAAGACTCGTGTACAAAATAAGTTACTCGGCGAATTGGATCCCTCCATGGATGTCAGTCAGACAGCGGAGGTTCGCCAGACGATCGAGGAGCTATTTGAGAACATTCTGGCCGATGAGAGGATTGTCCTCTCAAGACCGGAGCGAAGGCGCCTTTTTGAGCAGATCGTCGCTGAGATTCTGGGCCTTGGACCCATCGAACCGCTGCTTGCAGATGGCTCGATCACAGAAATCATGGTGAACGGAGCCAAGCAGATATACGTCGAGCGGTCCGGTAAAATCTACCGTGAACCTGCGACCTTCGAGAGCGACGATCACTTGATGCGCATCATCGATCGTATTGTGGCTCCCTTAGGACGACGGATTGATGAGTCTAGCCCGTATGTTGACGCCCGACTGCCGGATGGTTCACGTGTGAACGCCATCATCCCTCCAATATCTCTTGTGGGACCCACCCTCACGATCCGGAAATTCGCTCGAGATCCCATCACAGCCGATCAACTCATTGAATGGGGCACGATAACTCCTGAAGCCGTTGAGTTCCTTAAAGCGTGTGTGATCGGGAGAATAAATATGGTTATTTCCGGTGGTACCGGTTCCGGAAAAACCACTATGTTGAATATCATCTCACAATACATCCCTGGTGATGAGCGAATCATAACGATTGAGAATGCGGCCGAGCTGCAGTTGAGGCAGGAGCATGTTATCACCCTTGAATCCAGGCCACCTAATATCGAAGGCCGGGGTGAAGTGACGATTCAGAACCTCGTAGTCAACTCGCTGCGAATGAGGCCCGACCGGATTATCGTAGGAGAGATCCGCGAAAAAGAGGCGCTCGATATGCTCCAGGCGATGAACACCGGCCATGAAGGGTCAATGACGACAGCGCACTCAAATAGCCCGAGGGACACACTGGCTCGTATTGAAACCATGACGCTTATGTCAGGTGTGGAACTTCCCATCCGCGCCATTCGGGAGCAAATTTCATCCGCTCTTGAGCTTGTTGTCCATCTTGAGCGACTTCGTGACGGTACTCGAAAATTGACTCATATTGCCGAAATTCAGGGGATGGAAGGTGATGTGATCACGATGACGGATCTTTTCATCTTTGAGCAAACCGGATTTGAGGACGGCAAGGTTATCGGACGGCTCCGCCCAACGGGCTTACGACCAAGATTCATCGATAAGATTGAAGCGAGTGGCATTAATTTGCCTGCAGCAATCTTCGGCGTAGGCACCAGGTCAAAGGGGTACTAGGCGATGAATCCACAAACGGTTCTCATCATTGGTGGCGGTCTGGGGCTTCTGCTCCTGGTAGTTGGTCTGGCAATGACGTTACTGGGTGAGCGATCGGTCGTTGAGGAACGCTTGGGCCGTTACACTGAGGGGCAGGTTGTCTCCACATCAGGTGACGAAGCAAAAAAACAGCGTGGCTCGATCATCGCCGATTACCTGGAACGGGCTGGTGAAGGCTCAGATCTCTTTAATAATCTTTCTCGAGACCTCGCTAGAGCAGACCTGAAGCTCCGGCCGGCTGAATACATTGCTGTAATTGTGATCTCGATAATCGCCTTTGGAGTTATTGGCTTTATTATCAGCAGCTCGATGATATTCGCGGTTGTTGGGATGATCCTCGGTGCTTTTGTACCGCGAATGTATGTAAAGCGGCAGGAGAAAAACCGGCTGAAGAAATTCGACAATCAGTTGAGCGATATGCTCAACTTGATGGTGAATGGCTTGCGAGCCGGGTTCTCAACTCTTCAGGCGATGGAAGCTGTCAGCCGCGAGCTTCCAAAACCGATTAACGAAGAATTCCACCGTGTGGTACAGGAGATGCAGCTTGGTATCATGATGGAGGATGCCCTCGAGCATCTCCTCCGTCGAATCAATAGTGAGGACCTCGATCTAGTGATCACCGCTATAAATGTTCAGCGGGAGGTCGGGGGTAACCTGGCCGAGATTCTGGATTCGATTTCATTCACGATCCGAGAACGTGTGCGAATCAAAGGTGAAATCCAAGCACTGACCGCTCAGGGGCGAGCGACAGCCTGGGTAATCTCCGCTATGCCCATCGCACTCGTGGCTTTACTTTTCTTGATAAACCGGTCCTATATTATGCAGTTTTTCAATCCGGAGACGCGAAGCTGCGGCATCCCAATCATCGTTCTTGCAGCGGTCATGATCATCACTGGTTTTATAGCCACGCAGAAAATCGTGGATATCGACATCTAAAGTTTTGGCCGCGGCTGAATAAACGTCACGGGAGAACAAGGAGCGAAATAATGCCTTTATTGACAATTGCCGCCATCATTGGCATCCTCGTCTTGGCTGTTTTCCTGGTTATCGCTGGGATAAGAGCGCCGCAAGCTTCTGATCCCATCTCCAGTCGCCTGGCGGAGTACAGCGTTCGCGAGGAGGCGATGACGCTCGAGGAGATCGAGCTTTCACAGCGCTTTTATGAACGAATTATGCTGCCGCTCTTTAATAGCATTGGCATGATCGCCGCCCGCTTCACTCCGCAGGCGACGCTAGAATCTGCGCGGTTAAAACTCATTAAAGCTGGCAACCCCATGCAAATGGACCCGTCTTTTTTCATCGCCCTGCGTTTCGTTCTGGCAGTAGTATTGGGCGGCGGTCTATTCTTGGTTTTCTCGATCTCAGGGCGTAATTGGCTTCAGGGTTTAGGAATTTCGGCGCTCTTTATGGCGCTCGGATACTTTCTACCGGATCTGTGGCTTTCAAGCAAAGTTGCAGCCAGGCAGAAAGCTGTTTTCAGAGGACTTCCGGATGCGCTTGATTTGTTGACGATTTGTGTTGAAGCTGGTCTTGGTTTTGATGCAGCGATGCGCAAGGTGAACCAGAAATGGGAAGACGAACTCGCTTTGGAGTTTGGGCGGGTAATTCAAGAAATCGGGCTTGGCAAATTGCGAAGAGAAGCATTGCGGGATATGGCAGATCGGCTTGATGTCGCGGAGTTCACAAGCTTCGTGGCAGCCGTCATTCAATCTGAACAGCTTGGTGTTAGCATGGCGAAGGTTCTCCGGATCCAATCGGATCAGATGCGTGTGCGCAGGCGGCAGATGGCGGAAGAGGAAGCTCACCGTGCGCCGATCAAAATGATCTTCCCGATTGCGTTACTTATCTTTCCCTCGATCATGTTGATCCTGCTTGGTCCGGCTGCGTTGCTGCTCATAACTTCCCCAATGGCGGCTATGTTTTAGGAACACCGCACTCGCTTCTGCTAACTCGGGGAGGGGTGCCCGGTGAAGCGACCCATTCCTCATCAAAGCCTGGGCTGGTTTTCATACTGGCTCAAGCAAACCATCGATTTGATCTTTCCTCCGCGTTGTACAGGCTGCAATGCGAATGGCACTGTATGGTGTGAAGAATGCAATGATCACATCACTCCACCTAAAGGCCGCTTTTGCTCTGCTTGTGGGTTTCCCCTCGAGAAAGGAACACTTTGCACCATATGTGAGGATTGGCCAAATCGCATCCACGTCCAACCTTTCGCTCATTACAAGAAACCACTTTCTTCCGCAATATTAAAATTGAAGTACCGACCTGATCAAGCGCTTGCCAACACGATGGCATCCTGGTTGGTCAGCGTTTACCGTCGAACGGGATGGATGGCAGATTGCGTGATTCCGGTCCCCCTGGCTGATGTGCGGCTACGGCAAAGGGGGTATAATCAGGTTACTTTGATCGCTACTTCATTCGCAAAAGAATTGAAGTTACATTTATTCACTAACGCACTCGAACGGATGCGGGAGATCCAGTCGCAAGTGGGCTTGGGCCGTCAAGAGCGCCATATCAATGTCGAAGGAGCTTTTCGGGCTGACTCACGCATCGTTCAAGATCAATCAGTTGTTCTCATAGATGATTTGCTGACATCCGGAGCAACGCTAAAAAACTGCGCAATCGCTCTCCTCAACGCGGGGGCAGCGCAGGTTTTTTGTTTAACTGTAGGAAGAGCATGATATGCAGATCCGTGTACGTCAACGACATGAAAGGGGTTGCTAATGGCTGTACAAATTGAAATCAACGCCAAAAACATGGAGCTCAGCGACAAGTTGCGTGATTACGTCGAGACAAAGGTTGCGAAGCTGGATCGATATCTGGATATCATTGACCAAGCCCAAGTTGATTTGACTCATGAGAAAACCGCTCGTAACGCAAAGGATCGCCAGGTCGCACAATTAACCATTCGGGGCAAGGGAGTGGTGCTGAGGGCAGAAGAGAGAACGGAAGATATGTTCGCCTCCGTTGATCTTGTGCTGGATAAGATCCATCGTCAGATTGAGCGCTACAAGGGTCGCCATTGGAGAAGCCGCGGGGATGGCAGATCGGCAGCAGAAGTAGCTTCTTATGAACCGATGATTACGGAAGAGGAGGAATCTCCCTCAGATTTGATTGTACGGCGAAAACATCATTTCCTAATCCCGATGGATGAGAGCGAAGCGGTTGAGCAGATGCAACTCTTAGGGCATGAAGATTTCTTTATTTTCCTCGACGTTGTAAACAATCAGGTTAATATGCTCTATCGACGAAGGGATGGAACTCTGGGGCTCATCGAAACTGAGAACAAATAACGGTAATTCTTTGAGAGTTGACATTTCCTCCGTTGATTATTACTGACTATCCTATGGATGATAAAATCCCCGTTTTTCTCATGCTGCCGCCCAAGGGTTCATCTGAAGCGGAAGCCTGGGTCGCTGCTGGTCGACTCGCTGCAGCTTGTGATCTGGCTGAGCGAGTTAAGGCGAATCCTCTTGCAGGTCGATGCTTCGTTCTTGCTCATGAAGAAGATGATCGACTGGCGTTGCAGGAATTGGGATTTGATCAAATTCAATCATCAGTAAAACCATTTCATTTTGGAGAGGTATTAGCCGAGATAATCTCAGAATATCATCTAGATAGGCTCGCGTACTTTGGAGGAGCGAGTGCGCCACTGATGGGGGAAAAAGATTTACAGCAAGTCTTCGAGCAGGTCCTGCGGCAGAAAACGCCAACTGCCATTGTTAATAACCTGTACTCTTCAGATTGGGCGGTCTTTAACCAAACAAGTGTCATTGAAGGGATAAAGGGAAAACTTCCAAGTGATAATCCACTGGGGTGGGTGATGCAGCAAGAAGCGCAATTCGATGTCCGCGCAATGCCGCCATCTGCGAGTTCTCGGCTGGATATAGACACACCTGCGGATTTAATACTTCTACACGGTCATCCCGGGATTGGCAGGCATTGTCGTGACTTTCTCAAGCAAACAAACCTACCCTTGCTGGATAGCATTTCCAACCTGCGACGCGTTCTCCAATCACCAGCAAGCACTTTAACCATTATCGGACGAGCATCCTCAGCAGTTTGGAAAGAACTGGAAGAGCGGACAAAAATCTGGGTGCGGATCTATGTAGAAGAACGGGGGATGGTCGCAAGTCAGCGATTGGCTCGGGGGGAGGTGCAATCGTTGATCGCAGATATGGTTGATGAATTACAGCCCAGCGGCTTTCTCGCCAGGCTGAGCCAAATGTCAGAAGCGGTCATCTGGGATACCAGGGTGTGGATGGGTTCGAGGGGCAGCTACCCGAGCGCTGCTGATCGTTTTGCTGCCGACCTTGGTTGGACTGGACAAATCTCCGACGAAGCGCTCCGCAACCTCACAGTCGCGATTATGGAATCGCCGATTCCGGTGGTCGCTGGGGGTCATGGGGTTGTTGCCGGGGGGTTGCTTGCACTTCTTGAAACGCTATAGGTTACCAGCCTCGGAGATAAGGTTCCCACTCTTCATTCTGTTTTAGATAAGTGCCATAGAGGTAAATTGCCGTTGCGCGAGGTTCAGCAGGCTCGCGTTTAAGGCGCATGTTTGCATCGCGCAGCGTTCTCCCACCCTTCCTCAGATTGCATTTTGGACATGCAGTTACAAGATTATTCCATCTGTACTCCCCGTCGCGGTGACGGGGAATTACATGATCGATGGTCAGGTGGCTGCCGTTCTCTCCGCAGTATTGGCAGGTGTGAGAGTCACGGCGAAAAACCTCTTTCTTCGTCAGCCAGACCCGGGGGTAAGGGCGTTTGATCATATATCCCAGGCGAATGATCGAGGGCCTGGGGTAATTCTGGCGAACCGTTCTAATATAGCCACGACCGTTTAATAGCATCTCCGCTTTGCCGGTCATGTATAGCCCAATTGCCCGCTTCGTCGAGCAGACGTTGAGCGGTTCGTAATTAGCATTCAGAACCAGTACCGGCTGGTGCATATCAGGATGTCCTCATCAGCCTATGATTATATACCAGACTTGGTTCTCCTTCAGCCACGTAATTAAAAGTGTTGGGTGGGTTTACGAGCGTCGCTGCAACCGCGCGATGTTTATGGGTTATCTAAAAATTCGTACAAGACGACTCGGTAGGCAGGTTGGTAAGCTGCAGCGTATGAAGCGGAGTGGTGGACGGCGGGAAATCCTGCGGCCTCCATCTGGTCGAAGAAAGTTCGAATTTCAGTGCGAGATAAAGTTAAAGAACACTCGCCTGTCAACCGCTCAGCATAGGAACGATAGCGCTTAAGCCTCATTGTGCTGCCTTTGAATTCATTTGCCGTGCGAACAAATGCCTGAAATAGATGTTCAAGACTCGCATTCGAGGCGAGGTATGGACGAAGATTTATTCTGGCCATTCGACCATCCGCGGAGATGATATCTTGGATAGGCTCCTCAGGACCGTCAGCTAATTCATTCACCTCACGCTCGAGAAAAGAGCGAGTGACATCTAAATCTTGAACAGCGTGTTCACTGCCCATAGATGCCTGATGAATGAGTTTGTAAATATCTTGCACTTCCATGAGGGGATAGCGTTTACAGTGAAGCACAAATATACGGCGGAAATCATCTTCCTCGCCTGAGTTTGACCCAATCAAATTAGAACCATCCATAATAATTCCCATATACGAGCAGGATGGAATCGCTTATTCCCTCCAGGGAATTTCGAGGAAAGTCCACAAAAGATATTATTAAGTGGACAGGCGAGAAGCCATCAAATATAAAGAATCATCCCCAGTGGGGGACGATTCTTCTGGTTACAGCTTGGTATAAATTACGGTCCTCCAAAGCTTGCGTCTATGGTTTTTATACAAGCCGTTTACGCAAGGTTGAACTTATATAATCCATGCTCGCCACAACGACAGCGATGGCCAGCATTTGTGTGCTAGCGGCCCGGTAATCAAGAAGGTTGATGTTCTGCTGAAGGAGGAAACCGATGCCGCCGCCGGCAAAACCGAAAATCCCATCCTGAATGACTGTTTCTAGCCTTCGTTTAATTCAGGAGGGTAGTTACCATTCGACAACGGAATTCCACCAGGGAAATCGTCCTCCCGAAAGTGGCATCCTCGGCTGGCAGTGTTTCTGTGAGCTGCGTAGGACACGAGCAATGCTGCCTGGATGCTATTTCGTAATCCTATCAAACCATCACTTAGGCGTGTCTTACGGTAAAAATCCTCGATCTCTAGCCATAGGTGACGCAGCTCACGGATGGCGCGATTTAATCGGTGTTCGCTGCGAACAAGGCCGGCATAATGCCACATAAGATTGCGTATAGTCTGCATATCACCCTGGATGAGCGCCGGATCGGCCTCGAAAATGAGCCCAGTATCGTCCCAAGGAGGTACTTCTTTCTCGGATTTCGGTGACAAGTTTGGGTGGCTCTGAATATCTCTTGCCGCTCGGTCACCCCAAACAACACCTTCCAGCAATGAAGTGCTGGCTAAGCGATTGGCGCCATGCACTCCGGAACAAGAGACTTCGCCGATCGCGTACAGACCTGGAAGTGAACTATGTCCCCATAAGTCAACCTGTACGCCACCACAGAAGTAATGTGCCGCCGGTACAACAGGTATCGGCTGTTGGGTGATATCGATGTTGTGCTTTAAGCATTGATTGTAGATATTTGGAAAGCGCTGTTTGATAAATTTGCTTGGTTTTTGCGAGGCGATGTCCAGCAAGACATACGGGAAGTCGTTAGCAAGCATCTCCCAATAGATCGCCCGCGCGACTACATCCCGCGGGGCAAGATCCTTCCATTCAGGCGAGTAACGAGTCATGAATTGGCTGCCCTCAGGCGTTATCAGTACCCCACCTTCGCCTCGCACCGTTTCACTGATCAGGAACTTGGTTGTTCCCGGCATCTTCAGGGTGGTGGGGTGAAATTGCATATACTCTGCATTAATGACCCGAGCGCCGGCGCGGAAAGCCATTGACAGACCATCGCCGCGTACCCCGGCAGGATTGCTAGTGTTTAGGAAAATCTGGCCTAGGCCACCGGTGGCTAGTATGGTGTGTTCAGCCAGGATGGGGATTACCTTTTTAGTCGTCTGGTCGAAAATGTACGCGCCGTGGCATGTAGGAGCGTCGTAAACTGCCAGCGGATCAAGCGCGTGATGCGGAAGGGTGAGCAGGTCCACTGCGATGTGTGCGGTTAGGAGAGATACATTAGGTTGCTGGGCGACCTTGCGCAATAGGGCGGTCATGATGGCGCGCCCGGTAGTATCTCCAACATGCAGAATACGCCGTTTCGAATGTGCAGCTTCTTGGGTAAAGATGTACTCTCCCGATAGGTCGCGATCAAATTCAACGCCTGCCAGCGAAATTAAGATTTCATCGAGCAGCTCTGGCCCATCATCTACAAGAGCCTCCACTGCAGGAGGATGTGATAGTCCAACTCCGGCTCGAAGTATGTCCTCAACCAAGAGGGCTGAGGAGTCGCCTTGACCCCGTCCCACGATACCACCCTGGGCATAACTCGAGCTTGAGTCAATCGGGTCATTGGTTCGAGTTATCACTGTGATCTGACGCTGACGATCAGTAGCCAGTCTCAAGGCGGCGGTTACGCCAGCGATACCACAGCCTATTATGAGGACATCGGTTTGCATTTCTCTTTCCAAAGGTCAGGCACGTATTCGGGTGTCTTAATCACTGTAACCTATCGGGACTTCTAGCCGATGGCGATCATGCGCTCGACCGCTTGTACGGCGCGCTCTCGAATGTATTCTGGGACCTCAATAATATGTTGCTTGAAACGCAGTGATTTGAGTGTATCTTCCAACGTGATTTGATTCATGTGTGGGCATCGTACCATGCAAAGGCGAAGCAATTCCTTATCCGGATTAGCTGCGGCGATGTTATCGCCCATTGCACATTCGGTAAGAATTAGAAAATGTGGTGCATTCGTATCTCTAACGTAATTGATCATCGCTGAGGTGCTGCCGGAGAAATCGGAAGCATCAACAACTTCTGGGCTGCATTCAGGATGAGACAGGATAATAACTTCTGGAAACTGTTCACGCACTGCTTGGATGTCCGAAACAGTGAATTTTTCATGCACCTCACATCGACCATGCCAGCCAATTAATTGGTAGTCCAATTCGGACTCAGCTATGCCATCCGGAATATCTATCGTTGGGAAGATGATATGTTTGCCAGTCTCTCGAGCCACGTTTCTTGCCAAATACTCATCTGGAAGGAAAATCACTTGATCCGTGCCTAGAGATTCCACTACAGCCGTAGCATTGCCGGAAGTGCAACAGATATCCGATTCAGCTTTAACATCCGCATATGTGTTGACGTAAGTGACGACGGGAACGCCTGGGAAACGAGTTTTGAGCTGCCTCACATCCTCAGCGGTGATGCTGGCAGCCAATGAACATCCTGCCTTTTCTGATGGCAACAATACGGTCTTGCTTGGATTCAGAATCTTAGCCGTTTCGGCCATAAACTTAACACCACAAAAGACGATGATGTCCTTATCGGTTTGAGCCGCTTTCCGACTGAGGGCTAAAGAATCGCCGGTGAAATCCGGGATGGAGTGAAATAACGCCGGTTCCATGTAATTGTGCCCTAAAATGATAGCGTTTCTCTCCTGCTTCAGACGGTTAATTTCACTGGCGAGTTCGGCTTTGTGGCGCAGCTCCACATCCGGTACGACTTTGCTTAACTTCGACTTCATTTCTAGATATAACGCTTCAGCGGACATTAGCATCCTCGATATTGGATGTGTTGGGATCGTCGTACCGTAATGTCGAGTCATGGAAATTTGACGGGTGGTTGGGCATCATTTTAGCTATTTTCGAAATAGTTGTGGTTCAGTGTATCAAAGAACATCAAGACTAATATCAAGAATGGGAGCGGAATGGGTGAGAGCGCCGATTGAAATGAAATCGACGCCTGTCTCAGCGATAGAGCGCACTGTATTCAACGAGACGTTACCTGAAACTTCCAGAGGTGTCTGGCCATTGGTAATGGTAACAGCCTGATGGATGGTTTCCAGATCCATGTTATCAAGCATAACTCGGTCGACTTGAAGTCGCAAAGCTACCTCGAGCTCCTCAAGATTAGTGACCTCGACTTCGATCTTGAATAGGTCACCATGAAGGTGACGGACTCGATGGACTGCTTCTTGGATATTGCCCGCCGCGGCAATATGATTATCCTTAATCAAGGCCATATCATATAGACCCATGCGGTGGTTTCGACCACCACCCATGCGTACTGCATATTTATCAAGATGACGTGAGCCGGGACCGGTTTTACGGGTGTCAAGAATTTCGACTCCAGTGCGTTCTACTGCATCAACAAACTTTCGGGTAAGGGTGGAAATGCCTGACAAGCGACATAAGAAATTCAAAGCAGTTCTCTCGCCAGCCAGCAGCGCTGGACCGGATCCCTCCACTTTTGCCAGCGTCTGACCCTTCATAACCTTTTGGCCTTCTGGAACTTGTAGACGTAGCGCGATTTTCGTATCTACCAATTTGAAGACCGCCGCGGCTACCGGTATTCCAGCAACTATACCATCGACCTTTGCGATAATGTGGCCTGTCAATATCACGCTTGGATCCAGCGTCGACGTGCTTGTAATATCTCCCTTGGCAGGGTGTGAGCCGAGTTTCGATAATTCGGCTTTGGAGGTCAGGTCTTCAGCAAGACTGAGCTGTATAAGGGCTAGAACCGAAGAGTGTTGCAGATCAGGCGTCAGAGAGTTTTCCGCCGCTGAAAGGCGAGTTTGAAGTGTGTTTGTTTGAGACGGATCGGCTTCTGTTTCCAAGTCTTATCTCCATGCTGAGCACTATTTATACCCGTTGATTTAAGCACTGCTGCAAAGTTCGACAAGGACAATCGGATTATAACATTGCGTGGTGAGAGTGATGAATAGTATAAGCTGGAAAGTGAATAACAAACCTTGACTTTATTGGTAAAAAATAATTGGACAATCTATTTAAAAGGTATA
The DNA here is from genome assembly GCA_965195195.1 of uncultured Anaerolineales bacterium. Classification (GTDB taxonomy): domain Bacteria; phylum Chloroflexota; class Anaerolineae; order Anaerolineales; family E44-bin32; genus E44-bin32. The sequence goes on along the minus strand of CBDAFF010000083.1, from coordinate 145 downwards.
CCTAGATTCAACTACCAAGTGCAACAACGGGCGAATGATTAAAGAATACTTGATTTGGTGATTTGAATCCAAGACATTTTCTAGGCCGGTTGTTGAGTCTCTCCATGACGAATTCGATATCAGTCTCAGTGATTGTGTCGAAGCT
>CBDAFF010000082.1:0-5467 GCA_965195195.1 uncultured Anaerolineales bacterium | reverse complement strand
AATGGAGTCCCTAAATGCCCTGGGTCTCGTACGGGGAGGAGCGGCAAATATCGCCAGATGGAAGGTTCCGCTGAACGTCTGATGTCTCCGGGTGAGACATCACGACGAATCCCATCGTAATCAAGGATTACGTCTAGATTTCCGCCGTCGTGCGGGCAGGTATATTGGACATCTTCAGGCCCGAGTTCCTGACCACAGATGGAACAGCGATAGCCTGTAAAGTTCGCCATTTACAGCCCTCGTTCACCGCGGATATAAGGCAAGCCCAGCGCTGCGGGCGCGCCCATGCGCTTGCGGATCGCCTCGCGTGAGCCAATCACGAGAACGACGATAGTAAATGCATAGGGCAGCATTTGAAGGAAGAAGCCCAAATAAGGATTGTAATAAAAGGGGTTACGAAGACCGAAAATCTTCAACGGCCCCTGGATATCAAGGATCATGCGACGGAGAGCGCCGAAAGCGTAAGATCCTCCGGCTGCACGTATCGGATCCCACTGTGCGAAAATCACCAGACCGATGGCGATCCACCCCTGGCCGGACGTGGTGAGATGGCTGAACCACCCCGGAGAAACAGCCAGGCTGATCGTCGCCCCGGCGACGCCTGCGAGCATCCCGCCGACCAAAACATAGAAATAGCGCAAGCGGTTTACGTTGATACCCAAGGCATCCGCAGCCGCCGGATATTCACCAATCGCTCGCAGATGCAGCCCCGGCCGCGTGCGGTTGATGTAATACCAGGCGAGAGGAACCAGCAGATACCCCAGATAAACCATCACGCTTTGGTTTTCAAACATGATAGGGCCAACGAATGGAATGCTCACCAGACCTGGAATGCTAAACGAGGGTAAAAGGGCAACAGCCCCAGCCTTGCTTAACCCCTCGCCGAAAACCATGCTCAAGCCTGTGCCGAGGAAGGTCAAGGCCAGGCCGCTTACAACCTGGTCGGCCTGGAACTGGATCGTGATTAGCGCATGAACCTGGCTCAGCAGGCCAGCAACGAGCATGGCTACAAACATCCCAAGCCAGGGATTGCCTGTCGCCAAGGCTGTTTTATAAGCGCTCATGGCGCCGATGAGCATCATCCCCTCAATACCAAGGTTTAGAATTCCTGATCTTTCGGTGAAGATCTCCCCGATTGTTGCGAATAAAAGAACTGTTCCGGAGGCGATGCCAGCTTGCAGGATGATGATTGGATCCATGTCTACGCCTCCTGCCCGATTTGTACAAGCCTTATCCGATTGCGGAACAAGAAATCACTTCCGATCAGACAGACCAGGATAATCCCCTGGATGAGCATTGGAATACCTGATGGCTGGATCTCCCTGCCAGCCAGGAGCAGCCCACCGAAGAGAATCGAAATCGGAACGACCAAGATAGGGTTGAGCTTCGCCAGCCAGGCGATGATGATCCCTGTGAAGCCGTAGCCGGATGAGATCGCCCCCTGAAGGCGGTGGACCACACCAGAGATCTCCAGCATGCCGCCCAACCCCGCCAGTGCACCTGAAAGCATCATCACCAGGATCGTATTCCTGACGATGTTGATCCCCGCGTAGCGCGCGGCGCGCGGGTTGTCTCCGATCAAGCGAATCTCATAACCCCACCGGCTGCGGTAGATAATCCACCACACCACCCCAGCGGCAATTAAGGCTATGACGAATCCTAGATGGATGGTAAGCCCTCGAAACACAGGCACCTGGGCTGCGTAATCCGTCAATCGCGGCAGCCAGGCCGTTTTGGGAAACTGACGGCTCATCTGGAATCCACCTTCAGACCAAACATCGAAGATGAAATAGTTATTCCACGCCACAGCGATGTAGTTCATCATTAGCGTCGAAATGATTTCATTGACGTTGAATTTCGCTTTCAAATAGCCAGGAATAAATCCCCATAAAGCGCCCGCGAGCATACCCATGACCATCATCGCCGGGATCATCAGCCACGGCGAAGTCTCTGGTGGAAGAAGTGGTGTAAGCACGACTAAACTTGCCCCGAAGGCACCCAAGTAGAATTGACCTTCAGCGCCAATATTCCACAAGCGCATCCTGAAAGCGACAACCGCCGCCAAGCTGACGAGAATGAGCGGAGTAGCTTTTACTAGAGTGTCTGAGAACACGCCAATACCACCAAAGGCAGCCTTGGCCATGAAGGCATAGGCCCGAATGGGATCTCCGCCCACAAGCATTAATACGAACCCGCCAAGAATCAATGCAAAGGTTACAGCACCAAGCGAAACGAATAATCCCAGCCACCCCGGTTGCTTCATGCGGGGTTCCATCCGCAGACGGAACCGTGCTCCACCACGGTATTGAGCAAATAATGAAGGCTTGGTCGTCATTGACTCACCTTCCTTGTCTCGACCAGATCCTTCTGCCGAGTCCCGGTCATCATTAGGCCCAATGTTTCAGGGTCAGCTTCTCTCACCTCACCCATGATTTCTCCCTCATAAATCACGTAAATACGATCCGAGAGCGAGATAAGTTCTTCCAGTTCCTCTGAGATAAGAAGGATCGCAGCACCATTCTCACGCTGCTGGAGCAGCAAGCGTTGAACGGATTCGATCGCCCCAACGTCCAACCCACGTGTTGGCTGCATTGCAATCATCAACTTCGGCTCGCAGGAGATCTCGCGCGCCAGAATCAAGCGTTGAAGATTTCCTCCCGAGAGCAAGCGTGCGGGTGTTTCCACTGTCGGCGCTATGATGTCATAGTCTTTGCGCAGCGATTCCGCTCGTGTGTTTGCAGAGATGCTGTCAATGGACCACCCTCTCGCGATCGGCGGTTGCCGATACCCTTTCATGATCAGGTTATCAGTGATGCTGAGATTCGGGGCTGTACCGACATGGGTTCGATCTTCAGGAATATGTGAAACGCCGGCATCGATTACCTGTTTTACATGGCTCGACCTGCGCTGCCCTGATAAATTACCTTCGATGAGCGTCTGCCCATGCACAATCACTTTACCTTCTGTGATCGGGCGAAGACCGGTAATCGCTTCAGCCAACTCTGTTTGCCCATTCCCAGCCACGCCGGCTACGCCAACGATCTCACCAGCCGCAACATGTAGTGATAGACCTCGTAAAGCCTGAATACCTTTATTATTCAAGGCCTTGAGCCCTTCCACCGCCAGAACGGTGTCTCCTGGAGTTTGCTCGACCTTATTCAATCGAAAGAGTACATCGCGACCCACCATCTCACGCGCCAGGTCCTGCTTCGTTATCTCTTTAACGAGCAAACCATCTGCGCTAAGCTTCCCTTTGCGCAAGACTGTAATCCGATCTGCAATAGCCATGACTTCATCGAGCTTGTGGCTGATGAAGATGATTGATTTCCCCTCGGCAATCATGGACCGAAGAGTCATGAACAGTTCTTGAATCTCTTGCGGGGCCAAGACCGCCGTCGGCTCGTCCATGATAAGCACTTTCGCCCCACGGTAGAGCATCTTTAAAATCTCCACGCGCTGCTGCTCACCAACGGATAATTGCCAGATTCTTGCTCGTGGATCGACCTGGAGACCATACTGCTCCCCGAGGTCGGAAATGATTTGATCATAATGGGATAAATTCATATTGAAGCGCGGTTCATCGAGACCCAGGAGGATATTTTCGGTCACAGTTTGAGTGGGCACGAGCATAAAGTGCTGGTGGACCATGCCAATCCCGTAGTTGATGGCATCTCGAGGGGAGCGCAGATCGACAACCTCACCATCAACCCGGATCGTACCTTCATCGGGTCTATATAATCCCGTGAGGATATTCACCAGGGTGCTCTTGCCTGCGCCGTTTTCGCCCAACAAGGCGTGGATCTCACCAGACCGCAAGGTAAAATCAACCTGGTCATTCGCCAAGACACCGGGAAACTGTTTGGAGATCCCTTTTAACTCAACGGCATTTAGGTGGTCATCCATACTCAGCTCCGAAGATGATGGGTCGACGCCCGATATGGGCGTCGACCCTTTTTCTGAATATTTGTGTGGACTACTCCGGCAATTCCGCAGTAATGCCCTCAGCCCACCACTTCATGCAGTACTCGCAGCCTAACCCAAATTCGGGGAAGGCATCCAGGTCAACTTGCTCAAGCGCTTCACCCTCGGGAACAATCAGATTGCCTTGATTGTCATAGATCGGTCCCGAGAAAACATCGAAGCGTGTGAATTCTCCCGCCAGGGTGGCGGCTACCAGGTCGCGAACATCTTGAATCACATCTTCCGGAAGCTCAGCCATGCCGGGGGTCAACTCCTCACCCTCCATAAAGCCGTACAGACCGAGTGCTCCGGTATCCCCATCAAAGTAATCCCAACCGGGTGTATAGGTGCCAGCGATCACACCTTCGGCGATCTCTGCATAAACCGGTCCCCAAACCCAATAGGGCGCGGTTAAGCAGGCATCCACTTTGCAGGAGCCGTACCAGTCATAGGTGACGCCCCACTTGCCTTTTTCCTGGGCGACATCGGCGACTGCAGGGGTATCGGCACCCGTGAACACTACCTGAGCACCGGCATCGAACAACGAGGCTGCGGCCTCTTTCTCGATGATGGGATCATGCCAGGTGTTGAGCCAGCGGACATCCATCGTGCATTCCGGGCAGGTCACCTTCATCCCCAACGCAATTGCGTTGCCGAGGCGGATCTCCTCGGGAATCGGGAAAGTTGCCATGTATCCCAGCTTCGGGTTTCCATCCATCTTGGCCCGTGCACCGGCGAGCATCCCTGCCATGTACTTCATATTTTCCATAGCACCCATCAGGTTGCCGAAGTTAGTCATGTTGGACTTAATACCAGTTAGATGGATGTACATGACATCCGGGAACTCCTCGGCGACGACTTCCATGGGATCCATGTAACCGAAGGATGTGCCAAAGATCAGATCAAAGCCTTTCCGCGAGAGGCTGCGGAAAATCTGCTCTGAGTCGGCTCCCTCGGGTACGTTCTCGATATAGGCTATGTGGACGTCCGGCACATTCTCTTCGATATATTCCAAGCCTTCGAAGTGCGCCTGGGACCAGCCCCCATCATCGTGAGGGCCAATCAGGACCATTGCGACGTTGAACATGCCATCCTCAACCGCGGGAATCTCGAAACCGCCCACGACTTCCGGTGCCTCTTCCCCACCGCAGGCTGTAAGTGCCAGAGCCAACAGGGTAAGGAGAACAGCTAGGCGTAACGCCATACTTCGTGACATCTCAAACTCCTCTTATTAGTATTTCCTTGAATGAGTTTCGGCTGACAATATTGCTCATTTCTACGATGAACCACCTCCTTTGTGGTTTATCCGACTTCTGCGGTTTATTAAGTGACAATTCGCGTGCCCGTTTTCCCTTCTAGAGCAAGCTCAATATTCACAGGATCTGTGATCAGGGCTTCCTTTCCACCGCGCTCTAGAAAGCCAACAATAGCCCGGATCTTGGGTTCCATGCTTCCCTTGCCGAATTGGCCATCGGCGAGATGCTTTTTCGCCTCAGCCAAAGTCATT
>CBDAFF010000081.1:0-26836 GCA_965195195.1 uncultured Anaerolineales bacterium | reverse complement strand
CCGTTCAGAAACAGATGGAAGAAGCGATCACGATTGCTTTTGTTTCTTTCTTGGGTTTCCTTCAGCTTGGACTATTCAGAAAGATTGATTCGAAAATGGCAACCGTAAGGCTCCCAATCTGAGTTGTTTCAGAGGACTCATGTAAAGAAACAGAAATCATCATCCATTCTTTTCTCCTGACGAATGCCGGACATGAGATAGCTCTTGAGAAGAGTATCCCCGACTTCTCGGCTCAAACCTTCCCTGTTTTCTCCACCACTTCCGAGTTTCCCGGAATCGTCTTCCCGGATCTTCCTCTGGGGAACCTTTATCGCCGGCTCACACACGAGTTCATCACCCAGACGTTCTGGCAAGGTAGCCGGGTTCTATATGGATGGATCCGAAGAAGCAATCCTCACCTACCCCCACTGACCGGCTGGCCTTTTGCTGTAAGAAGTAGTCACCGAACTCCGATCCTGTACGCGTTCAGTCCACATGTGCTTCCGCCCCCTGCCGACTGGGGGAAGGATGTGCACGTCACCGGGTATTGGTTCACGGATGATCCCGGTTGGCGACATCCAGAGAAGCTGCTGCACTTTTTAGATTCAGGCTCACCCCCCATAGCGGTCGCCTTTGGCAGCACCTCGACCCGCAACCCTGAGAGAATGGCAAATCTAATCCGTGAAGCCTTGGCTCTGAGTGGGCAGCGCGCCGTGATCCTGGGGGTTGAAAACCATTACAATGATCTCCCAAACACCGTTTATCAGCTTGACGCCGCGCCTTATAGTTGGCTGTTCTCCAGGATGTCAGCGGTTGTCCATCATGGAGGAGCCGGCACAACGGGAGCGAGTTTAAGGGCCGGCGTACCAAATATCATCATCCCGTTTACAAGCGATCAACCCTTCTGGGGACGCCGTGTGCACTCTTTAGGCGCAGGCCCCAAACCCCTTCCTGCAAAGAAGCTTACAGCGCAGACTCTGGCCAACGCCATTATCGCTGCAGTGAGTGACCAGGAAATGAACGCGCGAGCCAAGGCGATAGGTGAGCGAATACGCGCCGAGGATGGGGTCTCGCGAGCCATGGACATTGTTCAAAAACATATCGAAATGAGAAGTTGACCGAGCTCGATAATGGTGAATGGGCAGCAGTCGTTGTATAATTAATATTGTAACTACTCAATCATGTCACTCAAAGCTCCCCCAAGGAGCCTTGGCAGCTATTCAACGTGAAAGGTTGTCGTCGATTTCAATAAATTAAGAGGAGAGAGAAAATGCACGAAAAGAGCATCGAACTGTTGAACAAAGCCGTAGCGGACGAGCTGTCTGCGACCCATCAATATATGTATTTCCATTTCCACTGTGACGATCTGGGATATGACCTGTTGGCGGGATTGTTTAAGCGAACCGGCATAGAAGAGATGGGACATGTCGAGCGCTTGGCGGAGAGAATTTTATTTCTAAAAGGTGAAATTGAGATGGTCCCCTCAATGGAGGTCCAGAAGATCCACGACGTAAAGTCCATGTTAGCCTTAGCCAGCAAGATGGAGCAGGACAGCGTCAGGGATTACAATCTGTGGGCCAACGAATGCAGCGCAAATGCAGATTCTGCTTCAAAGAGGGTCTTCGAAGACCTGGTCGATGATGAGGAAAGACACTTTGATCAGTACGATACGGAAATGGAGAATATCGACAAATTTGGTGAGCGGTACTTGGCGCTGCAATCGATCGAACGCAGCAAGACCATCTCCGCCGGAACCGTAGAGAATTAGTTAAAAACGCCGTTTGACCCGAAAGCCACCTGTAAGGAACAAATAGACAAAAATCCCTTATACTGTAGCCAGAAACGACAATGGCAAAATCACCGAAAGGTGATGACGCAAAGCTACAGGGTCTAAGGCTCATCTGAGCTATGACAGCCAGTTACCGAAATTCGACCACGATGCTATCGTGGAACCGAATTAGAACCACACCATCCCGTGGGACCCTGGCTTTGTGCAACCCCCACGGGTTTTATATTGGGAACCCGTGGACCAAGCAAGGAGCACCAAAGTTGGCTCAAATAATGATCGTCGACGACCAAATCACTACCGCGAAAATGCTTTCTATGGCGGTCACCATGCTCGGGCATGAGTCGTTTGAACTGTACCGAGGCGAAGATGCGGTCGAAATGCTGCGCACGGTACAGCCCGATTTTGTGCTGCTCGATTACATGATGCCCGGGATGAATGGTCTACGAACACTCGAGGAGATGCGCTCCATTCCTAACGGCGAGCACGTTCCCATCTTTCTGTTAACGGCAGCGCAAGACCACTATCTTGAGGAGAAAGCAAAGGAGGCCGGGGCGACCGGTTTCCTGCCGAAACCTCTGAACCTTGAGATTCTGGAAACAATACTTCACAAGAACGGGAAGAATGGATCTGGGAGATAATTAAACTGATCTGACCTTGAAGATAATCGAGCCTGCCACTGCGGCAGGCTTTGTTTTATTCTCCTGCAATACAGCGTTTCAACGGGTAGATCTTCAGGGTTTGTAGTTGGGAAACTCTGTTTCCAATCGCAGGCTCACCTACCTGTTGATATTCGAGGAATAAACTTCCCGGAGGTTCAGCTCCGGGCGAAGCAGGGCAGCAAAAATCCGCTTGAATACCCCCGAATTTTCGAGGAGAACTGCTAATGTTTGTTATGGCGAATTCGTTGGGATTGGAGTTTCAGTTGGCGTCGGCGTGCTCGTAGGGGTTGACGTCGGCGTTGAAGTCTCTGCAGGTGTTCCCTCGGTCGGTGAAGGGGTGGGAGAAGGTGTTGACGAGGGGGTAAGTGTGATATCGAACGTCGCCGTAGCCGTGACGGTTCCAAGTGTTGGCGTAGCAGTCAATGTCGGCGTCGGGGCTGTCGCTGTCGCACAAAGAATAGCGACCTGCGTCGCAGTCGGCGCTGCCCCACCCGGGACCACGTACACGAAGGCTTCTCCGAAGTAGTACATTGAAAGGCAATAATCCTCCTCTGCCAGTTCGGAGGCGTACTCTTTCGCCGAAAGACCGTACTTCGTACATGCTCCCCAGATGTTCGCCTGGCATATCTGGCCGAAGTATTCAGTGGCCAGGCTCCAATCCAAGCCGAAGTAGCTATTAGCGAAAATGAAGAAAGCCGCGGAGTGCTTCCAACTCGCTGCTTGCGAGTCGAGGGGGCCGAATCGTTCTGCGAGTGTGAGATCGTAGATCCCCTGCTCCAGCCTGGCTGCAAAGAAATTGTCCATGCCTCGATTTCGCAGTGAGGAAGCCATCATGCGGTTCACCTCCTCCAAACGATACTCGGGGTTTTCGCCACGCAACCTGATCAGAATATCCAAAGTCGTCGTCCAGTCCTCACGGCTGAAAGCATCCTGTGCGCTTGAAAACATCCCCTCATGGGAAGTGAAATCCGGAGTCGGAGTCGGCGTTAATGAGGCGATAGGGCTTGCAGTTGGCGTAGGCTGGTCCAGCGCGGTGAGCGCTTCACCGAGGAGTTCCGCTGCGCCGGGGAAATTTGGATCAAGGCTCAAAACATACTCGAAGCGCTGGACAGCAAGCTCGAAGTTCCCTGCAAGTAAATCCTCAATGCCCTGGTCCATCTGCTGCTGAGCAGCAGAAGCCATGGTCTCGGTCTCTGCGACCTCGCGCATGGATAAACCGCGCACATAGCCGCTAACGGTTGCGATCGCAAGCACAACGAAGATCAGACCAGGAATCCCGAGAAACCACAGTCGAGACATCCTCCGCTTGGGGGCCGCTGATACCGTTTTCACTGGCTGTGTGTCACCAAGCGACGGCGGCTCCCGGTTTACGGGATGTTTTTGAGTCAGATCATTCGGGTCGGAGAGAGTCATACCACCTACCGTTACGGAACGTAGCCGCCCTCTGGCAGCTCAGGGAGTGTTGGGCTAAACGCGCTCGTCTCGATAAAGATGGTGTCACGCAAGATCCGGATTTGATCCGGCACAAAACGCAACACCTGAGCGCCATCCGGTCGGGTATAGAAACCAACCATATTAGGAGGAGCGATGGCACCTGATTGGATATTTTCCTTAGGGACCTTCAACGTTAGCCAGGCCAGTGAGATAATTTGCTCCAGGGTGAAATTCGTCCGAATCCCCGATGCGAGTTCTTGATAGAGAGCTGGGGAACGTGCAATCAAACCTGGAAGAACATCAAATCCTACAACCCTGTCCAGTGCAGCTAGGATCACTTGCTGCTGGCGCTCTGCACGGCCGAAATCCCCGCCGGCGTTCTTCCGCACCCTTGCATAAGCAAGAGCTTCAGCACCGTTCAAATGGTAGGGTTTCGCCTCCAAATAGCTCGACTCAGCGCCTATCGGTGCAATCCTTATGCGCTCCTTCACCAATACATCGATGCCGCCGATCTCATCGATCAGGCGTTCAAATGTGTGGAAATCGATAACCGCATAGTAAGTAATCGGAACTCCGAGGAGATTTTCAGCGGTCTGCTGGGCCAGTGCGGGGCCGCCGCCAGGGAGGTTGTAAGCCTCACCAAGCATATAGGCAGTGTTGATGCGATTATGCGTGAAACCAGGGATCTCAACCCATAGATCACGGGGGATAGACAGCATCCCCGCCTGTAACGTGAGCGGATCGACAGTGATCAACATCATCGTATCGCTTCTCGGATTGTCATCAGACGCGATCCAATCGCGGTAATCCACACCCATTACCAGGACAGTCACCCTGGATTTCCCATCCCACGGCTGGGGCTCTGCTTCGAGCCTCACCGCTGTCGGCGTCGCGCCGGGAGGCGCTGGTCCATCCCCCTCATCTCCAGAAGTACTCTGGAACGGGTTCAAGCCCACTCCCGTGTAAGAAGCCGTCAGATCACGGACGACGGAAAAGGATACAAACCCTGCTATCAGCAGCGTGAGAACAAATGCTGCTGCAAGAAGGCCAATAGCCCAATTCGCAATCTTTGAAGATCCCTTCGTCATGCTATTTCATCCTGTCTAGAAGACGCACTAACATACAACTATTTAATTCCAGTTGCAAGGTCGCCTCCAGATCTGCGCGCGCTTATCTCTTTCACGTCCATCCAACTGGGGTTTCTAGGGAATGAGCACACTCTTAGGAACGGCGGGCTATTGTATCAGATCACCGGGCCTGATTCGCGAACTTCTGGGGGGAAATCCGGGGCGAACTTTTTAAAGTTATCAATGAATCGCGATGCTAAAAGACGGTACTTCTCTTGATATTCACTCTTGCTCGGCCAAGAAGAAGAAGGATCGAGCACATCTGCAGGGACTCCCTCGCACGTGACCGGAACCTCGAAGCCGAATATGGGATCCTTCTTGTATTCCACATCAAGCAGTGCACCAGAGAGCGCAGCGTTCAACAGAGCACGAGTATGGCTGATGCTGATCCTCTTCCCAACGCCGTAGGGTCCTCCAACCCAGCCCGTATTGAGCAGCCAAGTGTTTACACCATGTCGCTCGATCTTTCCCTTGAGCAAATCAGCGTAGACAGAGGGATGATGGACCATGAACGGTGCACCGAAACAGGTGCTGAAAGTGATTTCCGGTTCATCTCCTACTCCAACCTCAGTTCCACCTACTTTTGCTGTGTATCCCGATACGAACTGATATAAAGCCTGGCCAGGGGAGAGCTTAGCAATCGGCGGCAATACACCAGACGCATCACAAGTAAGCAGAATGATATTCTTCGGGTGTTCAGCCATTTTCTCTGGAACGGAATTCTCGATGAACTCCAGGGGGTAGGAGGCGCGGGTATTCTCGGTATGCTCATTGTCGTTGAGATCGATCTCTCGTGTTACCGGGTCGTACACAACATTCTCAAGTACCGTGCCGAATTTACCTGTAGCTGCATAAATTTCCGGTTCTGCGCTGGAAGAAAGGCGAATCACCTTCGCGTAACAACCGCCTTCAAAATTGAAGATTCCCTTGTCGCTCCATCCGTGTTCATCGTCACCAATGAGGCTGCGGGTCGGGTCAGCTGAGAGCGTTGTCTTCCCTGTTCCCGAGAGGCCAAAAAATAGCGCGGCATCCCCCTCCGGACCCACATTCGCTGAACAGTGCATCGGCATGACACCTTGAAGTGGAAGCAGGTAATTTAACACTGTGAAGATCGATTTTTTAATCTCGCCACCGTAAGCGGAAGATCCGACAATGGCGAGGTTTTGCTCGTAATTTAAGCCGATAAAGGTCTCCGAATTGGTCCCGTCAATAGCAGCGATAGCTTTAAAGGATGGAACTGCGACGAGGGTGAAGGCTGGGATGTGTTGTTGATATTCCTCGGCGTTTTGCGGAAGAAGGAACATATTCCGAGCGAGAAGACTGTGCCAGGCATATTCCGTGATGACGCGAATGGGTAAACGGTATTCGGGATCTGCGCCTACGTAACAGTCCTGGACAAAAATATCACGCCCCTGTACATACCCCAGCATCCGGTTGTAAATCTCGTTGAACTTCTTCACGTCATAGGGGCGGTTATATTCCCCCCACCAGATATTCTCTTCCGTTGATGGTTCACGAACGATGAATTTATCGTTCGCCGCTCTTGCGGTGTGTTTTCCGGAAGAGACTGCTATCGCACCCTGGTGAGTGATGCTGCCTTCACGCCGGAAGGTGATCTCCTCGTAAAGCGACTCGGGGGGTAGATTCCAATAGATCATATTGAGATCTGTAAAGCCGTGATTTTCCAAGCCGTAGTCACACTTTAATGCATCTGCTTCAGCTTGAGCGGGAGTTTTGATATTCAGCAGGTTGTTTGTCATAACCAATCCCTAGTAAGTTTGCGATTGCCAATGTAGATATCATCGGAGTATTCAGGATCTAACACCCACTTCAAGCGTTCGATCCCATCCTTAATATCCTTGACCGAACCTGCATAACTCAATCGCAGGTAACCCTCCATTCCAAACGCAGAGCCTGGAACCGTGCAAACAAGCGCTTTCTCGAGCAGGAAATTAGAAAGCTCCGTCGAAGTCATCTGGAAGGATCGGAAATCAGGTAAGCAATAGAAAGTCCCATCGGGCTTCGTGACCTGAACCCCGTTGAGACCGATCAGCTCGTTCATCATCACATCGCGGTTATTTTGTATCGTCAAGCGGAGGCTCTCCACCACGCTTTGATCACCCAAAAGCGCTCCTTCTGCAGCAGCTTGAGAGACAACTGGCGGATTTGAAGTCATCTGCGCCTGTAGGTTCGTCATCACCTTGACGAGCTCTCGCGGTCCAACAACCCAGCCAATGCGAAAACCCGTCATGCCATACATCTTGGATACTCCATTGACGACAATCAGGTGGCTGGATTCGATATCCTCTGTGGTGTAGTTATAAGCCGGAACAGCTATCTTGCCGTCGAAGATGAGTTTTTGGTAAATATCATCACAGATAAGATAAATCCCCTTCCTCTCACAGTAGTCTACAATCTCGGCGATGAAATCCTCCGAGTAGAGAACTCCTGAAGGGTTGTTAGGGCTGTTCAGAATGATCGCCCGCGTACGGGAATTGACCGCCTTATCGATATCCCGCATGTTTGGGTGGAAGGTACCATCCTCAGGGGCAACCACGACCGGCACTCCTGAGACCATTTTTATCATCTCTGGATAACTTACCCAATACGGCGCCAGGAGAAGTACCTCTTCTTGCGGGCTGACGATTGTGAAAAGGATGTTGAAGAGAGACTGCTTGGCTCCCGTCGAGACGATTATGTTCTCAAGTCCAGCAAGCCTGTTGTAATTTTGCTCTGTATATTGGATGATCGCCTTCTTCAGGGAAGGCATGCCATCCGTCGGTGTATATTTAATGTCTCCGGCATTCAAACGAGCTGCGGCGCTGAGTATCGCGCTGATTGGTGTCTTGTTCTTCGGCTCCCCAATCCCAAGGTGAATGACAGGTTCACCTTTGGCTCGCAGGATCCTCGCTTGCTCATTCAGCCGCAAAGTCGGCGATTCGTTGATCATCTTCGCCAGCTGGCATACAGCCATGAAGTTCTCCTATCCGGTCTATCTATCTAAACCATACACTGCAGGGCATATTATAGCCTCGCTTAACCCTTAAGTGACCTGCTGCACGCAACCTTTCTCGATATTCTTTCCATTCCCTGGGGTTATGCTTCCGCTCCTGCTTTCAGCAGCTCGCTGATCACCAAAGGCACTCCTTTATCGGGGTCCTCTTGCAGGCTCAGCGCTCCTTCGGGACAGGTGCTCACACACACGCCGCAGCCCATACACAAACCCCGATCAATTTCCAATCGCGCATTGTCCATACTCATCGCACCAAAAGGACAGTGCTCGGTGCATAATCCGCAAGCGACGCAAAGGTCGAGCTCCACCTCGCTGACGTAACCCGAAGAGGCCAGCATGGGGGTCCCATTCCGCATCGAGTGCATCGCCCCACAACAACAGGAGCAGCAGTTGCAAATCGCGTAAAACCGTCCCAGCATCGCATCCTTGAAAAAAGCGTGATGAACGTGTCCGCGCTCGTGCTCTGCTTCAAGTATTCCCTCTGCCTGCTCACGTGTAACCCGGCGTGAGCGATCCGGGTGATGGCCAAGAATAAATGATGCGAAAGGCTCGCCCACAATCATGCAAACATCTAAGGGTAAGCATGGATCCGGGCGGGCAGATCGACAAGGACAGTCTAGGATGACGATGTGATCGGGGTTGGTCATGATAATGTCGCGCGCCTTCGGGTATGGGATCACATGCTCGAGATCCGGCAAATTGATATCCTCCTGGACTTGCACGAGCTGGCGAGCGGATTCGGTCGTGACCACCTTGCCATGGTATGTGTCTGCGAAGGTGTTCCCCAGAGGAACCGATTTATCCTTTGTCGGAATCGTTCTAGATAAAATTGAAATCATCGAGCTGAGCGGGCGGCTGACAGGATGCTCCCCGAGTCCGATGCCTATGTAAAGATACAGCCACCGTGCATACACATAGCCGTGCAGACGGTCGAACAATGTCGCTCCCTTGACCCCTTGCCATGCCTTGAAAAAATCCCTTGTCGAGCGTTTCATAAACACATCTACACCTTTATTCCCCATGTCTTCATGGTCATCTGCTCGGAAACCTTGCTGATTTGATCCTCTTCATAATACGCCAACATCATACAAGAAACCGGAGTCTCACAAGAGTGAACTGTTACACAGATTCGGTGGTTGGAGATCACGACCTAATGATACTGGGTCTTTGCCACCAGAAAGAATTTTATCCCCAGCATCGATGGCTGCAAAATGCACATACCAATCTTATTATGAGCAGATCGTTTTCTTCAAGGCGTACAGGCCGGAAGATCTGTGTGGGGTTAATAGTTAATAGCACCTAGGAGACATTGCGCTATTCGTTTGAAGGATTACAATTGCCGTACAAACTTTATAGGACAATATCCATGCGTAGTTGTCCACATTGCAACAAAGAGATTCAAGATGAGGCGGTGTTCTGCCGCTTCTGCCGGCGCGACATTGACCCCCCTCTCTGGCTTACGAGCTTGCACAAGTGCCCGTTCTGCGCCGAATGGGTCGAACGCGGCATCGACCGCTGCCCGCTTTGCGGCAGGGAACTTTCAACAGAGCAACCTTTCAGCGTTGACATTAGAGAGAGCGAAGCCTCCGTAAGCCTCCTGTCGCGTTTGAAACCGAGCATGGAGAAGGAAGAAGGAAGCGCTGAGGATGTGTTTCTCGAGGATGAAGACGCTGGTGAGGCAACTTTTACTAGAGCCCCTCAAGAAAAGATGAAAATTCCACCCATGCCTGTGGAAGGCGAGGAGGGATTAGCTGTTCTCCATGACCGCCGCCTCGATTCAGACAGGGATTTCGATCCACTAGCGGATCTCCTCCCCAGCCCTGATCAAGAAACCCCTGAAGATGACCAAGAGCAACGATCTTTTCCGACGGCCATTATCATCCGCTGGGCTCTCATCCTTGCCGGTATCATCGCGACCACTGCAATCGCGGTCATCGCTTTCAGACGCCTTGATTTGTCTTCGCTTTTCGCTTTCCGTGAAGGAACACCAATCTCAACCAGCGCCCCAACCATTGCGCCAACGACTGCATCCGCCCTTGCAACACCGTCAGAGGGAAGCCCTTCCCCGGAACCTACGACAACCCCCGAACCTGATGACGTGGGTTGTGTGAGATGGGATGAGATTTCGCTTGATTCAGAGGGTGAAACCCTGTGCGCATATGGGGTGATAAAACGGTGGTTCCAATCGGGTGAAATCCCCTACGTTGCCATCTTCACCGAAGAAATGGGCACTTTTGAGATCATCGACTACACCCGAACCTACCCCGAATTCAAATCGGGCACATGTGTCATGGTTGAGGGTGAAGTCGAGATCATGCGTAATGTTCGCCCCTTCATCGACGCGGACGGCACTTTGAGTATTTGCGAACCCGGTCTCGAATAAACCGCGAGGGAATAACTCGCACCCCCTCTGATCCCTCTCCATTTTTCATACCAGGAATAACATCGCCACACCACTGACAGCTACTACCGTTCCGACGACGGCTCGCCATCCAATGCGCTCCTTGAAGACGATTTTCCCAACAGGGAGCAGAATAATCGGCGCCAGACTCATCAACGTAGTGGCAACAGCAACAGGCGTGTGTTGAATGGCAACCAGTGAAAGCCAGACACCAAGAAATGGTCCGGCCAGGGTGCCCATTACGAGGAAACTGCGCGCTCGGCCTGAATGCCATACGCTGTCTATGGTCACCTTAGCTTGATTCATTAGGAGGGCAATAATCCACATGATCACGGCCGCGCTGAATATCCTGATCAAGTTACCAGACAGTGGGGATACCCCTGCATTCAACCCGACTTTCGAGGTGATCAGCCCTAGTGCCTGACCTACCGCCCCACCGAGCCCGAAAAGCAGCCCTTTGAGATAATTTCGATTCTGTCCATCCGTTTGGTTGGGTTTCCCGCGATCAAGGATAACCGTTGAGACCCCCAGAACTGTTACCCCTATACCCAGGACTTGTAATGGCATTAGCCGTTCGGCAAGGAATATCCACGAGAAGATCATGGTGATGACAGGGGCTAGACTCATGAGCAGCATCGAGAGCCGGGGACCAATCCACACAAACGCTTGGAAAAGGAAAGCGTCACCAAGGACCAACCCAATGACCCCCGATAGCACAAACCAAAACCACGTCTCCGGTTTTACATGTGCTGGAAACAGCGCTCCATTAATGGCTAAATGGGTAATGCCGAGGAAAATCGTCGCTAGCAAAAGCCGGACTCGATTTACTGCTACCGAGCCCAACTCCCGACTGGCGAACGTGAAAAATGTGGATCCGGTAGCCCAAAGGATGGATGTTCCCAGCGCTGCCAGACCACCTAATGTATCTAGCAAGACACTACATCGTTAAACTTTCAACTGAGATTACAGGGGAAATGTTTCAAATTCATTCGCTGGCAAAAACAAGTGGACCATTCACACATCTTCATCTTCATTGTTATCACCAAGAAAATCCTTGAAGACTTCCAGGCGGCGGTTCATCTCAGAATCATTGCGCATTCGATCTAACAAGCGCCACCCCGGTTGCTCTTCAGAATCATCCTGCGTACGCCTCGACTTTGAAAACTCGTCCAGGAGCCCTGTACCTTTTATAACGAAGTAAACCACCGCCAGTATGATGACGATATACGGCAACATCTTCAATACCTCCACGACTTGAAAACAAGAGTATTTATCACCAACAGAGCCTCATATCTCTATTTCACTCAAGGATTCTACAACGCGCGATGGTCGGTAAGGATATCGACCCAGGTCGTCCCTAGAAGCGATGCCGGTGAGCACCAGAATCGTTTCCAGACCGCTTTCAACACCAGCGATGATATCTGTTTCCATCCGATCCCCGATCATCACCGTATTTTCAGTATGGGCTCCAAGGAAGTTCAAAGCAGCCCTCATCATAAAGGGGTTAGGTTTGCCAATGAACATGGGGTGTACGCCGGTTGCTTTCTCGATCAATGCCGCTAACGCCCCTGTCGCTGGAACGATCCCGCTCTCTGCAGGTCCGGATGGATCGGGATTTGTGGCGATAAACCGGGCGCCCTCCGCGACCAATTGGACCGCTCGCGTGATCGAAACCATATTGTAGCTCAGCGTCTCACCGAGGACGACATAATCTGGGGTGATGTCTGTAGTCACATAACCAATTGAATAGATTGCGTCTGTGAGACCGCTCTCACCGATTACAAATGCCTTCCCCTGTGGGTGCTGGGAGTCGAGAAATTGGGCAGTTGCCATAGCCGAGGTGAAGATCTGCCCGCTGGGAATGTCTAACCCTATCATCTGAAGACGATGAGAGAGATCAGGTGGTGTATATATCGAGTTATTTGTCAGAACTAGATATCCGATGTCGTTATCCCGCAGTGCGTGAATAAAATCGCTCGCACCTGGAATCAGCTTCTGTCCGCTCACGAGCACCCCGTCCATATCAATTAGATAATTCTTTAGCACTCGCTCTTCCATGCCAATTCCTGTTCCGGTTCTCAATAGTGGTTTGCTGTTCGAATTATTCTACACGGTTTACTATTGTAAGCCGTGTTTCATTATTTGGTGAGCCTTCTTACGAACTCAATCGGACCCATTATCACTGGAGAAACGTACTTGCTGCGTGCAGGTTTCTATGCAGTCTTGGGCAACAGCGTCCCGTAGAGATCGAGAATTTGATCTGTGATCTGAGCCCAGTCGTATCCTTTAGCATAAGCTGCGGCCTGGCTCCCCAGTCGTGTGAGCAGAACGTCATCCTGAAATAGGCGAGCTAGTCTGTCAGCGAGCGCATCAACATCTCCGGCAGGGACATGGAAACCTGTCTCGCCGTCTCGAATAAGGAATGCCAGACCTCCCGTTTCTGAGGCGACGACAGGCGTCCCACAAGCCATAGCCTCCAACGCTACCAGGCCAAATGACTCATAATGAGACGGAACGACGACAATCTCAGCAGCTGAATAATAATATTGCAGGATATCCTGATCACACTTGCCCAAGAAAGAGACGAGTTCACCCAGGCCCAGAGAATCACAAATATTCTGCAGTCTGACCATCTCCCCGTTGGAATCCTCTGAACTTATCTCTGCGTCCCCTCCAATCACCAGAAGCCCGAAGGGGATGTTCCGAAAAACACCCTTATCAACGAGTTGTGCAATCGCGCGCAGCAAGGTATCGATGCCTTTTAGAGATTCAATCCGACCAACGAAGAGGATGACCCGCTTATCCTGAGGAATCCCTGCGAACTCTTTCGCTTCATCCTTCGCTATAGGGTAGAAATGACTCGTATCCACACCAGGTGGGATTACTATCACTTTCTCAGTCCCAATTTTGTATAGCCATTGGATTTGAGCGACCTCGGCTTGTGTGGCGGCGACTACGCGGTCGACCTCACGCAATAATCGTTTTTCTGCATCCACACGAATTGTTGATTCTTCTTCCTGCTCGCTGCGGGCTACTCGATTTTTCATGACAGCCAGGGTGTGAAACATCTGGATAACAGGCGCCGACCAGAGATCGCGCAGGTTCAGCGCCGCAAGCCCGGAGAGCCAGTAATGTGAATGGATAAGATCATATGTCAGTCTTTTCGCTTCCGAAAATTGAAGGATTCCTTCCATGAATAAGGGGAGATACTCGATCAATTCTGTTCTAGCCAAGGGAACTTCCGGGCCTGCACGGACGTGGACGATGCGGTTGCCATAACCTAAATCATGGAGAACATGTGGAACATGCTCATCCTGGGAACGCGTAAAGACATCTACGCCGATCCCTCTGCGACCCAATTCTCGGGTCAGATCCCGGACGTAAACATTCATGCCTCCGGTGTCCTTCCCTCCCAGGGTTGCATGAGGACATGTGTGATATGAAAGCATCGCCACGCGCATAGTTTCATTATCCAACAGGCTGACCTTCTTGCCAAGCCTTCGCTGCGGCTGGTATAATCCCGCCGCATTAGCATCCAGGTTTTTCCTGAGAATTTACATTCCTAAGCACAGCAAGCCAGCGTAGCTCAGTCGGCAGAGCGGTCGCTTCGTAAGCGACAGGTCCCGGGTTCGAATCCCGGCGCTGGCTCTTTTGATTCCTCACCCTGGAAACCGCCAAGGCGTTTATTAAAACCCTAAGGAGCGAACGACGTCATAGGATTTTCGGCGCTCCGATACGAAGCTAGTTTCATTCAAAGGACGCTTCACGTATAATGGTTCTATGGAAGATAAAATCAATCCGATCGTTATCGGCATCGCTGGTGGAACTGGATCTGGCAAGACAACGGTCGCTAACGTCATCCTCAATCGCGTCGGAACGGAACACATCGCCTTCATCCCCCATGATGCTTACTATAAAGATTTAGACGCACTTCCACGAGCTCAGCGCGACGTGATCAACTTCGACCACCCCGATTCGCTGGAATCGGATCTGCTGGTTGAACACGTTCAAGCCCTGCAGCACTGTAAGCCGGTAGAGATACCGATCTATGACTTTACAACTCACTCACGTACGGAGGAAACCACGCATATAGCCCCCCAAGCGGTGATACTCGTGGACGGGATTCTAGTGTTTGCCGAAGCGCAACTGCGTGACCTATTCGATGTAAAAATCTTCGTCGACACGCCGCCAGATATCCGCTTCATACGACGGCTTAAGCGAGATATTGAGGAACGTGGCCGGTCGGCTGAATCTGTCATTCTTCAATACCAGACAACCGTCCGTCCCATGCACCTCGAATTCGTCGAGCCTTCGAAACGCCACGCCGATGTGATTATCCCCGAGGGCGGATTGAACACCGTGGCGATGGACATGGTCGTCGCCAGAATCGAAGCCCTCTTAACATCCAGCTAAACCTACCCACAAAGGAGAACAAATGACTGAAAAATCTTACACATCCCCACCGGCGATGGGCATCGACCCACAGAAAAACTATACAGCGACGATACAGACCGATGACGGCGATATCGTCCTTCAACTCTTCGCCGACAAAACACCGAACACGGTTAATAACTTTGTGTTCCTCGCGCGAGAAGGCTTCTACGATGGTGTTATTTTTCACAGAATTATTGAGAGTTTCATGGTTCAAGGCGGCGACCCGACCGGGACTGGACGCGGTGGGCCAGGATATTCCTTTGCAGACGAATTCCACCCAGAGTTGAGGCATGACGGACCCGGCGTACTCTCGATGGCTAATGCCGGACCTAACACGAACGGCTCTCAATTCTTCATCACCCATGTGGCGACGCCTCACCTGGATGGCAAACATTCAGTCTTCGGTCGCGTGATGGGAGGCCTGGATGTCCTAATGGCAATCCCGGCCCGCGATCCAGCCCAAGCCCAGGCGCCCGCTGTTGCTATAAAAACTATTCTTATCGAAGAGAAGTGAAGCAATCTGGGGGGCTTTCGGGGTGGAAACTTCACGCGGTTCGCATCTTAGCGTTCGTCGCCGCAATAGCGATCACAGTCTTCATCTTCTCCATACAAGATGAGATTGAACATCTTGCAGGTTACGGATATCCAAGCATCTTCTTGCTGTCGCTGCTCGCGAATGCCACGATCATCATTCCCGCACCCGCGATCGCATTATCTTTTGCGTTTGGTGCTGTGTACAACCCATTGGGGGTTGCGCTTGCAGCCGGCACAGGCGCAGCAATTGGTGAAATTACGGGGTACTTAGTAGGTTTCAGTGGACAGGGGGTCGTCGATGATATCCAGATCTACAAAAAGCTGGAGGCGTGGACATCCGAGCATGGCCCCCTGCTTATTCTGATTCTAGCTTTCATTCCGAATCCCTTCTTCGATCTCGCCGGCGTCGCCGCCGGGACGCTTAAAATGCCGATCGGTTCTTTCCTTCTTTGGACCTGGATCGGGAAGATGATAAAGATGTTGATTTTCGCGTACGCCGGCGCAGCTTCGATCGATTGGATCCTGAACCTGTTCCCAGTAACTTTTTAATACAGTTCTCCTCTAAATTGTGTGGGTGACCTGGCGGATTTGCGGTACCCAGAATATTAGTAAATCGTAGGGGCCGACCCGTTTGTCGGCCCGACGACCTCATGTAATCTATTGTCCCTAACCTCCCGCAGGTTTCGAACCTGCGGGAGGTTTATCACGCGTACCTCATAGCGCAGGCTGCGCCTGCGAGCGGACGCATTGTAGAGACGCAGCATGCTGCGTCTCTACGGAGGGGGCACATACCCGGTCGGCTGACCGGTTAAGCATTGCCCTATCGGGTTCCTGCTATTTGTAATCATGCTCACCGAATATTTACGCGGCGGCAAGATGTAGCTCCGTGATCCGAGTGACAATTGACCTGACAGAGATATTCACGGTTTTGCCACCTTTCCACAGTAAATGGAGGAGAACCTTTTAATATTCGTAGGGCGATCCTCCATTATTCTATGGTTGGATTCTCCACGCACATCATCTACGTCAGCACCTCAACCTTCAAGGTCACCCGCTCCAGCTCCTCGTCGAGAACATCCACGCCCAACCCGGGCTTATCGGGTACATCAATCGTACTGTCCGAATTGAGCGTGAAGCGCGGCTCAGCGATATCAGGGTCGTAGTAGCGGTCACTTGCTGAGATGTCGCCTGGAAGCGCAAATCCGGGAAGTGAGGCGAGCGCAAGATTCGCCGCACGGCCAATTCCCGTCTCCAACATACCTCCACACCAAACAGGAACCCCTTCCCTGACACAACGATCATGAATTGCGATCGCTTCTGTTAACCCACCCACACGGCCGGATTTAATGTTGATCACCTGGCATGCTTCGAGGGCGATTGCTTGCCCCGCATGACGGCGATTGCGGATTGACTCGTCCAGGCACAGGGGGGTTGTGATTTGCGCCTGCAGCGCTGCATGATCGATCAAATCATCCTCTGCTAATGGTTGTTCGATCATGGAGAGCACCAATGAGTCGAGATCCTTAAATAACGGCACATCACCTATCTCATACGCCGCGTTCGCGTCGACCTGAAGATTAATATCGGGGTAATTATCCCGGACTGCTTTTGCCACCTCCAGGTCTGCGCCGGGTTTAATTTTAATCTTGATCCTGCCATACCCAAGCTGCAAATACTCTCCCACCTTCGCGATCATCTCCTCCGGGTTCCCCTGGATCCCAATCGATACACCCACGGGTACGCTATGTTTCTCTCCTCCAAAAAGGTCTCTAAGGCATTTCCCATCAAGCTTGCCTTGAATATCCCACAATGCCATTTCAAGCCCAGCACGAGCGAGTGGGTGCCCTTTGTAAGCCTGTAAATGCTGCTTTAGCTCACGTGGGTGTGAAATCGGTCTATTGAGGATGGCCGGGATGAAGAAATCCCGCAGGATATGCCAGGCAGTTTCCACAGTCTCATAAGAAAATCCGGGCACACGGGTTGCGACACACTCACCCCACCCGTCTAATCCTTCTGCGTAAACTCTCACGAGCAGACATTCTCTGTCCAGCTCTTCCCCAAAGGATGTGATGAAGGTGTTCTTTAATCTCATTTTGACGTGATGTAACTCGATGCGTTCGATTTGCATTAACCTAGCTTCCCTTCTCCATGCGTGAGCACATAGTAAGATCGAGGCGGCTCCTCACCTTTGAGGAACAGGAAATCAGTAACAAGATAACCCGCGGCAAATAAGGATGTGAAGACCTCCCGTGAGTGCTCCCGCCAACTCTTGGCGACACCTAGATCGGATTGCTTCAGTGCGTGAAAATCAGGTGGAATCTCAACCAATGTGATCACCCCTTCGGGAGCATAAATTACCTCGCCAGGGTACAGGTGACCTGCATCATCCAGAATCGAAGGGTTCACTTTCTCCGCGCCAGCTTTGAGATAGTGTTCCATGTTGAGCGGCTTTCGTCCCTTTTCAAAACGAGAGGAAACACGGGGAGCTGTTACCCACCAATCCACCTGAAATCGATCAGATTCTACGCCTGTGTTCAATGCATCGCGCATCTCTCCGTAGGCACGCTGGATGTATGTATCACATACGGCACCAAGCCGTCGAATATTTAAATACGCGTTTCGAGAGAGCAGCGGGTCATACGTCCAGGTAACCAGGCGAATTCCCTGCTTGAGAACCACTTCCCGTTGAGCCTGCTTCAACGCAAAACCGATACCGCGATCTCGGTACGCAGGGTGCACGCCTACCTGGTGCGACCAATGTTTCAAGCGCGTCATCGCAACGCGATCCGGGCTCGCCGAATCAGTGCCCAGGAATCCCAAAAGGTAGCCGACCAACTTTCCTTGATCAAAAGCTCCCAGCATGGCGCCGCCGTTGTGACTGATTGCCATCGAGAGATGGGCAGGCACAATATCAGTCTCACTTCCCGACCATACGATTCGCTGTAAATCTTCCGCTTGCAACATTTCTTCGTACAAGAATATCGCCCGTATCTCAATCCCGTCTTTCATCTCTCTTTTTCACCTCTTAGAAAACTGCCGTCTCAGCAGTTCCCAACCCCAATTTTTCTCACGGAGGTGATCTAGCCGATCCTCCATTCGGGTTGGTGCAAGCCCGAACAATCGTGGTAAGGTGTCCAGATCGGTCGTCCGGTTCACTGCAAGATAGTCAAGCAAATTTGTCGAGGCCGGAGAATATCGCAGAGTCCTCTCCATTAGCCATGCACCCCCACGTAAATACGGCGGGCGTGTTGGAATGATGATGCGGGTGATACTTGCGGCACGCATCACCATTGTAACGATCTGTCGAAGCGTAAAGTACTCAGGGCCGCCGAGTTCGAATGTGCCACCCTTTGTCTCCTCCTCATCTAAACTCCAGCCAATGCAAGTGGCGAGATCTTCAACCCATAACGGCTGCAGAACTGTAGATCCATCGCCCGGAATGGGGAAGAACAATAGCGACCCAGCCATGAGCATCGCCAATGAGGTTGTTAAGCTGTCATCGAGGCCAAAGAGAACCGCCGAACGCAAGATCGTGTAAGGTAAACTCGAATTACGGATGTGATTTTCTGCAACTGCCTTAGCCCGAATTTGAGGATACGCCGAGGCGGGATCTGCTCCTAATGTGCTCAGATAGATGAAGCGTTCAACACCGGCTTCTTCTGCAGCTTCAACAAGCACCCTTGTCCCTTCGGCGTCAACGATCGCTGGGTCATCAAAAGTGTGACTTAATCCTGTCCCGGCGAGGTGGATCACGGCAGAGACATCCACCATCGCTGCTCGGATTCCCCGTTCATCGTCAAGGGAGGAAAGCGCGACATCCACGCTTACGCCTGGAGGCAACAAAGGAGATTCTATGGCAGGCTCAAGGAGCGTACGGATCGAATAACCATAGGTCGACAGGTTTCTCAGGACTGCTCTGCCGATAAAAGTTGTCCCTCCTGTCACTAAGAGCATGCGATTCCTCGAAACTCACTTCTTGTGGGGTCTCTAGTAAATAACAAACGTGATCTGGTCAATCTTCGAACTGATGAGGTGCCGTAGCAGATTTTAGCATAGGGTCATTTATTCTGAGCGCATCTAAACGTTGTAAATCGTGTTATGTACAAACAGGGGCAGCAAAACAACCATTGATGGGAGGGTGACGTGTCACACAGACGTGTGGTTATCACGGGATCGGGATGTATCAGTCCGCTCGGTTATGATATCCAGAGTACCTGGAGAGCAGCGCTAACCGGCGAATCGGGAGTTGGGTTAATAACCCACTTCGATACTACAGATTTCCGAACTCGTATCGCTGCTGAGGTAAAGGGGTTTGACCCGGTTCAATCTATCGGCAAGCGCCTGGCTCGGAGGACGGACCGCTTCACGCAATTCGCATTAGAGGCAGCCGCGCAAGCGATACAGGATTCTGGATTGTCCATTGATGATGGAAATTGCGACCGGATCGGTGTGATCATGGGAAGCGGCATTGGCGGTATTAGCACACTTATCAATGCAAGTTGGAAGTACCTCGATAGTGGACCCAAGCAGGTGAGCCCTCATATGATCCCCATGATGCTCCCCGATTCAGCACCAGGGCACATCGCCATTGCCCACGGCTTGCGAGGTCCGAACATGACGGTCGTGACTGCGTGCGCCTCAAGCGCGAATGCAATTGGAGAAGCGACAGAGATGATCCGCAGAGGTGCGGCTGATGCCATCCTCGCTGGTGGAGCGGAGGCAGCAATCATCCCTGTCGCGCTCGCCGGGTTTAACTCGATGAAAGCGATCTCCACCCGCAACGATGCCCCTGATAAAGCATGTCGACCCTTCGAACTTGAACGGGACGGATTCGTCATGGGCGAGGGTGCCGCCTGCCTGGTTCTTGAGTCTTATGAAATGGCGCAGGCGCGCGGTGCTAAAATCCTGGCAGAGGTGCTCGGTTACAGTGCCACGAGCGACGCGTTCCATATGACTGCCCCAGCCGCGAACGGTGCAGGCGCAGAGACTTGTATGCGCAACGCGCTCGCAAATGCAAGCTTAACACCTGAAAAAATCGACTACATCAATGCCCACGGGACAAGCACCAAACTCAACGATGCCAGCGAGACTCAGGCGATAAAAGCTGCGTTCGGTGAACATGCTTATCACCTTGCAGTCTCATCGACGAAGTCTATGACAGGCCATTTACTCGGCGCAGCTGGAGCGATGGAATCCATCTTCTGTGTACTGGCTTTGCAGAATAGTGTAATCCCACCCACTATCAACTACCACACACCCGATCCAGAATGCGATCTAGACTACGTACCCAATGAGGCGCGCCAGCAGGAATTAACGTATGTAATGACAAACTCATTCGGGTTTGGTGGGCATAACGCTTGTTTAATATTTGGGAAGGTATAGAAAGGTTTTGATGCTTAATGACTAGGTTTGCACACGTCACCGGCTGGGGAATGGCAGCGCCAGATCGAGTTCTAACCAACGACGATCTTGCCAAGATGGTCGATACAAGTGATGAATGGATACTCTCCCGGACAGGAATCAGCGAACGTCGCATCGCTGAGCCAGAGGAGTCCACAGCGACGCTTGCAGTAGATGCGGCACTCCGAGCGCTAGAGTCAACGGACATCAACGCCAAAGACATCGATCTCATCATTGTCGCCACATCTTCACCTGAGTACATCTTCCCTTCGACAGCATGCATAGTTCAGGACCAAATCGGAGCTACGCATGCCGGCGCATTCGACCTCTCCGCAGCGTGTACGGGGTTCATCTATGCCGTAAATATGGCTGCGCAGGCAATTCGAACCGGTTCGATTGAGAATGCTCTTGTGATAGGTGCCGAAACGCTATCCCGTTTCACAAATTGGGAGGACAGGAATACTTGCATCCTTTTTGGTGATGGCGCGGGCGCCTTCGTCCTGCAAGCCAGCGATCGGCCAGGTGGTGTTCTCACCTGCGTTATGCGATCTGATGGCTCGGGCGAGAACCTACTCTCTATTCCTGCTGGGGGAAGCAAACTTCCCGCTACGTTTGAAACCGTAGAAAAGAAAGAGCACTTGATCCAGATGAATGGGCGCGAGGTTTTCCGCTTCGCCACGCGCGTTATGGCCTCCGCCACGCGTGAGGCGGTCTCGCTCTCCGGATGGGATATAGAAGATGTAACCTGGGTGATCCCTCATCAAGCGAATTTGCGCATCATCGAAGCCGCGGCTCGTGGCTTGAAGATGCCTCTAGACAAGTTCATCATAAACCTCACTAGCTATGGCAATACTTCAACAGCATCTATTCCAATCGCCGCTTGCGAAGCGCTGGACAACGGAAAGATTCAAGACGGTGATCACCTGGTTCTGGTTGGATTCGGCGGCGGTCTCACCTGGGGCGCTCTGACGCTCGAATGGGTCATCCCTGACCGCAAGGTCTCACGGGCCACGCGCCGTCGTCGTGCCATCCTCGTGCTCCTGGCACGTGTCAGGTCATTCTTACGACGCCTTAGACGGAAGATTGAGGGGGTGATATGGGGAACGTCTTCTAACGATCACCTCTAGACGCTGCGAATAACGCCGTAAAACAAATACGACCTGAAGATTGATACAGCTTCTTCAGGTCGTTTCTCATCACTACAGAACGCTGAGATATTATGCGGTGACGACGGTTGGTCGTTAAAATCAATCAGATCCGGTTGTCTCCAAGAAAGTGTCAACCATTTCCTTCATGAAGGGCTCGGGGACTGCGCCAACTTGCTGGTGCACAATGTTTCCGTTCGCGATAAGAAGCATAGTTGGAATCCCCTGTACGCCATATTCCATCGCCCACTTGGGATTTTCATCGGTATTTACTTTTGCTACGATGAGCTTACCAGCATAGTCCTTCGCAATCGTCTCCAGGATGGGTCCTACCATTTTGCACGGACCACACCATGGCGCCCAAAAGTCTACGATTACAGGGAGCTCGGACTGCAGAACAGCCTTCTCAAAAGTATCATCGGCAACATGTATCGGTTCTTCAATCATTTTTTACTCCTTATGAATATTCTAATTGGGAATTATAACCATGAATTCCCCAATATAGGTTAGATTCAAAACCACAAAATAAGTTACATTCTGACGAAAGAAATGCAGAACCCTCGATTCGATGGGTGTTATAATTCAGATAACCATCCGTCGAAAGCTCAAGAGCATATGCCAATCTACGAATGCCCCATTTGTTCAGAAGAAAAGCTGGTCGAAATCGGACCCTCCTCCTATAAATGTCAGCATTGCCGCGCCAGCATCATTGATGGCAAACTTTTATGCTCTGCTTGCGGAAAACATAATCCGCTTGAAGCTGCAAAATGTGAAACCTGCCAAGAGCCGCTCACCATCTTCAGCAGAGTCGTATCCCGACACAGTAAGTCAACCCGCTCATGGCGCCTGGATCAAGCTCGAGATCAGGCCAATACATTGAAAGCAGCCGAGACGCACGCGTCGGAAACTCGCATGGCGCCTTTCCTCGAAATCGACCGTAAGCGCAAGGCGACCGAGCGCGAAGCCGCATTTATTCAGGAAGAAGCCGATCGTCAACTTTTCCGCTACGTCAGAATCGGTTTAGGGATTTTCTTAGCCATCGTCGCCGTCGCAAGCTTAATCCTCGCCCTGAACTGATCGATGCTCTCACCTCCCATCTACACAATCCAACTCCCCGTTTACGAAGGTCCGCTTGATTTGCTCCTCAACCTGATCGAGCACGCAGAGTTGGATATCACAAAAGTCTCGCTCGCAGAAGTCACCGACCAATATCTGGTCTATATCCGGCAGATTCAGGATCGTCAATTAGAAGACCTTGCCTCCTTCTTGGTCATGGCCGCGCGCTTGATTCAAATCAAATCCGAAGTCTTACTCCCGAGACCCCCTTTACGTGAACCTGGAGAGGAAGACCCCGGGGATGCGCTAGCGCGGTTGCTTGTGGCATACAAGAAATACAAGCAGGTTGCGATCCTTCTCTCTGAACGTGAAGGTGCGGGACTGCGCTCCTACATCCGGCTCGCCCCTCCGCCCGTCATCGATCCGAAGATCGACATGCAGGAATTCCAACTTGATGATCTACATCAGGCGATGCTCGAAGTACTTAAGAATGTACACAAGAATCCTACGCTTGAAGAAAATGTCTCAACACCGCGTGTACGCGTGAGAGATAAGATTATGAGCATCATCCATTCTCTCAAAGACGTAGGCCAGCTTTCTTTCCGTAAGTTGGTAAAAACAGCGCGCTCTCGTTTGGAGATTGTGGTGTCTTTCCTTGCGGTCCTGGAGTTAATTAAGCAGGATCAAATCGAAGTGCGCCAAAAGGAGATGTTTGGCGATATCGAGCTAGTTCGAGGTAATGGTTGGCAGGTGGATCAAATCGAGGAACTCGAGTTCGAGTTTGATGAGTAGAAGACAGCAAACGTAAGGGCAATCGCAGCGCCGATGGTATCAATGCCCACATCAATGATGCTCGAGTTGCGATCCTGGACGAAGGATTGGTGGAACTCGTCACTTAATGCAAATAAGATCGCCATAAACAGCGCCAGAATCCAACGGAACCCCTTCGAAAGGCGCGGCGGGAGTGCAAAGTAGTAGGCCAATCCGAGCAATGCGTACCCGCTTGCATGCCCGGCCTTTTTTATCAATAAATCCCATTCACCAAAAGATGGAACCCGACCAGCCGGGAGCGAGGAGAAGAAAAAGATCGCTCCCATCATCAGGATAGCTGGCAACCAGCGCACAATAAGAGGCAGTTCTCGTGTTCTCATGCGCGCCATTCTACCACCTCATCAAAGCCCAGCGCAGATGCGGTCCAAATATACAGACTGCCGAGAAGTAGGGTTGCTGGGAAACCCCGATATTCACTCCCGTCGAGAAAACACTTCAAAACCCGAGCAGTATAATTGTTCCTCAAGTACTTTATAATTCCGCTATCGTGCAAGCAGAAACGATGGTAGTTCGCTTGATGATGAATAATATATCAACGGTGTTGTCCACAAGAGAAAGGCCATACGATGCCCAATCGACTCGCAGATGAGATTTCCCCTTATCTTCTACAACATGCAGAAAATCCGGTGGACTGGTACCCCTGGGGATCTGAAGCATTTCAGGCGGCTCAGGAACAAGATAAGCCAATCTTCCTCAGCATTGGATATGCGGCTTGTCACTGGTGTCACGTCATGGCACATGAATCCTTCGAGGATGATAAGACTGCCGCATTAATGAACGAATACTTCATTAATGTCAAAGTCGACCGGGAAGAGCGCCCCGATGTGGATACAATCTATATGGATGCAGTTGTAGCTATGACCGGTCAGGGCGGATGGCCCATGTCTGTATTCCTTACTCCTGAGAGCAAGCCTTTCTATGGAGGAACATACTTCCCACCACAACGCCGTTTTAATCTCCCTTCCTTCGGCGAGGTACTGGAACACCTCCATACCGAGTGGCAAGGCAACCGCGAGAAACTCGTCTCACTTGGCGAGAACCTGACGGACCGCATCTCCATCAAGCCAGACCTCCCTGAAAGCATCGGCGAATTGAACCTGGAGATTCTTGACCGCGCAGCAGAGAACTTATTTCGCTCATTCGATTGGGAGCACGGTGGCTGGGGCGGCGCTCCCAAATTCCCGCAGTCAAGCGCAATTGAAAATCTTCTGAGACGGCACAACCGCTACCAGGATAAACTGGCCCTAGAGATGGCAACTCTCACACTGGAACGTATGGCACGAGGTGGAATCTACGATCAAGCAGGCGGGGGGTTCCATCGCTATTCTGTAGATGCGGTCTGGCTCACACCCCACTTCGAAAAGATGCTCTATGATAATGCGCTGCTTGCCCGGGTATATTTGCACGCCTGGCAGGAGACGAGCAATCCATTTTTCTGGCATGTCGTTGAGGGGATACTCGGTTTCCTGATGCGTGAAATGCGTCACTCCGGCGGGGGTTTTTATGCCTCTCTCGACGCGGACTCGGAAGGCGAGGAAGGAAAGTTCTATGTCTGGACGCCTGCAGAAATCCGGAACGCTATTCAAGATCCCGCATTGGCAGAGGTGGCATTGGAGTTCTACGGCGTGACAGAAAAAGGGAATTTCGAGGGCGAAAATATCCTCAATCTTCCCCAAAAGCTAGAAACCCTCGTCGAGCGTACCGGTCTACCCGAGCAGGAGCTGCTCGAGCAGCTCACGAAGATCAACCAAGAACTGCTGAAGGCACGAAGTGACCGGGTGAGGCCGGCGACGGATGATAAGGTCCTGACCTCCTGGAATGGTCTTACCCTGGTCGCGCTTGCCGAAGCGGCACGCGTTTCGGGTCGTGCCGAGGTTCTCTCCGCCGCTCAACAACTCGCCGATTTCCTCCTGACGAGACTTTATGTGGACGGAAAACTCATGCGCAGCTGGCGGGAAGGAAAGGCGCAGCATTCTGCCTATTTGGAGGATCATGCAGCACTTGGAGAGGGGATGCTCGCACTCTATCAGGTAGATTTCAATCATCGCTGGTTCAGGGCTTCGGTTAAGTGCGCGGAAGAAATATTGGCTCACTTCAGCGATCCTGAAGGCGGTTTTTACGATACTCGTAACGACCACGAGCAGTTGATCTCCAGACCGAAATCTATCCAGGACACGCCAATACCGAGTGGGAATAGCCTGGCTGTTTCACTGCTCTTGAAACTTGCCGCGTTGAATGGCGACGAACATTACGCCAAGGCGGCCAGCGTCGCGCTCCGAAATGTGGTAACCACTGCGGAGCGCAACCCGTCCTCCTTCGCAGCCTGGCTAAACGCGCTAGATTTTGCCCTCGGTCCACAACTTCAACTTGCCCTGATTGGAGACCCCACCGACGAAAAGTTCCAGACACTTATGCAGGTGAGTGACCAGCCTTTCTTACCCCGCATGGTGCGTGCCGGAGGACTGCAGCACGATGAGGGAACCCCTGCGCTGCTTTCCGACCGTGAACCTCTCGATGGGAGCCCGACTGCTTATCTCTGCCAGGGCTTCGCATGCAAACTCCCAACCACCGACCCGGAACAATTGAAGAAACTCATTTCCGAGTCCGGCACACCAAGAGGTTGACATTTTCAATCCCGCTCAGAAACCGGCGTACACGCAGGTGCGCTCATCAATAAGAAAACCAAAGAGGCCGGCCTGTGTGTCGGCCCGCTCTTTGTCCATTTTCAAGAACTGTAGGGGCACACCTGTGTGTGACCCGAAATTTTCATCGTTAACAGGTTAAAAACAATCAACCCGTCGTGCCCCAGAAACCAACTCATCCAGAACGCCGAATTCTGATAGGGGTAGGAAGGACCGGTTGAGTTCCCGGTCCCTCCCCCCTCCGAACCGGTCGTGCGGATCTCCCGCATCCGGCTCTCCAGTCGGTGGTTCACCTCCGAGAGGATTGACTGGCGGCATCAAAGGCTGTGACTAAGGAGAACAACCCTTGCTCCGCAAAGTAGGCATTGGTCCAGCGATTGACTGAACCATTT
>CBDAFF010000080.1:0-142080 GCA_965195195.1 uncultured Anaerolineales bacterium | reverse complement strand
GTAGACGGCTTGACGAAACTCGATTAACTTGCTAATCTGCTGATCGGTGTTGTCTTTTTCTTTTCTCATAAGAAAAGCTTACACCGATGGGCGGTTATGCGCGAGTCGCTAGCCGCCCGGCTTTTTGTCAAAACTCAAGTAATAAAATAACTTTGAAGGATTCTAATCGCGGAACATACTTTCAACTGGGTTCATTCGCAAAGGAGAAAAATGATGTCGAAAATATCAACCAAATTACAGACGACCGCAGACATCCCCCCGGGGATTGCAATCCCTGATGAGCTGGAGACACGGCTCGGGAAGCTAACGTTTGTCGACGGGGCGCCCTCAGAGGAGACTGTTGAGAAGGTCTTTGACAACCTCGACTTCACACGGGCGCTCGACGCATACATGAACGGTTACCAACTGGCGTCGTTGAAGGCGATGCACAACGGGCTGCTGGCAGCGGGGGTCGAGGACAACGGGGGGGTCATCCTGTACTCCGGCCTGATGGATTCGCAATCCCTCTTCCTCACCGCCAATGCCGACACTGTCTATTACATCTTTACCATCAATCTCAAAGATGGGCCGATGGTCATCGAAACCCCACCGGACGCGCTCGGCCTGTTCGACGACTTCTGGTTCCAACACGTGATAGACTTTGGCCGGCCGGGTCCGGATCGTGGGCAGGGAGGCAAGTTCTTGCTGCTGCCGCCGGGCTACGACGGTCCGCTTCCGGACAGCGGCTACCACGTTGGGTCGACCACTTCGAGCTTTGTGATGGCCTTCGGCCGCAGCTTCCTCACGGACAACGACCCCAAGCCCACCGTCGATGTTATCAAAGAGCACCTCAAGATTTACCCGTACACGCCAGGCGGCTACGGTACCAGCATCGCCACGCTGCTCGAAGGCAAGGTACAGGGTGGCAAGCCCGCGCCCATCAAACCGGTCCATTACGTCGAGGGAACCGGGCTGGCTATAAACACGCTTCCCCCCAGCGACCACACCTACTTTGACATGCTGAACGAGATCGTCCAGGAGGAACCGAGCGGCGTGATCTCGAAGGAGATCATGGGCTCGTTCGCGGCCATCGGCATCGTGAAGGGCAATGCATTCAAGCCAGATGCGCGCATGAAGAAGATCCTGAGCGACGCTGCGAATGTGGCCTGCGCCACCGGACGGGCACTGAACTGGCGTTTCCGGAACGATTGGGGCTTCTATCCGGGATCGGCCTGGTACAACATGCTGTGGGAGGGTGGCTACAACTATGAAACGCCGCCCCCGGCCGTGACTAAGGAAGGGATCAAGCCCTATCCGCCAACTGGCTACCGGATGCTCGACGCCCGCTTTGGTTTCTTTGCCGTCGCCACAGGGGTCTCACCGGCGATGTGCATGCGTCTGACCGGTGTCGGCTCACAGTACCTGATCGCCGGCGTCGACAGCGACAAAAACTACTTTGATGGCAGCAAGACGTACAAGTGCACACTGCCTCCTAATATCCCGGAAAACAACTTCTGGTCTTTCACGGTCTATGACAACCAGACCCGCTCGATGCTGCGCACACCGCAGCGTTTCCCGCGGGCCGGCAGCCAGACGTACCCCTCACCGGCCGCTGTCCCCAACGCCGATGGCTCTTTTGACATCTACTTTGGCCCGGAGGCCCCGGAAGGCAAGGCGAGTAACTGGATCCAGACCGTGCCCGGCAAGGGCTGGTTCACGATCCTGCGTCTCTACAACCCGCTGCAGGCGTACTTTGACAAGAGCTGGCAGATCGGAGAGATCGAACTGGTGTAGTAGAGGATCCCTGAGAGTGACCGTCTCGGGAGATGCATCTGAGATGGTCACTACATCGGGCCAGATACTAACAATTATTCAGTACTGGTTCATAAAAAAGGATTCTTATCACGATGAAAAAGCCACTCAAAATGAAGAGGACCACCATTATCCCAGCTTAGGTTACGGCACCGGTCACGCCACACATCCGGCTCAACGAGGGCGCCGTTATTGAACTCGCAGTGCCAGGAGAGATGTCAGCGCAAGCTCAGGATCCATTTTTCTCGGAAACACGCTGAGGACTTGCAGAGAAGAAAGAGTCCAGCGGATCAATTGCTACGACCTCGAGTACTCCGAAGTGCTCAAAGACCTGACTAAATTTGGTCCGCCCGATCTGTGCCCCAGGTGCGATTCGAACGCACAGCCTAGGCTTTAGGAGAGCCTCGCTCTATCCTATTGAGCTACTGGGGCTTAACGAGATTATAGCACTCTACCCTTGTCGGGCTTCACGAGTCCATCACGCCCCGGAGACCTGAATCATATAGGCGGGTATGGGCTCCCGCCGCCCAATAACCTGGATCGGCTCTAGTTGTTCGGCTTCTACTTTGTGGGCTCGCTCATAAGTCTCCAGGCTCAGCAGAATCTGCCCTCCGTCTGCCTGTTCCTGAAGGCGCTTGGCCACGTTGACTACATCCCCGACAACAGTGTAGTCCATCACTTTCTCAGAACCGATATTTCCGACCACCGCTTCCCCGGAGTGCAGGCCGACGCCGAGACCCAACCCCTCTAATCTGTCCCCCGATTCTTCCCGTAATTTTCCGAAGAGCTGCTGCATCTCAATCGCCGTATCGACCGCCCGTTTGGCATCATCTTCGCTTGTAACCGGTGCACCGTAGAAGGCCATGAACCCATCCCCCAGGTACTTGTCAAAAGTTCCGCGGTGCTTGAAGACCACTTTGCTCAGCGCCTGGAAGATGTGGTTAAGCGTTTCAATGACTTGTTCGGCTGTATGTTCAGATGTAAAGCGGGTGAAACCGCGAATGTCTGCGAAGATAACCGTCACCTCGTAGCTATCCCCTCCCAAGCGCAGGTAGCGTTCGGGGTCGGTCAAGATGATGTCGGTGACGTCCTCCGCCAAGAAGCGGTCCAAGACCTGTCGTAAGAGGCGGTTTCTGGCTTCAATATCGTCGTGCAGTTTCTTCATGCGCAGCAGCGAGCGCACCCGCGTCAGCAGAACGATCGAGCTGTACGGCTTGGTTACGAAATCATCGGCCCCAACCTCGAGCGCTTTGAGTTTCTCTTCCTCGCTGTCTAGCGCAGTGACGATGACAACGGGGACAAATCGAGTCGAGGGTGTGTCTTTAAGCGCCTGACAGAGCGTCAAGCCATCCATGTGTGGCATCTGTACATCGACCAGTGCCAAATCGGGAGGCTCGTCCAATGCCAGCGCCAGCGCATCTTTCCCGTCCACCGCCGTCACCACGTCACACCCCGATGAAGTCAGGTAAGCCTTTAACAGATCGCGATTTAACCAGTCATCGTCGGCAACGAGGATTCGGGGCGGTCGGTTGAAGATATCGTTCAGATCCATTTTTTTCCGTCTATCCGTTGGTTATCTAGAATACCACTGATTGGGAAGCGGCGATATTAAAGAGTTGTCTGGGTCATCGTTAACAGCGTCGATGTATGAGATATGAACATGGGGGACTTCCACACCAAACAGAAATTGGAGCCATCCTTAGGCTCCAATTTTCTATCCATTTATTCCGGTTCGGGGTGCTGGAGAATGTACTCCTTAGATAAACGTGTGTGGCCATGCGCTCCCTACGGCAAGTAGCGGAAATTCACCTCGGTTCGATTTTCGCCTGGGGCAAGGTCGATGCCATGGAATTCGGGGTCAAGCGTTTGCTGGTTCAGATCGCGCCATAGGCAGTACTTGCCCGCGGGGACATTGTAAAAACTATAGCTGCCATCCACGGAGTTTGATGAGGTGGTTACGAAGATCGTGTTTCCAGGGCAGGCTCCTTCTTTAAGGAAGAGATTCGCACCCGAGATGTGACCATCGACAGAGTCACCGCGCTGACCGTTGTGGTTTCCATCAATGTAGACATAACCCCGAATAGAGCCTGGGGAGGGGATGGGAGTCGGAGCTACTGAACGAATAGGCAAATGGCTGGTATCACCACTCACCGTAGCATACTTTCCCCAGAGCCAGCACTCATGTCCGGGATAATCGGGGTTATCCACCACCCAATAGTTTAGAACGCTGCCGCGAGCGAGTATCTCCGTCGATTCCCCCACTAGCAGCGCACCCACCATGTCATACACTTTCCCCGGACCCGACCGACAGTTGGAGTCCAAACTGACTTCGATGATGGGCACTGCAGGTGTTGGGGTATAAATCGGGGTTGGCGTGAGGGTCGCTGGCCCGAGCGCTAATGTTAGAGAGGGGGTAGATGCTTGCACAGTTGCCAGCGCCTCCTGCGTTTGGATGGCATGGACCGTCGCCTCAGCGATGGCATCAAGAGCCTGGTAAGTTTGCGTAACCACCCTAGGATCTGCCTCATCAGAAAGCGTACAAGCTGAGAGGGTTAGAAGAACGAGGATCAAGACCAGGAGGATATATTTGCTTGGTGTCTTCACAATTTCAAGATTATCCATTAGGAACTCGTTTGCGCAAACGCCCCGTATGCTCATGCCTCGTTTCACACACAATAGGTTGAGTATTGGATAGTGCATGTTTCGGTTATTAATAAACATGTCGCCTTCAAAAGTAGCTTCATTTCCGTGTGTACTGACACTCAAGTCCTGTCGACAATGGTCGACGAGCGAAGTATGATGAAAAAACCAACTACCGGTTATAACGATGATGGACAAACGTACCCTAACTCGATCTGCCTTATTTTCCCTCTGCCTTCTCGCCCTGGCGTTTGGCCCCGTAGCCCAGGCTGCACAAAGCGCCTCCTCCGGCTGGGAGCATATTGCCGCGGGGATTGATTTCCAGATGTTCTGGCTTCCGGGTCCGAATCGCGCGTATGTCGCCCGCATGGATCGGGAACAAGCGGACGTCATCCTCGAGAGCAGCATCGCCCAAGGCAGGCTTTCCGGAGGGTTGGAGACAGTCAGCGGCATGGCCGAGCGTTACGATGACGCCATCAACGCCTGGGGGGATACATGGGGTGACCGCAACCGCGTTGTCGTCGCGATCAACGGGTCCTTCTATGATCCCGATACGGGGATCGCCCACGGCGGCGTGATCCACTCCGGGTGGTACGCTAAATGGTTTGATGAGCTCTCTGGCATCAGCGGCCTGTCATGGAAGGAAGATAACAGCATCTTTCTTGGTCAATGTGTGGTCCACCGCTCAGGGAAGCAGGTGCTCACGAATCTCACAACCGGGGACCGCATGGAGATCCATGGTGTTAACACCCGCCCCCGGAGCGATCAGTTAATCCTGCTCACACCACAATTCGACCGTGACAGCAAAAGAGGGTCTAAAGGGGTCGACGTTCTGGTAGAGCTGACCCGACCCGCTACGTTAATGCCCTACCCGCATATGGTCACCGGCATCGTGCGCGAGATCCGCATCGCGCCGGGCTCAACCCCCATCCCGTTTGACCATGTTGTTCTTAGCGGATGGGGAAATACCGATGACCAGTTGGTGCAGTTTCTAACGGAGGGGGATGTCATCGGCCTATCGCTCGAGATCACACACCTTGACCAGGACTGTAAGTACCCCGCCCCCGAGGAGTGGACCAAGTCGTACGCGAGCGTCGCCGGGAATATTATCTTCCTCTACGAAGACGAGATTCAAGAATTCGAGCAGACTGGAGCCTTGCAGCAACATCCACGAACCGCGATCTGTTACAACCAGGACCATCTATACTTCGTCGTCATCGACGGTCGTGACAATGCGTACAGCATCGGGATGACCGTCCTCGAGTTGGCAAATTTCTGTCAGGAAGAACTCCACGCCACTGAAGGTATCAACCTCGATGGCGGCGGCTCATCTACGATGTGGGTGAACGGCGAGGTGGTGAACCGACCCTCAGATGGCCATGAACGCACTGTGGCTAACGGGATGATGATGGTTATCGTCGAGCCGATGGAAAAGTCCTCAGCGTTCTCGCCTGGGACGCGGGTCAGCGCTCAATACCCCACAAACATACATCTCGGCCCCGGAACGAACTTCCCCGCCCTAACTTCGGTAGATACGGATACCCAAGGGACCGTCCTCCATCAATGGAATCGATTAAACGGAGTGCTCGCGAAAAGCACTCATTGGTGGAAGGTTGAGTTTTCTGGCACGATAGGCTGGGTAGACGAAGCTGCTCTGTCCGCCGTCGTTGATGTCCCTTTGGCTAGTTTGCCCTAAAAGCAGCTGTTGTTCCCTCAATCCCTTTAAGTCACTGCGTAAATCACAAAATCAGAAAGTCAACCCGATTAAGTTGGGACGATGTCATTCCGAGTCTTGCTTTCAATAACAAGAAGTCCACTGGTTAATTTCAAATGACAAACCTATACAAATGTTTGACTTTATAGAACGGATGTACTAAACCGGTTGTGAAACAGAGGGTCTCGGGGGATTGTGATGACCCATCTCGCACGTCTCAACTGCCCGGCCCGCGCTGTATTGCTGGCCGGGTTGATTTTCTTTCTGTCTGCTTTTTCGTTTCCCAGACGAAAAGGTGCGGTACACGCTTCCCCTGAAACGCCCTCCGCCCCGACACAATCCCCTACTCCATCTCCAACCTACACTCCTGGCGAGACCGTCACCGTAGAACTGACGCCTTCCCCTGTCGCGAGCGAAACACCAACGCCATCGTCAACCCCATATCCGCTGCATACGCCAACGCTGAGTGAAACGGTGTCTCCATCGCCGCCACCGGAAGCCACGATGGATCTAACGCCTTCTTCAACCACTCAACCTCCTTTCACGGCAACACCGAGCGAGACAGTAGCTTCCTCGCCGACTTCGACAACCACGCTACCTCCAGCACCTTCCTCTACCAACACAGAAGTTCCCCGGACCTATCCTCCGCTCAGCGTCTTGATCAACGAAGTCGCCTGGGCGGGCACCGTTGCTTCTTCAAGCGACGAATGGATCGAGCTGCTCAACACCACGGATGAAAACATCGATTTGTCGGGGTGGATGCTGACGGATGGCGATGATCTTCAACTACACCTGCAAGGCATGATCGCCCCTTACAGCTTCTATCTCCTTGAGCGCACCGATGACGGCACCATCGCAAATATCTCAGCTGACCAGATCTATTCGGGGAATCTTCGAAACGATGGTGAGACCCTCCGCCTTTTCGATCCCAGCGGGTCTACATTGGATAGTGCAAATATCATGAGTGGTGCGTGGCCTGCCGGCGACTCCGGCTCGCACTCCAGCATGGAGCGACGAGGGGGCGAAGATCAATCCGGAAACTGGGTGACATTCACCGGTTGGGGTGGAAACGGTCATGATGTCGATGGCAATCCGATCCGCGGCACTCCGCGACAATACAACTCTATCTTTTTCGCCTCCCCAACTCCGTTTTTGACCCCAATCACAGGGGCCCATTACCCTCGACAATACCTGTTCATCAATGAAATCGCCTGGGCGGGCACCGTTGCCTCCTCCAGCGACGAGTGGATCGAGCTCTTTAACCCAAACTCAGACCCTGTTGATCTTGCCGGTTGGTCCCTCAGCGACGACGGGGATCTTACCGTCACCCTCGCGGGTATCATCGCCCCGTATAGCTATTTCTTGCTGGAGCGAACGGACGATAACGCTATCTCCAACATCGCTGCCGACCTGATCTACTCAGGAAATCTCAACAACAGTGGGGAGCGCTTGGAGCTGCGCGATCCTTCCGGGGCGGAGATTGACAGCGCTGACGGATCGAGCGGATGGCCCGCGGGCAGCCGCAGCACGCATGCCAGTATGGAGCGGCTCGGGGGCGCCGACATCCCTGGGAATTGGACATCCTACAATGGAATCGGCGGGAGTGGTCTGGATGCTCACGGGGGCCATGTTCCGGGTACGCCGCGGCAAATGAACTCTCCCTTCCTCTCCTCACCCTCCCCTACGTCAACTTCTCAACCGGCCATCTTCCAGCCGTTGGCTGTGATCATCAACGAGGTCGCCTGGGCAGGCACGCATGCCTCCGCGAATGATGAATGGATCGAACTCCATAACCCCGGGACAACCCCGATTGATCTCTCGGGCTGGGTTCTTTCCGATGGCAGTGATCTACGCATTAGCCTCGACGGCACGATTACAGCCCGCGGCTATTACCTTCTAGAGCGAACAGACGATGCTGCGGTCCTTGACATCCACGCCGATCAAATATACAGCGGCGGTTTGAGGAACGACGGAGAGGGCCTCAGGCTGCAGAGCCCGAGCGGAATATTGATCGATAGCGCAAACCTGGGTGGGGGATCCTGGCCCGGAGGCAATCAGGGGACTCGCGGGACGATGGAGCGCCGGGGAGGCGAGGACCGACGCGGGAATTGGGGGACCTTCACCGGTTGGGGAGGGAACGGACGTGACGCTCAAGGAAGACAAATCCAAGGGACGCCCCGTCAACCTAACTCTGTGTTATTCCCCACGCCCGTACCGACCTGGATCCCTGGGAAAGTCGTAATCAACGAGGTGTTGATACGTCCGCATTACGATTGGGAGGGAACCGGAGGGATTGACCCGAAGGACGAATTCATCGAACTGCTCAACCTCGGTCCCTTCACTGTCAACCTGAGAGGTTGGTGGTTGGATGACATTGCCGACACAGGATCAAGCCCTTACGAGCTCCCGGGGGTGACCCTTCGACCCGGTGAATTTGTAGCGTTTTTCCGGTCACGCACACGGATTGCGCTGAACGATGGTGGCGATACTGTCCGCTTACTCTCGCCCGATACGCGTGTTATCGATAAAATCTCCTACAAGCGTGTGCGCGCCTACAACTTGTCTTATGGGCGTCTGCCAGACGGATCGGGTCATCTACATTACGGCTTATGGCCAACCGCAGGTGAGCCGAACCGCCTCTTTCTTGAGAGCGTTATCGGAACAGAAAAGGAAATCGCAGGCGTGTGCGCGCCTGGAGAATCCCCCAGGATGCGGTTCCCACGCCTCGGTCGCCATCCTGAATTGGTGAACCGGTTGAGCTCACAAGGGCATTTACTCTGCGCCAGCGGGCATTTCGATCTCGCAAATGTGGAGAGCGCCCCTCTGTCTATGGCTAAGAATTAAACCCCTTGTAAACAACCCGATGGGATCTCCGCGCCGATCAATAGGGAACCCCGTACAAACTCCCGGGAGCCAGCAAGGTATCCCTTATTGGAATCCAGATCAATAAACCCAGAACGACGCCTATCAACGCGCCGACCAGGAATAGGACGGCGAAAATGCCGATCGTCTTTCCCCAGGATATGCGGTTGACTGATTTCACGGCCAGCAGGGTGAGCAGCAGACTGTAAATCCCAAGCGGAATTGTCAGGCAATTTACCACGGGAATCCACCCGATTACGGCGCTCAGGAAAGTGATCGGTGCAGTGAAAGCGGCCAGCGCGTACGTCATTTCAGCGAAGGTCCCTTCTCCCCCGAAGGCGCTTGCTGTGAACTGCACTATTCCAGAGTAAATGAGTATGCCAATTGCGCTGAAAAGAGCGACCATGGGCAGCCCGCATATAAAGACACCAGCAATCATCAAGCCCCCTGGAAGCAACAATCCTACTTCCTGTTCGAGCGCTTCAAATAGACCTGGCCCGGCCAAGAGGCCTGAAAATACTAACTGAGCAGTAGATGTAATCAGGAAGGAAATAGCGCTTGTAATGGTGATCCAGCCCAGCGCCCGACCGAGCGATCCGTTCGGGTCATCCGCCAAGCTGCGGAAGGTTTCCTCGTTTGGGCGTGTGAGCGCCATTCGCCAGGCTTCAAACCAGGAATATGTCCCGTACTCGGTTGGAACAGCGTCGCTCCCCGTCTCTGTGGTTATAGCCATGCCATCTTCAATATCAGACATCGTCAATTTCCTTTCACTCCCCTCATTCATGAAGTAGGCCAAGTTTATTGCGCTTTAACGTGTGAACCCTGACGTCTTGGCGGCTTTTCGATTGACAATTAACCCTGGCTCCCCTTGATGAGCATAATGGATTGTTTTTCCATTATGCGGTTAATTTCAATTAACACCAGTGTTTGTAAGTCACCGGGTTAACAGGATCAGCTCCGCCGAGGGGATCAGCATGACAACCCATCACGGTTCCAAAAACTCAACACCAGTGCTTGCCTCATGCACCCGATAGCTCAGGTCCTCGAGGTTCTCTTTCAAAAGAACGTTAAAACACTTAGAATGTCCCTGTCAAATCTTTAATCACTCACGATGACTATTTCTATCCATAGAATATTTTATAGTCATCAAGAAAGGTGTTGGTCTACGTATGCATGTCTTAGTTACAGGCAGCAGTGGATTAATCGGATCGGAAGCCGTCAGGTTCTTTGATCAGCTTGGTTTCCGTATTTATGGAGCTGACAACAACATGCGCGCTGACTTCTTCGGCGCCAAAGGGGACACTACCTGGAATCGTAAGCGGCTCGAGGAAACCTGTGCGCATTTCACCCATCACGAATTAGATATCCGTGATCGAGAAACCGTAGATGCTCTCTTCTCTGAGACTCATTTCGAC
The DNA here is from genome assembly GCA_965195195.1 of uncultured Anaerolineales bacterium. Lineage (GTDB taxonomy): Bacteria > Chloroflexota > Anaerolineae > Anaerolineales > E44-bin32 > E44-bin32. The sequence continues at coordinate 131,658 of CBDAFF010000080.1, read as the reverse complement.
CTCATCCTTCACGCCGCGGCACAGCCGAGTCACGATCTAGCAGCGAAGCGTCCCTTTGACGACTTCGATGTAAACGCTGTCGGAACTCTGAACCTGCTTGAAGCTTGCCGGATACACTGCCCTGACGCCGTTTTTATACATATGAGCACAAATAAGGTTTATGGAGATCGCCCTAACAAGATCAAGCTCAAGGAGCATGAAACACGCTGGGATTACGACGACCCCAAGTATGTTAATGGGATCCCTGAGGACTTCCCCATTGATCAGAGCCTGCACTCGCTGTTCGGCGCTTCAAAACTCGCTGGCGATATCCTTGCACAGGAGTACGGACGCTACTTTGGGTTGAAGGTCGGGATCTTCAGAGGAGGCTGCCTGACGGGACCGCACCACTCCGGCGTTGAACTTCACGGTTTCCTTAATTACCTTGTACTGGTTGCCCTGCGCGAGGGTCCCTATACCATTTTCGGTTATAAAGGAAAACAGGTTCGCGATCAGATTCACAGCCATGACGTGATAAATGCATTCTGGCACTTCGCCCAAGATCCAAAACCTGGAGAGGTTTACAACCTGGGAGGGGGCAAGGAAAACGCGGCCAGTCTGATCGAGTGTGTTGATATCATCGAGCGGCTCTCGGGAAAACGCCCGGAACTAACGTATACAGACCAGAACCGCATCGGAGATCATATATGCTATTACTCCGATCTCTCTAAACTCAGGTCTCACTACCCGGGGTGGGATTTATCGTACACCATCGAAGAAATCATCGAAGAGATGATCGTGTTCATGCGTGATCGCTAGAAGATATCAGTGCGAATCTAAGAAATCAAAGCATGCGCTTAACCATCGTAAACCAGTTTTATGTACCGGATTTGGCGCCAACAGGGCATATGGCCGCGTCCCTGGCCGAACACCGCGCCGAACAAGGAGATGATGTCACCGTCATCACCAGCAGCGGTGGCTATGTTTCCGAATCAGCCACGGCCTCTGGATCGAAGTCGACGAACCCCAGAGTGCACCGCTTGTGGACACCGCGACTGGGCAAGAGCACAGCATTCGCGAGGATTGTAGATTATGTCTCCTTTTACATCTTAGCTTTCATCCGTTCGATAACTCTTCCAAAGCAGGACGTCATCATTTCGCTGACAACTCCTCCCTTCATCGCCTGGACGGCCATCTTCCACAAGTTTATTCATCGGTCAACAAAAGTGCTCCTCTGGAATATGGACTGTTACCCTGAAATCGCCGAGAGAGCCAACGTGTTTAATAAGGGCGGTTTCATTAGCCGAGTCTTCCGGCGTGTAAACCACGGATTGTTCCGGCGCCTGGACCAACTCGTTTGTCTCGACAGGGCTATGTTGGATCTTCTCGTATCCCAATACGTTTCAGCCGAGCATGCGCTGGCAACATGCGTCATCCCGAATTGGGAGAAGGCCTCGCAGTTCCCGCCTGATCTCACTCCCGATCCTTGGAGCGAGGCAGCAACCACGGTCTCAGATGAAGACTTCATCATTCTCTACCTGGGCAATGCGGGATTCGGACACCGCTTCGAGACAATCATCGATGCGGCTAAACGACTGGTGGACGAACCTGTCGCCTTCCTCTTCGTCGGCGGCGGCGAGAAATGGGCGTGGATCGAAAAGGAAAAGAACGCAAACAACCTGCGGAACATCCATCTGTTTCCCTATATCCCCAAAGAGCTCACCCCTTCAGCCCTGGCGATGGCGGATTGCACGCTCATCACGATGAACAAATCGGCGCTCGGCGTAATCAGCCCCAGCAAACTGCACGCATACATGGCGATGAGTCTCCCCACTCTCTATATTGGCCCGGTTGGGAGTAATGTAGATGAAGCGATCGAGCGCTTTGATGCCGGCGCATCGTTGCGGCATGGGGACGTTGAAGGAGTTGTCCACTTTATCAACGAGCTGCGAACTCAGCCTGAACGACTTCAAGTTATGCGCAGTAATGCTCGCCGAGCCTTCGATGATGCCTTCTGCGATACCCAGACCCTCCCGCAGTTCGACCAGATCCTGGATCAATTGCTTTCTGAATAATCCATCACCTGAAATTGTCAATCATCGTTGATGATATTGTCTCTCTTCGCTTTCGTGCCTCTGCTATAATTCATTTGTTATGTCTTTGACAGTTGAGGAAGTTCGCCATATAGCAAATTTGGCTAGGTTACAGCTTACGCCTGAGGAGGAGCGCCGCTACGCGCAACAACTCTCCTCCATCCTCGAATCCGCCGCTCGACTGCTTAAAGTCGATACTACCCAAATTCCACCCACGGCAACTGTCCTTCCCCTGCGGGCGCCATTACGCCCAGACATCCCACGCCCCTGCCCGCCGCGCGAGAAGATGCTCTCCAACGCACCAGAGACAGAAGCGGGGATGTTCCGTGTGCCGCCTGTGCTTGAATAGATGCTTCTTGAGCGTTTTACTTCTTTGTGCTTTGTGACCCGATCCTATGACTGCTCTGACTGACCTCTCCCTTCTCGAAGCCTCTTCCTCTCTGCGCAAAGGAGAGGTCAGCTCCTTAGAGTTGACAGAAGCCTGTCTGGAGCGCATCGAAGCTCTCGAGCCGCAGCTCCACGCATTCCTGGCTCAAACACCGGATCTGGCCATATCTCAGGCGAAAGCCGCAGACCAACGGCTGCAAGAGTGGCGCAAAAAGCCAGAAGAGCCTCTGCCCCTCACTCACGGCATCCCGGTCGCCATCAAAGACGTGCTGTGCCTCGAGGGAATTCCAACCACATGTGGATCCCGCATCCTTGAAGATTTCCGCCCTCCATACTCGGCTACGAGCGTCGCCAGATTGATCGACAATGGAGCAGTGGTTCTGGGCAAGACCAATACCGACGAGTTCGCTATGGGATCTTCGACGGAGAACTCGGCTTATGGCACGACCCACAACCCCTGGGATCTCGACCGGGTCCCCGGCGGATCCTCTGGAGGATCTGCGGCAGCGGTTGCGGCGCGAATGTGTTTCGCCGCCCTGGGGACGGATACGGGGGGATCTGTGCGCCAGCCTGCTTCCTTCTGCGGGATCACGGGGCTTAAAACATCCTACGGGCGGGTATCCCGCTACGGATTGATCGCCTACGGTTCGTCGCTCGACACCGTCGGAGCCTTGACACGTTCCGCGGCCGACCTTCTTCCACTCTTCACTGCAATGGCGGGCCATGATCCCTTAGACTCAACATGCATGCCGGACCCCGTCCCGGAAATCAACCTGGACGATGGAGGCCTGGCTGGTGTCCGCATCGGTGTGCCGAAAGAATACCTTATCGAAGGCATACAGGACGAAGTTGAAACTGCCGTCCGCTCCGCCGTGAAAGTATTTGAGGAGCTCGGCGCTGAAATCCAAGAAGTCAGCCTGCCGCATACAGACCTCGCCCTGCCGGTGTATTACCTGATCGCTCCCGCAGAGGCATCTGCCAACCTGGCCCGCTACGACGCGGTTCGCTTCGGACCTCGCCTCAAATCAGAAAAACTACGGGACCAATATTTAAGAACCCGCGGCGAGCTCTTCGGCCCCGAAGTCAAACGCCGCATCATGCTCGGGACCTATGCTCTATCTGCCGGGTATTACGATGCTTATTACGGTCAAGCGCAAAAGGTGCGGACGCTGATTAAGGACGATTTCGAAACCGTGTTTAAGGACGTTGACTTGATCGCCTGCCCGGTGGCTCCGACCACGGCATTCCGCATTGGCGAACACGGCGACGACCCGCTGGCGATGTACTTAGAGGACGTCTTCACGCTGCCCGCCAATCTCGCTGGTGTCCCGGGGATGGCCTTTCCGGTAGGGTTCGATCGTCATAACCTACCGATTGGGATGCAGTTGAATGCACCCCACCTGGGCGAGATGGCGCTCTTCCAGGCTGTTCATGTCTACCAGACGCAAACGGACTGGCACCTGAGCAAACCGGATCTTTAGCATTAAAAGGGAAGGAACCCAACATGAAAATCGTTATCCCTATGGCTGGCTTCGGCACTCGCATGCGACCCCACACCTGGTCCAAACCGAAACCTCTAGTCAGTGTAGCCGGTAAACCCATCGTCGGTCACGTCCTCGATATGTTCTCAACCCTGCCCGACATCGATGAAATTGTCTTCATCGTTGGTTATCTGGGTGAGCAGATCGAGGAATACGTCAGCGAGACCTACCCCGAACTATCAGCTCGCTATGTTATCCAGGAGGAGATGCTCGGGCAGTCTCACGCCATCTGGCTCGCTCGTGATGGGCTCAGCGGTCCAATGTGTATGGTCTTCGTGGATACGCTGCTCGAGATCGATCTTTCGCTCCTGCCGAGCGAGAAGGCGGGTGCTGTAACTTGGGTTAAAGAAGTGGAAGATCCCCGTCGCTTCGGCGTGACCGAAGTCGGGGAGGATGGCTGGGTGCGCCGCCTGGTCGAGAAACCAGATGATCTGAGCAATAACCTCGCTCTGGCCGGTTTCTACTACTTTGAAAAGGCGGAGGATCTCATCTCGGCGATCGAAAAACAGATGGAACAAGGCGACCAGCTTGGAGGGGAGTTCTACCTCGCCGACGCCATCAACATAATGCTTGAAGATGGTCTCAAGATGCGCGTCGAGACCGTTCCGGTCTGGAAAGACTGCGGGAAACCCGACGCGTTACTCGAAACAAACCGCTATCTACTCGACAACGGGCGGGATAACACCGCAGAAGCGCAACTACGAGATGGAACGCTCATTATACCACCGGTATTCATCCATCCCAGCGCCGAGATATCCCAGGCAGTAATTGGGCCACATGTCTCGGTGGGATCCGGATGCGTCATCCATCGCTCCGTCATCCAGGACTCTATTATAGAGAACGAGACAACCATTGAAAACGCCCTGCTTTCGGAGTCTCTCGTCGGGCGAGACGCCCGGATCACCGGTAGGATCAAGATGCTGAATATCGGGGACACCTCACATGTAGAAGATTAATTTACTGCTCGGGCAAAGAAGTATCGGGATCGTCGTTGAAGAAGAGCTCCCGATACATGCACTTAGCGGCTTGTTAAAATACTGAACCTTGGGGGCTTGCGGGATAGGGAAGATCATCGTCCCTCGCAGGGCTAAGTGCCACTGGCAGCCCTCTCCGAATTATCCGACGATACTCACAACACAGGACCTATGCTGATGGAACACAATCCCGTCGAATGTCTCTCGGGCCATACGTACGCTGAGCGCCCGATTGCTCTCTGGTGGGAGGGGGAACGATTAAACATCGTCGAGATCGTAACCCGGTGGCGGATTCCCGGCGGACGTCGTTTCCGAGTGCAGGCTGAAAATGATCAGTTTTTCGAGCTGTGCTATAGCGAACAACAGGATGAGTGGCAGGTCTCGCTCTTATAAGAACTCACAACTTGAGAACCATTTCCCGCAGTAGTGCGGAAGACAGAGAATCCAAAACGAGGCCCTTGCAGTTAAACAAGAAGGAGAAAAACGGAATGCGTGATTTCGTCGCTCGCCGCATTGCCAGCGTTCCACCTTCAGGAATCCGACGTTTTTTCGACATTGCCGCCACGATGGATGATGTGGTTTCGCTGGGTATTGGCGAGCCTGACTTCGTCACCCCGAAACCCATTTTGAGCGCGGGGATTAAATCCCTGGAGCAGGGCGAGACCCATTACACATCCAACTCGGGTATCCCCGAGCTGCGCCAGGCACTCGCAGAGCACTTGAAACAACTTTATGATGTCACCTATGATCCGGAGGACGAGATCCTCGTCACCGTAGGTGTATCGGAAGCGCTTTACCTGGCCCTTGCCGCAGTGCTCGATCCGGGCGACGAAGTCATCGTCCCCACGCCATGTTTTGTTTCCTACCAGCCAGAGGTAATCTTCGCCGGCGGAACCCCTGTCGTCCTTAAAACACGAGTAGAGGATGACTTCCAGGTTTCGGCGTCTGATCTCGAGGCGCTCATAACTCCCAAAACCAAGGCCCTTCTTTTCGGTTATCCCAACAACCCAACCGGCGCAGTGATGAGCCGCGAGCGCCTTCAGGCACTCGCCGAGGTCGCCAAGGAGCACGACCTGCTGGTCATCTCCGACGAGATATACGATCGCCTCGTGTATGACCACGAACATGTCTGCATCGCTTCGTTGGATGGCATGCACGATCGGACGATCACGCTCGGCGGCTTCTCAAAAGATTACGCTATGACTGGCTGGCGGATAGGGTACGCTGCCGCCCCGTCTCCCATCCTCGGCGCAATGCGCAAGATACACCAATACACCATCATGTCCGCTCCGACCGTATCTCAAGTCGCGGCGCTAGAAGCTCTGCGGATTGGCAATGAGCACGTCGAGATGATGGTTGCTGAGTACAACCGCCGCCGTAGACTTATCGTCGATGGCTTTAACGAGCTGGGTCTCAAGACCTTCGAGCCTCGCGGCGCTTTCTATGCTTTTCCTTCAGTGGAGGCCAGTGGGATGGACGATGAGACTTTCGCTGATAGCTTGCTCAATGAGGAACGCGTAGCCGTTATCCCCGGCAACGCCTTCGGCGCTGAGGGGAACTTCGTCCGCTGTTCGTACGCGACTTCATACGAGAAAATTGAGGAAGCGCTGGAGCGAATGCGCCGTTTCATGCAGCGGCACGGCTGAGGTCATTCGAAGGCGGAGTGCAGAGTTCTGTCTTCCTTTTATAAACCCGCCTACCGCTGGTATCCTTGTATCTAATGACAAGCTCAGCTTTCGAACCCGTTATCGGTCTAGAGGTGCACGCCGAACTTCTCACGCAGTCGAAGATGTTCTGCGGCTGCGCCGTGGTTGATTCCACAATCGCTGAAGCGAACACTTCCGTCTGTGAGATATGCACCGGAATGCCCGGTACGCTTCCGGTGATCAACGAGCGTGCCATCGAGTTCGCCTTGCGCGTTGCCCTGGCTCTGCATTGCACCATCTCCGAAACGAGCGTATTTGCACGCAAGAATTACTTTTATCCCGACCTCCCCAAGGGTTACCAGATCTCACAATTCGAACTCCCATTGGCACATGATGGCTGGCTCGCCATTGAGACTGAAGTCGGGGAGAAGCGTATCCGCATCCGCCGCGTCCACCTTGAAGAGGACACCGGGAAGCTCTTTCATCGCCAAGGACATTCGCTTGTCGATTTCAACCGCTCTGGTGTTCCACTGCTGGAGATCGTCAGCGAACCTGATCTGAGTTCCATAGAAGAGGCAAAGATTTATACGACCGCTCTTCGGTCCGTGCTTCGCTATTTGGAGGTGACCTCTGGCGACATGGAGAAGGGTGTCATCCGCTTTGAGGCGAACGTCTCCGTCCGCCAAGCGGGTTCAACTGAGCTGGGCATTCGCACGGAAATCAAGAATCTAAACTCATTCCGGGCGATGACCCACGCTCTCGCTTATGAGGTCGAACGCCAGAGTAATATTCTAAAAGAGGGCGGGGAGATCTCTCAGGAGACCCTCGGCTGGGATGAGGCCAATTCAAGCACAGTCTCTCAGCGCAGCAAAGAAGAGGCCCACGACTACCGGTACTTCCCCGAACCCGATTTGCCTCCGCTTCACGTCGAACCGACGTGGGTTGCACAGATTCAATCCGAATTACCGGAACTCCCGCTGGAAAAAAGGCGGAGGTTCGTGGCGGAGTATGGACTCACAGCCTATGCAGCCGGCGTCCTTACTGCCGAGCGTTCGATCGGCGATTATTTTGAGGCCGCGGCAGAGTCTGCCCCCAAGGTGCCTCCGGTAAAGATTGCCAACTGGCTCTCGAGCGACCTCTTCGGTCTGTTGAAACAAGCCGGTATCGAGTTCCAGGACAATGCCATCCCACCCGCAGACCTCGCCAGCCTGGTTGAGATGGTCGAAACCGGCGAGGTCAACGCCACGAGCGCGAAAACCGTGCTGGCTGAGATGGTCTCTTCCGGGAAACCCCCTGATGACATCGTCCGCTCTCTCGGGCTGAGCATGATCCAGGATCCTGAGGTAATTGTGAGCATCGTTCGCCGTGTTCTCGATGCACACCCCCATCAGGTTGCGGATTACCTGGACGGTAATACGGGCGTTTTCCAGTGGCTCTTCGGTCAGGTTATGAAGGAGGCTGAAGGCCGCGCCAATCCCTCGGCCGTACGCTCCACCTTGAGCGCTGCCCTGGCGTCACTGGAGTAGAGTCTCCAGTGTGGAGGGTGAGAATTGTCACTTGACCCATGTGTGGTGTGGCGATAATGTTCTTCTGAGAATTATTCGATGATTCGAGACCTCGAAATACAACGACTGGAAAGCTGTATTTAATGCAGCTAATCTGAACGAGCGGGTGCCTGAGGCAGGTATCCGCATGTCTTTTTAGGAAAATGATGCCAACCGGCACTCAGAAATCTCAATGGAAAGTCCGTGAAACACCACTTTTCTAAAGGACACGCCTATGCAAATACCCGTCAGTGAAATTCACGAGATCATCGACAGGGAAGCCGGCGAAGAAGGCTCGATCATTTCTGCGTTGGAAAAAATACAGCAGCACTACCGTTATCTGCCCAAGGAAGCTTTGATCCTTGCCAGCCAACGATTGGGTGTGCCGCTGTCACAAGCCTACGCTGTTGCCACTTTCTACAATGCCTTCAGCCTGAAGCCGAAAGGTAAATATTGCCTGCAAATATGCATGGGTACAGCCTGCCACGTTCGTGGTAGTCCGCAGCTCCTTGACCAGATGGAAACGAAATTCAATATCAAAGCGGGAGAGACGACTCCCGATCATCTATTCACTCTAGAAACGGTTAATTGTCTGGGCGCTTGTGCTTTAGGGCCAATAGTTGTGGTTAACGATGAATACTCTGGACAGATGACGGTCCAGAAATCCGACGCACTCACGAAGCGTCTTATGCGAACGGAAGGATTGGATTAACATGGCTAGTATCCACACCGCCCAAGAGTTGGATACCTGGCGCGAATCGCTTACAGAAAAAGCAGATTCCGATCTCCCTTTGATTACAGTCTGCGGTGGCACTGGGTGCCGTGTCTATGGAAGCGAGAAAGTATGGACCGCTTTCCAAGATGAGCTAACCAATCAGAATGCGAATGCCATGCTCAATTACGACGTCAAAGTGACGGGCTGTCATGGTTTCTGCGAGAAAGGGCCCCTCGTAGTGATTCATCCCCAGGGGATCATGTATACGAATGTTAAAGTATCGGATGTCGCAGAGATTGTGAGTGAGACCATCGTTAAGAGCGCGGTAATTGAGCGCCTGCTGTATGTCGATCCTCAAACCGATGAAGAAATTAAGTATGAGAAGGATGTTCCGTTCTATAAACATCAACATCGGCTAATCCTTAATCTTAACGGGCTGCTCGACCCCTCCCGGATCGAGGAATACATCTCTCTAGGCGGCTATAATTCCCTCAAGAAGGTCTTAACTTCCCTGTCGCCTGACGATGTCATCGAAGAAATGAAGAAATCCGGTCTACGCGGCCGCGGTGGTGCGGGATTCCCCACAGGGTTTAAGTGGGAACTTTGTCGCCAGCAACCGGGTGACGTGAAATATGTGATCTGTAATGCGGACGAGGGTGACCCAGGGGCATATATGGATCGTTCAATCATGGAGGGGAATCCACACTTAGTCTTGGAAGGCATGATCATTGGCGCATACGCCATTGGAGCAAACCAGGGCTACGTTTATATCCGAAATGAATATCCACTTGCAGTGAAACATCTGCGGCAGGCAATCTCCCAAGCGGAGGAGGTTGGCTTGCTGGGTGAAAATATCCTCGACTCGGGTTTTGATTTTGAAGTGAAGATAAAATTGGGCAGTGGCGCATTTGTCTGCGGCGAAGAGACCGCTCTCATAGCATCCATTGAAGGGCAAATCGGTGAACCGCGCCCACGGCCTCCATACCCGGCACAGAGCGGCCTCTGGGGGAAACCTACCAATATAAATAATGTCAAGAGCTGGGCCTCGGTTCCAATCATCATTGATAAGGGTTCAGATTGGTACTCGAGTATCGGCACCGAGACGAGTAAAGGCACCGTGATCTTTTCTGTTGTCGGTAATATCAACAACACCGGTCTTGTCGAAGTACCTATTGGCATTTCTTTGCGAGAGTTGATTTTCGACATCGGCGGAGGCATCCCCGACGGCAAGTCCTTTAAAGCGGCTCAAATAGGTGGGCCATCGGGAGGATGTATCCCTGCCGAACACCTCGATATACCTATTGATTATGAATCTCTCCAATCCCTTGGCGCTATTATGGGCTCCGGGGGGTTGGTCGTCGCCGATGAAGATACCTGCATGGTTGATTTCGCTGCCTACTTCATGCGCTTCACCCAGGAAGAATCCTGCGGGAAATGCGTGCCCTGTCGCGTGGGAACGAAGGCAATGCTGGTAACGCTCGAGCGAATCTGCGCGGGAGAGGGCAGACCAGGGGATGTGGATTACCTTATTGAGCTAGGTGAGGAAATCAAGCGATCCTCCCTCTGCGGCTTGGGACAGACCGCGCCAAACCCGGTGCTGTCCACAATCCGCTACTTCCGTGATGAATATGAAGCCCACATTGTCGATAAAACTTGCCCCGCGAAGGTATGCAAGGGCCTGATCACCTACTCGGTGATCGATGAGAATTGCACCGGCTGTATGGTCTGCTTACGCAACTGTCCTGAAGGTGCGATTCAGGGTGAGAAGAAAGAGGTTCACGTTATTGATGCCGATCTATGCACGCGCTGTGGAATGTGTATGAGCGTGTGCAAGTTCGACGCTATCCTGGTGGAATAGAAGCGGACTATCGTACTTGGTAAACGAGGAAACGATGCCCAAATTGACGATCAATGGCAACGAGATCCAGGTACCTGAGGGGCGCTCTGTGCTGGAAGCCTGCCGTGAGCACGACATCCCTGTGCCCACGTTGTGCTATCACCCGGCGCTCGAGCCCTATGGCGCCTGTCGGTTGTGTATGGTCGAGGTATCTTCCCCTCCACGCCCGCCCCGATTGGTGGCTTCGTGTGTTCATCCCTGCGAGGAAGGTGCGGTCATAGAGACCGGCTCCGATCCGGTGAGACAGAGCCGTAAGACCACAATTGAGCTGCTTTTAGCCGGTGCACACAATGACCCTATGCTGCTGGCGCTTGCAGAAGAATATGGCGTGAAAGAAATCCGCTTCACGCTTCCCGAAGAAGATTTATGTGTGCTCTGCGGCTTGTGTGTCCGTGCCTGCCGGGAGATCGTCGGGGTCGGCGCTATCAGCCTGATCAATCGCGGTATGGCCAGGAAGGTCAGCACACCCTTCCAGATCGCGTCCTCGACCTGTATCGCTTGCGGAACCTGTGTGCTGATATGCCCGACCGGTGCGATTAAGCTGAAGGACATCACCCATTTTCACAGCGTCCATGGTGCAGATTCAGAGTTCGAACGTGTGTACTGCCAAATATGCGACGATGTGGATTTGAGTCCAGTGGCTATTCAGGATGTTGATGCATTAATTGGAGCGACGATAGACCAAGAAGTAGATCGCGATTAATCCTTATCAAGCCAGAAGGGTTTAAGCGCCTCGAGCGTTTGGCCTTCTCAGCTGAACCACAAGGATGGTTTTATGGGAGCGGACGGAAAACCGCAAAAGAATTCCCCAGATCTGGCTGCATCGCCCCGCACGGGCGTTCTCGTCTGTGAATGCGGCGAGGAGATCGCAGGCGTATTGGATACCCATGCGCTCTGCGCTACGGCTGCGGACCTGCCCGGGGTCGTTTATGCATGCTGTGAAGCCTATCCTTGCAGCAAAGACGGCCTTTTACGCATGCAACATGCGATTACAGAAAACAACCTGGAACGTGTGCTCGTCGCTGGCTGCACCCCGCGATTGGTGGAAAAACACTTTCGAGATGCGGCGCTTTCCGTTGGGCTGGAACACGGCGGGGTCGAGGTGGTCGACATCCGCGAACATTGCGCCTACGTTCACGCGGACGAACCTGACGCCGCCATGCAGAAAGCGGCGGATCTAATTACGATGGGAGTTTCCCGGCTCGCAGCAACCAGCCTGCCCTTTCCACATACCCATGCTCTACTGAACTCTGCTTTGATCATCGGCAGCGGATTGAGCGGATTGACCGTTGCCAATTCGATGGCCAACGCCGGCCATCATGTCACGCTGATCGAAAGCGCTCTTGAGCTGGGCGGAACAAGCCACACTTTTCAGGAGAATGCGAAGGACCTGATTGACGGTCTTATCGAGATCGTGTCCAACCATCCCAGTATCGATATTTTGCTTGATTCACGCCTCACACAAGTGGCAGGTCCTCCAGGGTCTTATGAAGTAATTATTGCATCTAGAGATCAGGCTAAGACGCTCACGGTCGGAGCGATTGTTGTCGCCACAGGGGCGAAGCCACTACCCTTGGATAGCAGTCGATATCTCGATTCTTTGTGTGTGGTAACACAAGCCCATTTTGCACATGAACTTACAGGTGCGGCGACGGCTGGCAGCGACCTGACAATGCAGGATGTCGTGCTGCTCTTGTCTTCCGAAGATGGGGATGAAGACTATTGCTCGCATCTGTCCAATTTGACGGGCGTCCGACAGGCTATTCAGGCCAAGCAACTCAACCCGGCGGCCAATGTTACCGTTCTCTTTCGAGATTTATATTCAGCTGGAGATAACCATCCTCTAGAAGAGAAGGTTCAGCAAGCTAAGGATTTGGGCATTACCTTCTTCCGCTATCGCGCGGAGACTCCCCCGCTGATCTCCGAAAAGACTGTGGATATCGATGACCCCCTGACGGGCCAACCCGTGCGCCTGCTCTATGACCGGGTAGTGCTCGCCATGCCGCTCGTGCCTCAAGACAACTCCGACACTCTGGCTGCTCTCCTGGGCCTACATCAAGACAAGCATGGCTTCATGATCGAAGCGCGCACGCGGCTGCTTCCCGGTCGTTATAGCGACACCGGGATTTTTGTAGTCGGCAGTGCGCACCAACCCGTGGATACCGCCGATGTGCTGTTACAAGCCTATATGACCAGCTCTCGCTTACAGCGTTTTCTAAATCAGGACACAATTTCCACTGGAGCACCTGTGGCCGAGGTCATTCCGGAAACGTGCACCGGTTGTGGAAACTGTGTTCAGGTCTGCCCGGTTAACGCCATCCAGCTTATACAGAAAGATGGTGTTCTTTCGCTGGCGGAGGTCGAATCTCTACGTTGTACAGGTTGTGGTAACTGCGCGGTGGTCTGCCCGGTAAACGCCATTGTAATCCCCGGCTGGGACGATCTCGCCATCGTATCTCAAATCAACGCAGCGTTTACTTCGTCTCGTATGAAGGACGATGCGGAAGACGGCGTCCATCCTCCCCGAATCCTCGCTTTTGCCTGCGAATGGAGTGCTTATGCATCGGCGGACCTGGCTGGCACGCTGCGGATACCATACCCCTCCGATGTCCGCATCTTACGTATGAACTGTTCGGCTCGCTTTGACCCCCAACACATCCTCTGGGCTTTACTCAACAATGCGGATGGCGTTTTGCTTGGTGCGTGTCATCCTGGTGAATGCCATTACGGTACCGGCAACCTTTACGCAGAGGAGCGAGTGAAAGTATTGAAGCAGCAACTTGCCGACTATGGCCTCGACCCCCGCCGCGTTAGGCTGGAATTTCTCGCGGGTGATGACGGCGCAGGGTTCGTAGAGACGATAACTGCTTTTCGAGATGATCTTGGGAAAAAGATGGTTAAGACCTAAATATCTATCTCCTAGAGGAGACGTTGTGAACATTAGACAAGACCTGGAAAAAAGTGAGGAGCCTTATGTCTAAAAGACTGGAAATGGAGGTTTGGTCACTCGACAACTGTGCCGGGTGTGGCCTATGCGTAGCCGCCTGCTCCAAGCAAGTACTGCGCTGGAACGGGGGCGATCATCCAATCTTAGAAACTCGCATTAAGACGGTTGGATACACGGTGGGACCGCTGGATAGCTGCTCCTTCTGCGAGCATTTCTGTGAGGAAGCTTGCCCGCGCCTGGATCGCTGGGCCGCAATAGAACCCAGTTCTCTGTTCGCGGCGAGTGCGCGCGGCCCGGTTGAGTCTGGAGCGCCAAACGATGTGATCCGCAGTATTTTAACCGCCGGTCTCACCACAGGCATGATGGACGGCGTCGTAATGCTCGACCTCGACCCGTGGAACCTCGAACCTAAAGCCCGCGTAGTAACGACCGTTGAGGAGATTGTCTCCAGCGTCGGGCCACAATATCTCTGGGCTCCTGTTTTTGATGCTCTTAACGAGGCCGTCTTTGATCGGGGACTGAAGAACATCGCCGTCGTCAGCACACCCTGCGCTGCGCAAGCCATCCGCAAAATCAAGTCCTCTCCAAATACCCTGCTGAGTCCATACCAGGACTCCATCCGTTTGAGCATCGCCGTATTCTGTACCGGCATCTACCGTCCGGAGATGATTGAAGAGATTCTGGTCAAGAGCATGGGAATCTCCCGCGACCAGGTCAAGCGGCTGGACGTTTCCGCCAACCGCGATGAGCTCTCGGTGGAGCTATGGGACGGCAACGTACACTCCATTGCCCGGCAAGATGCCGAGAAGTACACGCTCACCGGCTGTGGGAGCTGCGACGACTACCTTGGAGAATCAGCGGATCTAGCTGTCGGCACTCTTGGTGCGCCTAACGGCAAGTCTACCTTGATCGTTCGCTCTTCTGCTGGCGAGGTATTTGTTCGCAACGCCAACCAGCTGCATCTGTTGGATTTAGCCCCGGATGTGGATAGCGCCAGCCTTGAAGCCGCTTCTGGTGAGAAAGACCGTCGTGAACGAGCGCAGGCGTTCAACGATCTTAATATTTTGATGCTGGACGCATTGGCTGATCCGATGCAGCGTAACGAGGCTATTAAACAGTTCGTCCGTCTGTACCGAACGCCCACGCGCTCCACCTCACCGACAAAGGCATCAAACTCCTGCACGGGATGCTGATACCGGACCCCTTGATTTCTGCTGTTGGATTTCAGGAAGGAAATACGATGACTGCGATTAACGCAAAGTCCAAGAAACTTAAAGCTCTTAGTTCTCTGCTGAAAGAGGCTATGGGCGACGAACCGGTGGAGGTTACAAACACCAAGCATCTAAGTGGGGTCGCCGCCGGTTACAAGCATGGCGAATTGATTATTAAAGGAGATGCTGGCGACTACTTAGGCGTCCTCAACGCCGGGGCCACCATCAAACTAACCGGGAACGCCGGAAAATACATTGCCGACAATATGACTGCAGGCACTATTATCGTTGATAAAAACGCCGGACTTGGTGCCGGGATGTATTGCTACGGGGGAAGCCTAATCGTGCGCGGCGATGCCGGCGACTTTACCGGGACCATGAATAAAGGAGCTACCATCCTTGTCGTAGGCGATGTCGGCGC
This sequence comes from uncultured Anaerolineales bacterium, assembly GCA_965195195.1. GTDB lineage: Bacteria > Chloroflexota > Anaerolineae > Anaerolineales > E44-bin32 > E44-bin32. The sequence goes on along the minus strand of CBDAFF010000080.1, from coordinate 116,303 downwards.
CGAAGCAGGCACGTACATGCTCGCTGGCGATCTGATTGTTGTCGGGAACGCCGGAGAAAATTTCGCTAATTACTTGATTCGAGGCAATGTCTTCATTGGGGGCGACTGGGAAACCCTTGGCAACAATTGCGATGTCGTGCCGTTGTCGGAAGAGGACATTGATAAATTGCGTGCGCTTTTTGAAACCTATAAAGTCGAATCCCCCATCACCGAGTTTAAAAAAGTAGTGGCTGCATCAGAAAAGCCATTCTATCACTAGGAGGACATTATGTCCGTAGTCGGCGCCTTCTGTGTAAGTGTAAATCGAGAACTTTGCATCAACTCTCAAATGCCGGGCAAGTGCGCCGTGTGCGCCGAGGTTTGCCCCCATGGCGTATATGCGCTTGACCCATTTACAGGGGTGATGCATATCCAGAACTACAATGCCTGCGTGGGCTGTCGTATCTGTTCTGAGTTTTGCCCCGCGGACGCCATTCGCATTAACCCAGCCGAATCTGAATATCTCAGCCGGTTCCCCTGGACGCTGTCGACGATTGAAGAGATCCACCATAAAGCCCAAACGGGTGATTACCTGCTGAGCGGTTTCGGCACTCAGCAGCCAACACCCCATTTTGACACCATCACAATCGTCCCCAGCCAAATCGCCAGCGCGGCGCCCCGTGATAAATATCGTGAAGAGTGCGACATGGAAGTTGTCATTGGCGAGGACACTTGCGAGAAGCCTCTTCACCTAAAGCTGCCGTTTGTATGGGCGGCGATGTCGTACGGTGCGCTGAGTAAAGAAGCCAAAATGGCATTGGCTATTTCAGCGGCTCAAACCGGAATCGCCACCAATACCGGAGAGGGCGGACTTCTTCCTGAAGAGTCATGGTTATCTCGCGGCTACGCTGACCCCGAATTCACACAAAAAGAATGGGATCCCGGCGGCTACTTGATCATTCAATGGTCTACCGGACGCTGGGGTGTATCTGCTGATTATCTCAACAGCGGCGATGCGGTTGAAGTTAAGATCGGCCAGGGCGCAAAACCCGGAATGGGTGGGCACTTGCTGGGCGCCAAAGTGACGGAAGAAATCGCCAGCGTGCGCGGCATACCTGTGGGGTCGGATGCTCTCAGCCCCTGCCGCTACTATGATGTCCAAACAATCGACGACATGAAGCACATGGTCGAGTTTATACGTGATGTGACGGACTATCAGTACCCGATCCTTTTCAAGCTCGGTCCTTCGCGTCCCTATGATGACGTATCGGCCTGTATTGAAGTTGGTGCAGACGCAATCAGCATCGATGGCTTGGTCGGAGGCACCGGCTGCTCACCAAATGTCGTCACCCAGGGCGTAGGCATTCCCACAATCGCCTGTCTTCCCCCGGCCGTGCAAGCACTAAAAGATCACGGCGTTCACCGCAAAGTGAAACTGATCGCCCTTGGCGGCATTCGCAATGGATTGGATGCCTACAAGGCGATGGCAATGGGGGCTGATGCGGTTGGTTTCGGCAGCGCGGCTGAAGTCGCCATGGGCTGCCGTGTTTGTTACGCCTGCCAAAAAGGAAACTGCCCCTACGGAATCACCAGCCAGAAACCTGAACTCCGTGCTCGCCTCGATCCAGTTGAGGCCGGGCAAAGGCTGACGAACTTTATTCACGCCTGTGCTGAAGAAGTCAAGATACTCACGATGCTGTCAGGACACAATCGCATTTCAGATCTTTCAACCGAAGATATTCGTGCAATGGATCTGAATACGGCAGCGCTGACTGGCCTCAAACTGGTCGGCTATGAACGACCCTTGTCGATGTGGGAGGGCGGCTTCACTCCTGCTGCACTTTCTCGTGACAACGGGAAATAAGCAGTTGTAACACCGTGTTCGATTAATGCAGCCGATAGACTGAAAGAATTCTCTCTGCGGAGATTCCTTACCTCTCCTCAGGATAACTTATGAGGATTCTTTTCTATCGGTTGTATCTCTTCTCCCCCTTCGACATATTAGAATTCGATCATCCATTGTAAGAATATCTCAGGCGCGTTAGAATTTAGCGGTCCTGTTTCTTACAAAGAAGAAGAAACCATCTTATGCTAATGAAAATTCCAAATACTTCAATTCTTCTTATCAGATTTCTGCATCCCGCTCCCCAGATAAATCTCTCTTTTCCTTGTCGCTGTGCTTATACTCCCATCGTCTCCTTATGCTCATCTTCGTGTCCTCAGCCCCCTGGGGTGTAATAAAATGGAAACATCTCCTGAAAACTATGCTGAAAGAAAGGGAATGCAACTATGAGACCTCTGGCAGACGGAACCACCCCCCCGAAAGATAGTTCTTATTGGGTCGCTCTCCAACAATTTGATGAGGCTGCTGCTGTACTTGGCCTCAAAGATGATATGGCCGATCTCCTTCGCCATACCAAACGTGAACTAACCGTTAATTTCCCGGTCACGATGGACGATGACTCGATTCGGATTTTTACCGGTTTTCGGGTCCACCACAACACTGTCCGCGGTCCGACGAAGGGCGGTATCCGCTACCACCATCTTGTAGATATGAACGAGGTCCGCGCCCTCGCTATGTGGATGACCTGGAAATGTGCGGTTGTAAACATCCCCTACGGCGGGGCGAAGGGCGGCGTTATTGTTAATCCGCGGGATCTCTCTGAAGCCGAACTCCGTAAGCTCACGCGCCGCTACGCAACCGAGATATCCATCGTTATGTGCCCTGAGGGAGACATCCCTGCTCCTGACGTCGGAACCACCCCCCAAACAATGGCCTGGATTATGGATACCTACTCCATGCACCAGGGTCACTCCGTCAACGCTGTAGTTACGGGGAAACCGATAGAGATCGGAGGCAGCCTGGGCAGGTTTGAAGCAACCGGACGCGGGGTTATGCTCACCGCCAGGGAAGCTTTAAAGACGGTTGGAAAATCCTTCCAGGATGTGACCGTCGCCGTCCAAGGGTTTGGTAATGTCGGCGCGGTGACGGCCATGTTGATGCAGAAAGAGGGAGCAAAAATAGTCGCCCTGTCTGATGTATCCGGCGGGATTGCCAATCCCAAGGGGCTGGATGTTAAAGCAGTAGAAGAATATTGTGAGAAACATGGTAAATTAGTTGGATTCCCGGGAAGCGATGAAATATCTAACGAAGAACTGCTCACCTACCCCGCAGACATTCTCTCTCCTTGTGCGCTCGAAAACCAGATAACCGCCCAAAACGCTGATAAAGTTCAAGCATGGATGATCGCCGAAGGAGCCAACGGTCCCATGACCCCCGAAGCGGATCGCATCCTTGAGGATAAAGGGGTTTTCATTATCCCCGACATTCTCTGCAATGCCGGCGGCGTGACGGTTTCCTACTTCGAGTGGGTTCAGAGTCTGCAGTTCTTCTTCTGGAGCGACGAAGAGATCAACCAGCGTCTCGAACGGATCATGGTGAACTCATTTCACGCCGTCATGGCAGAGGCGGAAAAACGGAAGATAGAAAGGCGAGTAGCAGCCCAGGTCCTCGGAATCAACCGGGTCGCAAAAGCTACTGAGCTGCGCGGTATCTATCCATAGAAGCCAATTTCTGTGATCAGTAGGAGCTATTCAAGAAAGGCGAGATAGGAACGTTCGCCTTTTTTGCTTTCCCCCACATAGAATCAACATTTTTAATATGTTTAATTAACTGTAGTAGACGTAGTAGAGGGTGTGAGTATGTGGAGGAATAGACGAAAAGAGCTGTTGACACCCATATATGGGGGAGTAATCAAGCAAGGACAGCATATATTTGGGGAAAGTGAGGAGTGAATATCTACAGCATCCTTGTGGAGAACAAGGGGATTAGAGAAGGGGAGAGACGAGAAGGAGAGGGAAGGCAATGAAGTGTCAGTTAATGCATAAAAAGAAGGGGGGAAATAAAAGTTATCCAAGCTTTCTCCCCCCTGAATGGACAGATATCCACAGATTTAATTGGGTTATCCACAGGTAGAAAGGGTGAGATAATGGTGCTGGAGAGGGAATCGCAGGACAGAGGAAGAAGAGATGGATAGAGAAACGGGCCAATTTGAAGAGGTCGTCGGGCGCTGGGGAGGGGAGATTCTCAAGCTATGGGACTCTCTTGCGCAGGACGAGAGAGACGATCTTACGAAGGTTTTAGGACAGCTTCCTCTGGAGCCGAAGGGGTGGAAGTCCCTGATTGAGAGCTCTCTTGACCACATCCAATTTGCCACAGGAGACAAGAGATCGATAGCGATCGTGGGCCCTGCGAACGCTGGAAAATCAACGCTTTATAACCAGCTGATTCGCACTAAAGATGACCGCGCAAAGGTGAGCGCTGTTCCTGGAACGACGCGCGATTCCCAAGAGGCAGATGTTGGTCTTTTTCTCATCGTTGACACGCCAGGGGCGGACGCAGCCGGAACTGTAGGAATAGTTGAAAAAGAAAAAGCCCTTGACTCTGCCGCTGAAGCAGATGTAATTGTCGCCATGTTCGATGCGGCTCATGGCATACGGGAGCCAGAGGAGGTGTTGTTCCAGGATATTCGTGATCTCAACAAGCCCGTCGTCGTCACCTTGAACAAGATGGACCTGATTGGCAAGGAGAGACCGGAAGTGCTGGGGAGAGCAGCGGCCGGCTTGGGAATTGGGGTCGAGCAGATCATTCCCCTGAGTGCGAAGAAGGGGGAGGGGTTGGCCTCCATTCTCCTGGCGATTGCGAAGAGCGAACCCAGGATCGTCGTCGCATTAGGAAAGGCTCTTCCAGCCTACCGCTGGGATCTGGCACAAACAGCGATTGGGAGAGCGGCTTCTACGGCAGCAGCGATCGCAATTACTCCACTGCCGTTTATTGATTTCATCCCCCTTTTAGGTGTCCAAGCGGCTCTTGTGCTGGGAATCGCAAGAATCTATGGAAAGAAAATCACGCTGCAGCGAGCACGCGAATTAATCGTGACCTTCGGAGCGGGGATGCTCGGGAGGACCCTTTTCTATGAACTGAGCAAGTTCGGAGGTCCACCGGGATGGATTCTATCTGCCGCCGTCGCCGCGGGAACGACCGTTGCCGTCGGATATGGTGCGATGGTCTGGTTCGAGAGAGGGGTGAAGGTATCTAGGGATGAGCTTAGAAGAATCTCAGGAGCGGTTGGAGAGACTCTTATAGAGAGATTGAAAACGATGGGACAGCGCCGGCCTAATAGAAAATCGCTTCAGGATAGAGTCAGCATCGTGCTGGAAGATATTGAACCCCCAGACGAAATCGACGAAAAGGGCGATTAAAGATAGACAGGACAAATTTATAACAAAGCGCTCTGGGCAAGAAGGAAGAGAGGTCAACCATGAAGAAATGACTCATCCTTCTCACCATCCTAATGGCTGTAGCAATCAAACTCGTTCAATGCAGAGAAGAGATCGTTGGTTTCTCCCAGACCTACGCCAACGCTTACTTCTACTAAAACGAATACTTCCGCTGTAACTTACACAGTGCCACCTTCGCCTTCATTTACACCAGCACCTACTTTTACTCTATGAATCTGGTCGGATTATTATTTGACCAGGCCAAAAAGAGGGGGCTTAAGGTGTTCTATCCTCGACCAGTAAACCTGATTGACTAATCAGGTTTACTTGTTTACAATTGGAGTATGGAACCTGAATTTTTGCCTGTTCAGCAAGCACTGTTAGAGGATGCTGCCCAGCGCGACCTGGTCACAGCAAGACGAAAGCTCTTGGTGGAATTTTTATCTCGGGAGCGATATCTGACTAGAGAGGGATTGATGTCCCGGGTGGAAATGGTCCTGGGAAAAGGCTGCTTTGGTGATACGGCCTGGGACGATGTTTTCTACCGGGACATGAGGGTGGTCAAAGCGTCATTCCGGGTAGCCGGCTTTGATTTGGCATACAGTCGCAAAAAAACTCGCCCTGGGTATTACTTGCGAGGAGAAGGGGAGATAGGGCAGGCAGTAGCACAGCAGATCAAAGGTGCAGTCGACGAGGTGGACCCCAAGCAAGTTGCAGTAACGCGCTCTCTCAGCCCCGCCGAACGAGCTCAGCAAGGAATCTCTATCACCAATCTAGCTCACCAGGTAGCGACCTATCGGCAGGCGAAAAGGGGAACCGACCATGGCTGAAACAACCATGGAATACAGCGAATTTGTCCTGCTCGTCCTGGAAGCCCTGGATGCAGCGGGTATTCCCTATCTGATTGGGGGAGCGGTTGCAGCCTGGGCGTGGGGGGAGCCGAGAGCAACCAGAGATTTGGATCTAGTGATCCAGATCACAGAAGGTACTATAGCGAAGTTTTCTGAAGAACTGAAGAAAAGAAATATGTTGCTTCCCGCCGATATCATCCAGGAACGATTGAAGGACAATCGGGGTGAGGTGCCCTTGAGCGCCATTCATTCCTCTAGCGGCTATAAAGCGGACCTGTACCTGCTGCGGGAAGGTGATCCTTTTCGAGCAGAAGCCTTCAAAAGGCGAGTATTGGTTGATTTAGGCCCAGGTTTAGGGGAGCTGTACCTGTATACACCGGAAGATCTAATTCTGAATAAGTTGATTTTTTACAGTGTGAGCCAGCAGACAAAACACATCAGGGATATTGCTGCGATTGTACAGACAATGGGGGATAAACTAGATTCTCACTATATCCAGAGATGGGTTGATGAAAAAGAACTGCATGCCCTTTGGAAATCCGTAAAGCTTCAAATTCAGCCCAAAGAATAGCCCAATATTTCGGGATCCATTTCCAAAACACAAACACAGCGGGCGGTTAGTTTCCTAGCCAGTTGCCTGTTGTGTTGCTGGTTAATAGAGCCAAGAAACAGATAAAGAAATACGCAAAAAAAAGGAGGGTACAGCAAATGAGCAGTTACTTACAGTTGCATATCACCCTGGCCCAAATGCCTCCTCTGGAACTGGTCCAGCTCCTGGTCATTGCACACAACCATCTGCCCTGGTTCTTTCTATTTCCCCACGAGCGACTTCTAATCAATTGCTTTTGTATTCTGTTGTACGATTCTTTCTCCGCCTAAGTTCGCTTGTATAGGTTCTCCCGAGTGACCCAGCGTGCTCTCTCGCCCATTGGGTCAATTTTGTTTCTCCCGTTGGAGGGGAATCAACGAAGAGAAGATCCGCCATAAGCCCCTCAATCTCCTCACGAGTGATCAAGACATCGCCCACCAGCTTTCCGAGCAGTTGGCCGGCGAAGTAGCCAATTCTTGGGGGAACAGAGACTATGGGCTTTTTCTCCCCAATAATCTCTCCTACGGTCTCAACAAGCGATTTGTACGTGAAGGTTTCGGGGCCAATGGCGTTGACGATAGAATTTTCGGTGCTTTCTCCTTCATCAACGGCCATGGCCGCGAGATCGTTTACATAAATCGGTTGGAGACGATACTCCCCATCTCCAAACACGCCAAATACGGGGAGTTTTCGCAGAAGCCAGGCTATATTGTTGATGAGAATGTCCTCTACTCCGAACAGGACAGTGGGGCGAAGTATTGAATAGGGAAGGCCCGAGTCTATAAGCGCCTTCTCGAGTTTTGCTTTCCCGCTAAAGTACTCTAGATGAGATTCCTCCGACGGGTTGGTTATGCTTATGTGAACAATCCGATTAACCCCGGCCGCCTTGGCGGCAGCAAACAGAACCAAAGTATTCTTAACGCCATCTTCATGGTGGAACAGCTTGTGATTGAAGCGAACCCAGTAGGTGTTGTAAAGAACCGATACGCCCTTCAGTGATTCAATCAGTTCTGTTGGGCTAGCAAAGTTGAAGGGATAGGCTTGTATCTTCTGTCCGAATGGGTTTGCGCGGTGAAGAGAGTTGGTCAGCGTGATTACAGTATGCCCTTTTCCCAATAATTTCCATGCTATGTATTTTCCTGAGTATCCGTAGGCACCTGTAACTGCATGGATTTGTGATTCGCTCATGATTGCTCCGGTCCAATAGTACTGCGCCAAAGGGCAGCGGCTCGTTCTTCGGACAGGAGGACGGTTCTTCCGGGAAAGAGATTCTTTGTCTCTCCTCGAAATGACATTATGAAGGAACCTGTCATGCTGAGCCCGTTCGGTTTCGCTCTTAAGCAAGATGTCATCGAAACGTCAACACAGAATCGATCAGGCATTGATTTTTCCGTCAAGCAGCAGATCGGCGAGGTCCAGGGTTCGTTCAAAAATCACATTCGCTCCGGCTTCTGTGAGCTCCCTCCTCTCGCCAAAACCGCTGAGAACACCAGCCGTCTGTGCACCGGCGGCACGCCCGGCGCGGATGTCGACCGTAGTGTCGCCAACAATGAGTAGGAAATGTGGATGAACACCCAGCTGATTAGCAGCCCAGATGATGGGCTGAGGGTGTGGTTTCGCTCGGAGCGTCGTCCGGGCAGTCGCCACGCACTGGAAGAAGCGATTTAAGCCAGCTGTTTCCAGGATAGCTGCCGCACTCCATCGGTCGCGAGAGGTAGCAATGCCGAGAGGGAAACGTGGACCAAGACGCTCCAGCGTGGAGAGTGCGCCAGGGATCAGGTTTATCTCATCCACTGCAGCAAAGCCGCGTGAACGGTGGAGCTTGTCAAGCAGCGGTCCAAAAAACTCATCCAAATTGAAGAGATCAAACAACCCAAGCGTTGCATTCACAGGGGTCTCAACGGCCATTACAAAGCGGCGGGCAAGAGTCTCTGGATTGCTGCCGGGCAGAATATGGGAGAGGGGGCGCAGCCACCGGGCAGCACGGGCGACGTACTTCTCATCTGTGTCAACGAGAGTGCCGTCGAGGTCAAAACAGATTGCCTGGACACGAGAAACGTCAATGGATTCCGTCAAGAGCTCGTCCGCAGCGGAAGCGGGATAGCTTTCTGCAGGGATTCCAGCGTCTGCTCGTCAGGAGCCAGAATCCAGAGCGTTTGATTGGAGACACGCTCGAAGTAAGCGATGCCGTCTTCAACCATCCATCGTGCCGAAGTGGAGGAAGGTCTTTCTGGATCTCCGTAGCGGGATAGGCCGTAATCAAGGAAGGCCGCGGAGAATTCATGCGCATCTCGCATGGTATCCCATTGTGTAATCAATACAAACGCATCGACGCCGTCTTTTTCTTGATAGAAAAATAGGAGCAGGTCACCGCCCCAACCTTCGGCTGCCAATGATGCCTGGTCTATGGGCAGATATTCGTTAAGGACCATGAGCGTGGCCCACTCGCCGAGCACGTCGTGCACGGTCTTTTCCCAGCCGGAGTTGAGAGCATCTGATACGTTCGGTGCAACGAGATCTACCGGCGGATCTTTTGGATAACGCTCCGGGTGGAGGATTTGCTCACTTGAAAGTGGAGGGTTTTGATATGCATTATCGACAGCAGCCCATCCCCCATCAAGATAAAGAGTGCGGATAAAATTCAATCCCCAGAAATATGGGAAGGTGAGTTCAGATTGTATGTAAGCCGGTGCACTATTAAATACAGGCATATCGAAATCAGCGAAGAAATCGAGCAGATCTGAGCGATCTTCGTCTCTCGCAAACGTCCGCAACCATTGCTCTTGGAGCAATGTAGCATCACCTTCAATCAAGGCCTGGATAGCAAAACAGCGTTCACTATCGGCCTCACAGGCATCGTTGTTGTATTGAAGGCCGTCCCTGATGTCATAGGCTTGGTCTTGAAGTGCATGTGTGTATTCATGTGCGTAGGTGAGACGTTCAACGCCTCCAAATCCCGAGCCACAGACAACAATCATTTCATCCGATTCGACGTCATAGAAGCCGGCGATCTGTTCGGTAAGCAAGTCGGCGTATAGCTGCCACAGATCAATCCCTGGTTCGATCAAGCCCAATAGCGAGAGAAGGCGAACATCTTGAAGAGCGTCTTCTTGAGTGTAATCACCGAGGAAATCATGAATCACATGCTCGCGAAGCTGGTCCGGTGTGAGCAAGCTGCGGCTGACGAATTCGGAGGGCATGATACCGCGCAACTGGGTCACTTGGGATTCGATTTCGGCCATTTGGGCGAGAAGGGCTGCGTCAAGAGGGGGACAGGCTGAGTCATCTGTTGCTTCTTGTTTTGGTGTCGGAGATGCGGCTGTCTTAGTAGGTGTGGGCAAGGCAGTCGTGGGAGACGCGGGCGCAGTGGTTGTGCTTGCGGAACTCTGGCAGCCGTTCAGCGTCAGGCCAACAGCAAAAGCGAGCCATAGCAGGTGATGTTTTAGTCCCATAGAATAATTCCTCTATCGGTCGAGATTGTATCACTGCTCTTCTGGACATCCCAGGAAACCAATAATCTAGAAGAACGAGATGTTAGATTCTATGCTCTTCAGAGGATGCGAAAAGGTTCTATTGCAGCGTGAGGGCTATTCCAAGGGAGGATGGCGGCCGATAACTATCGTTCCAGAGTCTTGCATAAGCATCTTGTTCGCGGATCCAGCGATCGTCGTCCCATCCCAGTTCAGGCTGCGCAATGGAGCGCACTCTATCTATCAGCGGCCAGCCGCCCTGGGGCAGGATCAATCCCAGGCGTGCTCGGCGCATCAGCAGGTCTTCAAGGTGGACGATTCCCTCCGCGCGTGCGGCCCAACGCAGCTCAGCCCAGATGTAAGGGGTTTCGCCGATGGTCTCGAGTTCACCATTTTCCGCGCAGGCTACTATCTCAGGGGCATCATCACCGTATCTGCCGAGCAGGCGTAGACATATAGCGGGGTCAAAATCGCAGGCCAGAGCATGTTCGCTCGGAGGTTGCTTAAACACTTGATGTGTGCGATCAGGGAGAGACGACCCGGAGAAGTATCTGTGAATGGAGCGCAGCGCGTCGAGGGCCATGATCCGAAAAGTCGTCAACTTACCTCCGGTGACCGTCACCAAACCTCGATCATCCCAGATGACATGCTCGCGCGATTCGCGAGACGGGTCCACCTTCCCTGTATCTACCACGGAACGTACACCGGCGAAGGTAGCCAGAAGGTCATCTGAGCAGAGATCTACATCGAGAACTTGCCGGAGGCCCTCCAGGAGATAGTCAATCTCCTCGATGTCTATGGTGGGTTCCATGTCCAGTGGGTGGTGGTGTTCGATATCCGTCGTTCCGTAGAGCGTGACTCCTTCCCAGGGCAGGGCAAACACGGGACGGCCGTCGCTTGGATGGAGAAAGCTTACTGCGCGAGTGAGAGGAAGCGCATGTTGGGGGAAGATCAGATGGCTCCCGCGTAGTTTTCGCAGGCGTGGTTTCTTGTCGATCATGGATCGAACTGTGTCGGCCCAGGCGCCGGTGGCGTTAATGACTACATTGGAAAGGATCTCCGCTGTGCGATCGCGGCCATTCGGCGAAACGTCCCTCAGCGCAATACCACGTACCGATCCATTCTGCGTCCGCAGCACACCTTCAACCTTAGCATAATTAAGGGCTACTGCCCCATCAGCGACGGCTTCGCGTACAACGCGCAATACCAATCGAGAATCGTCTGTCTGTGCGTCAAAGTAGCGGTAACCGCCTTGCAGCCCTGCAGTGGAAAGTTGCGGACAGAGCGACTGAAGACCCTCCGGGCCGTAATGGCGGTGCCCCCACTGCAGGCCTATGATGTCATATAAAATCAACCCTGCGCCGAAGACCCATCCCGGGATGCGATCATTGGCGTAATTGACAAGCAAGAAGCCCAGCGGGTTGACCAACCCCCTCCCTTGCTTGAGGAGTGCTTCCCGCTCTCTCACGGAATGGTATGTCAGGCGAAATTTGGCCTCTCGCAGGTAGCGAAAGCCGCCATGCACGAGTTTGGAGGAGCGGCTGGATGTGCCGGAGGAGAAATCCTTACCCTCAACGAGGAGAACCCGCAAACCCATTCGGGTCGCCTCGCGCAGTATCCCTGCCCCAGTAATTCCTCCGCCGATAACAATGAGATCCCACGGTCCTTCGGTGCGAGACCAAATCTCATCGCGCCATCCTCGCTCCCACATGTGGTTTTCAGTTTTCCTTTCTCTGTCTGGAACGACTGCGGCGAAGGGCACTTAAAAACATGGCCAGCCCTTCCCCGGGTTAAGGATTCCCTGGGGGTCAAGAGCCTTGCGTGCCCCTTCTAGAAGGCGCAGCCCGATCGTTCCCTTTTCGTCCTTCATATACTTGAGATGGTCTATGCCGACACCGTGTTGGTGGCTGATGGTCCCGCCATTGGCAATGATACTGACGGATGCGGCATGCTTGGCCATGCGCCAGATATGCAGGGTCTGCTCAAGATCCACACCAATGGGGAAGATATAGGTGACGTAAAGACTTGCGCCATCGGTGTAGATATGCGAGAGGTGAGAGAAAACCAGGGTGCGGGATTCTTCAGATCGGAAGGCACGCTCAATCGATTGGATCACCTCGGCGCGCGCAGCGTCAATGCCCCTCCAGGGAAGAGCAGTTTCCAGCGTATCCAGGGCATACCCCTGATCCCAGAGCGTATTGCGCAGGTAGGGGGTATAAAAACGCGATTTTTCCCACTGGCGGCCGATCATCGTTCCGACGGGAAGGCCGCCGCATCGCCGCAGGAGAGCGCTGACCTCCTGCCGGGCGCTGGAAACGAAGTCGTGCGTGCCGGTGATGCCGTAAATCAACAACGTGCGGCCAAGGCCATGCCCAAGGAGTCGAAGGCCATAATCCGCGAAAGCGACGAGCCTCTCCCGCCCGGCAAGCGCCAACGTGGTCTCCGTCTCGAGCGGATCGCTCAAGCGAGCCATGGAGATCGGCGCATTTGCCTGGGCCAGGGAGCGCATCGCCGCCACCCCACTTTCCCAATCGCGGAAGAACGCGCCGAAAAACATTTCCTCCTCAGGGAGAGGTTTCACCCGGACCTCGGCTTGAGTGATCACGCCGAGACGCCCTTCTGACCCGAGCATGAGTTGGCGCAGGTCAGGCCCAGCCGCGCTGGCAGGCAGTGAACGTAGTTGGATTTTGCCCATAGGAGTCTCCACGGTTCCGCCGGCGAACAAATCCTCGATTCGGCCGTAGCGGTAAGACTGCTGACCGCTGGAACGCGTGGCAATCCAGCCTCCGAGCGTTGAGAACTCCCAGGATTGAGGAAAGTGGCCCAGTGTATAGCCGTGTGGCTTGAGCTGCGCCTCGATTTCAGGACCGGTTACGCCTGCAGAGAAAGTGGCCAGGAGGCTTTCATCGTCCAAGCTTAACAACTGGTTCATACGTCTCATGTCAACGGTGAGAGATGGGCGATCACCCGGTAGGGGGTTAATGTGCCCGACGACACTGGTGCCGCCGCCATAGGGAATAAGAGCGCAGTCAGTGTCCTGAGCGAAACCAAGGATCTCCCTGACATCATCGCCGGTCTCGGGGGTGGCGACACCGTCAGGGAATATTTCGATTTTTCCAGATCGCAATGCGATCCAATCGGGAAGGCTCTGTCCGCGAGCGTGAAGCAGACGGGTTTTATCATCAGTGGAAAATAGAGGGTGGTCAGGGAGACGGGAGGGAGGCACCGCATTGAGCGCTGTCTGAAAATCAGCCTCTGGGGTATGTACGCCAGCACCCAGGAGTTCCTCAAGGTGGGTGACGGCCGCGCGCGGTAGATGGTACGTTCTATTCGTTTCTCCCCAGCCGTTCCAACGTTGCATGGTGAATATTCCTCGGGATGCAAGGTCTACGCTACCAGACAATAGTGTAGACGTATTATGCACCAGTCTGAGAAAGTTATCTACCGATCATCTAGCTTGTAAGCACTCAAGGCGAAGGCGAAGACTGAAACAGCGATGGACAAAACAGCGCAGAGGCGAAAAAGTGAGGCCAGCGGGAATGAGATCAAGAACAAGAAAGCAAGAGGAGGGCCGAGCGCGCTGCCCAGGTCGCCGAAAGTGAAGATTCTGCTGAGCGTGCTCCCCGACAGACTTGGCGGAGTGCTGTCGCCCACGTATGCGGTTATCAGCACTTGGACGGCGCTGGCCGTCAGGGCAGAAAGCAGCACTCCGAAGAGTGCCAGCGGCAAGAAAGGGGATCCAATAAACCACAACCCGCCGCCGCCGATAACAAGAGCGGCCCCGATGATGATCCAACGCCAGCCATGGATGCGGTCCGAGAGGAATCCGACGAGGGGAGCACCCAACATACTGAATGCGGTGCGTAGAGCGATGAGTGTCCCGGTGAGCGTCGCGATGGGGAAGAAGAGATCGAGGGCGTGTATGCCTTCACCCGCGAACCCGGAGAGCCACAGGATGGATGTCGCTGCGATTACGCCAGCGTAGATGAAGCGCACTGTGAAGATGGGAAGGGCGGAGACAAGGACGACGCGCCAGCGAAAACTAATAAACTCACTTTGCTCACCGTGCTGCTTTTCGACATGAGCTGAAGCGGTCTCCGGGAGGAGAAACAGCCACATAGACGCCGCCACCGCGGTGAGGCCCGAACTGAGGAATAACCCGCCGCGGTAACCGAGCAGGTCGGTAAAGATCCCGCCCAGGAAGGCTGAAAGGCCGATACCAAGGAAGAACCACATTTGATAGCGTCCGCTCAGGCGCCCGCGGTTTTCGCTGTCGGCCAGGTCAAGCACGATCGCCTGCCCGCCGATCCACAAACCAGACCAAGCTGCGCCCCACAGTATCCGCCCCACGAGCATCACCCAGAACCCGTGTCCGATTGCGTATGTCAGCGTGGAGAGGGCGCCGATGGCGAGCGATCCGATCATTACGGGCCTGCGCGGAAAACGGTCGATCAAACGGCCCGCAGGTATGTTGAAGAAGATGCGCGCCAGCCGGTTTACTCCCAGTAAGATCCCCACCTGCGCAAAGGGAACAGCCGCCTGGAGGGCGAACGTTGGGTCGGGGAGCACAGTATAGAGTGTGCTGTCGCCCAACAGGGAGACGGCTGTGCCGATGCCGAGGATGGTCAGCACCCGGCGCGGTGAGAATTTCATTCTCACTGTCATGCCCTGGGGGCCAAGAGATGGCACATGAGGAATACGGGTCGTGATTTTGTCATGCCGGAAATCTAGAGAGTGCAGCTCCTCGAAAGCGGTTTGTGTTGTGGGTGAATGCTATAGAAGGGCTGTTGCGCTGTCAAGTGAGGGCGTCGTGGGTGGGGCTTCGCGTGCCCATGCGTTTGCCCGGTCGCTGCTACCATCGAATATTTTTTTGGAGAAAACCCTGGATTTGGATGTAAACCGAAACCGAATAAGGAGGCGGTAAGAACGGTGTGATCCGGTCCATCTAAGGGACGAGCCGCAGGTTGAACATGCCTGCGAAGCACGCTCGTATCCTGGAGGTTTTATGGATGCATCCAACGTGACGGTTGGCCTGGCGTTGTTGGCCGGTCTGGCATCGTTTCTATCCCCCTGCGTATTAGCGCTTGTGCCGGCTTACGTCGGTTATCTTGGCAGCCGTACGGTTAGACCGGATGGCACGGTGGTTGAGAATCGCGGTCTGACGTTCGCTCACGGCTTGGCTTTCGTGCTCGGATTCAGCTTTGTTTTCGTCCTGCTGGGTGTGGCCGCCGCCGCTCTCGGTGGAGTGCTCTTTGGAATCCGCCTTTGGATTGCACGCATTGGTGGCGTGGTTGTGATCCTTTTTGGCATGCACTCACTCGGGCTGATCAATATCCCCTTCCTGAACTACGACACGCGGCATCAGTACGCGCCGAGAAAAGGCTCGGGCTTCCTCTCGTCGGCGTTGATGGGCGTCTTTTTCTCGGCGGGTTGGGCTCCCTGCGTGGGCCCGGTTTTGGGAGCTGTCCTGACGTTGGCGCTGAACGGAGGCGATGTCACACAGGGCGTGATCCTGCTCAGCGCCTATTCCTTTGGTTTGGCCATTCCCTTCCTGCTGGCTGCGATCGGCGTCGGTCGGGTTGCAGATTTAATGAAGCGCCATAGCCGGGCAATTCAGATTATGTCCTATGTGACGGGTGTGGTGCTGATAATCGTGGGTGTGATGCTGCTGACCGGGACGTTGGAGCGCTTAGCCCGCTTTGGTTTCTTCGTGAATTTCGGGATTTGAGGTGAACAATGGCGGGCAAGGAAGAACCTTCGCCGAATCGCAAATGGGTCATCGGTGTCGCAGTGCTCTTGGGTCTAAGCCTTGTGGTTGCCGGAGGGGTCGCTCTTGTCGGTCGCAATAAGGACGAACAAGTTCTTGAGACGGGTCTGCAGGTTGCGCCAGTGAAGGGAGCATTGGCTCCAGATTTCGCGCTGGTGGATCTAGAGGGTGAAACAGTCAGTTTAAGTGACTTTCATGGCCAACCTGTGCTGATCAATCTGTGGGCAACCTGGTGTGGACCCTGCCGCATCGAGATGCCAACCATCCAATCCCGTTTTGAGGAGTATAGGGATGAAGGCTTTATTGTGCTTGCGGTGAACTTCGATGAGAAGAAAGAGGACGTGCAAGCTTTCGGGGACGAATTCGGGCTGACTTTCCTAATGCTTCTCGATCCGGGAGCGAAGGTACAGAAACTATACCGCACTCGCAGCTATCCATCTTCCTTTTTTGTGGATCGCAACGGGGTTATCCAGGTGCAGCACATCGGCGTGATGACCGAGGGGAACCTGGACGGCAACTTGGCCCAAATCGGGCTGGGAAATTAAAGGGCGACTGCGTATGAACGAAGGATGGCATCTTGTCCTCCTTAAGACCGAGGCGGCGAAGGTTTCTTGTGTGGTACGGCAAACGTGGGTAGTGAGCAAACAGCTAGATTAGTGATAAGGAGTCGACTGCAAATGATAAAAAACGGGAAGTTAAGACCTATGCTCTTTCTTGGATTTCTCTCCATGGTCGTCGCTGCGTGTGCGCCTCTGGCTGCACAGAACCCGGTGGGGAGTCCAACGGCGGACGATCCTGCTGACGATGTGCCCGAAGCCGCGGCCTCGCCCACACATGCAGACGAATCGCAGGACAGCGGCGATCCATTCGAGGGTGTTAATATTTCCTTCAGCAAGACGTTCTGGCTCGAACGGACGAATTTCTTCAAGCACAGCGTTGACCTGAGCGAGATTTTCACTGGCAACCCCATCCCCGACGCGATTCCGGCGATTGACAATCCCGTTTTCGAAAGCGTCGAAGATGCAGATGTGTGGCTGGGTGAGGACTGGCCAGTGATGCTTTTTGAGTTCGACGGCGATGTGCGGGCTTACCCGTTGGCGATCTTGATCTGGCATGAAATTGTCAACGATGTGGTCGCTGGCGAACCGGTGGCTGTAACCTTTTGCCCTCTATGTAATGCGACGATCGCCTTCCGGCGCACCCTCGACGATGGGCAGGTGCTGGACTTTGGAACGAGCGGAAATCTGCGCAATTCGGATTTAGTCATGTACGATCGGCAGACGTTCTCCTGGTGGCAGCAGTTCACCGGAGAGGCCATCGTTGGCGATCTGACGGGCACGGCGCTCGATTTCCTCCCGTCACAAATCATCGCCTGGTCTGATTTCAAGACAGCTCATCCTGACGGCAAGGTTCTCTCGCGTGACACAGGTGCTGTTCGTGACTACGGCGTGAATCCTTACGCCGGGTACGATAGCGTCAACAGCAGTCCGTTTTTCCCTGTGGAGGGGGATGATGAACGGCTCCTGCCGATGGAGCGAGTGGTTGCGGTTGAGTTCGGCGACGTCACGATCGCCTATCCGTTCACGCTACTTGAGGATGTACGGGTTGTGAACGACGAAATCGAAGGAAGCCCGATCGTCATTCTCTGGCAAACGGGCACGGTTTCTGCCTTTGGCAACAACGGACCCGATACCGGTTCGACAGGTGTATTCAGCCGCGAGGTTGAGGGGCAGACTCTAACCTTCGTCGCAAAGACGGAGGGTTTTGAAGATGAGGAAACGGGCACGCGCTGGAACCTGCTAGGCCATGCCATCGCGGGACCATTGGAGGGCGCCCAGCTCGAGCGGATCGTCTCTGGCGAGCACTTCTGGTTTTCCTGGGCGGCATTCAAGCCGGAAACTGAAGTGTGGTCATCCCTATAAATCAAGGGTTTCCAGCCGGACAATTGAGATATCACAGCCATTAAATAAAACCTGCGGGAGGTTATTTTATACCTCCCGCAGGTTGCTTTTCACTGCCGAGTGGAATTATTTATCCTTTTTGTCCAGAGCACGCAATTCAGCACGCACGCAGTTCCAGTCGCCAACGCACTCGCCGGTGTTGAATTTAGCCCAGACGACGGAGTTGATATCCACTCCGTACTGAGCAGCCAAGCGCTCAGCGGTGCGTGTGTCCTTATCGCTGGTGCCTTCTACTTGGGCTTGATCCATATTCTTCAATTTCTTCCTTACGCAGCCCCAATTACCTTCGCACTCAGCTAAAAGGGCATCCATATCTCCTGTGAACTCATATTGTTTGGATAATCGGTCTGCGGTCTTTTCGACAAGTGTTTCCTTACGAGCGGCGGTGCGCGCCTCTTCGCGAGCGATGCGCTCCTCTTCACGTGCGAGTTTATCTTCATCGCGCTGTTCGGCGCGGAATTCTTGGACACCCTTGTCGAGGATCTCCGCCGCCGAGATTCCATCATCAGCCAGCTTGTAAGCCTGGCCGATATCGCCCCAGCTGTGATCAGAGCCCTTTGCCTCGATCACTTCTTCCCAGTCTGCATCAACTCGTTCTGACATCTTTGCGGCATGACTTAACTCGGAGAGCGACATGCCCTCCTCGAGATATTGATCCAGCATGGTCGGCTCGACGTTCATCTCGGCTGCCAGCTTGTAGAATTGACCGAGTTCGCCGGATTTAGTGCCTTCGCTCAGGCGTATCAGCGCATCGCTGAAATCCGCTTCATAGCGAACGGCAGCACGAGCTGCGGTGCGGATTTCGCCAACGGTATTGACGTCGTTCACGACGAGGTCAAAGAGTTCGCGAATGCCGAATTCATCCAGCGTGTCCGCGAAGCGATTAAGCTGGGCTAGGGCGCCCCAACCGGAGCTGTCTAGACCCCAATCACGGATTTCCTCCCAGGTAAGATCGGGGATCGTCTGGGTCAATTGATAGGCATGCCACAAACGGCCGAAACCGGTATGGTTGCCTGTTAATGAACCTTCGAAGATGTTGAAAATATCCTCGCAAGTGTAGGTCTGCTCGGCTCGAGCATCGAGGAATATTATACTGACGGCTTCGGCGATCTTTTGCGCAGTGGGATGGCAGGCGTCCTGGGGATCGGACTCTGGGTCGACTACAACGACGGTGAGGGTGTCCGTGGAGGAAAGGCCGCAGGCGCCGTTGTCGGTGACCGTTACGGCGGCTTCGTAATTACCGCCTGCTGTGTACGTGTATGTGGCCCACGAACCCGTGTCCGGTAAATCGACCCCATCGAGGCTCCAGGAGTAGAAATAGGGCTCTTCCCCACCAGTGACCGAAGCGCTGAAATCGATCGAAACATCTCCCCCGTCGATGGTCAAGAGCGGCGGGTCGGGGGTGCTGCCCAGGGTCACAACGGGCCCATCGATGGTAACTATGCCTTCCGCTCCTCCTGGAATATTGCCGCTGCCGGCGACAATGAGCGTCCAGGCGTACTCGCCTCCGTGGGGATAGAGGTGAGGCACTTCGAGCAACCCGGCGGGCTGCTGTTCGATGGGCTCGAAAACCTCTTCGTCGCCGAATTCGAGCCTGACCGTGTAGGGTCCAAAGCCCTCAGGGAGGTCGATTTCAAAGTCAACTTTGTCGCAAGTCACGGTCGTTTTCACGTCGATAAATAGCCCAGCATCAGCGAAGGCGGCAACTGGCGCGCCCAGCAAGAGCATAAGAGCGATTACCGCTTGAAAGATCTTTTTACTTGTCATTTCTGCATTCTCCTTCGCGATCAGCGCGGATCGCGGTTGATAAGAGCGTAAATGGCCGCTGGCGTTTCGCCAGTGGCTGTTCCTACTATAGATAACGGATAATCTGGCTTGATGTTACAGCGCTGTGGTGGTACTCAGGTACACGTGAAAACCTGTGTGACTGGCAGGCTCAACGTTTCCAGGGGGGGAGACGGGGATTTTGCGTGGACAGGAGCGATAAAAATGTGCATTATTTCTGTTTAACCTTATTGAGGACACAGGAGCCATCGTCAAGCAAGACGATGGAAATACGCACAAGAAAACTAATTTATAAAGGATCGGAGAAGTTGAGCGCCTCACCCGGCAAGCAGTATCCCCACTAATCCCACCAGGATGGGGACTGGTAGGCCGAGGCCGAGGCGAATCACGGTGAAGCGCCAGCCCATAAAAGGGAGCTCGAAGGATATGGTAAGCAAGGCGATGGCTGCCCAGGAGGTGATCATCGCCAGCGTCGGTCCCAGTCCGGCACCGGACTGGAAGAGGACGGCGATTAGAGGAAAGACCACGTACGGCCCGCCGGGGAGGAACACGCCGGCGGCTGTCCCGATTAGAACGCCTTGCAGCCCTGTTCCGGGCCCGATCCAGTTTTGGACCAGGGACTGAGGTTCGAGGGCGTTTACGTAGCCGACGATGATGAAGGCGACAATCAACAGCGGCAATGTGCGCTTCAATGTTTCCCACCCGACCTGCGCTCCTTTTACATGGCTGCCGTCGTGGCGGCGCCAGGCGACAAGTAGAAGGCCAAGCGCGATCAAGATCAGGATGACTGTGGACTCGATCACTGGACGGCCTCGCGGATGCGCTCGATGGTGTTCCCGAACAGGGTTTCGGCGAGGTAGCCGAGCAGGGGTGGGAAAATCAACGTCAGGGCATAACGCACGAGTGTTAGGTGCGGTCCCAACAGTGCGAATTCGTAAGGGAGCCGCGATATCGACCAAAGATTTTTGGCAGCGACGAAGGCCACCAGCACACCCAGACCAGCGCCGGATTGCAGCAGACTGCCGGCGATCGGGTAATACACGTAGGGCCCGCCGGGGATCAATGCTCCCGCAATGCAGCCAAGCAAGATGCCGCGCCAACCTGCACCGGACGCGAGCCAGCGCTCCACCAGCTCCTTTGAGATGAGAACGTTCGTTAAACCAGCGGTCAAAAAAGCAGCGAGCAGCATCGGCGTGACCGACACGAGGGTTTGAAAGCCCTGGCGCAACCCCTCCAGAGCGAGGTCCTGACCACCCCTCAACCAGGCAATGCCCGCTAAGGCCAAGGCCACACCAGTGAGAGTAATCAAAGTCCAATCGAGCGAAAGTTTTTTCATTGGCAGAAGTAGACGGGATTGTCCACGGAGATGCCAATAATGGCAAACAAGATAGATGCTGCCCCAAGGATAGTCATACTAGAAGGGATTTCCCTGCACAAGGAGGATGATCAGGAATATAGAGTCTGAACCGCATCAATCAGCGAATCTGCATCGGCCTTGTCGTTGTAGCCCTGGAAGGAAAAACGGATAAAAGACCGATTATGCCATTGATGGACAAGGACCTCGATGTTGTGCTCCTCACGCAATCGGCGTTGGATAGCGTGATTGGGTTCTGGAAGCTCAACCGCAGCCATCTGCAACGCCCACCCCTTTGATTGAGTCAGCCTGGCAGTTCCGAAAATTTCAATCAGACGATCTCTCGTCTCCGCAGCAAGTTCAATGCAGCGATGGCGCACCTCATCCCATCGATAGTTGCGTTGAAATTCGATTGCAGCAGGGACAGATAAAAAAGCCGCTATGTCGCGCGTGCCCTGCCATTCGTGGTAGTCGACGAAACGCGATATTCCAGGTTGCTCAGCTTCCCAACCCCAGCTAACTACCAGAGGTTCGAGGGTATCTTTAATTTCCGGGCGAGCGTATAGGAAGGAGGCTCCCTTCGGTGAGCAGAGCCACTTATGGCAAGCGCCGGTGTAAAGGTCGGCGCCGAGTTCTGCCAGATGGAGAGGAATCTGACCCGGTGCGTGAGCGCCGTCGACAATGGTTATGAGGCCGGCCTCGCGCGCCCGTGCACAAATTTCCTTCACGGGAAATTTAATCGCCGTTGGGCTGGTGATATGGCTGATGAAGATCGCCCGGGTGTGATCGTTGACGCCGGACCAGAAATCGTCAATAAAGGCGTCATCTTCTGGAATTGGCAGAGGGACAGCGCGCCTGACGTAGCGTGCGCCTCGCCGATTGCAGATAAAGCGCCAGGTCCGGTCCACAGCGCCGTATTCGTGGTTAGTGGTTAGAATCTCGTCGCCTATACCAATCTTCAGGCTGCGCGCAATCATGTTGATTGCTGTTGTGGGGTTAGGGAAGTACACCAGGTCATCCGCCCCACAACCGATATATTCGGCCAGAGCTGCACGTGCCTCGGCCATTAATCCAGGAAATCCAGCGGGTGGCGCTCGAGTTGGAGCTGCCATTCCTGATAAGCATGGAAGACAGGTCTTGGGCACGCACCAAAGGAACCGTGATTCAAGTAGATTACAGCGGGGTCGAGGAGGAAGAGATGACGTAACCCCATGTAAAAACACCTTTCTTTGAATACCAACACTGTACTACTTTAGAGCCTCATTTGCACCCCCTATTCCCAATGTGCTCTTGATTATTAGCCACGCGCTTCGACGGTAGCTTATCTAGTGATCTTCCTCTCTGATAGTTAATCTTCCCCTTAGTGCGCCAGGACGTTGGTGTCACTCACTCTTCTCCAGTGCCCTTACATGCGCATAGGGTGTATTTAGCGCAGTAGTGGAGTCTTTGAATCCAGAGAGTCAAGATTAAAAGAGCGATTATTACAAGTGGAAGTAGAGACGCAGTTCGTCCTCATGTCCCTTGCGAGAATCCAAAGGGAGGCGCCAATATTTGCGCCCCCCAATGTTCATCTCGAATATATTGAGATCAGCCGCTCACGGCAGGAAATTATGCGGGTTTACCCGACCCCAGACCTCGCTGCGCATTTCGAAATGCAAGTGAGGGCCGGATGAGTTTCCAGTGATCCCCATCGTGCCGATTGTGCCGCCCTTGAAGACAGCTTGCCCGCAACCGACGTTGATCGTATTGAGGTGGGCATAGAGCGTCTGCCAGCCGTTTCCGTGGTCGATCACAACCACGTAGCCGTAGCCATAATTATTCCAACCCGAATAGACAACGACACCGTTATCGGAGGCGAAAATGCCGTGTCCGATGGCGCCTCCAATGTCAATCGCTTCGTGGACGCCAGGAATGTAGGGGTATCCTGAGAGCCATCGTGAGGAAGTCGGCCAGTCGAACACGCCCGTCCCTATCGGGCCGCTGGACACAGAGCCGCAGTATCCCGGCCCTAAGATGCTGGCCGCGGCCGGGTTGGAGCGAGTAATGGTGATCATCTGCCAGGTAGGTGCATCGCGGCGCCCACCGGTTATGAGGATGAGCGAGCCATCCTCGATACCCGGGTTGGCGAAATCCACATCGAAGCCGATGTTATTCCCGGGCCACTCGACGATCGCCTCCGGTTCGGCGTGAAAAGAGCCCGCTACCTTTGAGATATTATCGCCCTCCGACCAGGAGTAGAGGACGCCATCGATGGGTGGGATATTAAGTTCCTGACCCGGCTTTAGCGTATGCGGATCTTGCTCGAGTGTGTACCAGTTCCCCCATAGGATAGACTCTGCTTTAAGGCCATATTTTTCGGCGATGCCGAATAAGGTGTCGCCTTCTTGAACCAGATATTTTAGAATATCGAATCGTGGTCGGTCAGGGATGATCGTATGCAGATCGGCTTTACGGTAAATATCGCTGGTCTCTCCAGGGGGGTCGAAGGAAGGCAATATTTCGGGATTTAACGCGCTTAAGGTATTTGGAGTTGCTTTCTTTACGGATGCGGTTTCATCGCCGGGAGCGGTACTAGGGGGAAGAGTTTCCGGGGTTGAACCCGTTGCGCAGCTCGACGTAAAAATGAGGAACACACTCACCAGGACGATTTTGATTCGGCTGGCGAAGGGGGTTAGGTGATCTGGTTCAGGGTAAACATCCTGCGTGCGCATTTTCTCAAGGTCTCCGGCGCGTGATCATATCAGCGTGGAAGATCACGGTCAAGAAGATGAGCAAACAGCCGATCTCAACACATGGGAATTGAGGGAGAGTAAAATCCAGGCATCACCGCCCATGAATTCATTAAACATCGATCCAGCTTGTGCATAAGAGACATCCGAACCTGCCCCCGTGCGTGGCATTGTTCTTGCATGATTCTCGCATGAATCGATGGTGGCAGGTTGTATCAAGCTTCGTGAATCAAACCGAGATCGCTATGCCAGGATTCCTATTGGGATAATCTCGCCAGTGACGCAAGATGTAGTGGCGGGTTTGATAGGGCACCCGGCTGTTAAGGTAAATATCCGAATGAAGCACAGAATGGTATACCGCTGCGTAATCATCAACCTGTTTATTGGGTTGCTGTTGGGCGCTTGTATGTCTCCTGATGTATCGGCCGAGGTGGGTAACCCTGAACCGAGCGTTACGTCAACCGCGACGCTGGCGGTTGAGTTACTGGCGACCCCACAGAGCGCAGAAGGAGCCCGACGGGAAGCTCCCATACCCGCCGCGCCGCGGCCTCTGGTCTTCCCGACGACAGCTCCAGAGCCCGAAGTAACCTGGCGTCCCCCGCCGTACCCTGTCCCCTGGGCCGTACAACCGCAGGACCATTTTTTCTTCGGGCGCCCCATCCCTTCGGGGGAGGTCAATTGGCCGAACGCGCAATACCGATACGGCAGCACATTGCTCGGTGCAATGAGTATGCATACAGGGGTCGATATGGGCGCAGCGCGGGGCACACAGGTGTTGGCGGCTGGTCCCGGAAAGGTGATCTGGGCTGGGTATGGGCTGTACCGCGGGCTTGAAGACCCTACGGACCCGTATGGCTTGGCAATAGCGGTCCGTCACGACTTCGGTTATAAGGGGCAGCAACTCTACACTGTATATGCCCATCTAGGGTCAATCTCGGTCTGGAGCGGGGAACGCGTGAGGACGGGAGATTTGCTGGGCACGGTAGGTGAAACAGGACACGCTTCAGGTCCTCATCTTCATTTTGAAATTCGACTGGGAGAGAATCGCTACTTCAGCACTCGCAATCCCGAGTTGTGGATGGTCCCTCCAGAGGGGTGGGGAGTCCTGGCAGGACGTATAGAGAATTCCTTTGGTGGGGATCTTCGCGAGCAATTGGTCCAGATTCGATCTCTTGAAACAGACCAGCGCTGGGATGTGTGGACCTATGCCGAGGGCACAGTACACCCGGATGATTATTACAACGAGAATTTTGTAATCAGCGACCTCCCCGCAGGTCCTTATGAGGTCAGAATTGATTTTGTGGGTCGGCCGTTCACGGCTCAGTTCCTACTCCTCCCCGGCAGGGTAAATTTCCTGACCTTCCACGGCAGAGCCGGTTTCGTGATCGAACCGACTCCCACCCCGGTAGACTTGACCCATCCCCCAAGCCCCTAGGCAGCAGCAGGAGCACTCAGCCCCTGCCCGGATCTTTTCGAGCGGGCAGCGGTAATGGATGAATCCGCGCCCGCCTAATGTAATTCAGCGAGAGGTTTTAAGAAAGAAACCCAGGGCTGATTGTGTATTCATTTTTGCAGTGATAGACGTCGCTGTTGGCATATGACACCCGTCATATTGTCAGGGCGACCTTTTGAGTTAATATAAGGGTATCCTAATTATTCGATTCCCGCTTTTAGGGAGGCGCAGTTATTGATTCAGGGGAAGCTCATGAAAGAGTTGCACAAATTTGCCGAGAGCGAAGAGATGTATTTGAAGACAATCGCCGAGATATCTCGTCATGGGAATCTCGTTCCGGTCACAAATATTGCTGAGCGGCTCAGTATCTCGACGGTTTCCGCGAGCGAGATGGTACACAGGCTTCAGGACCGCGGTTTGCTAGAGCACACACCCTATAAGGGCGTGCGGCTGACCGATGATGGCCTGAACCGGGCGGAAGGTATCCTGCGGCGGCACCGATTGTGGGAATGTTTTCTGGCGGAGCATCTCGGGCTTCCCTGGAAACAAGTCCATGATTTTGCCTGCCAATTGGAGCACGTTAGCGAGGATGCATTGACGGATGCGCTAGATAAGCACCTTGGTTACCCTTCTTTTTGCCCGCATGGCAACCCCATACCGCCGGCGCAGGGTGTTCTTGAAGTTAGGGAGACGACACCGCTTTCTGATCTCGACGTCGGGCAGGAGGGTGTCGTCCTGTGTATCCGCGAGGAGGATGGTGAGATATTGGACTATCTTGATGCTCGTGCAGTCCGACCCGGTAGCCTCGTTCGTGTCGAGGAGATCGCTCCGTATGATGGACCGCGCTCAGTCTTGATGGATGGAGAAACGCAGGTTCTGGGTCGTGAGGTGGCAGAGCATATCCTTATTGAGTTGGTGCACGACAACGAAACGGAGTGAGTATTGAGCACAGGAAGCGAACGCAAATTTAAAAATAGGCTTCTCAGCGAAGTGCCGTCGGGTGGACGCGTGCGCATGGTTGGATTTGCGCGCCATTGCCGCCGGTCTCGGCGCTTGGCAGAAATGGGAATAAACCCGGGCACTGAGATCACGGTTGTTCAGTCGGATCCTGGGCAACCGCTGTTGCTGCGGGTGCGCGGATCACAGTTGGCGGTTGATCGTAGAGTGGCTCATCAATTATTCGTCACCCCGTTGGAGCCGATGCCTGAGTTTTTACATTGGCGGAGGGGTTGGCGCCGTTGGGGGCGTGGGGGCGGACCCAAAGGTCGCGGACGGAGAAGCGGGCGATCTCGAAGGTGGAGAAAATCACCACTCGATGACGTTGATCCGACGCAATCCGATAGAGATGAAGATGAAGCGTAATACGGATCTGACAATTGCTTTGGCAGGAAACCCGAATGCCGGAAAAACTACGGTATTTAATCGCCTCACCGGTTCGCGGCAGCATACCGGGAACTGGCCCGGCAAAACGATCGAGCGCAAAAGCGGTTGGTACAAACACGCTAGTATGTGGATAGAGGTCGTGGATCTTCCGGGAACATATAGCCTTGCGGCGTATTCCGAAGAGGAGATTGTAGCGCGCGACTTTTTACTTGAAGGGCAAGCAGACGTCGTTGTGGTCGTGGTAGATGCCTCAAACCTGGAGCGGAACTTATATCTTGTAGTGCAGATTCTTGAGCTGCAGCTTCCAGTTCTCGTAGCTTTGAATATGACGGATATGGCGGAAACAATTGGTTTCGAGATAGATACCGACGACTTGTCAGATGGGCTGGGCGGTGTCCCGGTGATCAGGATGGTAGCCGCTCGAGGAAAGGGGATTGAAGAATTGAAAGAGGCGATACTACGTTATGCGAAACAACAATCCAAAGAGCGATCGCCGGATCCGATTATATGACAGACCCTGACTCCAACCCTGCTTTTCAGATCGATTATGGTTCTGTAATCGAAACTGAAATTGAGAACCTGAGAGCGCTCATCGAAGAGCGCTTCGTGCTCCCGAAACAAATTAAACCGCGCTGGCTCGCCGTAAAGGCACTTGAAGGGGAGACAGATCTTCTCGAGCATTTTCTCGGCGTCGAAGATGCCCGTGTTGTACTGGCACAGGTTCTTACGATCCGGAAGCGTCTGGAGGAGCGGGTCCCTGAGGGGCTGGATATTGCCATTGCCGACAGACGCTATGAGCGTGTGGGCAGGATCGTGGAACAGTCACTCACACGCCCAAAGGAACCTGCCCGCACGCGCGCAGAGCGGGTAGACCGGGTTGTCACACATCCGTGGCTGGGGATTCCGATATTTATGATGGTGATGTACCTGGTCTTCAGCCTGGTTGTTAACGTCTCGGAGCCGTACCTGGAGTGGATCGACGCGGTTGTTTCCGGACCTATTACAAACTGGGCAGGAGCCTTACTTTCCTCAATTGGCGCTTCAACCTGGTTGCGCGGGTTGATCTTGGATGGGGCGATCGCTGGTGTTGGCGGTGTGTTGGTCTTTATTCCTGGTCTTATGGTCCTGTTTTTCTTTATTGGCTTACTCGAGGATAGCGGCTATTTGGCGCGCGTTGCGTTTGTGATGAATCGCTTCCTCGCATTTTTGGGTTTAAACGGAAAGAGCTTCGTGCCATTAATCCTTGGCTTTGGCTGCGCGGTCCCGGGGATTTATGCCACGCGAACACTCGAGAGCCGCCGTGACCGATTACTCACTGCGTTGCTGGTACCCTTCATGTCGTGCGCCGCGCGGCTTCCAGTGTATGTTGTGTTTGGGATGGCTTTCTTTGGTCGGAGCGCGGATTGGATCATTTGGGGTTTATATGCGCTTGGAATTGCTATGGCGGTCTTGCTGGGATTTTTCTACTCGCGGACGCTGCTTCGATCTTCTGAAGAAATGACTTTCCTGATGGAGCTGCCCTCTTATCGCCTACCAAGACTGAGCAATTTGTGGATCCACGTCTCGCAAAGGACGGGCGCATTTTTGCGCAATGCAGGGACACTGATCCTGGCTGCATCCATGGTTGTGTGGTTGCTTCTGAACGTTCCGCCGAAAGCTTCCGGATTGGAGCAGAGTGCATTTGGGAAAGTCAGTGGTTTTGTCGCACCCGTGCTGAAACCAGCAGGTTTTGGGAACTGGGAGGCTTCAGGATCGCTCTTGACGGGCATGATCGCCAAAGAGCTTGTGATCGCAACGATGACACAGATCTATCTGGATGAGCCCGTAGAGACCGAAGCAGAAAGTGAGATTGATACGCTTCAGGATCTGTTAGAGATTGGAAAAGGTTTTATTGGGGCTACTATTCGCGCTGGAGAGCGGTTATTAGATGCCCTTACTCCCGGGGTCCAGCTGTTAGGAGGCGAAGGAGAGATGGAAGAAGGAGGTACGGCGCTCAGTTTTGCATTACAAAACTCTTTCACGCCTCTTTCCGCCCTGGCGTTCATCGTATTCGTCTCGCTTTACACGCCTTGTGTGGCCACGCTGGGGGCGATCCGCGCCGAATTCGGCGGGTGGTGGGCTCTTTTTTCCGCGGTAAGCCAGACTGGAATGGCTTGGCTCGTGGCGACGCTTGTCTTTCAACTGGGTCGTTTGTTAGGTTTTATCTAAGCGGGGCACAGAAAGCATCTATGCTGGCGCAAATCCTGGCGGAATTTGATCGCGAACGACGCCCTCTATCGAGCCGTGAACTGGCAAGTACCTTCGGCAAGGACCTCGTGGTAGTTGAGGGAATGCTTGAAACGCTGGTGATGACTGGGCGGCTGACGGAACTGGGGCATGATGGACTCTGTGATCAATGTCCAGCACAACATCTTTGTATTGTTCTCCCGTTGGAGGGACGTCGATTTAGTCTTGTTCCGCAAGAAGGGTTGGAACTCCCTGCCGAGTACGGAACTTGCTGGGAAGAAAGAGATCGAGATAGGGCATAATGTACCTGTTTTCCTGGAACGTCAACGGCATACGAGCTGCGCAGAAAAAAGGGTTCTTGGAGTGGGTGACCAAGATTCGACCGGATGTTATTTGTCTCCAGGAGACAAAAGCCCAACCCGAGCAGTTGGATCCTGAGCTGCTCGAGCCTGAGGGCTACCGGTCTTATTGGTCATCGGCGGAGCGCAAGGGGTACAGCGGGGTCGCCCTCTACACCCGCACTGAACCGCTGAGTGTGCAGATGGGTCTTGGGCTAGAGGAATTTGACCGCGAGGGACGAACCATCCTGGCGGATTACGATGATTTTGTCCTGCTGACGACCTATGTTCCCAACGGCTCCCGCGACCACAGTCGGGTCCCTTTCAAAATGGCGTATAAAAAGGCGCTGCTCGATACCTGCAACACACTGCGAGCCGAAGGTCGCAGCGTAATATTCTGTGGGGATATAAACACGGCTCATCGCGAGATAGACCTGGCTCGCCCCAAACAGAACCAGAAATCGACCGGCTTCCTGCCTATCGAGCGGGAGTGGATCGATGCCGTCGTCGAGCAAGGCTACATCGATACCTTCCGCGAGCAGCATCCCGAACGCACCGCGTACAGTTGGTGGGCTTATTGGGGCGGAGCGCGCGAGCGGAATGTGGGTTGGCGGCTGGACTATTTCTTTGTCAGCGCGGATCTCTCAGATGAAATCGTCTCTGCCGAGATTCATCCAGATGTCTTTGGCTCGGACCATTGCCCTGTTAGCCTTAAGCTGCGTTGATGTGCGATCCGGGCTGACCATTTGCACCCACGGTTGAGATAAACCAAATCCACCAAAGCAGATTGCCCTGGGCAGGAATTTGTCAACTCTAAATCGACCCAAACTGATACTTTACGCAGTGTAAAAAATTATGGATGCGTTCGCTCGAATTCGTCGAGAATTTTCCCCTGGCTAGAAAAGACCGTTGCCCCCAGGTGATTGTCGTTAATCTCTAACAGCACAAAATGATATGCCACCGCGAAGGCGGCCCGTGTCGGTTCCTGCTCCTCCATCACACACAGCGGCGCGCCTCCCCCGCCGGTGACGATGTAGGTGACGCCATTGACTTCGTTGCGCTCATAGTTGTGATGGTGACCAGTGAACACCACGTCTGCCCCGTATTGTTCGAAGAGCGGGGCCAGCGCCTGCCGCACGTCTTGCTCGATGTCAGGATCCTCCCGTGATGAAGTATAGGGGGGTATATGAAAGTAGACGAAGAGCCAGGGCTGCGTATTGGCCGCTAACTCATTCTCCAGCCAGTCATGCTGTTCGCTACCCGGGCCAAAATCCACAATACCGTCTACCTGCAAGCAGATGAAACGGGCGTTACCGTAATCGAAGGTGTACCAACGCTCGTTCCCGGGAAGGTAGAAGAGGTCAAAGTAATGCTGATGATTGACCTCATGATTCCCCAGCGCTGGGAAGAGGGGTACGCGGGCCATTAATTCCCCCTCAATCTCGAAGAAAGTCTCCCAATAGGGGAACATACTACCCAAGTACACCAGGTCGCCGGTGTGCAGTGCAAAATCGGGTAACAGCGCCACGATGCTGTCCACTACCTCCTGGTGGATTTGATGCTGCGTGCGTGTGTCCCCAAAAGCGACGAAAGTGAATTTGGTTTGATCGGGGTCGGCGGCAGTACGAAAGGTTGCATCTGCGCTCAGGGGAACGCCATCAGCCTCAACGCGGTAGTGATAAATGGTGTAGGGTGCCAGATTAGTGAGGGTGATAGCGTGATCTGTGCCCATCACCGGGTCGGTCACGCTCGAACCGTATTCATCCGTTGCGCCGTAGACGACCTCCCCGCGGGTGGAACCCTCGGTCTCCCAGACAACGATGATCGAGTCGGAAGTCACCGATTGGAGATACGGCCCGCGAACGAGAGTGCCGCCGGAGGCGGGTGCGGAGGTAGGTGCCGCGGTGGGGAGTGGGGCGGCGGTGTGAGTCACGGTAGCGCAACCGACCATCAAGAGCGAACCAGCAATCAGCACGGCTGCGCCGAGGCTCAGCTTGATCATGTTTTTCTTCATCTTTCGGGATTTTTTCTCATCAACCAGACACCTGTTAACAGCGCCATCAGGCTGCCAAAGCCATAATAACCGCTGATCAAATCAGCAATCACCGCCGCTCCGCTGCCGAGGGCCACCCAGCGCGCCAGCTGCAATTCATCGCCGCCTTCAGCGCGCCGCAGTCGCCAACCCCAAACGAGGTTCAATCCTGCCGAGGCCAGCACGATCAGCCCGCAGATCAGTCCCACGAGGGCTGGAACCGGATGCCACGATGGTACAGGCGCTAGGTTTCCCTCGGGAGAAAAGAAGAGGGTCAAGTCCTGCGCCCCTCCATAAATCATCAAAACACCGCCCATCAGGAACACGACCAGCCAGGCCCAACGGTGAAATCCACGTTTTTTCATCCACTAACCTCATTATCCGTAAGATAAGATTTCGAGCGGCGAGGATTGACCCGCCCTCAGTATTGGTGTCAATTATTATGGTACACCAGCCGGTTGAAGTTGTGAAGCAACCGGGATGTAGATTGTTGTATGGAATAAGTGGAAATAGACTGGGATGTGGGAAAACTGAATTTTGTCCATATTCCGAACTCCAGCTTAACGAACGGCGCACACCACCTAATAGGTCGTGAGTTCTTTTGTGAGGATGGGATTCTATTTGCAAAGGATCTGGTCACCCAATAAAATCACAAGGACTAAAAGCTAATATATGGATTTATACTGTTGATGTGGAAGCAGGTGGACTGAAATGGAAACATCCCTTTTAACTGCGTTCTGGGCAGCGGTGATCACCGCGTTGGCGACAGGGCTTGGCGGGTTGCCCTTTGTCTTTGTGCGCCGTTTTCCTGCCCGGCTTGCCCACCTAGCCTGGGCAGTCGCCGGAGGGATGATGCTTGCGGCATCTGTTTTTAACCTGATCTACCCGGGGATCAAGGATGGCGGATTTACCATCGTGGCTGCCGGCATGCTCGCTGGCGCCTTGATCTTCGGTCTGGCCTCGCGGCGGATAGCGCACCACGACTTTACAATCAGCGGGGTGAGCGGCGCGGGAGGGAACCGCATTGCGTTAGTTCTTGGGACGATGTTCTTCCACAGCTTCCCTGAAGGCCTGGCGGTGGGGGTAGCTTTCGGATCCGGGGAAACCGGCCTGGGTATAATCATCACCATCGCCATCGCCATTCACAATATCCCCGAAGGGATTGCGGTTTCGCTGCCGCTGCGCGCCGAGGGGGTCAGCGGATGGAAGTGCGTCGGCTGGTCAATATTCTCGAGCTTACCTCAACCGATCGCTGTAATTCCTGCCTACTTGGCCGTGGTCGCTTTTCGGCCCATTCTTCCTTTCGCCTTTGGTTTCGCAGCAGGGGCGATGTTCTTTCTCGTCCTCAGCGAGATGATCCCGGAGAGCCTCGCCAGCGATGTGCAGCGGCAAACGAGCGCGCTGGCGGCAATGGGCGGCTTCATCATGATGATGCTCATCCAGAACGTGTTCATTATGTGATTTTTTCAAACCCCTCCCCCTTGACAATTAGGCTCAACTAATGTTATTATAAGGATAACCTTAATTCTTGGGCTGGTCGAGCCGCTTCACCATGGCGAGATTCGTTGATGGACCACCGGCGCCCTGGTGTTATGGGCAACAGAGCAAGTTTAATTAGCGTTGACCATGATGCAGAGGTTGTATCCCGAGAGGAAAAGAGAACGGCATGAATGATTCGTTAATAGCATTGTTGGTTGGCATTGGCTTGCTATTTTTAGCCCTGTGGGTTTTTTGGCCGGAGAACGGACTTTATGCGCGCTGGCAACATGGGCGCAGGATGACCGCCCGCATCCGCCGTGAGGACGCGTTGAAGCACATCCACAACTGTGAGATGAGCGGCTCACCGGCATCGATTCAGAGCATTGCCGGCGCATTAGGCGTCAATCTCAATAAAGCGTCGGCGACGCTATCTGAGCTTGAGGAGCATAATCTGGCCCAGATAAGCAACGGCGGTATCCGCTTGACGCCCGCGGGGCGTGAGTCGGCGCTGCATACTTTACGTGCACATCGCATGTGGGAACGATACCTGGCGGACGAGACAGGATACAGCGAACGAGAATGGCATGATCTAGCAGAGCGTTATGAACACGAATTGACGCCATCTGAGGTTGAAGCGCTCTCGGCGAAACTAGGGTACCCCACGCACGATCCGCACGGAGATCCCATACCCGCGGCGGATGGCGAGATTGTCCATCATGGCGGTCAGCCGCTCACCGCAGCCGAGATTGACATTCCCCTGCGCATCGTACATCTTGAGGATGAACCGGACGTGGTCTACGCTCAGCTCGTCGCCGAAGGATTGCATCCAGGCATGCTGCTGCGGCTCGTCGAACGGACACCAGAACGGCTGCGCTTCTGGGCCGGGGGTGACGAGCACACACTGGCCCCTGTGCTCGCGGCGAATATCTCCGTCTTGGCCCTTCCCGAGATGGAGATTGAGGATACCGTCGGAAAACCGTTGAGCCATTTACGGTCCGGTGAATCGGCCGTTGTTCTGTCGATTTCACCGGTATGTCGTGGTCTGGATCGTCAACGGTTGCTCGACCTGGGTTTGTTGCCGGGAACCAAAGTGGGTGTCGAGTTGATTGGTCCAGGTGGAGATCCGAAAGCCTACCGAATCCGAGGAGCTCTGATCGCTCTGCGAGACGACCAGGCTGACCGCATATTGGTTGAATGAGGAGTGAGTGGGATGGTAGATAAGAGAACGCAGGCTCCGATGAGTGAATGTGCAACCTGCCCCGTGCACAATGCCGCAAACCTGTTAAAGCTGGGCGTAAACATGAAGGATTGGGATTATGTCGTCGCGCTAGCTGGTAATCCCAATACGGGGAAAAGCACCGTGTTTAACGCCCTCACAGGACTGCGCCAGCACACAGGCAATTGGCCTGGAAAGACGGTCACACGGGCTGAGGGTGGCTTTGAGTATGCCGATCAGCGCTTCAAATTAGTGGATCTTCCTGGTACGTATTCGCTGTTATCGACCTCGCTCGATGAAGAGATCGCCCGAGATTTCATCCTCTTTGGTCAACCGGATGTCACCGTGGTGGTTGTGGACGCAACTCGATTGGAGCGGAATCTGAATCTGGTGATCCAGGTATTAGAAATCACCGATCGGGCTGTCATCTGTTTAAATCTGATGGATGAGGCTCACCGGCACGGATTGGAAGTAGATGAACGCCGCCTTTCGCGCGATCTGGGAGTTCCTGTGGTGCCCACATCGGCGCGTTATGGTGAGGGGTTGGACGAATTGGTTGCTACGATCAGTGAAGTTGCCTCTGGCAAGTTCGCCTATCGACCGCACAGAATCCAGGCGCTATCGCGCGCCATGGAGGGCTCTATCAAGACATTAACCAAAGAAGTGAGAGCGGTCTATCCGGATCTGCCAAATCCTCGTTGGGTGGCGATGCGTCTCCTCGATGGAGATGAACGAATCATCGAGGCTATTAACAAAGGCGAATTAGGCAGTTTAAGACAAACGGACAATGAGATTTCGAGCGCGGAGATGGGGCGGAAGCAGGGGGCACTATCATGAGCGAAGCGAGAGCGGCATCTCCAGAGAAACTCTTAAAGTCTGCCCAGACACTTCGCTGGGAGGTGGGCAGCAATGTGCACGAAGCGCTCACCGAAGCCATTTACACCGACGCGGCGAGCATTGCCGATCGGGCGGTGAGCCGCCCCGGGGAGAGTCCGAAGTTTGACCTCGACCGTACGATCGACAAGATTGTGACCAACCGGTTCTGGGGCTTCCCGGTCATGATCCTGCTCTTCGCTCTTGTCTTCTGGATCACCATCACCGGGGCAAACGTCCCTTCAGCCTGGCTCGCCTCTCTGCTGATTGGAAAAGGACACCCCTGGTTGTCGGAGATCGCCTTATCACTGGGCTTCCCGCTCTGGTTGAAGGGGCTGCTGGTTGACGGGATGTACCTGGCAACAGCCTGGGTTATCAGCGTTATGCTGCCGCCGATGGCGATCTTCTTCCCGCTCTTCACACTATTAGAGGACTTCGGGTACTTGCCGCGCGTTGCCTTCAACTTGGATAGCGCCTTTAAGAAATCCGGCGCACACGGTAAACAGTCGCTCAGTATGATGATGGGCTTCGGGTGCAACGCTGCCGGCGTGATCGCCGCGCGCATTATCGATAGCCCGCGCGAACGGCTTATCGCCATCATCACTAATAACTTCGCGCTCTGCAACGGCCGCTGGCCGACCCAGATTCTTATTGCGACAATCTTTATCGGCGCGCTTGTTCCTGCTCATCTCAGCGGGCTCATCTCCTCCTTTGCAGTAGTTGGGATAGCCATTTTGGGGATCTTATTGACTTTCCTGGTCAACTTGATACTCTCACGCACGATGCTCCGCGGGGAGCTATCCAGTTTCAGTATGGAACTTCCACCTTACCGACCGCCGCGTGTCATGCAGACGATCTATACATCATTCATTGACCGCACAATCTTTGTGCTATGGCGGGCAGTCGTGTTCGCACTACCGGCGGGCGCGGCAATCTGGCTGAGCGCGAACATCACCATCGGCGGAGTGACCATTGCCGAGCATCTCGTTCGCTTCCTTGACCCAGTAGGCATCCTCATTGGATTGAATGGGGTGATTTTGCTGGCCTACATCGTAGCCATCCCGGCGAATGAAATCGTCATTCCAACGATCTTGATGTTGACTGTTTTGATGACCGGAGCTACGGGTTTTGATGCTGGTACAGGGGTTATGTTTGAGCTTGACTCGCATGCGAGCACGTTGGCCTTGCTTCAGGCTGGAGGCTGGACGTTGCTGACGGCGGTTAATTTGATGTTGTTCAGCCTGGTGCACAACCCCTGCAGCACAACGATCTACACGATCTATAAAGAAACCGGAAGCTTGAAATGGACCACGGTAGCGTCGATTATGCCCCTTGTGTTGGGTTTGCTCATGACTTTCTTTGTAGCTCAGATATGGCGGGTTGCGGCTGGTCTTCTGTGATCCCGATCTCGGTGTTTAACTTGTGTTCCCAGAAAGTTGAATTGCCCTGACGCGGAATGGATGACCGGAGCGAGGCTATGCCCGAGCAGTTAACGCATGCGATCGAGGACTATCTTAAGGCGATATATAAGTTGTCGGCCACGGGTGGGCGCGCCACGACGACGGAACTTGCTAATCTGTTGAACGTCACTCCAGCCTCCGTAACCGGGATGGTGCAGAGGCTGGCGAGCAACGATCCCTCTTGGGTCGATTATCAGAAACACCGCGGTGTCTCATTGACTCCAGAAGGAGAGCGCGCCGCGCTGGAGATCATCCGCCACCATCGCTTGATAGAGATGTTTTTGCACGAAATACTAGGCTATCCATGGGACGAAGTGCATGATGAGGCGGAACGGCTGGAGCATGTAATCTCTGAAAACTTTGAGGAGCGGATCGCCAAGGTGTTGGGTGACCCCACTCACGACCCGCACGGGGATCCCATCCCCACACGTGATCTAAAAATCCCTCCAGCATGTGTCACGCGCTTGAGCGATTTACGCCCGGATCAACATGCAGTGGTTGTGAGGGTGCACGATTCCGACTCCGATTTTTTGAGGCACATTGGCGAGTTAGGTTTAAAGCCGGAGACGAAGGTCTCAATCCTGGAGCACTCCCCCTTCGATGAAAACCTGAAGATTCAGGTCAATGGTCAGCCTGCCCCGATGGTATTGGGCAGGAAGGTTACACAGCAGGTTTTCGTAGATATCCTCTAATTACATTGACCCCAGCGCTATCCAGTAAACCTTGCACAGGACGCTTAAGCGAGAGATCGTCGCGGCAACCCTGTGGAGGGTCGCTTTTGTAACCAAACCACCTCGAGGAATAGTTTATGTATAATTCCAGACGATGCCTGTAGAAGAAGCGCTGGAACGACTCCGGCTTGACCCCGTATTTATGAAGAATGTATCGGCATGGGAGCGAATCCCTGCAAAGCCGGCACGCTACGCAGAATTCCCTCCGCAAGTATCGCCGCGGTTGGTCG
This sequence comes from uncultured Anaerolineales bacterium, assembly GCA_965195195.1. Lineage (GTDB taxonomy): Bacteria > Chloroflexota > Anaerolineae > Anaerolineales > E44-bin32 > E44-bin32. The sequence continues at coordinate 79,117 of CBDAFF010000080.1, read as the reverse complement.
ACGCGCTGCGTCGCCAGGATATGACGCCTCTTTATTCGCATCAAGCAGCGGCTGTGGAAGCTGCTTTGGCGGGGGAGAATGTTGTCGTTGTGACCGGGACAGCATCCGGCAAGACGCTTTGCTATAACCTGCCGGTGTTGCAGACGCTGCTTTCTGACCCCGAAGCACGCGGGTTGTATCTCTTTCCCACCAAAGCCCTCTCTCAGGATCAATCGGCAGGCTTAAATAATTTCCTCGATGTGCTGAACGCTGCCGAGCAGATCCCGGTGCGGACCTATGATGGTGATACGCCGCGGTCGCGGCGGCGCGCCATCCGCGACGATGTCCGCATCTTAATCACGAACCCCGACATGCTCCATGCAGGCATCTTACCTCACCACCCGCGTTGGGCTGCACTGTTCGAGAACCTGCGTTGGGTCGTGATTGATGAGCTTCACGTTTACAGGGGCATCTTCGGGTCGAACGTCGCTAATCTTCTGCGCCGCTTGCGCCGTGTTTGTCGGTTCTACGGGTCTGACCCATTATTCATTCTCACCTCTGCCACCATCGCCAACCCGAAGGAACTAGCTGAAGGACTGATTGAAGCGCCGGTGACTGTGGTGTCGCAGGATCTGGATGGATCACCGAGATCCGAGAAGCACATCGTGATCTATAATCCGCCCGTCATCGATCCGGCGTTGGGCATTCGCCGGGCATATACCCTTGAATCAACACGTGTTGCTGAGTCCTTTCTTAAGGAAAAAGTGCAGACGGCGGTGTTCGCTCGAGCGCGTATGACCACCGAACTGCTCCTTGGGTATTTACGAGATTCGTATGAGCAGATGGGTGGCGACCCAATTGAAATACGCGGCTATCGGGGCGGGTATCTACCTCTCGAACGCAGGGAAATTGAAAGAGGGCTGCGGAGCGGTGCTGTTCTTGGTGTAGTAGCAACGAATGCGTTAGAGTTGGGGGTCGATATCGGTCAATTGGGAGCCGCCGTTGTCGCCGGATACCCGGGCACAATCGCAAGTCTTTGGCAGCAGATGGGGCGCGCAGGACGGCGCAGCGAGGTGTCGGCCGCGGTGCTGGTTGCTTCAGCCGCCCCGCTCGATCAATTCGTCGCCACCCACCCGTTCTATTTATTTGAACGCTCACCTGAAATGGGGTTGATCAATCCAGATAATCTGGCGATCCTGCTGCGCCATCTGCGCTGTGCCGCCTTCGAATTGCCCTTCGAAGCCGACGAGCGGTTCGGCTCTGTAGAAGACCTGGCGGCGCTTCTTGATTTTCTAACCGAAGAGGGTGACTTACACCAGTCGAATGGGCGCTATCACTGGGTGGCTGACACCTATCCGTCGGAAGGCGTTTCGCTGCGCGCAAGCAGCGATGAGACAGTGGTGATACAGGATGTGGGCTCTGGACGACCAGTCGTGATCGGCGAGGTAGATTCTGCGACAGCCCCGATTCTGCTTCACGAGGGGGCGGTGTACATTCATGAGGGTCGCACCTACCTCGTAGGATGCCTTGATTGGGATAAGGCCATCGCCGAGGTTGAGCCGGCCCAACTGGACTACTACACTGATGCCTCGGAGACGGTCGACCTGGATGTGCTCGAAGTGTTTGAAGCTGATGAAAACAAGCCTGCTCGACGTGCCCACGGCTGGGTACGGGTTACGGCTCAGACTATCTCCTATCGAAAAGTCAAACGCTACACTCACGAGACTCTCGGGTATGGCGTTATTGATTTACCGCCGCGCAAATATGAGACCAGCGCTTATTGGATGTGGATTGCACCGGAGATGGTGAATCAGATGGAAGCGGACGGTGTACTGCTCCCGCCGCAAGATTACGGCCCCGATTGGGCGAGCGCCCGTAAAGCCGCGCGGACACGGGATGGCTTTCTGTGTCGGCAGTGTAATGCGCCCGAGCGTGAAAAGCGAAAACATGACGTCCATCACATCCGACCCTTCCGCGAGTTCAATTTCATCCCCGGCGAAAACCGGAATGACCGGCTGGCGAATCAGGTCGATAACCTGGTCACGCTCTGTTCGACATGTCATCAACGGGCCGAATCGGCGCGCGGCACGCGCAGCGCATTGGGAGGACTAGCTTATGCCATTCGCAATATTGCGCCACTCTACTTGATGAGCGATCCGCGCGATCTCGGGGCGATTACGGTTGTGCGTGATAAACAGACCAAAGCGCCGACCATCACACTCTACGATCGAGTCCCGGAAGGGCTTGGATTGGCAGAGCGTCTCTATGAGCTGCATGACGAACTGTTGGCCGGGGCCCTCGATCTTGTGCGCAACTGCCGTTGTCAGGATGGTTGCCCGGTCTGTGTGGGGCCGGTCGCTCCAGGTGGAGGAGAGGTGAAGGTCCTGACCGTGAGATTGCTGGAGGCGCTCATACAGGGGGGATAAGAATACGGGGTAGATAGAAAAACCCTCTGCGTCTCAGCAGAGGGTTTTTTTTGCCCCGAATTCGCTTAGAGAAGATGTTGAATCAATATTGGGTTTTAGAAACCTTTAAGATAGTTGCCTGCAGCGAGCAAGACGTAGCCAACGACGACGATCCAGAAAGCGTAGTCCGTGAGGAAGGGGACATTGACGAATTTACCGACGAGACCCAGAACGACGAGAATTACAGAAGTCCAGAAAACCCATTTCTTTGGTGGTGTAAGGCGCATGATTTCCTCCCGATAAACTATGGATAATGGGATTTGCATAACACGAACTCGGGTCAGTTTGGAGAAAGCGCACGATCCATGTGCTAGCTCCCTCCTTGACTTGTGAGCGACGGTGGAAATATTGGGATCTAATTCTACAAAGTGCCGCTCAACAGGCGTTCATATTATCGCAGAATCCCATTGGCTGCAAATGATTAATTTGCGCTGACTTCAGTCGTCCACCACCAGGCAGGTGAGCGTGTCTAACACACCTGGAATGGGCTGGATTTGGGTGGCCATGATTTTACCTAAGGCCTTGATATCCTCCGCTTCCACAACAGCCACTGTGTCATAAGGACCAAAGGCCATATTGGCTTCAACGACACCGTCCACGCGACGGAGATGCTCAACGACCTGTTCAATCTGCCCGGTGTGAATTGTAATCAACATATATGCTTTCATTGGATGTCCTTTCGGTTCAACGCTCGGTATGGCGTAAAAATACAGACCAGTACACTGCGGCGACGAAGAACGAGCCGCCGATGATATTGCCGATGGTCACAGGGAGCAGGTTGTTGACGAAGAAATTGCCCCAGGTGAGATTTGTGAGCTCTAGACCTGTTGTCGTGACAAAGGCGGGGTCGAAAGTCTCGATCATCAATGCGACAGGGACAAAATACATATTTGCCACGCTGTGCTCAAAGCCGGCGGCAACGAAGGCGGTGATTGGAAAAATGATCGTAGCGATTTTATCGATGGTGCTGCGGGCGCTGAAGGTGAGCCACACCGCCAGACAAACAAGGATGTTGCCTAGCAGGCCGAGCATCAATGCTTGAAACCAACCCAAACTGACCTTGCTATTGGCAATTGCTAACGCGCTGGCTCCGACCATGCCTGCGCCAAAGGTGTACTGCCGGCTTAAGATGATCAGGATTGCGGTTCCGATGGATCCCACGAAGTTACCTACGTAGACAATCCCCCAATTGCGCAGCAACGCTGTTGTGCTCACCTTGCGGCTTGCCCAGGCCATGACGATAAGGTTGTTGCCCGTGAAAAGCTCAGCGCCGCCGATGACGACAAGGACCAGGCCGAGGCAGAAGACGAAGCCGACGAGGAGCTTCGTCACACCGAAGGGCAGCTCACTGGACGTCCCGGCGGAGATTGTAGTGGCGAAGATCGCGCCCAAGGCGATAAAAGCGCCCGCCAGGATAGCCAGGACGAAGGTGCGCAGCGCCGGCGCTTCCGCCTTACTGACCCCGATATATTCGGCTCGGCGCGCCATCTCCGGAGGGAGCAGGGCGTCTATACTCAGTTCTCTATTCATAGCCAGTTACCCTTCTGCTAAATCAAGATTGTCAGACAACTAAACGATAACTCCGATAGTGTGACCCGGCAAGGAACAAATATCACTTGTGAAAAACGTAACTAATCAGGTTGTGCAGGGTGTCGCCGTGAGGTGCTGAGCAGCACGGCGGCCGCGAGCACAAGCCCCCCGCCCACAATTTGTGTTGTTGTTAGGAATTCACCTAGAAAAAGCATGGCCAGGAGAACGGTGAAGACCGGTTCAAGCGTGCTAAGAAGCGATGCGGTTGTAGGGCCGACGCGCTGCATCCCGGCCAAAAAAGCTCCCAGAGCCAGGATTGTGCTGAGAGTCACCATCCCTAAAAGTATGAGGATGCCCTCCAGTCCCAGATTAAAATCCAGATTATGTGAGAAGGCACCCGCGACGGTGAAGCTGATCGCTGCGCCTAGTGAAATCCAGACCAGACTCACCCAGGGTCCTGCCCGGCGGGTGAAACGATCGCTGCTGATGATGTAGGCGGCATACCAGATAGCCGACCCTAAGACCAAGGCTATACCGAGCAAGTCAACGGGAACGCCGCCGGCTCCTTGGAGAATTCGAACAGGGTTGAGCGTAAGGATCACTCCTGAAGATGCTAATGCGAGGGCAGCCCACTCTCGAGCGCTCAGTGCTCGCCGGTTCAGGAGCCAATTGAAAAGGGCCACGAAGACAGGGTACACATACAACAACAAGGAGTTAAGTGAGGCCGTGTTTCGTTCAAGGGCAGCGAAGTAGAGAGCGGATTGCCCGGCGTAGCCGACCGCGCCGAGCAAGATAAGAATGAATACCTGGCGGACATCGAAAAACAATTTGCGTCTGCGGAACAAAGCCAGATAGACTGCCAGTAAAGCGGCGGCACCCGCATAGCGAAGACTGAGGATCGTTACAATGTTGAGATCCGCATTGAAGGTGAGCTTCCCTAGAATCGAAAGGCTGGCGAATCCTGCAGCGGATATAGCGCACAGGCCCGCGCCGGTGAGTCGGGATCGATCTTCGTCGCTGTCTTTATGTTGTGTTGACGCAAAGAAAACGGGGGGCTGGTGTGATCTGTTGGTGGAGTCCGATGGGTCCATAACGATGAGTATACTTGCGCTCTTTCTATTACCAAGTGAGCGAAAATAAACCGATCAGGGTTTCGCGGTAGAATGGACTTAATGACAAGACAGCCATGAAGGATGACGGAATGAAAGTTGATGTCAAATCGGATCGCAACCAGGGTCGTCCGCCCCGGCGGCGTCCGGAATGGATTAAGGTGAGCGCGCCATCAGGCGAGACCTACGAGTGGCTGCGAGGCATGATGCGCTCCAAGTCGTTACACACCGTTTGTGAAGAGGCCCGCTGTCCAAACATGGGGGAATGCTGGGGCTCCGGGACGGCGACGTTTTTGCTAATGGGCGATGTGTGTACGCGCTCATGCGGCTTCTGTGATATCGCAACGGGGCGCCCCGCACCGCTGGACTGGCTCGAGCCCGAGCGAGTTGCGCGCGCCGTACAGGCGATGGATTTGCGCCACGCGGTTATTACCAGCGTAAATCGCGATGAGCGCGCCGACGGCGGTGCACCAATTTTTGCAATGGTTATACAGAGAATCCGCGAACTACAGTCGGGCTGCTCCGTTGAGGTGCTCATTCCGGACTTCAAAGACTCAATCGAATCGCTGAAAATCGTTATGGATGCCCGACCCGAGATTCTCAACCACAATGTAGAGACTGTGCCGCGGCTCTTTAAGGAAGTTCAACCGCAAGATCATTATGAGTGGGCCCAGGCGACGCTCACCAACGCGAAGAGCTTAGACCCGGAGGTACTCACCAAGTCAGGCATCATGGTTGGATTGGGGGAGACCATGGATGAGGTCAAGGTGGTCATGGAAGACCTTCGCTCTTGGAAAGTTGACATCCTCACCATCGGTCAGTACCTCCAACCAACGAAAGAGCATCTCCCGATTGAGCGCTATTACACTCCGGAGGAGTTCGAAGAATTCGAACGTTTTGGTAGAGAGATCGGTTTCGAGTGGGTTGAAAGCGGACCGCTGGTTCGTTCTTCATACCATGCAGAGAAGCAGGTCCGCGCCTTAAGCGTGGTCCACCGTAAGCTATACGGGGCCGAAACCACAAACGCGTGAAGAGCGCCCGGTGCCAAAAGAATTATGGATACCCGGGGGCTCTCCCCGGTATTATTTTCCAACAAAGTGAATTCAGAGCAGTCTCCCGGAGACCGAAGATGATTGAAATGAGGGTTATGCCTGTTGGGGAATATCAGACGAACTGCTATCTACTTGAAGATAACGAGTTGGGCGAGGGGATACTTGTAGATCCCGGTGATGAGGCACAGAAGATTCTGGATTGGATAGGAAACACAAACGTCACCAGACTCTTGCTTACACACGGACACTCGGATCACGTTGGTGCGCTTCTTGCCGTAAAGCAGTCGCTGGGGGTAGAAGTAGGAATTCACCCAGCCGACGCAGAGGATTTCTCCATCCAGGCTGATTACGAATTATCGACAGGGGATGTTTTCAGGTTGGGGGATGCGCACATCGAGATTATTCATGTTCCTGGTCATACGCTTGGAAGCGTCGCCCTTAAGCTCATCGAAGCTGATGGATTTCATCGTGCCTTCTCCGGGGATGCGATCTTCCCTGGAGGACCGGGACATACGCAGACACCTGAGGCGCTGGCGATGGCGCTCGAATCATTGGCCAACTCAGTTTTTACCTGGTCTGATTCGATCCGATTACACCCCGGGCACGGGGAGTCGACGACAGTCGGTGAAGAGCGAGCAGCCTTCGAATCCTTCCGGAACGAACCACTTCCGCCCGATCTCTGTGGGGATGTGACCTGGGGTTAATCAAAACCTGGACGCAAGTGGAGCGGATGGATAGCGTATGAAAAATTACGGAATGATTGGGTTAGGATTTATTCGACGTATCGCCATGTGAGGTGTAATGAGCGAATACCGCTTTTTTCATTCGATTGAGATACGCTATGGTGATATTGATGCTCAACGCCATGTGAATAATGCCCGGCACTTCACCTACATGGAACAGGCGCGGTCGAAGTACATCAAGGCGCTTGGCTTATGGGAAGGATCAGATTTCGACGCGATCGGGATCATCCTCGCGGAGCAAAGCTGCCGCTACATAAGCCCGATCCAATTAGAGAGCGACATTAAAGTAGGGGTTCGTACTGTGCGTCTCGGAGAGAAAAGTATAGAGACTCAATACTCGATACAGGACTCTCAAACAGGAGACGAACTGGCTGTTGGGCAAGCAACATTGGTCGCTTATGATTACCAACTGAGGGAATCCATTCCTGTTCCAGATGACTGGCGCGTAGTCATCGCCTCGTTTGATGATATTTAATGTTGCCCTCGGAAAAATAAACGAGTTGCCGCGGTATTTGTGTCAGATGGTTTTTTGTTACCAAGCTCCAGTTCCTAGATAACAATATCGATCGCTGAGGGAACATGTGCGGAATCGAAAAATGCAATTAGACGTAGCGCTTCCCCCGTCATCACTTAAGGATGTGCCGGCGATTGCCGCAGCGGTGGAGAGAATCCGCTTTGATGGTCTCTGGTCACCAGAAACGCAGCATGATCCATTTCTCCCCCTGGCTCTGGTGGCAGAGCATACGAGCGAGATTCATTTTGGTACGGCAGTGGCAATCGCCTTCGCTCGCAGCCCGGCAAATGTTGCCTATACAGCATGGGATTTGGCCGCCGCATCGCGAGGAAGATTTATTCTGGGGTTAGGGACGCAAGTCAAGCCGCATATCGAGCGGCGCTTTGGAATGCCCTGGCCAGAGTCACCCGCAGGAAAGCTGCGGGAGTTCGTTTTGGCCGTGCGCGCGTTTTGGTCTTCATGGCAGGGGAAAGAGCGCCTGAATTACCGGGGCGAATATTACAAACTCACCTTGATGACGCCATTCTTTAACCCCGGACCGATTGAGCATCCTGATATTCCGATCTATTTGGCAGGGGTGAACCCCGGACTGTGTCGATTGACCGGTGAAGTAGCCGATGGTTTCCATGTCCACCCACTGCATACAGAACGTTACCTGCGCGAGGTTGTACGCCCCGCGATCGCGGAGGGCGCCGAGCGAGGGGAACGAGATGAAGGTAAAATCCAGCTTTCAACTTCTACATTTGTCGTGACGAACGCTCAGCAGGAAATGTTTGTGCGCTCGCAAATCGCATTTTACGCATCCACACCTTCCTACCGTCGTGTGATGTCTCTCCATGGTTGGGATGACACTGCCGAAGAACTTTCGTCTCTGGCTCGCCAGGGAGAGTGGGATGCGATGTCGGATCTGGTGGATGATGAAATGCTGGCGACCTTCGCCGTGGTTGAGAAACCCGACGCGCTGGCGAGTGCGATCAAAAAGCGCTATGCGGGGCTTGTGGATAGAATCACGCCATATTGGGCGTTTCGCCCCGGCGATGACGATGATTTCTGGCGTGTCCTCGTTGAAGAGTGGAGGCGTACGTGATCATCGTTGATGGTCACGAAGATCTGGCGTGGAACGCTCTCACTTTTAATCGTGATTACACACGTTCCGCACTCGAGACGCGGGAGATGGAAGATGAGACATCCATACCAGCGTGGAACGGGGACACGATGCTCGGTTGGCCGGAGTGGGTCCAGGGCGGAGTGGCGGTGGTCTTCGCAACGCTCTTCTCCACACCACTTAGATGGAAGAAAGATACATGGGATGTTAGGTGTTACGCTGATGCCAACGAGGCGCACGCACTCTATCGCTCCGATCTGGCGTACTACCATCGCCTGGTAGATGAGCATGCTGGGAAATTCCATTTAATCCTCGACAAGCACGAGCTTGGAATCACAGAGTCGGCTTGGCAGAAGGCCGAGGATGAAGAGCGAAGCGTAGGAATGGTTTTACTCATGGAAGGTGCCGATGGCGTGAGATCGCCGGAAGAGCTGCAGGAGTGGTTCGATGGGGGTGTTAGGATACTGGGTCCTGCCTGGGCCGCCACTCGTTACGCAGGAGGAACAGGAGAACCGGGTCCTTTAACAGATCTCGGCCGCGAACTCCTGGACGCCATGGCAGATGTTGGTATGATCTTGGATCTAGCGCATCTGGCGGAGGAGGGGGCTGTAGAAGCATTAGATCTTTTCCAGGGTCCGATTCTAGTCTCACATACAAGCCCGCTTGCCCTGGTGCCAAGTGCGGAAAAACCCGAACGGCACATCACCGACCTCGTTATCCGACGAACCGCCGATCGGGAGGGTGTGATTGGATTACTGCTCGGGAATCGCTTCTTAAAAGATGGGTGGGAGCCTTCGCAAGGTAGAGAGATTGTTGCCCTGGCAGATGTCGCTACGGGGATCGATTATATTTGTCAGATGCTCGGAGACGCTGCGCACGTTGGTATAGGGAGCGATTTTGATGGAGGTTTTGGCTTGGACAAAGTCCCTCAAGGGCTTGACAGCGTGGCTGACTTGCGGTTAATTGGCGAGTCGCTGGACGCACGCGGCTATGATCGAGAGGATATTGAAGCAATCCTTGGGGGAAACTGGTTGCGATTTTTGCGAAGAGCATTACCGGAGAACTGATTCTTATGCGCGCTCTCACTCGTTTGCAAACACGCCTTGCGCGACTCTGGATGACTGTGATGTTAATCGGCCTGCTGATTTTTATGGTCGGCATCCAACCCGATCTAATCGGTATGAACCGCAGCATTACGGTAGGTTTTGTTCAGATCGGTGTCTGGCTTACGGGGCTGGCGATTCTGCTCGTGGCCGCTTATTCAACGGTACGAGTAATTCGCAACGGAAAACCAAACTCTTTGCGAGCGGACATAGGAGTAAGGCTAATAGCGACGGGCTACGTTGTGGCTGCAGTAGGATCGCTGGCTGACTTCATCGGTGTGGGCGCCCACCGCATGCCCGTAATCCACTTTGGATATATTCAAATGATTGGTCTGGTGGCGGGCGTGTTGCTCAGTATGCTCGGTGTGATTCTTTATATGCCCTGGTCAAAGAAAGCAACGACCGAAGAAAGAGCGCTTGACCCGACGGAAGAGATTTCAAACCTCGGGAAAGAATCTCTCCATTGAGTCCCCTATTTGCATAAGCGAAACCATCATTGGATAGAGTTTCGGCCTTCCTGCAGGGCCGTTTGTGGTTTAGGGTTTCAAAGGGACACGGCCGTTAGCGTGCTTGGGGATAAGCTGAGGACTATTTATTTCACCCGGATAATCCAGAGCTTGATCTAATCAGCCACCCTCTCGCTGGAGTGACCGGGGAACACTTTTTCTCCCGGTTTGATCGCGGCGTAGGCGTAGTTCACTGCAACAGTGACCTGGCCATAGCCGACGACGATCAAGTTGAGTGGGTCGAGCTCCTCTTGTAGAGCGACGTCACCGGCGGCGTATATACCCGGGAGATTGGTTTCCATTTTACTGTTGACTTTGATATAGCGGCGGCCGATTGTCTCCAGCCCCCACTCGCGAATAGGTCCGAGGTCGGCTTTGAATCCGAGGGCTAGAATACCGGCATCGATCTCAATCGTTGATTCGTCGCCTGTGCGATTGTCGAAAATCACAGCACGCTCAAGGTTCTCGTCGCCCTGAAACTCGCGCAGTTCATAGAAGATGTGCGTATCAACGGAAGAATCCTTTAAGGCGTTCACGGAAGTATCATGTGCACGAAAACCCTCTCGTCGATGGATTAAGGTCACATGCTCGGCGATCGGCTCAAGAGCTAACGACCAGTCGACGGCGCTATCGCCGCCCCCGATGATGAGTACGCGCATCCCGGCATAATCATCGACATCCTTGACCCAATATTTCACCCCCTTACCTTCAAAGCGCGGAATACTCTCGTTTTTTAATTTATTCGGACGGAAGGCGCCAATACCTGCGGCAATTACGACGGTGCGAGAGTAGTGGATGTCCTTGTCTGTCTCGATGATCCAGCACTCCTGTCCATCATTATCTCCGGGGAGAGGCGTCCGCCTGAGCATTAACGCCCGTTCCCCAAGCGCCATAAACGGCTTCCACTGAGAGGCTTGTTCGGTCAGACAGGAGGCGAGCTCCTTCGAGAGAATCGCTGGAAAACCGGGAGTGTCGTAGATCAGCTTATCAGGGTAGAGCGCGATTAACTGACCGCCGGGTTGAGGTAGAGCATCGATGATCTTGACACTCATCTCGCGTAACCCGGCGTAGAAAGCCCCAAAGAGTCCTGTTGGGCCGGCTCCGACGAAAGTGATATCAAATACATCAGCGGTATTCTTCTTAGGGCTCATCATTTTGGCATTCCTCTGTGTTACGCAGACTGGAAAGAGCAGAGTAAATGGACACTAAGAAACGAATCTCAGTTGGAGATGCGATTTATTTCTTGGAAACATCTCAATTCAAGGTGAAGGTTCTGGGCGAAGGAGGTTACCCTTAGGCCAGGAAAAACACCACTACCAAAGCAATTGCGGCGAGGAACCCGGCGGCAGCAATAAAAAGCACCCGAACCTCATCCCATGGTCGCCGATCCACCAATCGACCATTTTCTCCCGAGTCCCAGACGGCCTCAAATCGCGGTCCAAGGAATAGTGTGAGAGCAATGCCCGCCAGCAATCCGCCCAGGTGACCCCAGTTGTCAATTCCAGGCATAAGGCCGAGGCCAAGGTTCAAAAGAGCCACAAGCACGATCTGGCGTAATTGTAGTAGGCCAAAACGGCCGAATAGACCACGGTGAAGGTACAAGAAAGCCCCTAACGACCCCAGTAGACCGAAGATTGCGCCGGAAGCGCCGGCCGAGGGGTATGGGCTGAAAGCCAGACTTAGAATCACCCCCGCAATTCCGCAAAGCAAGTAAACAGCCACAAAACGAGCTGTGCCGAAGAAGCGCTCCACGGCCGGACCGATTGCGTAGAGTGAGTACATATTGATTAAGACGTGGGGAAGCGTAACGTGAAGGAACATTGGGGTGATAAAACGCCAGACTTCACCCGAAAGGATTTCGGGACCGGATTTGGCGCCCATCTCTAACAACCAATCGAACTGAAATAACTCGACGGAAAGGAACTGTCCTAGAAAAACGACAAGGGTGATGGCGATTAAACTGTAAGTGCCTGGGAATTGTTTGAAGCCAGGGCGCGATTTCGTGGTTTGTGTGTTTGGTCTGGCGGGAGGAGCGGACTGGGCGCGCTCTTCCAGCGGGGTTTCTAGGGTCATAGCCGCACCTGCCTCGGATTCGTGCGGCGATGTTCAGAGGCGATGATCGCCAGGATCGCATCTACAGTTGCGTCGAGTTGATCGTCTGCGTTTACTACGTAGTAGTCGAAGAGCTCTACCTTGTGTAATTCCTCGCGCGCGGTTTCAATCCGCAATTGAAGCTTCTCCTCGGATTCCGTACGGCGCGCCTTCAAACGGGCAATGAGCTCATCCTCATTCTGTGTTGAAAGGAAGATCAACAATGCCTCGGGGTAAAGTTGGCAGATTGTTTCAGCGCCCTGTACGTCGATACGCATGATGACGTCCTGACCGCTGGCGAATGCATCCCGAACTTGCTGCCTGGGAATCCCTTTGTGCTCGTCATAGACAAGAGCGTGTTCCAGCAGCTCATCCCGTTCTATCATGGCGACGAACTCATCAGCGCTGACGAAGAAGTAATCGACTCCATCAATTTCCCCTTTCCGCTTCGGCCGCGAGGTTGCTGTGACCACAAAGTGGAAAGGCAATTGGAGTTCCTTCATGCGCTGAAGAACGGTGTCCTTCCCAACTCCAGAAGGCCCGGAAAGCACGATGAGCAAAGGCTGCTTTTGTTTATTGGCGAACTCACGATACATGTATTGATACCTCTCAACGCGGTCAGTATAATATATTTATGGGAGGGCAAGATGCCGACGTATGATTATACGTGCCGCGACTGCGGAAAGCACAACTCGGTTCATCAAGCTTATGAGGAATACGGAGTAGCTTCCGTTGTCTGCCAGTATTGCAGAGGCGAAAATTTAGAACGAATTATTGACAGAATTCGAGTTGCGCGCTCGGAAGAATCACGGATCGAATCTCTGGCGGATCCAAGTGCATGGGGAGATTTCGACGAATCCGACCCCCGTTCGATGGCGAAGATGATGCGCAAAATGGGCAACGAAATGGGCGAGGAGAATCCGCCCGAATTTGACGAGGCTATCGACCGGCTGGAGTCTGGAGAGAGTCCGGAAGAGATTGAGAAGAGTATGCCCAATCTAGGGATGAACGAGGGTTTTTAGGCTGAAGTATCGACTCTGGTTAGAATACTCCATCTCGCCCCACCCGTTGCTTAAACTTCATTCAACCCTAGGGGTGATCATGCGCACTCGTTTTGCGGCGGCTAACCCGAGCTTCTTGTGTTCAGAAGCATCAAGGTGAGAACCGTCAATTTCGCTGGAGTGAACAATCTCACCGGTATTTAGAAACGCACAATCGAAATCCGCGGCGATCGACGCGTATCGCTCGGCAAATAAGTGCGATTGGGTCACCGCACTCTTGAGGGCATCTATCTCACCAGCATGGGATCCGATGGGCGGGGGAGCAAGGAGAAGAACAGCGGGAGTGCTGCCTCCAGGACCTGCTCCGCTGTTGTGGATGACGTCCAGTAAGACATCGATCCCTTTGCCGACATCGTCCGGGGAAACAGAGGATCTCATTAATAAATCATTGGTGCCCAACATCATGATGACGAGGTCCATAGGGCTGTGGTTTGCAAGCGTGGATACCAGATCAGATTTACTTGTATTGAAACCAGCGAATGCCTTACCCTCGACAGCTGTTCTTCCGTTTTGGCCATCTTCGATTACCCGATAGCTCTCACCCAGTTCGTTTTGCAGAACGCCAGGCCAGCGAATGTCCTGCGGATAGCGCTCCCAGGTAGCTGGGTTAAATCCCCAGGTGTTTGAATCGCCGAAGCATAGTAATGTAACCAATCAAAAAGCCTTTCTTTGACGTTGCTTCTTTTATCTTAAGGGCGCTGCGCCGCGGGAGAATCCCGCCCGGCGATCATCTGAAATGTGGGCATGAGTACGTGACCAGTGATTTCTACCTATTTGTACGTATCCGTTGTTTCAGGCTTTAAGCGCTCCATCACCGCGTGCCGGACTTCATCTTGTAGCGCATCGAAGGATTGCTCGGCGCTGAGAATTACCCAGCGTTTAGGAGACTCAGCTGCCAATTTGAGATAACCGCGACGTACGCGGCGGTGGAAGTCGATATCGTACGCGTCCATGCGGTTCCAGTTTCCGTCAGCCTCGCGACGGCGCAAGCCTTCTTCAACGGGAAGATCGAGCAGCAGTGTAAGGTCAGGGGTGAGGTCACTTGTTGCGAAGTTGGTGATCGCCTTCAGTATTTCCAAGGGTAAGCGTTGGCCATATCCCTGATAAGCCAGCGAAGAGTCAAAGAAACGGTCAGAGATGACGGTCAAGCCGTCTTCCAGGTTAGGGCGAATAACCTCAGCAATGTGCTGCGCGCGTGAAGCGGAGAAAAGCAGAAACTCTGTGCGCGCATCCATGTCGGTATTCTCGAGCTCCATAATCACTTTCCGGATCTGATCTCCTATTGGAGAGCCGCCAGGCTCACGGGTGAGCAAAACCTCGATGTTCTCGGCGCGCAGGTACTCTGCAAGGCATTGTGCCTGCGATGATTTTCCCCCTCCGTCGGGCCCCTCTAAAGTGATAAATAGATTCAATTGCGAAAAATCCTCACGCGTCTATGTGGTTCCTTCCCATAGGAATGCGAAACCAGGTTTGCCTGGCGAGCCATCTGATGCTGTAGCCGGCGAATGTAGGATGATGTGGGCGAGAGATCGATTGAGCGAGTGCCATCGAGCACCCTCTGTATTGCGCTGTTCGTCTCCTCAAGAGCCTTGTCCATGGATGGGTCATCGAAGCTCGAAGAGCGCAAATTATAGAGATCGATCAGAAAACCCTCCATCTGATTGACGGTATTTGAGCGTAGAACATATATCGGCATCTGCCGGTTTTCTGCGTCTTTGATCACTCGAGGGCGCTTGCGGAAATTGGATCTCAGGGTAACAAGTACCTCCGCATCACCCAGAGAATCTGCGAGAACAGAGGGTACACCCAGTCGCTTGGATGCCTGGCGCAGGCGATTGCGGGCAACACCGAAGGGAAAGATGCGGATTGGAGCCAGAGGTTTTCCGGGCATGTGCGGCGCTGTCGGAGAATAAGGTGGTCCGTCTGTGTTGTTCTGTGGAGCGGTGGGAAGTGCGGTCTGTCGCCGATATCCGGATTGCGGGGCGCGGCTGGCGGAGGTTGACGCCCTCGGTATTTCAATTTTTATCTCACCATCTTTGTCGCGGTAACGCACTTCGGGATGCAGAGGTCGGCCTCGCAACATGGCATCGACGGCAGCAGAGACATCGTGGTGGACAGCTAATCGTTCGCGATCAAGAATTTCAACCAACACGGTAAAGGTCGGCGCGGCGCGGCGCTCAAGCACTGTCTTTTGTGTGCCCCGGCGGCGAGCTTCTTCGTCTGATAGAGTCACTGACTCTATCCCGCCGATTAGGTCCGAGAGGGTGGGGTTCAACAACAAGTTCTCGAGCGTGTTTCCGTGGGCGGTACCGATCAGTTGGACGCCGCGCTCCGCGATCGTGCGCGCTGCTATTGCCTCAAGCTCGCGCCCGATCTCGTCGATCACAATCACCTCGGGGTTGTGGTTCTCCACAGCCTCGATCATAACCTCGTGCTGAAGCGTAGGTTCTCGCACCTGCATGCGACGGGCGCGACCTATCGCCGGGTGTGGCACGTCGCCGTCACCGGCGATTTCGTTGGAAGTATCTACTATGACGACTCGCTTCTCCTCTGCCAGGATGCGCGCCGCCTCGCGCAGCATCGTCGTTTTACCAACAGCAGGGCGACCGAGGAGAAGGACGCTGGTTCCGCTAGTGATGAAATCCTGGACTATGTCGATTGTTCCGTAAACAGCACGGCCTACACGGCAGGTGAGGCCGATAATTTCCCTATGCCGGTTGCGGATGGCTGAGATGCGGTGCAAAGTGCGCTCGATGCCGGCGCGGTTGTCGGCATCAAAGTCACCGATGCGGGACACGACATAATCGATCTCTGTTGGAGTTACATCTTGTTCGCTGAGCTCCATCTCTACGTCGGTGAACCGCGCAGTGGGAGTGCGGCCCAGATCGATGATGATCTCCAGCAGGTCATCGGGGCGGTTGATCTTCTCAAGCGCAGCGGTGATTTCGGGTGGCAGGACTCTGAGGAGGTCGGTTAAGTTATCGGTAATACGTTTCTGGGTCATAGGCTTTGTGTTTTTTTCGGTGTGGATTTGTGATGAATAATGTTGGCAAAAGGCGCCGATGGCTCAGGCTGTGTCCCATCGAGCGCTGGAATCTTAACCACGATTGGCCGGCGGATTGGGGTGGCGAGGCGCTTAACCATTACCGCCTGATTGCTGCATGGCTCGAAACCGAGTTGGTTGAGAGATTGGCTGAGGCCTCCCTGGTACGAACGAACGCAGATAAAAAGAGGGCAGTTTTGGCTGGGTGAGAAGCCGAGAAGGAAGCCCGACAAAAGGTTATCGTCTAATTCGGCCGCGGGGTGGAAATATGGCTGCACCCAAATACCTTGTGGTCCTCGCTCAATGTCTAAGAAACCGAGCAACTCACCTTGTGACCAGTATACAAGGCCTCGTTCATAACGGGAGGGAGGAGGCTCTACTTGCTGTACCAGGGCAGGGACGATGTTGGTGTATAGGCTTTGGATGGCTATATAGTCGCGGTCTGTGGCAGAACGCCAGGTCTCCTCATCTAGTCCTGCTTTGCCTTCGACAGCGCTATCAAGGCGCAGTATACGTTGGCGGGAGTAGATACCGAAACCTGCTGCGTGCAAAATGTCCGCGGCGGGATCACGCTCATCAATCTCGGTGATTAAAGCGGGTGCACCCCTCTCTCCGGCCATATGAGCCATTGCTTCCAGCAGGCTGAACCCCTCTGGTCTGGAGAGAATCTCGCGCGGACTGATAAAGACCAACCGTGCAGGAAGTTGATTGTTGCGAATCAGAAACTGGCCGGCCGCCGATAATTCACCGGAATTGTCAGCACGGGAAACTAGGGTGCAGACGTTGCCGCCGGGGATGAGCGTACTTAAGGGTGTGGGTCTGAGTGCCGGTACCCCGCGTGTATACATAAGCCTGGTGTCAAGGCACATCCCGCGATTGCGGAGTCGGTGTAAGAGTATTAGGTCGCGCCAATCATACGGACGAATCGTCATAGATCACGTTTAATTAGGGACAGGAAATAACGGTGGAAGCGGTCGTCCCCGGTTAATTCCGGGTGGAAGCTTGTGGCAAGAAGATGTCCCTGCTTCGCGGCAATGATAATGCCATTATCTTTGTTGTTGGGCAAGTGGGCGATAACATCAACCTCGGGTCCGACGCGGGCGATCAGGGGCGAGCGGATGAATATCGCCGGGAAGGGTACCTTGGCATCCTCAAGGACGGACACGTGAATATCAGATTCGAAGCTCTCAGACTGGCGGCCGAAGGCGTTGCGTTCGACTGTGATATCCATCAACCCCAAGAGATGCTGTCGTTCCAGAGTATCGTTCGAGAGGAAAATTGCGCCGGCGCATGTGCCCCATATCGGGCGCGTCTGGCCGAAGGTTTGTAGTGGTTCTAGTAGTTCGAACGCGAGAGCTAGTTTCCCGATCGTCGTCGATTCGCCCCCGGGAATGATCAAGGAATCAATGTCGTTCAGGTGGGCGGGCAAACGAACCTCAACACCTTCCGCTCCCAGTCCGTGTAAAAAGGAAAGGTGCTCGGCGAAATCTCCCTGCAGCGCTAAGACGCCAACTTTCATGATCCTGCCACCTTC
Source organism: uncultured Anaerolineales bacterium (assembly GCA_965195195.1). GTDB lineage: Bacteria > Chloroflexota > Anaerolineae > Anaerolineales > E44-bin32 > E44-bin32. Next base: position 61,282 of record CBDAFF010000080.1, on the reverse strand, counting down.
TGTTTCCCGCTCCAAGATTCGATCTCCATTGCGAAAACGGAGGTTCGCCGCAATTCTGCATCTGTGACGGGGCTGTAATCCTCGCCCGGCTGTAACTGAGGGAAATACTTATCAAGCAACCCCTGTAGACCGTAGCGTTGTTCTGATGGGTCGTCGGCTATACGGGCGCTCCCGAACACCGTCACGCTGGCATACTCGGTGCTGAATTCAATCGCCGTCTCAGCGGGAAGGAGACGGCCCATGGTTGCTACACTGAAGCATATCTGGGGGTTGGTCTCGATGTTGCTGCGGGCGCGACCCTCGAGGGCTGTGTGGAAGTAAATGCGCTGGTTGTTCTCGTCGTACCAAAAAAGATTTGCGTGTATGAAAGGTTGGTCCTCAGAAACAGTAGCGATAAAACCGAACCGAGAATCGCGCAGAAGCGCTTTTACCTCAGACTGGTCTTTTATTTCCCGATCGCGCCGTCGCATCCGGGTTCTATCATCTGCGGAGTCGTAAATCGCTGCCCTCCCGAAGAAAGCTACCAGCCCCTCTCGGCCAGTCTTTCTGTCTGGGGAAGTTCGCTCACTTCTATGCCGACCATCGGCTCGCCCAGCCCTTTGCTGATATCGGCCAGGATCTTCGGGTCGTCGTAGTGTGTAACAGCCTCCACGATGGACTTGGCCCGCAGAGGGGGATCGCCCGATTTGAAAATACCCGAGCCGACAAAAACGCCGTCCACGCCAAGCTGCATCATGAGCGCGGCGTCAGCCGGAGTGGCGATGCCTCCAGCGGCAAAATTAACCACAGGCAGACGCCCCAAATCCTTGGTTTCCTTGATCGTCTCGAAGGGGGCGCCGATCTCTTTAGCAAAGGACATTAACTCTTCATCGGGCATGTTCTCGAGGCGGCGGATAGCGCCAAAAACAGAACGCGCGTGTCGGACCGCCTCGACTACGTCACCCGTACCAGCTTCGCCTTTCGTGCGGATCATCGCCGCCCCCTCTCCGATGCGGCGCAAGGCCTCACCAAGATTGCGGCAGCCGCATACGAAGGGGATCTTGAACAGGTGTTTATTGATGTGATGCGCTTCATCGGCCGGTGTTAAAACCTCCGACTCATCGATGAAGTCAACCCCAAGAGCTTCGATGATCTGGGCCTCGACGAAATGACCGATGCGGCACTTCGCCATCACAGGGATTGTGACAGTCTCCATAATCTCCTGGATTAAAGCAGGGTCGCTCATACGAGCCACGCCTCCGTGGGCGCGAATATCAGCAGGGACGCGCTCAAGCGCCATCACGGCAACAGCGCCGGCCTCCTCGGCGATGCGGGCATGTTCTACTGTGACCACATCCATGATCACGCCGCCCTTAAGCATTTGGGCCAAGCCTTTCTTTACGGTGAAGGTACCAACTTTCTTATCCATAATTATCTCCGTGCAAGGGTCAAACAACCGTAATTTGATTCTACCACGATAGCCAATCACCGATACCGCAACCAGGCACTTCATGTTTGACATATTGACAGGGAGATATACAATTAGTACAATAATACAAAGATACAATAAGACAATTGAGTATATATCATATGTTTACAGAATTGGATTTCCGGGGCCATATACCAATCTATTCGCAGTTGGTGGGCCGAATCAAAGACCTGGTTGCATCGGGTGAGCTAAAGCCGGGCGATCAGTTGCCAACCGTGCGAAAATTGGCGGCTGAATTGAGGGTTAATTTCAACACGATCGCTCGCGCCTACCGCATTCTCGACGAAGAAGGAGTACTCTCCACACAACAGGGTCGCGGGACCTATGTGTTGGAGCCCATGCCGCCGGAAAGAGCTTCGCGCCTCCGCAGCGCCACACTGGAGGGGATGGCGAAATCCTTCCTGGAGTATGCACATCAAGCGGGATTCAACCCAGATGAAGTTTCGCTGCTGTTTGATGAGTTATTGATTGGCTGGCGCGAGGATGGCAAGCCGTCTAAGCTCGAGGGGTAATCCGCTCTTATTGAGCCAGGGTGTCTGGTGAATTCTCAATAAGTCGAGAGGGCGGGTTGGGTGTTTACGGCTTATGGACAGCAGAAAACCTCAACCCGCTTCTGGGTCATAGCGTGACGTGATTTTCAAGAGAAAACGCAGGGAAACACGGCTTAACAGGGGTTGGTGTCCTGAGCGGGAACAAGTGGCGGGTATGGATGTTTCACGTGAAACATAGCCATCAGGTTTCACGTGAAACACTGCGAGGGACAAACTCCGTCAAAGGAAAGGAGTGGTCCTGGGTTAAGACAGTTGAGGGGTGAAGGAAAAACAAGGTAGAATAACGGCCCTATTGCACAGGCGTTGGGAGATTCGCGGGGGTGGCGTTGACGGTGTGGTAGGGGTTGTGTCCAATGAAGCTCGTTGTGTCATCCAGTTAAATCTTGGCTGTATGATCGATTTCCGGGAGCAATTGCTATGCTCGCAGCGGCGCATTTAATCAATGGTTTTCTGATGATCGCCCTGCCCCTGTTTTTAGGTGTCGTGTTGGCGAGGCGGTGGCGACTCAATTGGGGTTTGTTTGGCGCGGGTGCGGCGACCTTCGTCGCTTCGCAGTTTTTACATATCCCCTTCAATAATCTGGTTCTTACGCCCTTTGTGACAGAGCGGGAGATGTTCGCGGCTGGCGGGTTGGCGTTTATAGCGGCCGCGCTGTTGTACGGTCTTTCTGCAGGAGTATTCGAAGAGGTGGCGCGCTTTGTCGTCATGCGCCGCTGGGTTCCCGGTGCTCAAAACCTGCCCAATGCGCTCATGTTTGGGGCGGGTCATGGTGGCAGTGAAGCCATTATCCTCGGCGGATTTGTTTTATACGGCTTTTTTCAAGCCGTAGCATTGCGCGGGGCGGATCTAGCAAAGACTCTGCCTCCAGAGCAAGTGGATGTCGTCGCGGCCCAGATGGCGTTCTATTGGAACATGCCCTGGTATAAGGCACTGCTGGGAGCCGTCGAGCGAGCAGGGGCGATTTGTTTCCATTTGAGCGCAAGTGCGTTGGTTCTTCAAAGTGTTCGCCGCGGTGGATTGGGGTGGTTGGCGGGAGCCGTAGCGTGGCATGCGCTGTTCAACGCAGCGACGTTAATCGTAATGGATCGCTGGGGTGTATACGCGGCCGAGGGAACCGTTGTCGTTGGTGCAGGGATTAGCTTGCTAATAATTTTCGCAATAAAAAGCATGGATGCGCCGGGAGAAGACTCCGATGTGGATCCCCCGAGTACGTCGCCGCCTAACTCAAGGGTGCGGCGAATTAAAGATGAGAAAATATCAGACGATAGTCTGGAGGATAGCCGCTATACTTGATCGGGAGAGAGCCGTTGTGAGCCGGGCGGATATCCGGTTTTGAGGAGAATTAGATGATTGTTGCGAAGGGGTTAACCAAGCGCTTCGGTGATGTGCTGGCAGTTGACGATCTGGATATGGAGGTCAGGCCGGGCGAGATCTTTGGTTTCTTGGGGCCAAACGGCGCGGGGAAGACGACGACGATCCGTATGTTGAGTGCGTTAATTTCACCGACTTCGGGGAAAGCAAAGGTCGCTGGATATGAAGTCGGACGAGAGGATAACGAGATCAGACGTAGCGCAGGAATATTAACCGAGTCGCCGGGGCTGTACGACCGCCTGAGTGCGGAGAGGAACTTAAGCTTCTTCGCCGAATTGCATGATGTGGAGGATGTGGCCGGACAGGTGGAGCGCTATCTGCGCCTGTTGGGGTTGTGGGATCGGCGCGGGGATGTGGCGGCGACTTTCTCAAAGGGAATGCGACAGAAGCTGGCCATCGCCCGGGCGATGCTGCATGAACCCAAAGTGCTCTTCCTTGATGAGCCGACGGCAGGGCTCGACCCGGAGATGGCGCGTTTGGTGAGGGAATTCATCGGTGAATTAAAGAGCAAGGGACGAACAATCTTCCTGTGCACTCACAATCTCGACGAGGCGGATCGGCTGTGTGACCGTATCGCCGTGGTTAATACTCACTTGCTGGCGCTAGACACACCTGAAGCGCTGCGGGCGAAACTTTATGACAGCGTGGTTGTGGTTCACCTGGGTGCGGCCTCTCCTGCATATGAAAAAATCGTAAGCGAGCAACCCTTCGTGCGCTCCGTTGAGATAAAGGATAACAAGCTTGTCGTCGGGTTAGACGACCCGGAGAGGAATAACCCGGAATTGATCCGGGCTTTGGTGGATGCCGGCGCGGATATTCAATTTGTCGGCGAGCTGCGCCGGTCCTTGGAGGAGATTTATTTACGCCTGGTGAAGTAATTGCGTTTTTGGACATTGTTTAGTGGTGTGGATATCAGCCGCAAAACACTTTACATAACTACACTTATTTTGGTTGGGGTGTATTGGGGCGAAGGAAGAGCGGTGCCCACAAAACAGGTAGATTCTCGTTTAAGAGGTGGATCATGCGAAAAATTTGGGTAATCGCGCGTAAGGAGTGGGCCGAAGTATTCAAGAATCGCTTCGTGCTCTTTACGGTGGTTTTCATGCCGCTCATGATGACCGCCTTGCCGTTAATCATTCTCTATACCATGGGTACTCCCGAAGAGATGGCCGGGTTTTCGGCAGCGGATATGCCCGCCAGTTTCGCGGACTTGTGTGAGGGGCTGAGTGGTGAAACATGCGGACAATACTTCATCGTGAGTCAGTTTATGTTGCTGTTTATGTTGATGCCGCTTGCCATACCGGCGACCTTCGCTTCCTACAGTATTGTGGGTGAGAAAACGACGAGAACGCTGGAGCCGGTGCTGGCGACGCCGGTGACGACTTTTGAGCTTCTCGCTGGCAAGGCTGTGGCGGCAGCGCTGCCCGCGATCGGCGCAACATGGCTGTCTTTCTCAATATTTTCTCTGGGGGTGGCTATCCTTACCGAGGGACCTGAGTTATTGCGGCAGGTGACGGGTCCAATCTGGTTGTTTGCGATTGTGGTCGTTGGTCCGCTATTGGCTGTTGCGGCTGTGAGTATCGCCATCATGGTATCCTCTCGAGCCAATGATCCCCGCGTGGCTGAGCAGATATCTATGCTGGTCATCCTTCCACTGTTGGGTCTTTTCTTCGCCCAGATCAGCGGGTTGATCTTTATCAACGAAACAATGATCCTGTGGATGGCAGTTGGGGTAACCGTGCTCGATGTTGGTTTGCTGGCTTTCGCCACGCAGCTCTTTCAGCGCGAGGCCATCCTAACGCGCTGGAAGTGAGGAGAGAAGATGGGGAAGGTGAAGATACTCTTATTCGTCCTGTTGGCTTTTATGTTAACTGTTCCTGCATATGGCCAGGATGGTAACGACCGGTTAACAATACATTTGCGGCGAGACTTCGGGTATAGAGCCGCTGGACACATTCAGGGACGGTTCACGATCTCTGTCGATGGACCGCACGATCTGGAAAGAGTTAATTACCTGCTCGATGGGGAATTCTTTGCAGAAGTTTCAGAATCCCCGTTTAAATTTTCCTTCAGCACCAGTGACTATACATTGGGCGCACACACGTTTTCAGCCGTTGGTACGACGGCAAGCGGCGCAGAGGTATTTGCGGAAGAGATAGGGTTGGAGTTCATCAGCGCGGAGGAGAGCTGGAAACAGGTGGGCAGTCTCGCCGTCCCACTGATCGCGGGGATCGTTGTGCTCATGGTTCTTGGAACCCTCCTTCTTACGCTCATGGGCCGCCGCTCGGGTAGTTTCAAGCTTGGAAATTACGGTTCTGCCGGGGGTGCGGTCTGTCAGCGCTGTGGCTTTCCTTATCCCCGACATTTTCTCTCACCAAATCTATTGGTTGGGAAACTGGAGATGTGTCCGCATTGTGGCAAATGGGCAATTGTCCCGCGGGCGAGTCGTACTGCTCTTGACGAGGCAGAGACACGGTTTCGGACCGATGCAGAGATAGGATTGCTCGAGCAAGAGTCTGAAGGCGGTGCGACGCAGGAGCAACACAAACTGGACGAAACGCGCTATTTTGATTCTTAAACTTGAATGGGTGGCTGACACTACGAGTTTGAGAGAGTACAATTGAGATGATATTTCGCCGGGCACGCAGGTGACCGGCGTTTCTATGGTGTGAAATGGGCGAAAGCCAAACTCCGATTTGTGATTATGAAGGCTCAGATTACCAGGAAAAATTCTGGGAACATGGGAGCCGGGAGTACGAGGATCGTGTAGAGGCGATCGCTCTCCAGCGATTGCTGCCCGAAGGTGGATCCCGATTGCTGGAGGTGGGCGCAGGTGCCGGGAGAAATACATCTCGATATCAGGGTTATCAGCAGATCGTCCTGCTTGATTATTCACGAACGCAGATTGAGTTGGCGCAGCAGCGACTTGGCGAGAGTGAGCGTTATGTTTATGTCGTCGGCGATGTCTATCGCTTACCCTTTGCGCAAGAAGCATTCGATGCTGCCACGATGATTCGAACGCTTCATCACCTGGTGGAACCGCAGAAGGCGCTGAGCCAGATTAGGCCTACACTTGCCCCAGGGTCAACCTTCATCCTCGAATACGCGAACAAACGCAACCTCAAGGCCATCGCCCGTTGGGTATTTAGACGGCAGGCATGGAGCCCCTTCGACCCTGAAGCGATCGAGTTCGCAGAATTGAACTTCAACTTCCATCCACGTGTTGTTTACAAATGGTTGAATCAAGCGGGTTTTTCGCCCGGGCGAAAACTAACAGTTTCCCACTTTCGCATAAATCTCCTCAAGCGCCATGTACCTCTTAATGTGTTGGTGGTTCTTGATTCAATAATGCAGCGCACGGGGAATTGGATTCAATTGACCCCCAGTGTTTTTCAATTTGCCTCGGTCGCGGGTGTGCCCGGGCGCGTGCGTGAGGGCTCGATATGGCGCTGCCCCGAGTGTGGCTCACTCGACTTGCAAACGACTACGGAGGGCTTGAGCTGCAAAGGGTGTACACGTCTTTGGCCTGTGAGGAACGGGATCTACGATTTTAAGAACCCGCTGTGACCCAGGCGTGTAAAAATAGGAAAATATGAGCTCAGACATTCAATCCTTGAAGATGAGTAGGATAAAGGCAGAACTATCAGCGCGACTTATTCATAACATCTGCGTAAATAGAAACAGGAGGGTGACATGGAGCAAGGACAGCGATCAAATATAGTGGCCGGGTTGCTCATCATTCTGATTGGTGCCGCTTTCCTGGCGGCTCAAATATTTCCTGACATCTTCGCGTTCATAGATCTTGAACAGAATTGGCCCCTGCTTGTGATTGGGGTGGGCGTTTTCCTTTTGCTGATGGGGTTGCTGACCAGCACGCCATCGCTGGCGATTCCAGCATCGATCGTAGGCGGGATCGGCGGGATTTTATATTGGCAGAATGTAACCGGCAACTGGGGAAGCTGGTCGTATATCTGGACGCTTATTCCAGGTTTCGTGGGTGTAGGTGTCATCGTCTCCGGTATGCTTGAAGGAAAGACCCGCGAGGCGCTGAAAGATGGCAGCCGAGCCATTATTGCGAGTCTGATAATGTTTGCGATCTTCGGTTCATTCTTGGGGGCAGGGCAATTCTCAGGATTGTTGTGGCCGATCATCTTGATTGGCGCAGGTTTGATGATCCTGTTGAGTTCTTTATTCCGTTCACGCTGATGTGCGACGTAGGCGGCTGCAGGATAATTCGGTTAGGCGAAATTTGTCTGCTTGCAGTCTCAAGACGGGGCCGATCATAGCGTTTGGCGGCATGGGCATGTGCTTCGCTCATATGCCGAGTAAGGAGTAAATGAGGTGAATGATAGCCGTCGTAGACCCAGTATTGCAGGACCTATTATCCTAATTTCATTTGGTGTGATTTTTCTGTTGAACAATTTGAACGTGATAGAGTTGAACGCTTGGGATGTTATCATGCGTTTTTGGCCGATCCTGATAATCGCAATTGGGCTCGACATACTTATTGGTCGCCGTACAGCTTGGGGAGCGGTAATTGCTACAGTAATGGTTCTCGCCATTTTGATTGGCGGTATCGTCTTCTTCGATAACCAATCTCAATGGACATACGCAACCGAGAATTTCGAGATCCCTTTGGGAAATGCAGAGGAGGCCACCATTTCCCTCGATCCCGCGCTTGGATATCTCCTCGTTGACGCATTACCAACGGGATCGAATGTGCTGCTACGAGGCGAGGTTCGACCGTTCAGTGGTGAGGAGATTGGTAAAACCGTCGATTTCTCTGGCACACGGGCGACGATCGATCTGCGGACTGAAGGTGTCATCGTGGCGCCATTCTTCGGCGAGTGGGGTACCCAACCGTCGTGGGACCTCTCACTGCATCCTGGCGTGTTCACTTATCTGATCGTTGACCTCGGTGCGGGGAAGGCGGAGCTCGATCTCCAGGATCTCCAATTCGGCGAAATACACGTTGAGCAGGGAATAGGGCAAATGATAATCTTGTTGCCATCTACGAACAGCATGGACATTAATCTCGAGGGGGGCATAGGAGAGATCCAAGTTGTGATCCCTGAAGATGTGGGGGTTCGCTTTCGTGCCGACGTTGGAATTGGGAATGTGTTGGTTCCAAGCGACTATACACGTGATGGGAATTTCTACAACTCTCCAGGCTATGCTGCCGCTGTGAACCAGATCGAAATGGTCATTGATCTTGGTATTGGTAGTGTGCGGGTGCGCTAAACGAACTCCAACGCTAGTTTCCCGACGTTTCTTGGTGTAAGACCTAAGGGGGGTGAATGAGTGCCTCCACCTAAGTGTGCACGATATCCCCTAATCAGCAGCAAAACATACCCCTCCCAAGCTTCTTCAAAGCACGTACGATTCCATACCGACCGATCTTGCATTGGCGCTTACCGCGCGATTGTTGAAGTTGATATAATGGATGAAATTTGGAGGGCGAAGCGATGTCTGAAGGGCAAGGAGCGAGACGAAATTTAGAGGGGAAGCTATCAAAAGAGGGCAGACTCCCTCCCGGACAATCGTTGACGGTTAAATTCCCGGTTCTGCATTATGGCCCGGTCCCACCTTTTGACCCCACCTTATGGGAATTCAAAGTATGGGGTGAGGTGGATCAAGAAGTGACCTGGACCTGGGATGAGTTTTTGGAATTACCGCGCACAAAGGTCAAGATGGACATCCACTGCGTAACCCGCTGGAGCAAATTCGATACGGAATGGGAGGGCGTTTCATTGCAGGCGCTCGTGCAGCAGGAGATCATTAAAGTCAAACAGTCGGCAAAATTCCTGTTACAGCATTGTGATTATGGTTATTCGACAAATATGCCCATATCTGTAGCCATGTCGGATAATTTCTTATTGGCAACACACTTCGATGGGCAACCGCTAACGCCTGATCACGGTTATCCGCTCCGCGGAGTCGTCGGAGCAATCCCCGGAAGGGAAAGTCTGAAAGATATCTATCTTTGGAAAGGCGGGAAGTGGTTGAGAGGGTTGGAGTTCATACAAGAGGATCGATTGGGCTTCTGGGAGCAAGCCGGGTATCACAATGATGCGGATGTGTGGGATGAGCAGCGATTTGCTTCTGATGGCTGAAAATGCTCATTGGAAAACTTGTATTCGACATTTGCCCGGTAAAATACCCGGGCAAACTGTGTTTTCTCTGAAGTCAGCACGGGCGTATAATCGGAATTAGCGAGCATGTCTGAGAAGGAAGCATATTCACACGAACGCAAACGCATGGTCGACCAGCAAATGGTCAGCCGGGGAATCCACGATGAGCGTGTGCTCGAGGCAATGCTCGCCATTCCACGTCATGAATTCGTACCTCAAGATCAAGTGCACCGGGCATATATCGATGCGCCTCTCCCCATTGGAAACCATCAGACCATTTCCCAGCCATACATCGTTGCGTTGATGACCGAGTTCCTTAACTTAAAGGGTGATGAGACCGTACTCGAAATCGGTACTGGATCGGGATACCAGGCGGCCATCCTGGGGCAGTTAGCGAAAAAAGTATACAGCATAGAGCGGATCCCAGAGTTGGCCGAAAGGTCGCGGTCTTTGCTGCTCTCATTACAGCTGGAGAACATCGAAGTTGTAGTTGGCGATGGATCGTACGGATTACCCGAGCATGCGCCGTATCAAGCCATTATCGTGACGGCGGCGGCGCCCGAGGTTCCTAAGCCGCTCGAGGATCAACTGAGCGATGGCGGAAGATTGGTTGCTCCGGTGGGAGGTCGGATGGGGCAGGTGCTCGAGCTCTGGAGGCGTGAGGGGAAGAAGCTGGTCTGCGAGAAGCTGACTCCGGTAGCTTTTGTCCCTCTCATCGGCGAACACGCCTGGTCAGACGAAGGAAAATCTCGCCGGCAGTAAACATTGAATATTTCACATTTCCCCAAAATTAGTTCATCCAATTATTCATGGATTCAACTCAAGCGCGCAACAATATCACGATCGACCTCCTTTCTAAGATAAAAAAAGGTTCTCCCCCATTTACTGTGGAGAGGTGACATAAACGCGGATACTTCAGTTGATGGACCTTTACTATGCCGGAACCCGCAGATGTGATGAATCGCTTTTTCTTTTCTTCCCCCTATCGAGGGGGACGTGGGTGCACTACAACAGACCACTCCCCTCGCAATCGCGCAGCATCCTATAAGGAAGCACTCACCCTGACAACGATCGATCCGGCTTAACGTTTCAAAAGGACGTCTCTAAGGACACCCAGCAGAGCTCATGGGATGTACATCGTGGTCCTTCCCACGCTGGTGAGGAGTTGTTGGTTGTATATGGAGTGCGGAAGCTCTGCTTCCGGTCGCAGGCGGAGCCTGCGACCTGAGGTTTGAACCTGAACCTGGAGATTGGTTATGCTGGAAGTTATGGATGGATAAAAATGACTTCCTCCGTCATCGTCAAGGGGGACCAGAAGTTCAGTTTCGGGCGGGGCAACGCAGTGCAAATCCGCCAGGTCACCCACACAATTTGGAGGAGAACTAAAAAAGGGAAGATGTCAGCGTTCAATTCAAGAGAGGCTGATAAACGGTAACTTTGGATAGAAAATGTAGATTGATCACAAGAGAAGCCCTCGGTTTCTGCCGAGGGCTTATTGTGCAACTCGCAGTTTGAAAGCGATGGTTTGGCTACCGACCAAGGTGCATGGGCATAATGACGTGCAGGAAATCGTCACGACCGACGGGGCGCACAATACCGGGGGAGGAGGCCGAGGTCGTCTCGATGGCGACGTTGGGTGTATCGATCACGCTCAGGACGTCCACGAGGAAGCGCACATTGAAGGCGATTTCTACAGCATCGCCCTCGATAGTGGCATCGACGATGGTCTCATTAGATCCCGTTTCGGCGGCCGTTGCTGAGACTTCCATCGTTCCTGGCTCGAGGTCGCTTCCGGGAGTGATGCGTAGACGAGCAGAATGAGCCGCTTCTCGGGCGAAAATATCGGCAGCCCTACACGCTTTTAGAAGAGCGCTGGTAGAGAGCACGGTTCGAGTAGCGAAGGTTGTGGGGATGATGCTGTGGTAGTCTGGAAAGGTCCCGTCTATGAGCTGAGAGACGAGTTCGAAATCAGTCCCGCGAAAGATCACCTGTCCACGATTGGCCGGCAGCGTCATGGTGATGGTTTCATCACCTGTACCGATGATACGAGCCAGTTCACTCAAGGCACGCGCCGGGATGATAGCTCTGACTTGGTTGGAAGATGCGGAAGAGAGTTGTGCGGTGCGAACGGAGAGACGGAAGCCGTCGGCGGCCGCCATCGTCGTCAGATCATCTTCGACCTCAAGTAAAACACCGGTTAAGACCGGACGGGCGTCATCCATCGAGGCAGCGAAAGTCGCCTGTTTGATCATCGAGCGTAGATTTTCAACATTTAACGTCAGCCCATCATCAAGTTCTGAAGGTGGCAAAGGGGGAAAATCTTGGGCGTCGATACACTTGATGTCGTTGTTGAAGGAGCCGCAGCGCACATTCAATGTTTGATTGCGGATTGTAAGCTCCATGGACACGGTGTCGCTAGGAAGCGTGTTCACCAAGTCGACAAAAGTGCGCGCGGGTACCGTTGTCGAGCCATCCTCCTCAATTTTCGCGCCAATCCAATAGCTGATACCCAGCTCGAGGTTGGTTGCAGAGAGGCGCAGTCGACCATTGTCAGTCGCCACTAAAATATTGCTAAGCACCGGAAGGGTGCTCCGGGGCGCCACCGCACGTGATACTATACTTAATCCATGGGCTAGATTCTCTTGAAGACAGGACACCTTCATGGGGAGTAATCCTTATTTTGTGAACGTGAGATTAATGAGCTTAAGAAGTATACAACGATCGCCTATGAGCGACAATGGTCTTGTAGACAAGTATAGTTAGCTGACATAAACTTACGAAACGATGGATACTCAGACTCAAGACGAATTGACCCGCCTTCGCCAAATGGTCGTGCGGCTATCTAGATTGGTCGAGATTAGCGTCACTCTTAACTCGACGCTGGATCTAGATCGCTTGCTTCAATTCATCATCCGCTCTGCCGCCGACCTGGTCGAGAGTGAAGCTGCCTCAATTTTGCTAGTCGGCGATAAAACCCGTGATCTATATATCGCCGCAGCTACAGATGTCGACCCAGAGACTCTTCAGAAAACTCCAGTACCGAAGGAAGGGTCAATCGCGGGAACGGTCTTTCGAGAGGACCGACATCTCATTCTTAACGAGTTAGGCGCCGCGGGGCAGCGTTATCCTGAAGCTGGAGAGGGGGAGCGTTTCTCCGTGCGCTCTTTGATCGGGGTGCCGCTGCGGATCCGCGACGATGTGACTGGTGTCCTGGAAGCGGTAAACAAGCGCCAGGGGATTTTTGATGAGGCAGACTTACTGACCCTGACAAATATTGCATCGTTGGCTGCGGTGGCGATAAGCAATGCGCGCCAGCTCGAGGCGCTCAATAGGGCTTACGACGAGTTGGGGAAGCTGGATCAGTTAAAAACCGATTTCATTGCCATTGCTTCTCATGAGCTGCGCACGCCTCTAGGCTTGATCCTGGGTAACGCCTCCCTACTCAAAGAATTATCAGGTGAAGATGTCTCTGAACACGCAGATGCGGTCCTTAATTCCGCCATGCGAATGCGAGTATTGATCGATGATATGACCAATTTGAATATGCTGCAGGCGGGATCGGCAAACCTGGTGTTAGCGAAACAGTCGCTTCAGCACATCGTTCAGTTGGCGTATGAAGAGGCTCTTGGGTTGGTGGAGGCCAGAGAACAAACAATTAAACTCAGTCTTCCACAAGAAACACTCGAAGCGATGGTTGATGAACAGAAGATGACGATGGCCCTTACTAATTTACTTAATAACGCAATCCGCTTCACACCGAAAGAAAGGGAACTAAGGTTAACCTTAGAGCAGCATGGCCATGAAGCCTGGCTACGCGTGCACGACGACGGGATCGGACTGGTCCCTGATGAATTGGAGACTGTCTTTGACTCCTTCTACCAGGTGGAAGATCACCTGACTCGACAGCATGATGGACTAGGGTTGGGGCTGCCCATTGTTAAGGCGATTGCTGAATCACATGGCGGTCGCGTCTGGGTGGAGAGTGAGGGCCCAGACCAAGGGGCAACGTTCACTATTGCGCTGCCGCTGGTGTAGTAATTCGCCCTATCAATCTTGCAATGTTAGATCCCGCTCTCTGAATCCCCAAAGCATTAAGTTTCCAGCAAACAGCAAATTGAGGGGTTGATGCACCCTTCAATCCGCTATGCTGAAGGCGATATCCCCGCGCCGAACTCGCTGATCGACTTTCACAGCGACCTCATCGCCGGCCTGCGCCTCTTCGACAACCTCATGCTCGATCTGCATTGAGCGGATCTCCTGCGGGAAATCGGTGTGAGCGCCGACGAATCGGATGTTTTCTCCAACATGAAGGGGTCTATTTAGCTTGATGACGGCAACCGAAATTTTGTGGTAGTAGTGGACAATCTCGCCGATACGCTCGTCATTGGACATCATGTGTCTCCTCCAAGCGCTGAATTGGGCGTCTTATTGGATTGTACAACGAGTGATGCCTATTCCCCAAGCGACTTTATGGAGATAAGAGGAGAAAACACTTCGTACAGCGAAAGCTATTGACTTGGCGATTTGTTTGGCTCCGGGATTCCGCGCAAGACGACTACCGAGAGCAGAAAAAGACCTGCGTAGATGGCGAAAATCACGAGATATCCTAGACCGGGTTGTATCCGGTTGAAGAAATCTGCCATAGGTCCGCCGATTCCTGCACCGACGATCCCCGCACCCGCACCGGCGAGATTAGAGATGCCCAGGTAGCGTCCAGCCTCTTTGGGAGGAACCAGGTCTGTGCCGAGGGCCCAGTTAGATGCCATGAACGTGCCCGCTCCCACGCCGAGGAGGCAGCCGCTTACGATCACCATTGGCATTGTCCTTGAGAAGAGCAAGAGCAGCGTCCCGGCTGTTGAAATTAAACCGGCAAAAGCGATCAGCCGTTTCCGCCCGATCCGATCTGCCAGATATCCGCCGCCCAGGACTGAAGGGATCAAGAACAAAGCCACAATGGCGAGGAGGATAGTGGTCATCGTAGCCGGGTTCTCGACGCGAAGGACATCGCTGATGAAAAATTGGAAGAAACCAAGAATCGATCCCACTGCGGCCAGAAAAAGCAGGCGATTAATGATCCACCAGATGAAGGGGGTATTTGATCGAGCGTCCTCACCAATACCCACCCGCGCACCAAAATAAACTCCCACGAGTATCGATCCGGCCATGACAATCAAACCGGATAATCCCATAACGGCAATCTGCAAATCAGTAGAAACATTGCGGCTGCTGAGGAATAGGCCTCCGGTGCGGATAAGCCAAACCGCACCTTGCGTAACACCGACAAAGAGCGCCGTGAGTGCGAAGATCCGTAAAGAGCGGGAAGCATTGCCTCGCTTGGGTTTCTCGCGCAAGGGTTCTTCGCGCACAAAGATCATTGTGAGCAGCATCGTTAATGAAAGCGAGCCGCCGATGATACCGACTGTAAGCCAAATCCGTCCGGCGTCTATGATTGGACCAATGAAGACCGCCAGAAAGCTCGGCAAGATCTCAAACAACGACTTCACTCCGGAGGAAGTGCCACGCTGGTTTTCGGGGACAAGGTCGGGAATCAATCCTTGCTGCGCACCTTGTGCGGTGTTGGATGAAGCTTGTAGAAGAACGAGACCAAGCAGTAAAACGGCAAATGCGGCGGAGAAACCCAGGAGTGGACGTATCGTTTGATCCAGTGCTGATCCGATGAACAGTACAGATGCGCCGATGATCGCAAGAAATACTAGATCAAGAATGGTGCCCCACAAGATGAAAGGCCGTCTGCGGCCCCAGCGGTGCGTACTGCGGTCGCTATACATACCCGCTAGAGGCTGCACGAGCATAGCGACCGCAAGTCCGGCGACGCGCAGCAGTGCCAGGTAGGTGTTTTTCTGATCGTGGGAGACGAACATAGTGACGAGATAAGGCAATAAAACAGGCGTGATAACGCCGGCGGAGATGCTCAAACCGAGCCAGTACACGTTAATGAAAATGTGGTCGCGCCAGCCGAGAGTCTTGTGCATATGAGTGTTGCCCGAATCGGGGATATTATCGTAGATTTCTATGGAGCCTCACGAGTTTTAGAGCTGGAAGCTTTCGCCAGGCTGTAGGACGTGCGGAATCGCAGAAGTCTCTTTCTTAACATTCTCTGCCCACGCGTGCGGATCTTGCTTGATAAGCTCCCAGGTGTTGTAATGCACCGGAATGACGTGTTTGGGTTCAAGCAGCTTGACCGCTCGCAAGGCATCGTTGGGGCCCATCGTGAAGTTGTCCCCGATGGGTAGGGCAGCCAGATCGATTCCTTCCTCCCCGATTAAACGCATGTCGCCGAAAAGTCCTGTATCGCAGGCGAGATAGAGCTTCTCATCTCCTGATGTAGTGAGCAGGAACCCTGTCGGGTTTCCGCCATAGGATCCGTTCGGGAGCATGGATCCATGCAGGGCTTGAGTCAGCTTGAGGTAACCAAAGGGGTGGTGGAAACCTCCACCGATGTGTTGAGCATGCGTCTCGATACCCTTGTTAGCAAACCAAGAAGCAATCTCATAAGTGCTAATTACGAGCGCGCCGGTACGTTCGGCAATTGCCACGGCATCCCCAACATGATCGCCGTGCCCGTGGGAGATGAGGATGAAATCTGCATCAACCGCATCTGCTTTGACCACTGCGGAGGGGTTGTCGTCCAGGAAAGGATCAACGAGCAGCTTAACGCCATCTACGTCGAGTCCAAAGGCGGCGTGTCCGTACCAGGTAATTTTGAGCGGCATGTCTCTCTCCTTAATCTCTCCAGCGAGTCAAGAGCGAGTATAGACCTCAGCGCAGTGACGTGTCAAAGCGAGCGATCGGAAACGGTTGATATAGGGGGTCAATCGGACAGCAGGGCGGATGCCCCGTAGCCCGGGCCGGGTGGTTGCTGTTGACGTGAAGCGCGCCAAGTTCCCAGCAAGCTCGTTAGTTGAGTGCTGAAGCGCATCCAATCATCGACGAGAAGGACGAAGCCGATCTGGTCATTTGCCAGCATGTAACGGCTAAGAAAGAGCCGAAGAAGCCAGGTGGGCAGCGGCCATCCGCGCAGATCTATACCCAGAGCGGTGGCGCCGAGGAAGGGCTTCAATGGGCGCCGGTCGCGACGAGGCATGCTTTCGGGAGGATACAACCTGCCAAAGACGATCGGGCGAGTGTTGATGATTCGGCGGTAGGAAATGTTCAAGCGGAATATCGGTGTCTGAAGGCGAAGATGGTCGTGATGGGCTTGAGCATATGCCAGACCAGGTCCAAAACGAGCAAACAACCAATAAGAGAAGGCGACAAGTCCGCCAGCGAAGAGCCAACGCTGTGTATCGCGCTCAAGCCAGTGGGCGTAGCCTCTATCTATGAGAATCCACAAGCCGAGGAAAAGACAGGCAAGGAGGAGAGCTTTCCGTGCATGACGGCCTACAACCTCACGGTATAGAAGCAGGTGGTAGCGCTCGCTTTTTTGTTTTTTGCTCATAATGTCGGATTTCAGGTATTTTGTTTTATCGCCGGGAGCGTGAACCAGAAAGTGCTGCCCTCGCCGGGGGCGCTCTGAACGCCAATTTCCCCGCCCATAAGATTGACGAGTCGCTGGGTTACATGCAGACCAAGGCCCCAGCCTATCTCGTTCCGCACGGCTGGCTCCTCGGAGCGGAAAAACTGAGTAAAGAGCCTCGCCTGATCTTCATCATTTAATCCGATGCCAGTATCGCGTATTTCGGTTCGGATGAAACTATTGGAGAGCGAAGCAGTGATGGTGATGGAGCCGCCCTCGGGCGTATATTTATTGGCATTACTAAGCAGGTTGGTCAGGATTTGAGCCAATCGATTTCGATCTGCTTGTACCATGGGAAGGTTATCTTCGATGGAAAATTCAACAGATTGTTTCTTGGCGTCGAATTGGGGGCGGAAACCCGTTGCGATTTCAAAGATGTAATCGCTGATCGGGATGGCCGCAAGGTCGATATTGAGTAGCCCGGTTTCAATTCGCGAGATATCGGATATATCCGACACCAAATCAGCCATACGATCTACATTGGAGCGGATTGTGTCGAGGAATTTCATTTGCTGATCCGTAACCGGACCGGCTGTACCTTGTTTGATGAGGTCAGCGTATCCTCGGATCGATGTCATCGGAATTTTTAATTCATGCGTCACGATTGAGATGAACTGCGATTTGGCATCGTCTGCTGCACGGGCAGCATCAAAAAGGCGTGTGTTTTCGATCGCGAGGGCGGCGCGTTCAGCAATGTGGAAGAGGAAGCTCTCATCATCCCTGGAGTAGGCTTTTTCCCTCCGTCTGACGCCAATGAGTGCGATTGTGCGCTCCTCGCGCCGGGCGGGCACGATCAAGGCTTTGAAATCATCATCCTGTTGAAATGTAACCGCATGACCCTGATTCAAAGCTGGAGCGAGGCGCGGATCGCTAGCGTCCATCATATAAGCACCACGCTCGCCGGCAAGGATGGACAGTGAGCCGGTTGTGTCCAAAAGACCGATGCAGCCATTCTCTGATCTTGTGCTGCGTAAAGCCCATTTCAGCGTGAGCTCTAAAACGCGCTTAAAATCAAGGTCGGTGTTGAGTTCTTTATCGATATAGCGAAGCGTTTCCAGTTCGGACACCCGTTTGGCTAATTCAGTATCCACCTGGGTATAAAGGCGCGCATTTTCGATGGCTACTGCTGCTTGAATGGCGAAGGCCTCCAGTAGCTCCCGATCGTCTCTATTGAAGGCGCCTAACTTGATCTTGTTGTCAATATAGATGACGCCGATAACTGCGCCGCGCGTTCGCAGGGGGAGGCAGAGAATGGAGCGGAGCGCAAACAGAGTTATCGAATCTTGTGTGGAGAAGCGGTCATCGACCTGCGCGTTCGTGGTTAAAAACCCCTCGCCGGAATGGATGACGTCCTTGATTATCGAACGGCTGACTTCCATTTCGTTCTTATTGAGGTTCTCCTGTTGGTAATTGCGTGCTGCCCGGAACGTTAGTTCCCCGGTTTCCTGGTTGACGAGCACCAGAAAACCACGCTCCGCGCCCGTAAGTTGAATAACCGAATCCATCGTCTCGCTCAATACATCGCTTAGCTCGAGAGATGATCCCAACGCACGGCAGACTTTGAAAAGCGCAGCCAGACGCGCTTGTTCACCTGCGCCTTGGTGCCCCTCAACCTGCTCGAGAACACTCAGCGCGTCGCGCGCGATTGCAGCTTGTGAACCTTCGCAATTTGCAGAAAGAGTCTCCAGCGCGAGGCGGACCTTGCTCAAGTTCTCGGTGGGATCCGTTTGTTTTGGCGAATTACTCATTCGTGCTTTCCCGGGACCGCTTTCGATAAAAAGGGCAGATATCGCTCAATATGCAGTTCTCGCATTGTGGAGAACGGGCATGACAGATCTCGCGCCCGTGACGGATAAGGTTGAGATGAACATCATAATACATCGCCGGGTCGAAAAGTGCTGCAAGGTGACTGTGTGCTTGCTCGGCAGTAATGTTATCGGGACGCAAGCCCAGGCGCCCTGTCAGACGGTAGATATGTGTGTCTACCGGGAAAGCCGGTTTGCCGAGCGAGAAGAGCAGCACGATGGCCGCAGTCTTTGGACCAACGCCCTTGAAACGAAGCAGCCATTCCTTCGCCTCTTCAAGCGGCAGTTCTTCTAGGAAATCAAGATTGAGCTCCCCGCGCTCCTCGGTAATTTGCTGCAGGGCGAGCTGGATGCGAGGTCCTTTTTGATTGGCAAGACCCGCGGAGCGGATGGCGGCAATAACATCTGACGGCTCTGCATCACGCACCTCTTCCCAGGTAGGGAAACGCCCCCGAAGGGTGTCGAAAGCGCGATCGCGATTTGTGTCGGTTGTATTTTGAGAGAGGATTGTGGAGACCAGCTCGTCGAGTGGCGGAAGTGGATCACGCCAGACTGGCTGGCCATAAGTCTCCAGTAGACGAGAGCGGACTTCGATCGCACGTTTCTGCGGTGATTTCACCTCAAGATTATACCCTCGTGAGCTATAGTACAGGTCAGTGGACAGCCATCGGGGGTGCAATTAAGACCACATCTTGATGCGAATCCCCTACCTCCCACTTTCACGGCAACGAATCTTATTGCGCCGATCCGCCGTCATTAATCAGCTTGTGTCTTGTAACCTTGTGGGTGTGTCCGGTGCCATTCCCAAGAGCTGGCGATGATCTGCTCGAGGTCCGGGTACTTAGGCGACCAACCGAGATCGCGCTGGATTTTCTCGGAGCTTGCTACGAGTCGGGGGGCATCGCCAGGCCGTCGGGGAGCATCAAGGGCCGAGATCTCTTGTTCTGTAACATGCCGGGACGCTTCGATGACCTCGCGGACGGAGTAACCGGCCCCGTTCCCAAGGTTGTAGATTAGGCGGTCTTGATCATCTAGCGCCTTTAAGCAGAGCAAGTGAGCATCGATGAGATCGGCGATGTGGATGTAATCTCGAATGCACGTGCCGTCTGGTGTGGGGTAATCATCGCCAAAGACTTTAATTTCAGCCCGCTGGCCAAGAGCGACCTGCAGGACAAGTGGGATGAGATGGCTTTCAGGCTGATGCGCCTCGCCACGATCAGGAAGAGCGCCAGCGGCGTTGAAGTAGCGCAGCGCGGCATAGCGCAAGCCGTGTATCTGGCGATACCACTCGAGAGTCTGCTCGATCATCAGCTTGGTTTGGCCATACACGTTTGATGGGCCAAGCGGCGACTCTTCCGAGAGGGGTTGGTCGCTCGAGGCATATACCGCCGCGGTAGAGGAGAGCACGAAACGCTTCATGTTGGAGCGAATACAGGCCTCGATCAAGCCAACTGAGAGAACTAGATTATTATGGAAATATTTCCCGGGGTTATCCATGCTCTCGCCCGCTTCAATAAAGGCGGCGAAATGCATCACCGCGTCGTATTGTTCCGCGTTTAGTGCAGAATCAAGTGCGGCACGGTCGCCGAGGTCGGCTTGGATAAACTGCGCCTCGTGCGGGATGGCTTCACGATGTCCTGTGACCAGGGAGTCGAAAACGGTCACTGAATGTCCAGCCTGTAATAAAGTTGCGGCGGCAGCGGATCCAATATAACCCGCGCCTCCCGTTAAGAAGATATTCATCTCGTAATCTCCAGTGAAGCTAAGAATGGGTATGCATAGTAGAGAGCCGACCTGAATAGATTGTTCTCTATATCCTGAAAAAATTCAATCATCAAGAATTTCCAACTGCGCCATCGAGGCGTCAAGGTGCTTCGTTCCAATCTCCTCAAACTCGACGCTAACCTCCTCGTCATCGTGGTCGATCCGCGTGGACATGACGATTCCCTCACCGAAAACTTTGTGTTGAACACGCATCCCTGATTTATATTGAGGCTCGAGCGGGATTTTTGGGGACAGATCCCAGGTGGTCTTCTGTTTATAGGAAGTCTGTTCCCAGTTCTGGGAGCCAAGTAGATCGCCGTCCAGGAGCTCTGGTGGAATGTTGTGCAAGAAGCGTGAGGGTTCGCTCAAAGTGGAAGGGCCAGCGATGCGGCGGCGAAATGTGCGCAGGAGATACAAGCGATCTTTTGTGCGTGTGACACCAACGTAAAACAGGCGCCTTTCCTCTGCCATGGCTTCCGGGTCATCGAAGGAGCGTTGGTGAGGCAGGACACCATCGTTCAGTCCGATGATGATCACTACTGGGAACTCCAGCCCCTTTGCAGCGTGAAGGGTTAGCAGGGTGGGTGCGTTCTGTTCATCAGACAAGGTGTCCTGGTCGGAGATGAGGGCGATGCTTTCGAGGAAAGATGCCAGGTCGACGTCTTCAAACTCATAGGCCACCCGCCGCAGTTCCTGAATGTTCTCCCAGCGAGCTTCACCTTCTTCTGTTCCGTCATCGATGTATGACCGGTAGCTGGTCTCTTCGAGGATGAGATCGATGAGAGAGATCAAGCCGCTGTTCTCTTTCATCTCGATCCAACGAAGCCAGGAATCAGCGAAGCTGACTAGCGCGCGTCGGGCACGCGGGTTGAAAGTTTCCATCAAGGCAGGATCTTTGTCGCGGGCAAGAGTGAACAAGATCTCCGAAGGATCGACATCGCGCTTCAGAGAACTCTCGAGCAAGAGATCGACGGTTTTTGCGCCGATGCCACGCGGAGGTGTGTTTAACGCCCGCAGTAGGCTGACGCGATCGACGGGGTTGTGAATCAGGCGTAAGTATGCGATTAGATCCTTGATCTCTCGACGGCCGTAGAATCGCTGTGCGCCAACGATGCGGTAGGATAGGCCGGCTCGCAGGAAAGCTTCCTCTAGGGCTCGGGATTGAGCGTTTGTGCGGTACATCACGGCGCAATCCCCGGGATCAGCCTCGCCGGCAAAGGTCAGCGTTGAGAGGATCTCCACGGCGAAATCGGCCTCATCGTTTTCGTTATAGGATTCGTGAAGAACGACGGGGGTCCCGGAGCCCCGATCTGTAAATAACAGCTTCCGTTGACGATCAGGGTTGGCGTCAATCACCGCGGTGGCAACATCCAAAATAGTCTGGGTGGATCTATAGTTTTGCTCGAGGAGGATCGTGCGTGCTTGAGGGTAGTCCTCTTGAAAGCGGTGCACATTGCGGTAATCAGCTCCTCGCCAACGGTAGATCGACTGGTCAGGATCGCCGACGACGAACAGATCTGGACTTTCGCCCGCCAATAGACGCAGCAACGAATATTGCGCGGTATTGGTATCCTGAAACTCATCAACGAGCAGATGCTGGAAACGGCGCCGGTAGGCGCTTCGTAAATCATCGTGATCTCGCAGCAGGCGATAAACCCAGAAAAGCAAATCGTCGAAATCTAGAGCGTTATTCGCCAGCAGAGCCTTTTGGTAGCGCTCATACACAAGGTGCACGATTTCATTTGCGTACGTGTCGGTGCTGTAGTCTTCCAGCTCGATCAGTTCATTTTTCGCTTTGGAGATTGCATTAAGGATACGCCCCGGCCGGGTCTGTTTAGGATCAAGTCGCAAATCCTTAATTGCCTCTCGAACCAAGGACTGTTGATCGGAGTCATCATAGATCACATAGTCGCGCGTTAGCGGCAGATGATCGGCTTCCTGGCGGATGATGCGTGCACAAAGCGCGTGAAAGGTGCCCAGGTTTGGCGATCCGTCCCCTGCTTTCGGGTCATGCGTCAACAGCTCCTGCACCCGTTTGCTCATCTCTTTTGCGGCCTTGTTTGTGAAGGTGACGGCAACGATCGATCGCGGCACTACCCCCATTTCAGTGATGAGCTGGGCTACGCGGTGGGTTAGAACGCGCGTCTTCCCTGAACCTGGTCCGGCAAGCACTAGAACCGGCCCTAGGGGAGCGGTGACCGCTTCGATCTGGGATGAGTTTAAATTAGCGGACAGGTCCATTGTGATATTTGACCTTTATCGTTGCATGGTCGGCTGAGTGCATTTAGTGATGTCATTCAACTCTATAGGGGCCGATGTCAAGCGTATAAGAGTTGTTGAGAAGACCGGTGAGAGGCGCATCAGGGAGTGGCATAACCCGACTGTCCGCAAAGTAGGGGAAATCAAAATGAACATCGTCCCCCGCGGATTTTCCGGGAATGGGCATGAGCCGTGCTGTGAGTGGCTTGGTGTGGCGCAAACCGATTGCGCCGAGGTCGAGAAGAAGTCCAGTTAATGCTTCTATGCTCGCATCTCCCGGAAGTGGGATTGTATCCAGACCGGTTCCGCAAAGCGTGGAGTAGAGCAGTAAATCGGAAATCGTAAGGACACCTTCGCTGGCGCGCGCAGCCAGGACGGTATCCTCCAGAACCGGCAGGAAGAGTCCACAGAAGCCCGCGCGTTGAAATCGGGCGCTGTCAAGGCAGTCGGTCAGGAAGGCTGCCGCTGCTGCGCTGCCCGATTGGCCGAAAGCGGAGGCTCCAATTGTCTCGAGCGCCGTGCCGATCGAACGCTGTGGTTCAGGATATGGGGCGAAGGAGAAATCGACTCCAAGGAAGCGAAAGTCATGGTTGCCCGCGATGACGTCGGCGATTCGGGCGAGATTTACCGCGTGCGTCTCAATTGCCGCGATCAATTGTTTCTTCGCTGATTGGAGCGAATCCGCATCTTTTACAGTGCTGACCACGAGGTCGGCCGATTCGGTCGCGATCGCAAGTGAGGGCGGTCCGCCGCGGTGGTACGCTGCGGGGAAGAAAGGGACGCCTGAGGGTACATTGACCAGCGCGGCGAAGCGTAAGTTCCCAAAACCGTCGTCGCTGATGGTTGATATCTCCTGGATGGCTCGGGCACATGCCCGCGCCGCGGTGAGTGACAGCCCGACGGTAGGATCCGCATATAGACCAGAGGAGAAGACCGTATCCGTTGCCGCCAACACTTTTGGCAACACCCGAAAACCATCCGGCTCATCGGGCAGGACGGGTCCAATTGCCGCATAATCGATGCCCTGAGTGAATATTTCACCTTCAAGCCGGCGAGCCAGGTCTGGTCGATCGGCAGGTGCAACCGGGGTTGACATTTCTGAAGGCGGCGGTGTGGCAATGCGCAGAGTCTGGACCTCAAAACCTGCGTCCTGAAGCGCCGATCGACAGGCCTTCAGGCATTCGGCTGTTTTGGCGATGAACTCTGTATCGATTGGCCAGCCCGGATCGATGAAGCCGGTGATCGCACGAATCTTCATTCTTCTCCTCGCATTCGGACAATTTCGAATAGGATGACAGCGGCGGCGACAGAGGCGTTCAGCGACTCGGTCGAATCTTGCATGGGAATGTGCGTGCTACCTTTGGCGATGGAGCGAAACTCATCGCTGGGGCCGTGGGCTTCGCTTCCGATCACGATCGCGGATGGCTTGCCCCAATCCACATCGTAGTATGGAAAACCCAGGCCAACCTCAGCGACCCAAACATCCATTCCGCGAAGGTGTTCCTCGATCTCAGAAGTTTGCTCCTGGATAATGGGGATGTGGAAATGTGCACCCATGGCACCGCGCACAACTTTAGGGTTAAAGGGGTCGACTGTGCCCGGGTTGAGGAACACAGCGTCAACGCCCACTGCTTGCGCAGTGCGCAAGATTGTTCCGAGGTTGCCTGGATCGGAAATTCGGTCTGCGACAAGCGCCAGGGTCAGATTGTCAGGAGGGATAGAAGATGGAATGGGAAGAACCGCAAGAATCCCTTGTGGAGATTCGGTGTCGGAACAAGCCCTCATAACCCGCTCAGAGACTTCTTCGGCCTCTGCGCCTAGATTGATCAACTCCTCTATTAGACGCGGGTCACCTTGCTTGCCTGCGTCCGTGTATATAACGAGTTTAGCGGGTGAGCGGGAGGAAACAGCCTCGTTTGCGAGTCGAGTGCCCTCAATGATAAAGAGACCTTCACGCTTGCGAGCGCGCCGCTTACTTTGCAGCGTTCGCACCCACTGCACGCGTTGATTGGACGTTGATGTAATCATTCCGTATCGCCGTGGATTGCGCGGAGTTTTCGCCCTTGGGGCAGCGTCTGCCGCAAGACCAGTGTTGTCATACAACACTCCAGGTAGTTCTCTATTGTTTCCCCGCGTTTGATTGTATCACCCCGCCCGGAGCTGAACCTCCGGGCTCAACACTTAGCTAACCTCTATTTTGGAGGTAAACAAAAAGAGACGCTTATGCGTCCCTTTTATGAATGAGATTGAAGTTATTGGTTACCCTTTGGCTGCGGTCTTTAAGACCTCGCTAAAAGCCTTTGGATCACGAACTGCAAGATCGGCGAGGATCTTCCGGTTCAAACCTATTCCCGATTGCTTCAAATCGTAGATTAAACGGCTATAGGTAGTTCCGTTGAGACGCGCCGCGGCGTTGATGCGGGCAATCCAAAGACGACGCAGATCGCGTTTGCGGGTGCGCCGATCTCGATATGCATACCACAGGCTCTTTAGCATTGCCTCGTTGGCGCGACGGTATAAGATGCTGCGAGAGCCGTACATTCCCTTGGTAAGTTTCAATACTTTTTTGTGGCGACGGCGTGTGATGGTACCGCCTTTAACTCGTGGCACGTTTCACTCTCCTGTGAGCCCCTGAGCGCCGATGTCTCTAGGACACCCGTTGCATACACTCAACAGCCACAACAATGGGTAGGCTATTTGGAAGAGCCCCCCGTACGGGCGTTTGGGTTGGACTTGTACTTCTTCAGGTAGGGAGCTAAGCGGTGAACGCGCTTGGCGATACCCTTCGATTCTACCGGAAGCATTTTTGAGAACAACCGCTTGGAACGGGCGGATTTCTTTCTGCGCAGGTGACTCTTGTTTCCCTTAGTGCGCACCAGCTTCCCAGAACCTGTTAAACGGAAGCGTTTGGCGGTTGCTTTATGCGTCTTGAGTTTATATTTCCCCTTTTTCTTGGCTTTACGGGCCACAATCCTACTCCTCTAATAAAGATAATCTCGTTCTTTGCGACCCGCCTGTGGGGCACAAAACCCGTGGACGTTACCGCTGTCCACGGGGACATCGACACGAACCTGGTTGACTAAAATGACTACTGCTTTGGTTTGCCCGGCGCCAGTGTCATGAGCATCGTGCGGCCTTCCATCGTCGGGGATTGCTCGATAATTCCGACGTCGGAGAGTTCGTCCGCTATGCCCTGTAAATCCTCGAGTGCGATCTCGGGAAACGTGATTTCACGCCCACGAAAGCGGATACGCACTCGGACTTTCTTTCCTTCTGTCAACCAACGCCTTGCGTTTCGAACTTTGAATGACCGATGATGCTCGGATGTTTTCGGGCGAAGCCGTACTTCCTTGATCTCAACTTTGGTTTGCGCCTTTCTTGCCTCACGGTCCTTCTTCGATTTCTCGTAGAGGAACTTGCCGAAGTCTAGCACCCGACATACAGGCGGGTCGGCGTTTGGGGCAATTTCAACCAGGTCAAGATCTGCCGTCCTGGCGGCTTCAAACGCCTCCTCAATCGTAACCACGCCGATGTTATTGCCATCGGCGCCGATAAGGCGCACGTTTTTAGCACGAATTTGGTTGTTTATTCTAAATTGTGATGCGCTGATCTTGTTTTCCTCCGAGAAAAAACATATGCCGCCCAGTACTCACCAGAGCGGTCTCAAGGCCGCCGGATGATACCATGATAGAAGGCGGTTCGTCAACAGACTGGGCATGGACGATCGTCGTATAACCGCTGGGCATTGTGTGAATCTCCACGCGAAACTAGCCATCGTCGTTTCTTTCTTAATATAAAAAAACGCAACCGTTGGCCTATTAGGATTCATCCAGGTCAGGCCAACGGTTGTCTTTTATACGCTAGTTGCGCAGGGTTTGTTTATTATGCTCCCTAAGGAGTAATGGTGTCCTGATTGCCGGAGCCCTTTTGGCCTGCGCCCTTTCCCCCTGGACCTTGAGACTCACCCTCGTTTTCGTAGGACGGGTCCATGCCAGATTGATCAGGCGCATCTTCGGGTCGGTTTGTGCCTTGGTGAAGCCGGAATGTAATGGGGTCCTCCAGGGCACCCTCGGCAGCGTCGCGGGTGTTATTCATGGCCTGTGTTGCCAGCTGCAGGGCGTCCTCGGGCTGATTACCTGAAACCTCTCCAAGTTTTTCCAGGACTTTGAGTTGGTCCTGGGTGCGCGTCTGGATTTGCTCCATGAGCGGAAGTAATGCGGCATCGTCAAGTTCAGCACATGTCTTCAGCGCCAAATTGAGCTGACTCTGGAGTTGGCTCGCTACACTCTCGGGCACGGGAAGACCCTGCTCGATCAGGGCTGCAATCTCTTCCATGCGTTCATCGGATAATTGGAGTCGCAAGTTAACTTCGGCTTCGGGGTCGGAGGTTAAGGCCAGCCGGACGTCTTCCATAAGCGTCTTGATTGGATACAGCGCTTCGGAAGGCAGGCTTTCTTGTGCGGCGAATGCGGTTGCGGTTGTGCCGCCGAACGCGACTGCGAGCAAGATCAAAATACGGGCAAATGTAAACATGGGTGAACGCTCCTTTTTAAATATGTTTTTCCACCCTATATGACGTGTAAGCTCGGGTGGAGATACGGGCAGCGTCTCTTTTGCCCGTGTCAGAAACGCCTGACGCAATTGCTGCGAGCGGACGAGATCCGGTGCGGGGACATCCTCCAATGGTTTTAATATGTCCATCGTCTCTAAGAGAGATTGCAAATCAGGATCTTTGATTGGCTTACCGGCGCGATAGCTGGATGCTGCTTGATCTACACGGTCCTCTATCTTGCTCATGGTGAGCCCTCCGTAAAAGCAAAATCATTTTCCAGGATTCTGCGCATCGACTTTAACCCTCGGTGTTGTAGTGATTTCACCGCTCCAACTGGTTTCTCGAGCACTGCGGCGATCTCTTCGTTGCTCAATCCCTGGAAGAATTTCAGTATAATCACTTGACGCTGCTCGTGCGTCAATCGCCACAGCACCTCGCGAGCCTGTGCCTGTGCGATGCTATGCTCGACAACATCGTCGGGGTTATCCGCTGAAGGTGATCGCTCCACTTCCAGGTCTGGGTTCTCTAAAGGTTCATCGCGTCGGCGGTGGTGGTCTGCCGCGAGGTTGTGGGTGATCCGGTAAAGATAAGCTCTAAGGTGGTCCTTGGGACCTCCACCGGCACCCAGGGCGCGTAAGAAACGGAAGAAAGTCTCACTGACAATGTCTTCGGCAGTTGCTGTGTCCCCGACGAGGCGGCAGGCGTAGTTATATAACTCGGGGCTGAGAGAGTCGTAGATTGCAGCTAGTGCACTCTCGTCCAGCCGGCGCGCGCCTTCCAGCCACTGATCTTCCTTAGACGCCATCACTCACCTATATGACGGTTTCATGCCCGCCAGGATACGGGCATCTGTCGTGTTCGCCAATGCCATATCTTACCTGATAGACCCGTATCGATAAGGCAAAAACGAGCAGCTTTTTCCTGGGCACCCTAATTAATGACGGCGAACGCTTCGAATCAGGTTCTGTCACTCACCAATTTATTGGTGAAACGTGAAGATGGCGTGAAGATTATCTGTTGAAGCTGTTAAGAGCGGGCAAGCTCATATGTCGTGTCAATGTTGTAGGGCTGGACCCGCTAGAGCTGCCTGGGCTGGTTATGCTGTGGGAAGGAGAGCATCGCGGCGTAAGACGAGGGAGCGCCATTGCCTGTCCAATGCCGAGGGAGCGCGGATTCCGACCTGTGAGGGGACCCGGCCGCGCGCCAGAAGCGGTGTTCCGATGTCGACGCCAGGCGGCGGAAGAGCGCCGGGAGGACCCCAATAGCCGGCGTTCCCCAGAAGCCACATTTCGATCGTCGATCGATCTACGCCCACGGGCGCCAGGATGCTTTCGACGGCGCGCAACATCAACTTAGTGTAAGCCTCGCGATCATAAGGCACCCGGCCTTCGAGCAATTCCCAGGCGCGGACTTTCTCCGCGCCGGGAACCAGCAGGAAGTTCATGCGTTCGCCCGGGTGCAGCTCAATCCCGGTTGCGGCGAGTTGGTGCGCCACGCGCGCCGCAGCGGTGCGCACGGTGTACTCCTCGGGTCGGCGCGAGAGCCTGTGGGCGATCACCAACTGGTCGGTTTGGACCACACCGGCGCGCAAGGACAGCAGGCGCTGCCGGGCGAAGGCGACGGCCTTGGGCAGCGCGGCGCAGAAACCAGCTGCATCGCGCTCCCTGGAGAGAATTTCCAGCATCCCGAGCTGAGTCTCTTTGATGTAGCGGGGTGTGTCGCGGCGGCGGGCCTCGATCCCGCGCACCTTGAGCGAACCATCCTCGAAAGCGCCGAAGTAGCGATTGGCGACCGCCACGCGCGGTTCGGTCCGTGACGGCAAGAATGCCAACCAACGATAAACTCCCTCAAGCCCGATATGCAGACCAGTCTCGGCATGGATATCGTTCAGGAGCGCATCGTAATCTGGTCTGCCGCTAACCTCCGGCTTATGGATCCAGAGTCCGTCGACATAGAGATGCAGTACGCGGAAGCCGCGCGCCTCGACGATTTCCTTTGTGCGCAGCAGCACTTCGCGACCGTAGGCATTGACCGCCTCGTGGGCCTCGATGCGGCCGAAGCGGGCGTTCTTGTATCCTAGGTAGCCGAAACAGGTCACCAACAGCCACTTGTGAGCCGAGTAGCGGCGGCGGTAGGCCTCGAGCCGCGGGTCATCCTCGGGCAGTTCGCGGATCAGCGCCTTATAGCGGCTGCGCTTCTCGAGCAGCGGCTCGAGCGTCTCGGGTACTAGGCCCTGGCGATGGCGGCAGACGGACGTGCCCAACTCGGGGATAGGTTCGCCATCACAGCATTTTGCCCCCACCGTCTCGGGCGAGACATTAAAGTGCACCATGATGCTCGGGTACATGGCGGTGAAGTCGAGTTCGGCGACGTGCTCATGCAGCCCCGCTATGGGCGTGTAGACCAGCCCCCCTTTGTCGGCTGACAGCAGGTCCAGGCCGCTTTTGAGCGACTCGGGTTGCCGCTTTTGCCACGGCACGAGTACGCCACGCCGCAGCGCGGTGGCGACCTGCATAGCACTGATGCCGGTGCCGGTGGAGACGCGGGCGACAGTCTGTGGTGGCAGGCCCGAGAGGCGTGCAATCTCGAGAATCCCGTCGACTCCGTAGTCGTTGGCCAGGAAAGCGTTTTGGCAGTCGAGGTGCCAGCGGCCGAAGAGCAGGTGCTGTTCGTTGCGGAACACTACCCGGCCGTAAGATGAGTAAGAGGATGCCGATTTGCGCAGCACGCTCTCCCCGCGATCGCGGTTGAGCGGCAGAGGAATGGCGTAGTGGCGAGACAGCTCGAGCAGACGGGGGAGAATGTAGTTGTCGCCGTAGGTGCTGATCAGAACATCGGGGTCGTAGTGCTCGAGCAGGTGGCGTATACCGAGCACCAGGCGGCGGCTGTGCGCCCGCGGAAAATGGAAGGTGTTCCCTTCGATTTCAACCAGTAAATCGCCGCGGTAACCCCGCCCGGGATTCT
The DNA here is from genome assembly GCA_965195195.1 of uncultured Anaerolineales bacterium. Lineage (GTDB taxonomy): Bacteria > Chloroflexota > Anaerolineae > Anaerolineales > E44-bin32 > E44-bin32. The sequence continues at coordinate 30,880 of CBDAFF010000080.1, read as the reverse complement.
GCATCTCGCCCGAAAGGCGCAAGTTCATTGTGCGCAGCGGTGGAAGCGGATAATCGATCTCCCAGGGAGTGTCGAGCGCTTCGATGCGCTGAATGCGGCGCCCCTCGCTGTCGATGGAGCAGTAGGCGAGCGGAAATATCCCACGCCGCAGGACGTACCTCTGCGGGAGCGAGATGTCGGCGTCGTAGTAGGTCAGGTTCGGGCGGAAGTCGGCCACCTGACGGAATAGGCGTGGAAGCAGGTCGGGGATGCGGACGCCGACCTCGAGCACCTCGATGTGGCGATCGAGGAAAAGGTCGATGCGTTCAGCGCGGCGCAGCGTGACGGGAGCGTCGCGATTGCGCAGCATCTGGCACACTGAGCGCAGTTCCTGGCGCGGCCCGTGGGCGTAGAAGGTTGGGGTGAAGGTGTCGTGCAGGTGGTGGCTCTGACCGTCGGGGTCGATCACCCAAACCGTCATCCCGTCACCGGAAGGGTAGACATCGAACAACCAGCCGAAGAGGGTGTTCACCCCTCTTGTTCACTTTCTCTGTCGCCATCATCGAGCAGTTGTGAGCCATCGGCGGAGGGGGTGTCGCGCAGTGTCGATTGGATGACCTCAATCTCCTGCTGCAGGTGTAGCACCTGCTTGTGCTGCTCGACGAGCATGGCCAGCAGCATGACTTCGAAAGGTAGAAGGTGGGAGGCGTAGGCTGCGGCTGCCAGATGTTGGCGCGAAGAGCCGAGTAGGTCGTCGAGGGCGCGCTGGTCCTCCCGACGCAGGGCGCGGCGGAAACGGGCCAGCGATTGCTGCTCCTGGAGAAAAGCCTGAGTGATGGATGGCAGGGTTCGTCCCATAGTCGCCTCGGGTGCTTCTGATTTTCGATACCTTCTCTAAAACAACTTCAATTGCTCTCGACCAAGGTCCTCGGGGGATCGCAGCAACCAGGCGGCATCGGCGGCGATCTGGAGACGGTCGAGCAGAGTCCAACGTTCTTTGACAAGGACGCGCGGCTCGCGAGCCCCGACGATCACCGGCCCGTCAGAAGCCAGCCGCTTTAGATGTGCGATTGTATTGGTCAGCAACCGCTCAGTGTCGCTCAGGGACACACTCTCGTCGTAGAAAGTGGTAAGCATGTCGAGTACAAATAGCACGGATGGGCCTGGCGTTCCTGCATCCGGGTTGGGGGTATTGTCTCTTTCCTGCGCCCCCGGCCCGGTTTTAACCAACTCCGCCAATTGGAAACAGGTGAAGGCGCGTGAAAGACGGATGCGCTCTAGCGTGGAGTGCGGGTCGGAGCTTAGACGCCGTGCCAGACGGGCGACGAAATAGCCGTCGAAGCGGTTGCCACCGTCGAAAACACACACTTGATGGCCGCGGGCGGCCAGGATTGTGAGGTAGGCCAGGAGGGCACGTGTGGGCGTGTGTGCGCCCCAAAACAGGGAAAGACGCGGTTGGAGCAGCGCCTCCAGCATGACCGGATCGGCGGCGGGGAGAGGTAGGTCAGAATAAGGAAGAGATACCAGTTCTCGCTGCATTGCTGTGCCTTTCTTCAAGGTAGGTGCCCCCGGATACACTGAAAAACGAAAGCATCCGGGCGCAAGACAGTGCACATATTCGCTGCCGTTAGCATAAGCCCTGCGTGAGTGGAGCGCACTGGCGCAGACGGGGAAGGGCAGAAGGCCCCTATAGAACAAACGTGCTAATAGTGTATCGCTGTTGGTAGGGAGGGCAATCCCGCCTGTGGTGGAGCCGCGCGGGGGATATCTCCGTCACCCGCGCGGGGGGTGTGGGCAGAAAAACATATCGTGAAAATCTATAAATTGGGTGCTAAAAGGTTGAGCGGATCCAGGGCGTTGTAGACTGGAGGAGTTCCTGTAGACGTGGGTGGTCGGCGTAGTAGCCATGATATTGAGCCGGGATCAGGGCAGCTATGCGGCACATGATTTCGTCGGCGTTCTGGCGTAAGTTGGAGGAACGGTTTTCTGGATCGAGCGCAGGTAGCGCGAACGGTTTGCCAATGTGCATGGTGAGCAGCGGGCGTCGCAGCTGCCGCCAGGCTTGGAGGACCTTCTCGGTGCCGGTGAGGCCGATGGGGACGATGGGAACAGAGGCTTCGTTGGCCAGGAAAGCTACCCCGGTCTTGCCGCGTGCAAGCGAGCCTGTTTTGCTCCGCGTACCTTCTGGAGCCATAGCAAAAATGCCGCCATGTATAAGCCATTGAACGGCGGCGGCGATAGCGGTACGGTCCACCTGGCCGCGCTGGATGAAGATACCGCCGGCCATGTACAGGATCGGCCCAAATATGGGGTGCCATTGGTACTTCTCGGCAGCCCAGCCGGATACCCTCTCGCCTCCGAGCAAGCCATAGGCAAAGGGGGCATCGAAATAACTCAGGTGATTGATCACCATGATGTAGGGGCCGTCGGGGGGGAGATTTTCGAGGCCCTGGACCTCTCGACGAGAAAGTAAGGCGGAAAATAAGTTGAATCCCCAACGCAGGAGACGGGGTAACATACCAAAGGTTCTCCAGGATTTGAGTTGATGAAGATTGTAGATGGTTTTTTGGAGTGCTACAATCATAAATGTCCGGGATGAGAGGCGAACATGATCAAGGTTAAACGTATCGACACGGAGTCGAAAGCAGAGGTAAACCGCTTCATCAGCCTGCCGTTTCGTCTCTATGAGGGACATCCGCTATGGGTTCCGCCCATCATTATGGACATCAAAACCAGACTGAATCGGGAGAAGCATCCCTTCCATGAGCACTCAGAAACAGATTTTTTTATGGCCGAGATGGACGGTGATGATGTCGGGCGGATCGCCGTGATTGAGAACAAGCCCTACAACCAATATCATAAAAAAAAGCAAGCGCAGTTTTATTTCTTAGAGTGCGTGGAGGATTTTGAAGTCGCCCGCGCGCTCTTCGACCGGGCTTTTGAATGGGCGAAGGAGCGAGGGCTGAACCAGGTTGTAGGACCCAAGGGATTTGGACCGCTTGATGGCTACGGGCTGCTGGTCGAGGGGTACGAATTCCGCCCGGCGATGACGATGATGAACTACAACCCGCCATATTATCCAGAGTTTGTTGAAAAATTAGGTTTCCGTAAAGAAGTAGATTTTGTTTCCTGTTACCTGAGCGCGGAGAAGTTCCAGTTACCCGAACGCGTCCACCGCATCGCGGAGCGCGCAGCAAAACGCAGCGGTCTCTCCGTGAAGCGTTTTCGGAATAAGCGTGAGCTTAACAAGTGGGCCTCGCGCATCGGGAAGACTTATAACGATACGTTCATCAACAATTGGGAGTACTACCCACTCTCGCAGCGGGAGATCGATTACGTCGTCAGCGAAATTTTAACGATTGCCGACCCGCGCTTGATTAAAATTATTCTCCATGGTGAGGATGTGATTGGTTTTCTGTTTGGTTTTGCCGACGTATCCGCGGCTATTCAGCGGAGTAAAGGGCGGCTATTTCCGTTTGGTGTCATCGACCTCCTGATCGACATGAAACGCACGAAGTGGGCGGCGCTGAATGGCGCCGGGGTCCTTCCCGAATTTCAGGGACGAGGCGGCAATGCCCTTCTGTACTCCGAAATGGAGAAGACTATCCACGAGTTCGGCTTTAAGCACGCAGATCTCACACAGGTGGCCGAGTCAGCAGTGCAAATGAGGCATGATTTGGAAAACGTAGGCGGCGAGGCTTATAAGAACCACCGGGTGTTTATCCGGGAGATATAGCGAATAGACCGATTAAAAGCGGGGAATATAACCAACCCGATTTCAAGGATGAGAGGGAAGGGTAGACAGTAACGAGTAGTTGATCTGTTGCGGTTGAACCTGCTGTGTCGTTGTGCGGACACGCAGACCGAGGCGCATTTTTTAATAGAGGTAACGAGATGCAGCGCGACCCGTCAAGGGTCGCGCTGCTTTTTAGAGCGGTAACTCACGGTGCAGGGGTTCTAACGAAACGCGCCCGCTAATCCCGCTGCTCCCAGACCAAGCATCCCCAGGATGAGAGCGGTGAAGAAAGTGACAACCATTATGGCGGCCCACCCCAGGAGGACGGTTACGATCGTCTGCGTCCACTCAAGGTCGAGCGCCTCTTTGGCGGCGATGAACCAGGAGAAGAGCCCGGCGATCGCGGCAGCCAAACTTATAGGAGCGGTGACGCAAGTGAGCGCTGGCGATAACGCCCCGACGATGCCGACCACGCCGACCACTCGCCATATATAAGCAAGACCTAATGTGCGGACGAGCTCATCAAAGGTGACTTCGGCTTTAAAGACGGCCTGGCCAACCCAGGTGATAATCGCCGTGCCGACGGCGAAGCCGATGATGCCCACAACAGTGCCGACCAGCACACCGACAATCCCGGAAGCTGGTTGATCGAATCCCCCTGCGCCGAATGTTGAACCGAGCGAACCAAGGAATGCAGTAGCAGCGACGATAACCCAGGCAGTTGTCGTAAACGATGTGTCGTGCTCGACCTCACTATATACTTCTTTGTTGAACATAAAGGCTTTCATGATGCGATCGACGAGCATGATAAAAAACTCCTTTCACGAGTTGGGGTAGTGCCTTGTCCGTGGCAATGAACCCTTGCTAGTAAAACCCTCTTTGGTGCGTTTAGATACGATTTCCAGCAAGAAAGCGTGGGGCGGCAATGATTGCGCTGTCGTATAGCGCCGACTTACTCGGCGGAGGTTGCGCGTGCGGGCAGGAGGCCGAGGCGACAGCGGCTGGCGCGCCCCGCGAGCTCTGCAGGATCACCAGAGCGAAGCCTCTTTATGCTGTGTCGTCCTGCCACCAGCGTATGCCCAGGTCGAGCAGAAGCAGGCGCAGGTCAGACTTGCTGCGCAAGCCGAATTTTAAGAGCACGTTGTGTATGTGCGACTTGACGGTCTCGGAGGAGATCACCAGTGCGGCAGCGATCTGGTGGTTGGTTTGCCCGCGGGCAGCAAGCCATGTCACCTCCTGCTCGCGCGGGGTGAGCGAGGCCAGGGCGTGCTCTGCGTGGACCCGCAGCGTCTCCTGCTCCAGCCCGCGCTCTAGGATGTCGTTAACCAACATCTCCGGCGAGCGGGCGCGGGAGCGCGCGGCGCGGCGCAGGCGGGTAGAAAGCTCAGCGCTAACCTCGACTGTCCAACGATGAGAAGAAATTGCGGCGTTTTTTGGAGGTTGTTTGACGGGTTGGCGGAGGTATCCGAAAAAACCACCTTGGCGAGGTGGTGCCGGGGCTTGTTCCTCGCAGTTGCGTTCCCGACGGGAAAATCGGGACCTACGTTCGAACCACACGATCGACTCCCTGGTGCTGCAGAATGGGCGGCGGTGACACCGCTGGTAATTCGATTATATAGAACAAACGTTCTATTGTCAAACAAGAGGCCGTGTAGACCCCTCCGGTATTCCCTGTTAGACTCGGCGCGAGCTCCTCGCGTGGAGTGAAGAATCACTCAGACAGAGCGATGATTTTCGCCGATTGTACGATCTTGAGGTACAGCGATGGATCATAATTTTCCTATAAACAGCAACCAGCGGATGGTTGGTCACGGTCAGCCATGGCCTTATACCCGCGTGGTGGCGGCGCTGGTTCTCTTCCCAGCGGTGCCGATGCTGCTACTCTCCATCGCTACTTTGGCATTGTTTTATTTAGCTCCCGGACGCTTCGGGAGCTTGATCGCGCGTCTCCCCGGGGAATCGTTCATCCGTACGGCGCTTGTCTTCGCACCGGCGACACTGTTTGCTATTGTGGTCCTGGCTGTCCTCTACGCTGTGGAGAAACCGCGCGCCGAGACCGAAACTCAGCCCGTAAAGATCCAGCCTCGAAAGCGCAGCCTGCCAGTCGCAAGGACGGCGGGGATGCTGATGCTGATCGTCGCCCTCCCCGCGTTTATGTTTTCGCTCTCTGTATGGACGCTGTCCTTCGTCTCACCTTCCCGCTTTGATCGTCTGATCGAGCCGTTTCCGGGCGAGACATACTTGCGCGCAGCTACACCGTTCCTGCCCTGGATGTTCTTTGCCCTCGCGCTCATCGCAGTGCTGCTTTTAGTTTCTTTAGGAAGTGGAAAAGAGGACGTAGAACGCGACAAGGGCGAGGATGCTGAGGCGCGGCTCGTGCATGGGGCACAAGAACCCAAGCGCTTGATCGACTATGCGGTCAGCGTTGTGCTGTTCACGGCAATTCCCGCGTTGCTGGGATCTCTGGCGGCATTGGCGTTTTATTACGTTCAACCGGAACGGTTCGCTCGTGTGATCAGCCGTCTTCCGCTGGAAAGCCTGGTGCGGGCAGGCCTGCTTTTCGTCCCTCCGACTTCTTTTATCGTGGTTGTTCTGGCTGTGATCTTTCTCCTGCGTCCCCGCTTCATCGCAACTGCACGCTCACAGGGCGTGGTTGACGAAGGTATTGTTGAGAAATCCCCGTTGCGATCGACATTGGCAATATGGGTGTTAAGTGCGGGGTTGAGCCTTTCGGCAGCGCTGGGCCTGGGTTTGCTGGCTGTTATTGCGTACCTACTCTTTCGTTAGCGGAGATCTTGATGATCGAATTTATTTCATCGTATCCATTCGTGCTCGCACTCCTCGCCGCCGCCCTGGCTGAGTTCACTGCCATCATCGTTCGGTGGACGGCGCCCATGGTCGGGAAATGGCTCTGGGGGCTGGCCGGGATTCTCTCAGCCCTATCCGCAGCCAGCCTCGTTTGGTCATTTATCTGGGTGGTAGCTGTGCAGCCTCCCCAGCATCAACCTCAAGCGGTAGTTTTCCAGGCGATCGGCATGTTGATTTTGGTGCCTGGAGGGATTCTTCTGATTTGGTCGCTGATATCGTTAGCGCGACAAACTTTATATGCCTGGCCCGGGGCACGGTTAGTTACGAAAAGCCCGTATGACTACCTGCGCCGTCCGATGGGGGCAGGGATTGGATTGATCGCCCTTGGACTCGCAGTTCTCACGGGCAGCCAGGCGAGTTGGGTGTGGCTGCTGACCTGGACAATCCTCTCGCTGCTGCTCTTCGAACTCGAAGAGCGGGAGTTGAAGATGCGTTTGCCCGGGGCAGAGGATTATTTTAGCCGGACCCCTCGCTACTTGCCCCGATTCTGGGTTGGGCTTAGAAAGTAGGCACTCAAGACCTTCAACATTATTCCAGCTCTTTATGTTTCAGGCGTTTGTGTAAGTGCTTGAACACACCCCGGCTGCAGACCCCATGTTTTCTTGAGAAAAGTCCCTAAGCCTTTTCTGGTTTTCCAACAACGATAGATCCCGCGCTCCACACTTATAGACTACTCTCCTGAGGTATCCATGAGCGAGAGAGTTCCCCTGGCTGCGTATTCACCAGATCTTCATATAAACGTCACCGCATATTCGAATGCTCAGGATATAAATTGGGCATCAAACGAGTCATGAAAATAAAATGACCAAGAATATAAGGAAGGGTTATTATGGAAAAGTTAAACAGTTTACGTACTGGTTTGTTTTTGATCGGATTTCTTGCCGTCGGGTTGGCTGCGTGCAGCGCCTCGACTCCTGAAGTTCCTGCAACCGTAGATGCTCCCGTTGTGGTGGAAGACATTACCATTGTTGATGAAGATAACAATACGTACGTCGATCCGGCCGCGCTGGACCACGCATTCAGCGGGATCGCAACTACAGATCTGAGCGAGGCTGAGGCGGAAGGTCTTAGCTTCATGCGCGAGGAAGAAAAGTTGGCCAGGGATGTCTATCTGATGCTATATGAACAATGGGGCATCCGCATTTTCCAGAACATTGCTAAAGCCGAAGAAACGCACATGAGTGCCGTGGCAGGATTGTTGGAGCGTTATGGTATTCCGGATCCAGCGGCGGATACGGCCGTGGGTGTGTTTACCAACCCGGAGCTGCAGGCACTGTACGACCAGTTGATGGAAGAAGGAGGCCAGTCGTTGGCTGACGCACTCCGTGTGGGCGCCCTGGTGGAAGAAGTAGATATTATCGATCTGGAGGACTATATCGACCAGACCGACAATGAAGATTTGCTTCTGGTTTACCAGAATCTACTAAAAGGCTCTTACAATCATCTGCGCGCTTTCACCTCCACCCTGGAAAAACAAACGGGAGAGATTTACCAGCTTCAGCTTTTAGAAGCGAATGCGTTGTAGATTGGATCGTCGCTGCAAGCATTGAGCTAGCGGATTATCACACTGTAGACCGTGACGTAGGCATGCAGGTGTCCGGATGAATGGTTCCGGCGAGCATGATGGACATCACGGTCTGCTTTTTCTCTCAGGGGACGGGCTCCAAGCGGAGAATGGCCCCATTGTGATCAACAAGATACACCCGGCCTGCGTGGTCCTCCCCGAACGAACTGATCGTTCCTGCGACTTCGATGAGTGGCGCGCTTACCCACAAACCGCGCTCATCGCGAATTAAACCCCAAACCCGCCCGCTGCAATAATCTCCGTACAGGTATACCCCCTGCCAGGTAAGAAGGCTTGGGTCGCGAACCACCACACCGCCGGTAACCGAGCAGCCCAGGCTGTGGTCGTATTCGGCGATCGGATCGACAAGAGCCTCCGCGTCCCCGCCGCTGTAATCGTGTGCACCCTCACGCAGATTCCAGCCGTAGTTTATAGCGCCGGTCGAGTCCGCAGGTAGAAAATTGATCTCCTCCCATTGGCTCTGACCGACATCACCGATGAAGAGGTCCCCGGTCGTTCGGTTGAATGCAATCCGCCATGGGTTCCGCAGACCGTAGAGCCAGATCTCAGGCTGCCCGCCGCTATCTACAAAGGGGTTGTCCTGTGGAATAACATAGGGATCACCTGTATCTACGTCGATGCGCAGTATTTTTCCCAGCAGTGTATCCAAACGCTGGCCATTGCCGTGCGGGTCCCCACCAGAGCCCCCATCGCCTGTTGCGATATAAAGATATCCATCCGGTCCGAAAGCCAGCGCCCCGCCATTGTGGTTGGCATAGGGCTGATCGATTATCAGCAGCACCTTCTCACTCTCGCGATTTCCCCCGTTGTGGTTCGCGTCGGCGTGATATTCGGCGACAATGGTTTCACCGTTGACGCCGCTGTAATTAACGAAGAAGCGTCCGTTTTCATTGAAAGCAGGGTGGAAGGCCAGTCCCAGCAAGCCCTGCTCGTTCGCGCGGTCGTTTACCCGATCGCGGATGTCCAGGAATACTTGCGGTTTGTCCTGGTTCCAATCGACCGCCCAGATAAAACCTCGTTGTTCGACAACGAAGACACGATCATCACCAGCGTTCGTCAGGGCGAGCGGCCGAGTGAATCCTGAGAGCACTTCTTTCCAGGCGGCCGACGCGGGGTCGGGCAGGGTAATGTTGCGGTCAGTCGTGGTTTCTGTGGGTTGCGCCGCCGGAGTGGAGGTGGGCGGTAGTGTCGGTGAGGGGGGCGCGGCTGTGGGTGGCAGGCGCGCGCAGCCCGTGAGCAGGACGAATCCGAATAGCAGCACGAATCGATACATAGGGAGTGCCTCCGGCGAGATGTAGCGTAGAATTGTACCCTGACGAAATTGGTGTATATCTGGGGTGGAGAATTAGTGTAACCGAAGAGCGTTGCCGACGGATCGCGGTGAAGTCTATCAGGATGGAAATAGAGGTGAGGTTATGCAAGATCTATTTGCAGGTAAACCCTACGGTGAGGAAGCGCTGTTCGCCGCCCGGGTGGTGAGTATGGCGGCGAAGCTCTGCCGCGAGATTCAGAGTGAGATGGTCACCTCGGCGTTGGAGAAATCGGATCGATCTCCTGTAACGGTGGCAGACTTCGCCAGCCAAGCTGTGGTCGCTCGTTTATTAACGGATACCTATCCGCAGGATCCGCTTATTGCGGAGGAGGCCAGCCAAACCCTGCGTGTGGCAGAAGGAGCAAAGACGCTTGAGGCCGTAACGGCGTATGTTGCCCGCATTCACGAAGGAGCAGATTCGGAAGATGTCTGTCGGTGGATCGATCATGGGGACGGAAAGACGGCGGATCGGTTCTGGACTCTTGATCCTATCGACGGCACGAAGGGTTTTTTGCGCGGCGATCAATATGTGACTGCACTGGCTTTGCTCGAGGATGGTCGGGTTGCCGTCGGCGCGCTGGGCTGTCCGAACCTGAATCACCAGCTTGAGCCCGAGATCGGAGGTGAGGGGGTGATCGTCGTCGCGATTCGGGGTCAGGGTTGCTGGGCGCTCTCGATGGAGGGGATGTCTTTGGGGAAGCTCTCGGTCTCCACGATAACTGACCCGGGGCAGGCGCGAGTGCTGCGCTCCTTTGAGACCGGCCATACCGACTCAGAGAAACTAGAACAGATCATAGAGCGTCTGGGCACAGCGCAACCGCCAGTGCTCATGGATAGTCAGGCGAAGTATGCGCTCATGGCTGCGGGCAAGGGTGATCTCCTCTTCCGCCTGCTCTCTCCAGCGCAGCCGGGCTATGTGGAGAAAATTTGGGACCAGGCCGCAGGATCGATCCTCGTCGAGGAGGCAGGCGGGAAAGTGACAGACCTGCGCGGAAACCCCCTCGATTTCACCCATGGACGCGGATTGACTGAAAACATAGGCGTACTCGCTTCGAATAGGAACCTGCATGACAACGCCCTGGAGATTGTGCGTTCCATCGGCGCAGACCGGCGACAGGAGGGTGTGTGAGGAAAGGACGTTATCTAGACGTTCTTGCCCTGCTGCTCGCCCTGAGCGGATTGATGATCTCCGCATGGGTATCTGATAATGTGTTCGAACGCATCCCCCATATCGAGGACGAGTTCGCCTACCTATGGCAGGCGGAGGTGATGGCGGAGGGGCTGATCTCGCAACCCTCGCCGGATACACCCATGGCCTTTCCCGTTCCATTTGTTGTGGATCATGAAGGGCAGCGCTTTGCAAAATACCCGCCGGGTTGGCCAGCGGCTCTGTCGATCGGGGCACGAGTTAAAGTTCCCTGGCTTGTGAATTCGCTGTTGGCGGGTTTATCTCTTTGGTTGATCTACCGATTAGGGACGAAGATTCTTGGGCGTGGTGTCGGGCTGCTGGCGGAACTCCTGGCACTGAGCTCCCCGATGTTCCTCATGCTCTCCGGTTCGTTTTTATCGCACACATTGAGCTTGTTTCTGGCGCTTGTTTTTCAATTGGCATGGCTGGATAGCTTTCCGCTGAGAGGAGTGTCGAGAGATCAGCGGGCTCCTGATGGGTTAGTTCTTGTTACTGGTGCAGGTTCTTTGGGGCTATTGGCACTCACGCGCCCGCTGACGGCAGTTGCCGTCGCATTCCCGTTTCTCCTGCATGGAGTTTATCTGCTGGCGCGAGGGAAACCCGGGGAGAAAAAGAAGCTGCTGATTCTGGCGCTTGTGACCGGTGGAGTCGCCAGCCTATTACTTATCTGGCAGTGGGCGCTCGGCGGCAGCCCCTTTCGCAATCTATATACGTTGTGGTGGCCGTATGATCGTCTGGGTTTTGGAGCCGACATCGGCGTAACCGAGAGCGGACACAATCTGTATTGGGCGCTACAGAATGTGCGCTTCAACCTGAACGCCGGAATCCACGACATCTTCGGTTGGCCCTATCTTTCCTGGTTGTTCATCCCTTTTGGGTTGATTGTGTTATGTCCCAAGCGGGACGGTAAGTTTGTGCTCGCGGTTTTCGTAAGTCTGGTCGTAGCCTACGTCATGTACTGGCCTGGGTCGTGGTTGTATGGCCCACGTTATTACTACGAGGGTTTGCCGTCGTTGACTATTTGCAGTGCGGCGGGTGTAGCCTGGTTGGGTGGCTGGCTGGGCGATTGGCGCGGCGATGTGCGCTGGCGGCGACTATCGGTGTTTGGCATAGCTGCTCTACTTGTAATGGTGAATATCGTTTTCTATATTCCCATTCGGGTTTTGGGGATGCGAGGCCTGTACCAGATTACGCGTGAGCCCATGGACGCTTTAGTGGAGAGCGCTCAGGAGGAGGCCTTGATCATCGTTCACACCCATAAGTGGTTCGAATACGCTCGATTGCTCCCCCTGGTGGAGCCTTTTGGAGAGGATGATCTAATTATTATGTGCAGCTGCGGTTTGGAGGCTGACGACGATGTCAGCCGGCTGTACCCCGACCGCAAGATTTACCACTATTATCCACAGACTCCGTGAAGGTTTTATTCAGGGCTACGGTAATTTGATGGAACACAGGATTCGTTTCTCATTGTAGGATTACAATGTATGGGTAAGTAGTTCCGCAGGAGCGTTTAGTCTTATGATTGAGCGCTATAAAATCTTCTAAACGGGGGATAGTATTGCGGTGTTTTCGGTGATGTGTCGGGTCCTATAGAATTGGTGGAGAGAATCGGTCGGTTCCAATCAGGAGTGAAAGAAGATGGATGACGTTATGAGCGAACAACCGACAGAACAGCCTCTGCGCGCCGCCCTGGATCGTGAACTAGCGGCACTCAAGGACGATGTTCTACAGCTGGGAGAGATGACCAGCAGGGCCATTGCCCGAGCGATGGAATCGCTGCTGAATCGAGACACTGTGTTGGCGCAGGAGGTCGTCGCCGATGATGCTGCAATAAACGAGAAGCGCTTCGATATCGAGGAGGGAAGCCTCTCGCTCATCGCCACACAGCAGCCCGCGGCAGGCGACCTGCGTGCAATTGTCGCGGCTATGAATATGGTCGGCGATCTTGAGCGAATGGGCGATCACGCCGCCGGGATCGCAACGATCGTGCTGCGCATGCAAAAGGAAGAGCAGATTGAAATACCGCTTGGGCTCTCGTCGATGTTCGAGAAGACCAGCGAGATACTTCAACAGGCGCTTAACGCATATGCCCAGGACGACGCAGCTATAGCTCAGCAGGTCGCATCGATGGACGATGAAATCGACATAATTTATAAAAAACTTTTCCGTGGTTTGATGGAGTTCATAGCTGAACAGCCACAGATGACCACGGGAGGGCTGTTCTTGCTATTTGCAGGACATAATTTTGAGCGTATCGCCGATCGCTCCACAAACCTCGCGGAACGGGTCATTTTCCTCGGGTCGGGTAGGATGCAGGAACTCAATCCAGAATCCGACGAGGCAGGGTTGAACTAGACTTTCGCCCTCTCGCCATTAATAATGTCAAGCAACACGAGCCCCTCGACACTCCTTCCGAAGAGAGTAATTAATGGATAACACTTTGAGTCCGCTGGACCAAAAGGGCTCCTATTTTGCCCGGTTGGAATTGGCTTCCCGCTTGACATATTGAAGAACATCGATATAATATTTTATAGACGGATATCAATATGAAACAAAAATCTGTGGACACGGTTGAGTTTGCCAAGGCGATTGCGGATGAGACTCGTCAGAAAATTATGACGATCTGCTGCTGTGAGTTATTGAGTGTGAACGATATTGTTGAGAAAACCAATGTGGCTCAACCTACGGTTTCGCATCACTTGAAAATTCTCAAGACAGCTGGGCTGGTGCGATCGGAGCGGCACGGCAAACAGGTGCTCTACACGCTAAATCAGGAACGGATGGCGGAAGGGTGCTGCCAGGTGGCCGAAAATTTCGCTCCTGAGCACCCCGTCGAACTTGTGGATTGAGTTGATTTACGAGAATTTTTTTGAGTAAAAACATCGAAGTATGTAAATATATCTATAAAAGGAGTGGTGAAAATGACTGAGAATAAGGATCAGGGCCAGAGGGTAGACGTTCGTACACAAGTCCGCGATCACTATGGGAGCATCGCCGCTGAGTTTAAGGCAACGGGTGAGGCCGGGTGCTGTGGACCCTCTGAGAGCAGCTGTGGCTGCTCTTCACCCGATGCAGTAGATGGGATCAATACGAAGCTTGCACACATTTACGATAACCCGGACGTGGAGTCCTTGCCCGGTGAGGTGGCTGAACTCTCCTTGGGATGCGGCGATCCGGTGACGCTTGCTTCGCTTGAGTCGGGTCAGACCGTGTTAGACCTTGGTTCGGGCGGTGGAATCGACTGCTTTCTGGCGGGGAAGAAAGTTGGCGAATCTGGCCGCGTTATCGGTATCGACATGACCGCCGAGATGATCGAGAAAGCACGCCTCAATAAAGAGAACCTTGGCGCGGAGAATGTTGAATTCCGATTGGGGGAGATCGAGAACCTTCCGGTCGCCGATGAGACCGCGGATGTCGTGATCTCGAACTGCGTCATCAATCTAAGTCCAGACAAGCCTCAGGTCTTCCGTGAGGCCTACCGCGCGTTGCGACCGGGAGGTCGCCTGGCTGTAAGCGATATCGTCACCGATGGAACCCTCCCCGAGGGGATAAAAGACAACTTGAGCGCATGGGTTGGGTGCCTCGCTGGTGCGTTGGATGTGGAGGAGTATATTGACGCCATCGAGTCCGCCGGCTTCGTCGACGTGAAGCTCACGCCGGTTTATCTCGATAAATCCATAATTGAAACTGCTATGGAGCAGCTTGATCCCGAAGAGCGTATCGCCGTAGAGGATGGCTTAAGTCAGGTGGCTATGGTTATGGAAGGCGGGAAAGCGAAACCTTATTGCCTGGGCGATGACCAAGGTCCGAGCAGCGAATCCATTCGACAGATGGTCTTCAGTGCGAAGGTTACAGCTCGTAAGTCCGCAACTCTCCCAAGCAGCGAATAAGGCAAGGGCTGCACCTTGATAATCATTCCCTCTGTACTCGTGAACCAGGGCCAATCCACCCGAGAACATTCTGGCGATGGTGGACGCGATAGCGGTGTTTGGCTATTATCCGCCCTGGTCACCCGTGGATCTCCAAAAGGGGAAGATGCTTGATTTGTAGGCATACAAAGGGGGGCTATTGATGATAGAATTGCCGCTAGCGGTAAGCGGGCGTATGCGGGCTAAAAAAACTATCAAGGTTATGAGATAAGAGGCTCAATTCATATCCAGGCTGCTGAATCCAATCTAAAACGATTGCATCTACTTCGCTTCTCAGAAAGACCGGGCGGCGAGAAGATGGAGTAGTAAAAAAATCAAATCAAGACGAGGGTTCTCATTAATGAAAAACAGAATTAAACATTTCGAAGATTATCGTGGGATCGCCGACGATGCGGTCTTGAAAGAAATCCGGGAGAAGGCAAAAACACTTCAAGGCGCTACGGTTGCCCATGTGAACGCAACCAGTTACGGTGGTGGAGTCGCAGAAATTTTAGATAGTTTCGTGTTGTTGATGAACGATCTGGGAATCCGCACGGATTGGCGAGTCCTGCATGGAATCCCAGATTTCTTCGAGGTAACGAAGAAGTTCCACAACGCGCTTCAAGGGCAGGAACTGTCTTTTTCAGAAGAGGAACTGGAGATTTACAAGTTTATTAACGAGAAATTCGCTCGCTTTGCTTTTCTCGATCACGACTATGTCATCATTCATGATCCACAGCCATGCGCGTTGGTTCGTGCCGTAGCTCATACATCTCCCTGGGTCTGGCGTTGCCACATTGATATTACGAAACCGAACCCACAGGCTTGGGCTTTCATGGAACCATACGTTGTTGAGTACGACCGCATGATCGTCTCCTCTGAGCGTTATAAGGTCCCTGACCTTGCGATCGAGCAAGATATCATATCCCCCTCCATCGACCCTCTTTCCCCGAAGAATATGGACCTCTCTGACCAGGTGATCGAAGATTATCTGACCCAGTATAAAATTCCAACGGATAAACCGATTATCACCCAGGTTTCGCGCTTCGACCCCTGGAAGGACCCCGAAGGTGTTTTGAAGGTTTTTGAGCGCGTCAAAGAACAAGTCGATTGCCGTTTAATATTTGTGTACAACATGGCCAGCGACGATCCGGAGGGGGCAAGGATCCTGGCACAGATGACAGAAGTTGCCAAGGATTTTCTCGCTCGCGGCGATGTGCTCTTTGTGCGCGGGGACGATCCGATCCTCGTCAATGTTATGCAGCGCATCTCGGATATTGTGATCCAGAAGTCGACGCGCGAAGGGTTTGGGCTCGTTATCACCGAAGCGATGTGGAAGGGAACACCGGTGGTCGCTTCAAATGTTGGCGGAATCCCGACACAGATGGTAGATGGCGTCACCGGCTATCTGCTCGAACCTCATGACTATGATGGATTCGCGGAGAAAATAATCGCCCTGCTTGAAGATAAAAACCTGGCCCAGAAATTGGGCCGACAGGCTAAGGAGCACGTGCGCGATCATTTCCTGATCACGGGACATTTGCTGGATTACATTGATTTGATCTTAAGCTTATAAACAGCGCCTGGCTTATCCCTCATTTCTATCAAGACGCGGCTACAGCCAAATGCGGACTCGGATGGTAACGAGCCCTAAGTATTTCCATGGAAAGAAGAATAAAAAGGTTCTCCTCCGTATTACTGTGGAAAGGAGACATAAACGCGGATGCCTCAGTTGATGAACCTTTTAAATACCGGAACCCGCAGATGTGATGAATCGCTTTTTTTCTTTTCTTCCCCCCACTGTCTTTAGTCTATTCACCCCCTGACAACGACCGATTCGGGTTTTCGTTTCAAAGGGACGTCTCTTAGGAACACTTATCAGCGCTCCTGGGGTGTACATCGTGGTTCTTCCCACGCCGGGGAGAGGTTGTTGGTTGTATGTGGTAGTGCGGAAGCTCTGCTTCCGGTCGCAGGCGCAGCCTGCGCTATGAGATACGCGCGTTAAACCTCCCGCAGGTTCGAAACCTGCGGGAGGTTGAGAATAACAGGCTGCATGAGGGCGTCGGGCCGACACACGGGCCGGCTCCCACGATTTACTTATGTTCAGGGTATCGCAAATCCGCCAGATCAACCACACAAACTGGGGGAGAACCATAAAAACCAACCACGCGATGGATGATGGCGATGGTCAGCTTGTCGGCTACTTGTGCTGTTGTTGTCAGCAGAATCCAAACGCCAGCGTGCTATAATTCGCGCGCCGGGGCATTCATGCCCCTAAGTTATGTAATGGAGTAATACAAATTGGATTCTATGGAAGACATTCCCTCATCTGAACCCCCTCTTGAAGCTGTTGTAAACGGAGAAGATATTTGGCATGTGTTGGAGGCAACGGAGATCGTTCAGGCGCTCCAAACATCGCCCAAGCAAGGGTTAAGTGATGAAGAAGCGAGTCGGCGCCTTGAGCAATTCGGCCCCAATGAACTTGAAGAAGCCGCAAAACCATCTTTGTTTCAGTTGATTTTCGAGCAATTCAACAATTTCATCGTCATTGTTCTCATCGTTGCGGCGCTGGCAGCCGCGATCCTCGGTGATTATATCGAAGCCGCTGCCATCCTGGCCATTGTGGTGCTAAACGCCATTCTGGGTGTTGTGCAAGAACGCAAGGCTGAAGAGGCACTAGCGGCGCTCAGGCGGCTTGCCGCTCCGGACGCACTTGTTCTACGTGAAGGACATCGACAGACCTGCCCAGCGCGCGAATTGGTCCCGGGCGATGTCGTGTTTCTGGAAGCAGGGAATTTCATCCCCGCCGATCTGAGGTTGATTGAAACGGTCAATTTGCGCATTGAAGAGGCTGCTCTAACAGGCGAATCCGTGCCAGTCACGAAAGATGCTCACCTCGTCCTCACACAGGATATGGCGCTTGGCGATCGCCGTAATACGGCCTTCAGTGGGACAGTAGTTTCTTACGGCCGCGGCAGCGGCGTTGTTGTCAGCACAGGAATGCGTACGCAAATCGGCATGATCGCGGCCATGCTCCAGGCTGTGCACGAGGAACCGACTCCGCTGCAGCGCAAGCTTGACCAGCTCGGGAAAGCGCTCGGGATAGCAGCTCTGGTCGTATGCTTGCTTGTGTTTGGGGTCGGCTGGCTTCGGGGGATTGCGCCGCTTGAGATGTTCCTGGTCGCGGTCAGCCTGGCTGTTGCCGCTGTGCCGGAGGGACTGGCTGCCGTCGTGACGATCACGCTTGCGCTTGGAATGCGGGAGATGATCACCCGTCATGCACTCATACGACGACTTTCCTCCGTCGAGACGTTGGGATCGACGACAGTGATTTGCTCGGATAAGACCGGTACGCTCACACAGAACCAGATGACCGTGACACGCATGTGGGTTGATGGCACGACCTTCGAAATATCAGGGGGAGGGTTTGGTCAAACCGGGGATTTCAAGGTTGATGGCGGCGCAGTGAACTTGCACGATTATCCCGCCTCGACGACGGTTTTATGGGTTGCCACGTTAGCGAATGATGCACAGATTGAGGCTGAACCAACGAAGGATGGGGATGACGCTTCTCGTGTAATCGGTGATCCAACAGAGGCGGCGTTATTAATCGCCGCGGCCAAAGCGGGAGCCTTCCGGGACAGACTAGAAGAAGCGTATCCAAGGATCGATGAGATCCCCTTTGATTCTTCCCGCAAGCGGATGACAACGGTACATAAGATCGTCGATCCGGCGCCGGATGATGCAAGCCCGTTCTATGACAGCGAATTACGAGAATGGGAGATCGCGGCGATAAAAGGGGCCCCGGATGTCATATTAGATCTGTGTACCCAATATCAGAAGATGGACGACACAACTGCACCGATGACAGATGAGGTCCGTGAACACATCTATGAGGCGAATGCTCGCATGGCACGTTCTGCCTTGCGGGTCATTGCAGTGGCTTTTCGCGTGGAACCCGATGTCCCCGACGATGCTACACCGGAGAAGGTCGAGCGCGATTTAATATTCGTTGGCCTGATGGGTATGATCGATCCGCCGCGTCCGCAAGTCAAACCCGCTATCGAGAAGGCGCGCCGGGCAGGTATTCGTACGTTGATGATCACTGGCGATTTCCCAGATACAGCGGAGGAGATAGCCGAAGAGATTGCCTTACTCCAGACGGGGCATGGAGTCCTGACAGGATCGCAGCTGGATGACATGGATGATGCGGCGCTCAAAGAGAAAGTTGCAACTAACGATGTCTTCGCGCGCGTCTCTCCAGAGCATAAGGTACGCATCGTCGATGCGCTGAAATCACGCGGTGAGATCGTCGCTATGACCGGGGACGGCGTAAATGATGCACCGGCGTTGAAACGGGCGGATATCGGTGTGGCAATGGGGGTTACCGGAACGGATGTCGCTAAGGAAGCGGCGGACATGGTCCTTACAGACGACAATTACGCCAGTATCGTCGATGCCGTCGAGCAAGGGCGTGTTATCTACAGCAACATTCGTAAGTTTGTCTTTTATTTACTTTCCTGCAACATGGCAGAAATTGCGGTTATCTTTATTGCCATCTTGGCGGGGCTCCCCTCGCCGCTGACTCCTATTCAACTCCTATGGCTTAACCTGATCACAGATGGTGCCCCCGCACTTGCATTGGGGATGGAAAAAGGGGATCCGGATATTATGGGTCAACCCCCACGGCCCCCTGACGAGCCTGTGATCAACCGCCCAATGCGCGCTCGCATTGGGATCCAGACCATCGCCATCGCCGGCGTCACGTTGTTCGCATATTGGATGGGCATCCAACTTTATCCCGGAATTCCGGAAGAGGCGAAGACGATGGCCTTCGTCACGCTTTCCTTCTCCGAGCTCCTTCGTGCGTTCACCGTTCGTTCGGAGCGCTATCCCTTGCATAAGATCGGGCTTTTCAGCAACAAGTGGATGCTCTATGCGGTGACATCGTCAATGCTGTTATTGCTCGCCGTTATTTATATTCCCTTCCTTCAACCCATTTTCAACACCGTTCCTTTGGGTTGGGCTGAATGGCAGATCGTGCTGCCTTTGTTGTTTGTCCCCGCCATTGTCGCCGAAATCAGCAAATGGCTGATGGGCATACAACTGAAGGTTGCACGAGCCACATAGGAGTCGATCGTAGGATAAGACTCACCTCGTGTTAACAGAATGCCCGCGTCTGCATTGAATAGACGTGGGCGACAAGAAATTTTGGACGACCTTTTTTAGCTTACGATCTCACCGTAGAGTTTGGGGCGCCGGTCGTTAAAGATATCGAGTTCATATTCTCCGGCGAGGAAAACACGCCGCTTCTGATCAGCGAGCGAGGGGTCGATATCGGCATAGAGGATAATTTCTTCTTCTCCTCCAGCTTGTGCCAGAACTTCGCCGTCTGGTCCGATGATGAGACTATGACCCAGATAGTGCGCCCCGTGCTCCTCGCCGATACGATTGGCGGCTACGAGGAAGATGCCGTTCTCGGCGGCTCTAGTCCGGGCGACAAAATCCGGGTAGAGGGTGGCGGCGCTGGGCCAGGCGGTGGAGATTAATACGATCTGGGCGCCCATGAGCGCGAGCGCACGACAAGGCTCAGGGAAGCGCAGATCATAGCAGATGAGCGTTCCCACCCGGCCGATGGGTGTCTTAAACGGTGGGAGTAATTCCTCGCCGGAGGCGAGGAAGCGATCAATGCCAAGGTGGGGTAAGTGGGTTTTCCGGTATCGGCCGAGGATTCCATCCGGTCCGGTTACGAGCGCTGTGTTGAAAATGCGGCCGCTGTCGTCCCTTTCAAGAGTTCCTACCATGATCGTTGCGTTCAGTTCTTTGCAGGCTTGCGATAAGCGCTCACTCAGATGACCGGGGATGCTCTCGGCTACAGCCTGCGCCTCACTTAGACTCAAGTCATAGCCGGAGAGAGCGCATTCAGGGAAGACAACCAGACCGGCTCCGGCTGTCACTGCCTCTTCGAAGCTGAGGAGGATGGATTGAAGGTTCGCTTCGACTTTAAGTAATTCGGGTCTCATTTGTACAGCGGCGACTCGTTCCATAAGTGAACTGCCTTTCTATGAATCACTCCGCGATAACCGAAATATCCTGTACAGTATACTGGACTTAGCAAGCTCGGCTCTCGACAGAGCGCAAGGATTTCTCCCGGGGAGGTGACCCTTGATAACACAGCTACTCAACCTGGAGCCATGGTGGCGATTTGCAGCAGCCCTGCTCATCGGGGCGCTGATTGGGTTGGAGCGCGAATTTGTCCAACAGCGGAGCGGTGAACAGGAATTCGGTGGAATCCGAACCTTCGCTCTAATGGCGCTCCTGGGGGCGGTCGCGGCCTTCCTCACGGACCAGTATGGTCCCCTTATCTTTTTAGCCGTTTATTTGGGGCTGATCCTTCTTCTTTGGGCGAGTCTGCTGGCATCGTCGTTGCGGGGGGTCGAAGAGGGGATCACCACCGAGGTAACAGCGCTGTTGGTGCCGCTTTTTGGGGCGATGATGATTTGGAACCAACCGGCGGTTGCAGCAGCGCTCGGTGTAATCACGGCGCTGATCTTGGCTTTGAAACCGCGTTTGCACGGAGCTGCCCGACGCATGAGCGCCGAGGACCTGCGGGCAACGCTGGAGTTCTCAATCATAACGGCAGTTGTGCTGCCCCTGCTCCCCAACGAAGGATTTGGTCCTTTCGGAGTTCTGAATCCCTTCCAGATCTGGCTGTTCGTTGTTTTCATTTCTGGGATCGGCTTCCTGGGCTATGTGCTGATGAAATATCTTGGGCCAGAACGGGGCGTTGGCATCACCGGGCTTCTTGGTGGTTTGGTCAGCAGCACCGCCACAACATTGAGCTTCGCCGGGAGGAGCAAAACGAATGCGGGGCTTTCTACTGTATTGGCAGAGGGAATCCTGATCGCATCCTGTGTGATGTTTCCGCGCGTGCTGGTTGAAGTTGCTGTTGTGAACCCCGAATTGGTGAGCCAGGTAGTTGTCCCTCTCGCAACGATGCTTATCGCTGGCGTGATCGCCGTTTACATATTATGGCGCCGCGGGCGCGCAGAAGAGAAAGGTGATCATGGGGGCGTTGAATTATCAAACCCGCTGCGGTTAAAAACAGCCATTACTTTCGGGCTTGTTTTCGCTGTCGTCCTCGTAGCGGTCGAAGCTGCAAACGAGTATTTTGGCAGCACGGGCGTTTATATTGCCAGCATACTCGCGGGGATCACGGATGTCGACTCGATCACGTTGAGTGTGTCTAATCTGTCAATGAAGGGTCTGTTGGATGCGCGGGTTGCGGCGATAGCCATCATCCTGGCGACGATCATGAACACAATAGCGAAAGCCGTAATGGCGATGGTCTTGGGTACCCCGCGGTTGAGACGCCTGGTTTCACGCGCGTTCGGGTTCGTGGTTCTAGCAGGCTTGATTAGCGGAGCAGCGGTTTTTCTCCTTTGATAATAGCCACAAAGCCGGGAGCGAATCTCTTCAGCTCCCGGGAAGAGATATATTCGCGAAGTCCTATTGAAGCCGCTCCAGAATTGTCGCTGTAGACATGCCATGACCGATGCACATGACCTGCAATCCGTAGCGGGTGTTGTACATCTCGAGCTCATGGAGCAGTTTTGTCATTAAGACCGCACCGGTTGCACCAAGCGGGTGCCCGTGGGCAATGGCGCCCCCATCAGGATTGACCTTCTCAGGGTCTGCGTGGAGTTCCTCAAACCAGGCCAGAACGACGGAAGCGAACGCTTCATTAATCTCAATAATATCGATCTGGTCGAGAGTCATTCCCCCTTTAGAGAGCACCATTCGCGTCGCCGGGATGGGTGCGTCGAGCATCAGCACCGGATCGGATCCGATGACGGCACGCGCTACAATGCGTGCCAATGGTTTTAGATTGTTTTCGCGGACGGCGTCGGTGGAAGCCAGGAGCAGCGCCGCAGCGCCGTCGCTTATTTGACTGCTGTTTCCCGCTGTAACCACGCCGTCTTCTTTAAAGACCGGACGCAGTAATGCCATTTTTTCCCTCTCCGGCTCCATCCGTACACCCTGGTCAGCCGTGATCATTCGCGTCTTTCCATTACCATCGGGAACCTGAATGGGAAGAATTTGGCTTTCTTGGCGACCCTCACGGATCGCAACACCAGCGCGCACATGACTCTGGAAAGCATAATCATCAAGGGCATCGCGTGACAGGTGCCATTTCTCGGCCATTAACTCTGCGCTGAGGCCCTGGTGTATTAACGGGTAAGGAAAATCCTCCGGCCAGGACTCAGGCCAGTCCGCGCCGATTGGTTGATGAGACATCATCTCGATGCCGCCGGCGATGACCAGATCCATATCTCCGACGAGAATCGCTTGGGCGGCGAAATGAACTGCTTGTTGGCCGGAGCCGCACATACGGTTAATTTGGATCCCTGGCACTTCAACGGGAAAGCCCGCCTGCAGAAGTGCCAGCCTGGCAATATTGGCTCCCTGATCGCCCATCGGCGTAACGCAACCGAGAATGACATCCTCAATTTGTTCATGGCGTAAGCCGCTGCGGCGCAGTGCCTCGTTGAGGACTCGGGCCGCAAGATCAACAGGAGCGATTGGATAAAGATCCCCGCGGTCAGGTCTGCCTACGCCAACGGGTGTGCGTACGGCGGCGATGATGTACACTTCGTTTGCCATCTTTAGTCCCTCGGCTCTATTCTAGGAGCGACGCGTCGCCCATCGTTTCGTGGGCACCAGCATAGGCGCAGAACTTGTGTGAGTCAATTCACTTGGAGACCGGTTATGCCTAAGGATCAAAGGGATTTAAATGGCACGATCGCTATTCTGCACCTGAGGATACCGGCTTAGAAGGATGAAGTGATTTGGGTTTGATAGTGTGAACATGGAGATGTGTTCGATGATTGGAAGGCGTATTCTGGCATTGTCCCTGGTTTTTATCATCTGTGCATGTGGTCGAACAGGGACTCCGCAGGCACAGCCGTACGAGTCGATCGACGACCTCTTGAATGCCCTGGAGGATGCCGGCGCCGCGATTGTCACCGTAGGTTTGGATGCGCCGCTTTTCGACGTGGACTCACGGGCGGTTATGCTGAACGGGGAAATCTCCGAGATTTATAAATTTGAGAATGCAGACGAGCGCGAGCGAGGCGTTATTCACCTACAAGCGTTGCTTGAAGATGCCCGGAAGGACACGGCGGACGAACTATCGTCGGCACGAATTTGGTCGCATGACCGTCTGATTGTGGTGTACTTCGGGCGAGATGGAGGGACGATCTTGCTCCTGAGCGGATTGTTGGGCGATCCGTTACAGAAGCCCGGGCTCGCCGAAGATGAGCCTTATCCTCCAGCGGTACCAGCAGCAATCCATGCGTTGGCGGAGGCTAGAGGCGAAGATCCAAGCCTTATCAAAGTACTCTCGTATACTTTCGTTGTATGGAGTGACGGGTGCCTGGAGTACCCGCACCCTGACGAGAATTGCACACAGGCGCTGACATCAGGATGGCGCATTCTATTGCAGCTAGGAGACCAGGAGGTCGAAATTCATAGTGATGAAATAGGTGGAAAAATTCGCTGGCGGTGACAACAAGCAAAGGGTCGATTGAAGATGAGGATGCAGAGAGAACGTGAACGATACCATGAATGATCCAAAACCAGATATTCGAACGGAAAACGATCAACGGGAGTCCCTGCCGCGCAATGTATGGGTGGTCACGCTGACCAGTTTCTTAACCGACATCTCTTCCGAGATGGTGATTAACCTTTTACCGCTATTTTTGTTCAGCGTCCTCGGCGTAAGGACAACTTTCATCGGGTTAATTGAAGGTGTGGCTGAGGCTGTCTCCAGTTTGGTGAAGATGGCCTCCGGCTGGCTCTCCGACCGATTGCGGATGCGCAAACCGCTGGCGGTGCTTGGTTATTCAGTATCGACGCTTGCAAAACCCTTCCTTTATGTGGCGACGAGCTGGGGAGCAGTGCTGGGGGTGCGTTTCGTAGATCGAATTGGGAAAGGATTGCGGACCGCCCCGCGGGATGCGCTGATAGCAGACAGCATCCCGGAAAGCCGACGAGGATTTGCCTTTGGCCTACACCGCGCGGGCGACACTGCCGGGGCGGTTGTGGGGATAGGGCTGGCCATCGCCATTATCCTCGTCTCGCAGCGCGGCGCTGCCGAGTTGTCCCGCGCGACGTTTCAAACTGTTGTGTTGATCAGCATCATCCCCGCGGTGCTGGCTGTCATCACGCTGGCGGTCGGCGCACAGGAGATCAAGCCAGGTAAGGGTATCGGCTCCGAGCATGGATCCGAGCCGATAGAGAAGAAGGAGGAGAAAACACGGGGTGGGCTGATGTCCACCAATCGTCTTTTCCGGAATTACATCCTTATCATGGCCCTTTTTACGCTGGGGAACTCCTCGGACGCCTTTCTCATTCTGCGGGCGAAAACGACAGGACTTTCCGTAGTGAATATTCTGGCGATGATGATGGTATTCAGCCTGATATACACAATCATTTCAGCACCCGCCGGGGCGTTGTCGGATAAAGTCGGTCGTAAGCGGATTCTCATGGTCGGGTGGGCTTTATATGTCGTGGTGTATCTAGGTTTTGCGAGAGCTTCGGTTGGATGGCATGCTTGGGCGCTTATGGCGCTTTATGGCGTGTACTACGGGTTGACGGAAGGTGTAGCCAGGGCATTTGTCGCCGATTTAGTCCCCTCCCATCAGCGCGGGACAGCGTACGGGGTTCTCCATGCTGTAATCGGACTTGTTGCCCTGCCGGCCAGTATCATCGCCGGAGTACTGTGGCAAGGGATTGGGGCCTGGAGTGGGTTTGGACCCGGCGCACCCTTTCTCTTCGGCGCTGGGGCGGCGTTCCTTGCCAGCGTGGCCTTGATTCGCTTATCTCCGCCTCGTCTTCAGGAGCAGAGGGCGGGAAGGTAATGAAGTGGGCATGAAGCGTTCGGGTGGTCGCGTACGGTTGCCTGTTCGGCGCGGGGGTGTCGAAAAATACTTATGGTATACGCTCTTGAGCTTTGCGTTCACCGTGACGCTTGTTAGGCTCTTCCTCGAATTAACCGGCTATCCTCAATTCGGCGGCGGGGAAATTCACATCGCTCATGTGTTGTGGGGCGGGCTGGCGCTGTTTTCCGCCGTATTGTTGTCCTTGATTTTAACCAACCGTTGGGCATACTCGCTCAGCGCGATATTGGCGGGTATCGGGGTGGGGTTGTTCATCGATGAAGTAGGCAAATTCATCACCCAGAGCAACGACTACTTCTACCCCGCGGCGGCACCGATTATTTATGCTTTCTTCTTACTCGTGGTGTGGCTCTACCTGCACGTCAGGCGTCCGCCGTCCCTCAGTATCCGCGATGAGTTATATCGAGCGCTTGGCGAGATGGGGGAAGTTCTGGACCACGATCTCGAATCAGAGGAGCGCAAGAATCTCGAAGACCGTTTGGAAAGAATCGCCCAGCATGCAGACCACATCGATTACCGGAACCTGGCGCGGCGATTACAGGAGTTTATCGATTCAGAATCTCTTCAGGTCGTTCCAGACAGAAAAAGTGCGTTCGAGAGGTTTATTGACTATGTACAGCAGTGGGAACGTCGCTGGATTACGCTGGGTAGACTGAAGGCGATTCTTATTGGTGCGCTGCTTGCGCTAGGTATTGTAACGGTAGTGGACTTTGCCGGGCTTCTCTCGGGCATCAATAATCCAGAAATATTGTCAGCCTGGATCGATGATTTGCTTTCGCTTGGCCTGGTTACAAGCAAGTCGGGGCTCCTATGGTTTGCGACACTCACGATTCTTGAGGGCCTGGTTGGTTTACTGCTGATCATCGCCGTCATTTTGCTTCTTGTGAAGCGCGAGGGGTTCGGCCTCACGCTTGCAGCTGCGGGTTTATTGCTTTCGTTAGTGGGGGTGAATCTGTTGGTTTTTTATTTTAAACAGTTTTCGACCGTTATTACCGCGCTGATTCAATTCTTGATTCTACTGCTTGTGTATCACTATCGCAGTCGGGCTCAATTTGAGAAAGGATGAAGGCGATCGTTAGAGTAAGAAGCTGCTGAGTCTAAGTGTGTTGGTTCTAATCCGAATTTTATCGCAGGGGCCGACCCGTACGTCGGCCCCTGCTTCCATCTCACCAGAGTGAATTAATACCCTGCGAGAGACCCCTTCTGCCTGACTAAAGAGGTGTCCCAGGCGTGGGCTCGATAAGGATCCCCTAACTCAATCACCGGTAGGAGTGGGCGCTAGCTGGGGCTCCGTATTTTTCATGGGGGTCGTCGCCCTGATGAAACCAGCGAATAACATAATGGCGCCAAAAAACTCTCCGTAATAGAGGGCACCTGATATTCCGAAACGACTGAAGGCACCACCAAAGGCGGGAGCGAGAGCTCCCACAGCGATCATTAGGTTCCCAAGAGTTCGATGAAGAAGAATCCGCTTGCGCCAGAAGATGTAGGCTGAATATACCGCTCCGCCGACCAGCGCTACGGTGCCGTAGAGATTAAATATAGGGGTTAGAGTGCGGATGCCCGGTGTGATGATGGCATGGCCGCTCAGTTCACTGCCGGTGTGGATGCTGGAGGTCATCAGTGTGGGGTCGAGTTCGGCGGTGAACACGCGAAATGCAGCGTAGACAGAAGCCAGGATGAGCAGCGCCGTTAGCGCGTTAGCCCAATTGCGTTTTGCCAGCAGGTAGACCGTTCCTTGGCCAAGCCATGCGGCGACCAAAATTGCGCCGAATAAGTACCACATCCGGAAGATCAAGGAATTCCAACCAAGGGCGCCGAAATAAGCCTCGCAGAAACCACCGATCCCGTAGAAAATCATACCGATTCCCCAAACGAGTAGATGCGTTCCTCCGCGATCGGCGTAGCGTTTGAAGATGAATACAGCGAAGACGAAACTCACAATGCTTGAAATAAATGGGATTATGGTATTTGTAAATGTCATTTCTACTCCTCATGAAAGATAATGTGATCAAGCCTGTAAGAGCCCCGGTATGCTCTCCGCTGAATAATTAACCGCTCCCCGGGAAAATTCCGAGTACGACGGCGGCAATTACTAGAAGCATAAAGACAGTAGCCATGAAGAGAATCACCAATGCAATGGGGATGACCTTCTCGTAAACCTGCGGATATTGTTTTTTTGAGGATTTTGGATTGTTTGATTCGCTGTTTTTCATTTACCTTTTCGTCTTTAAGGTTATCTCCACCATATGAGACGGATGTTAGCTGTAGGTGAGAGTTTTGTGAGAAGAATCTTGAAATCTATGCGTCAAAGCGAAGATAGTAAGTTATTACGCATAAGCGACACCTTTGGCGGATCCTTACGATCCTGGGTGTCGCTTGAAGCGGCTAGTTTGAGACTCGCGTTTTGTGGTTAGCCGCGCCTGATTAATGCAGCTCGAAAACCTTCTCCCCTGCCCTGATGGGCACACTCAACCTGTTCTCGGCTGGGGTGATGGGGCAGGACCAATTGGCGTTGTATGCGCAATAGGGGTTATAAGCCAGGTTGAAGTCGACAAGCAGTCGTCCGTCGGGGAGTAATTCCGGCTCGAGATATCGACCGGCTCCGTACGTTTCCTGACCAGCGAGCGAGTCCGCGAAGGGCAGGAAGAAACCATGCTCGTTCTGGAACACGGTGAGTTCAGCATCCTCTCCATCAACCTTAAAGTGGAAACGGCCAAATCTGTCATAGGACTGCACAGCTCCCGTATTCGTCTGTATCGGGATCCGGTCCCCTTCTGGGAATCGCTCGATTTCAACCTGAATATGCAAATCGGGATTCTCCGCGAAATATCTCAACCCACTGAAATCTCCCTTTTGTTCGTCATCGAGTGGACTATGGTGGTCATGCAGAAAAAATTTATCTTTCTCTTCTCGGAACCGTTTCAATTCACTCATGGAATCTCCATTATGTTGTCCTTAGATTTTAACGATCTTCTCGGTGAAGATGAATAAATGCGCATGATCCACAGAGCGCCCGGGTTGGACATCGGCAGGATCTATACAAACAGACGCTGTGATCGCAAGCCGTCTTACGTGACCGGTTGCGAAGATCGCAACCCATATGTTAAACAACCCGGTGGACAGCCCATTATTAATGCCACCTATAGAATTAATGACGGGTCAGGAGCATATCTATCTCCTATGGGGCGTTAATAGTTCTCTAGCGTAATTCGCCTATGATAAAGCT
Source organism: uncultured Anaerolineales bacterium (assembly GCA_965195195.1). Lineage (GTDB taxonomy): Bacteria > Chloroflexota > Anaerolineae > Anaerolineales > E44-bin32 > E44-bin32. The sequence continues at coordinate 2,113 of CBDAFF010000080.1, read as the reverse complement.
ATCAGATTAACATAAGAGGTGATAAACAATGGCGAAGATTATTGGTATTGACTTAGGAACAACGAACAGCGTCGTCGCGGTAATGGAAGGCGGCGATCCGGCAGTGATCACCACCGCGGAGGGCGGACGTTTATGCCCCTCTGTGGTTGCGTTTGCGAAAAATGGCGAACGCCTCGTCGGCCAGACGGCCAAACGACAGGCTGTTGTGAACTCCGAGAACACGGTTTACTCCATTAAGCGATTCATCGGACGGCATTTTGACGAGGTCGAGGGCGAACGCAAGATGGTTTCCTTCGATGTAATTAAGGGTTCTGCGGGTGGCGCACAGGTGAAGATACCGGCAACCGGTCGCGAATATACTCCGCAAGAGATCTCGGCGATGGTTCTGGCAAAGTTAAAGAAAGACGCCGAGGCCTATCTGGGCGAATCGGTGACCAAAGCCGTGATCACAGTTCCGGCTTACTTCAACGATTCCCAGCGGCAAGCTACCAAGGACGCGGGAAAGATCGCCGGGTTGGAAGTGATGCGGATTATCAATGAGCCCACAGCGGCAGCCCTGGCCTACGGCCTCGACAAGAAGGAGAGTGAAACCATCCTGGTTTTCGACCTGGGCGGCGGCACCTTCGATGTCAGCTTGCTAGAAGTTGGCGAAGGCGTTGTCGAGGTGAAAGCAACGAACGGCGACACGCACTTGGGAGGCGATGACTGGGATCAACGGATCGTCGTCTACATCGCCGAAGAATATAAGAAAGAACACGGGATCGATCTGCGTGAGGATCGGCAAGCTCTGCAGCGGTTACGTGAGGCGGCTGAGAAAGCCAAGGTTGAGCTCTCCTCAGTGACAGAGACGGATATCAACCTGCCGTTCATCACCGCAGACGCATCCGGTCCGAAGCACTTAACCATGAAGCTGACACGCTCAAAGTTTGACCAGCTAACTGAAGATCTCGTCGAGCGTATAAAGGAACCTTTCAAGGCCGTGCTAAAAGACGCTAATCTCAAGATAGAGAAAATAGATGAAGTTGTACTTGTCGGTGGGGCAACGCGAATGCCCATGGTGCAGGACCTTGTCCGTGAACTGACGGGAAAAGAGCCCCATAAGGGCGTCAATCCGGATGAAGTTGTGGCTATTGGCGCCTCTATTCAGGGAGGTGTGCTCGCCGGTGAGGTCAAGGATGTTCTGCTGCTCGATGTTACACCCCTCTCGCTGGGTGTAGAAACGCTCGGCGGTGTGATGACGACTCTGATCGAACGCAACACCACAATCCCGATCAAGAAGGCCGAGATCTTCTCCACGGCGGAGGACAACCAGACAGCAGTCGACATCCATGTTCTGCAGGGTGAGCGACCGATGGCACCTGATAATATGACCCTCGGGCGGTTTCGCCTTGAGGGTATTCCCCCCGCGCCGCGGGGTTTGCCTCAGGTTGAAGTGACGTTTGACATCGACGCAAACGGGATCATCAATGTAAAAGCACAGGACAAAGCGACGGGAAAGGAACAGAAAGTAACCATCACGGCATCCACGAATCTGGATAAGGATGATGTAGAGCGGATGGTTCAGGAATCAAAATCCCACGCGGCAGATGACCGCAAACGGCGTGAGTTGGCGGACGCCCGGAATGAAGGCGATTCGCTCGCCTACCAGGCGGAAAAAGCCCTGCGAGATTTGGGCGAGAAAGTGCCGGCGAAAGATAGAGAGCAGATCGAAGAGAAAATCGCTGAGCTGCGAGAAGTTATTCAAGGCGAAGATTTGTCGGAAATAAAGCGACTGACAGAAGAAGTAAACCAGGCCAGTCATGCACTGAGCCAGCAGATGTATGCTCAGGAGGCTGAACCACAAGCTGAAGGAACCGACAGCCAGGACAGCGCGGACGACGAAGAAGTCGTCGAAGGCGAATTCCGAGAGGCTTAATCTACATCCCAGTAGCGAGTGAAATGAAGTCCGCCCGAGTGTTATGCTTGGGCGGACTTTGTGTACGCCCGGCATGGGCGATAGCTAGGAGGTGAAAGTCCTCTGCGGGCGTTGATCCGACGAACCGCTAGCCGAAGGCAACTGCGCTGGTGTGAACCAGCGTGGAGAGGAAGCCGGAGTGCAAAACCTGGACTTGAT